>NZ_NCSQ01000025.1 GCF_002105465.1 Aquidulcibacter paucihalophilus
CGCGGGGCAAAAGGTGTTGGGGGTGGGGTGAGGCCCCCCCCCTTAACGCTGTCATCCCGGACGGCGTGAGCCGACCCGGGACCTTGTGGCGCAAAAGCGTAAGGAGGTCCCCGCTCTGCGCTTCACTTCGGCGGGGACGACAGTGGTTTTGGTTAGGTTTTTTATCTGGACGCGCTTTGGTGATCCCCTTGGTCCACCAAACCGCCTCCTCTAGCGTGATCGGGCGATTTGTCGCGTCAAATCGCCCACCAACAATTGAGTTTGGCCTTTGGGGCAGGCAGGGCCTGCGCCAAAGCCTTCCAGAACAAAAGAACGAGAAGCGATGCCATCCTGGACAGCTCAGCCGAGCCCCGCACGTTCCCCGCTCGCAGCGCACGCTTCGGCGGCAATGACATTATGGGGGCTGGGAAGTTACCCCAGTTGGCGGGCCGTTTGTTGGGCGAGCCAAGCGGGCATCCATTCGGTGGCGAGCTCTTCTGCGCGCGCTAAAATGGCATCGAGATGCGGGTTCTTGGGCATGTTGCGGATAGCAATTGCACGCAATTCTTCGATGGTCGGCACGCGCCAGCCTTCGCGCGCTTTGGCGAGGCGGTCGGCAAAGTCCTGTAACAATTGATGCGCGGCCTTTTCCATCAGGGCAGGGCCTGGCAGATGAATCCCCTGGACCATTTCCTTGGGCGGGTGGCGTAAATCCCAGACGATCCCGAACCATGACAAAACGCGCAGGATCAAGAAGCTCAGATCAAACTCCCACCACTTAAAGCCTTGGCGGGCCGCATTGGGGAAAGCATGATGGTTATTATGCCAGCCTTCGCCCATGGTCGCGATGGCGAGGATCCAATTATTGCGTGAGTGGTCGCCCGTCACAAAGCGCTGACGGCCATGCACATGGGCGAGTGAATTGATACAGAAGGTGGCATGATAACAGGCGATCAAGCTCCACACATAACCGACAACAAGGCCTGACCAGCCGGCAAACAGCCAGACGATCACCCCCAAAATGACAGGCGGCACATAGGGGTTGCGCTCAAGCCAGACGAGTTCGGGATATTTGGTGAAATCGGCGATGCCGTCATAGTCGGTCTCGTGATTCTTCGGATCAATCACCCAACCGAAATGGGCATACCAGAAGCTGGTTCTGGCCGGAGAGTGGACGTCTTGTGCCGTGTCAGAAAAGCGGTGGTGGTTGCGGTGGTGGCTGGCCCACCACAAGATTCCGCGCTGGGCGGAGGTCTGGGCGATGAAGGCAAGGATGAATTGAAAGACCCTGCTGGTCTTAAAGCTCTTATGGGCAAAATAGCGGTGATAGCCCGCGGTCACGCCAAACATGCGCAACAGATAAATGCCTAAACAGAGCCAAAGGTCAGCTGCATGAACACCTGTGAAAATGGCTGCAAAAGCAGAGACATGTAGAAGGTAGAATGGGATTGGATTGGGCGTCTCAGTGTCATTATGGCTTTTAATCGCGGGATTTTTCGGCCGCTTAACGTCTTCACTCATCTCACCGGCGCTCCAAATTATTAGCCAGGGGTGTGAGCCTGCAACAGACCCAATGAAGACAAGATTAAAGGCTGTAGCCTGTATGGGGAAGATGGCAGTGTTGAGCCGATGAGAGTTTCTACACAAGGTGGCGCAGAGGGGTTTGCGCGATCCGCATGATTGTTTGGTCGAGAAATGATTGCATCCAATGATGGCTTTGTGTCGTCACTTGGTCTAAACCCCCGCGCGCACGGGTTCGGGCCATTCGGAATGGCCATGTCGCCTTGCCAAAACGATTGTCTTTTTGAACACAGGAATCCTCCCCATGGATATCAAGAAAATTCCACCCGGCCACGATATGCCTAATGATGTGAATGTCGTGATCGAAGTGCCGCTGGGTGGTGAGCCGATCAAATATGAGATTGATAAGGATTCCGGCGCGATGTTCGTCGACCGCTTCCTCTATACCCCCATGCGCTATCCAACCAATTACGGCTTTATCCCCGGCACATTGTCGGGTGATGGTGACCCTGTCGACGTCTTGTGCATTGGCCGCCGCGCCTTGATCCCGGGCTGTGTTTTGCGGGTGAAGCCAATCGGTGTATTGCTGATGGAAGATCAAGCTGGCGAAGACGAAAAGATTTTGGCTGTTCCCATTCCAAAATTGACCGCCTTTTATGATGGCGTAGACAGCTATAAGGATTTGCCTGCGATCCAAGTCGCGCAAATTGAGCACTTCTTTGCCCATTATAAGGACTTAGAACCCGGCAAATGGACCAAGCTGAAGGGCTGGCAGGATGCTGGCGTGGCGAAGAAGATGATCCTCGAAGGCGTGGAACGCGCCAATGCTTCAGGCTTTGGCTATACGGGCGGCTAGGGCCGAATCTTCCACGAAGCTAATGCAACACTTTGGGGCGGTCTGACTCAGGTTCAAACACCATATGGGCCACCCCAAGGCGCTTGGCTGCGCCAATCAAGGCCTCCAATTCCGGTTCCCAGCCCTCTGTCTTATCGGCAACTGGCATGCAGGCCTTGATCGTGATGTTGCTCCAGCCATGACGACCCAAAGTTTCGTCCAGCAGGCGACCGGCATCAAGCCCATCTTCGGTTTCATAAAGCTCCAGCAGGCCCAAGCCTTCCATGCGATCACAGTCGCAAACACAGACCATGGCGCAACGTGCGCCCTTGGCCACTTTGTGATTATAGCCTTCGCACACAGCCGTGCCGACCAAAATGATTTGTCCCGAAAAGATGCTCATGGCCTTGAGGGCGCAAAAACAATGCCAAAACTTGCCTTGGAGTGGTCTCGAAGCGTCCTTGGATTTGCCAGATTCACCTGTGATTAACCCCAATCAGGCAGGACAATCCTGAGAGACTTTACGAAAGGTTACGATCTTGGCAGGGCGCGGGGCAGGCAATGGAAGAAATTCCAATGGTGGCGGTCGTCGCGGCGGCTATCCAGATGGTCCACCACCACGTCGTCGCGGTCCATCCCGGGCCAATAGTGGCCCACGTCCCCGAAAAGGACGCGGCTTTTTTGGCACCCTCTTCTATTGGGGGGCAGTCATGGTCTTGTGGATGGGCGTATGTGCCGTGGGTGTCTTCATTTGGGTCGCCTCGGACCTGCCAGACCCAGAGGCCCTATGGAAGAAGACGGATCGGCCCTCGATCACGTATGTCGATATTCGGGGCAATGTCGTCGATCGGCGTGGTGCACCTGACTCCCCGCCTATCGACTTAAAGAGCTTGCCGCCCTATGTGCCGCAAGCGGTTTTGGCGATTGAAGACCGAAAGTTCTACCGTCATTGGGGTTTTGACTTTGAAGGCTTGGCCCGGGCGTTTTATGTGAATGCGCGCGCCGGCCGTGTGGTTCAAGGCGGCTCCACCCTCACCCAACAATTGGCGAAAAACCTGTTTTTGTCGTCAGAACAATCCTTGAAGCGCAAAGCCCAAGAGCTCTTGCTTTCTGTTTGGCTGGAAAGCCGCTTTACCAAGGATGAGATTCTCGCTCTGTATCTCGCCCGCGTGTATTTCGGCTCAGGTGCCTATGGGATTGACGAGGCGGCACGCCGCTACTTTGACAAAACGCCGCAAAATCTAACCATTTCAGAAGCCGCTCTTTTAGCGGGCCTGTTGAAAGCCCCTTCGCGCTTCAATCCGGTGTCTAGCGCGCAGCGGGCTTCGGATCGGGCGACTGTCGTTTTGGATGTGATGGAAGCCCAAGGCGTCATCACCAAGGCTCAGCGCCTACAAGCTGTCAGCCAGCCTCTGCGCTTTGTGCCAACTTCACGCGGGGGTGGCGCAGCCTATTTCCTCGACTGGATTGCAGAAGATGTAGGCTCGATCGTTGGTGAGCCTGAAGAAGATATCATCGTTGAAACCACCCTCGATCTAACCGCTCAGTTGAATGCTGAAGGCGCTCTTGCCCAAGAGCTGGGTCAGAATGGCAAGGCGATGCGTATGGGCCAAGGTGCCGTTATCGCCTTTGCTGGCGACGGGGGCGTACGGGCCATGGTTGGTGGCCGCAATTATCAAGAAAGCGAGTTTAACCGTGTGACTGACGCCAAGCGCCAACCCGGTTCTGCTTTCAAGCCCTTTGTGTATCTGGCCGCGATGGAGCGGGGCGAGACGCCGTATTCTGTGCGCGTGGATGCGCCGATCAAAGTCGGCGAATGGGCTCCGCAAAACTATGATGGCAAGTTCCGGGGCCCCATGCCTCTGATCAGTGCCTTTGCCCGTTCTATCAACACCGTTGCGGTTGGCCTTGGCGAAGAAGTTGGGCGGGACTCCGTTATTCGAGCTGCACGCCGTTTGGGCATTCGCTCCCGTCTCGACCCGCAATCGACCTTGGCTTTGGGTACAGAGGTCTTGACCCCGCTTGAATTGACTGCAGCCTATGTGCCCTTCGCCAATGGTGGGGTGGCCGTCACCCCCTATGGGTTTAAGCGCATTCGGACCCGTTCTGGCAAAATTCTATGGGAGCGGACCCCCCCAGCCCCGCGTCGTGCTATTGAAGATGGTCCCTTGCGCAACATGAACTTGATGTTGGCCCAAGTCGTCTCTGCCGGGACGGCGCGCGCCGCCCAATTGCCCGACCGTCCGGTCGGCGGCAAAACGGGCACGACCAGTGACTATGCTGATGCGTGGTTCATAGGCTTTACCGGCGGCTATGTTGCAGGCGTTTGGGTCGGCAATGATGACTTCACTGTCAAAACCAACCGCGTCACAGGCGGCTCTGCGCCAGCTCGGATTTGGCGCGCTTTGATGGTCCCGACGATGAAAGGGGTGGCCCCACGTGGCTTCGCTTTGCCGCTGGCCCCCACGCCTGATCCCAATGCTTTGGCCGAGCCGACAGATGAAAATGTTGAGACTTTGCCCGTTGACCCGCTCGACATGACTCTCGGTGGTGACGGTTCGCCGATAGCTCCCGTGCCTAGCTCTGAAGCACAATCGGTCGCGACAGCGCCCGCCTCCGCGCGGCCAGCGCCTGAAACCCGCAGTCTCGACGAGATTGTCAAGGATGTGCAGGCTCGTCCAGTCGAAGCCAGTGGGCCACCGCGTTAGGTTTGGCTTTCGGCGAACTAAAACTTTTGTAATCTTGGGTTAGACAGTTCTGCCGTTGGCAGAGATGCCATATCATGCCAATTTGCCGCTGTCTTTTGGGGGAGTCCATCGATGAATTTGAAGTCTTTATTGGCTGCAACGGCCCTGTGTTCTGTTATGATCGCGCCTGCCTACGCGCAGACCGCACCAAAGATGCGCGATGTTTTGCAAGCTTGGCAATTAGATAAGCCAACCGCCACAACAGAATTTGTAACCAAGAGCGTTACCGAAGACCGCGCGGTGATTGAGAATCTGGTTTTCAAGGGCAAAGCATCAAATTCATCCGATATCAGCTTTGGCCAATTGGTGCTTCAGCGCGTGCCAGCTGCTGGGGAGTCAGACCGCTTTAGCCTCGTTCTTGAGAATGGCACGACGGTCAGCAAGGATGGCGAGAAAACAAGTCTTGGCAAGATCGAAGTAACCGGCCTCACGCAAGCGTCCAATCTTGAAGCGCTTACCAGATGGGTTGGCGGTGACACCCTTGGTGGGACCCGGGGCGCTGCAACATTGAGCCAGACTGGGTTTGAAGGGGACGTTCGTGTCTCAAACATTGTCGTGCAACTAAAAGGCAAAGACGGCCAGATGGGGAGTGGCAAGATTGGCGCACTCAATCTTGCCGGTGTTCGCCTCTCGCCAGACGGTGGCTCCACCAAATCTATGGAACTTGTGGGCCTTGAAGTTCTCGAAGCAGATGGCAACGCGAAAGTTGGTAGAATTTCGGTGACGGACTTCAAGATGGCGGGCCTTGAGGCCCTGCAGTCTGCCAACGCCTTTGAGCCCGAACAGTTTGATTTCAAGAAGCTGTCCTTTGGTTCCATGTTGGTGGAAAACCTCTCCATGGAATTTGAAGGGGGTGCGGACAAGGAAAAACCTGAAAAGTCTAACCTCGCGATGGGCCGCATGGAGCTGTCGAATTGGGCTGAGAAAAACATCGGCCGCTTCAGCCTTACAGGCATGAAGGTAACGACAGGTGAGGCTGAAAAGCGCATCGATATGGGGCTGGACTCCCTTCGCTTGGACGACATCAACCTTGTGTATTTCTCGGCACTCGGCAGTGCTTTTATGAAAATCGTGCCAAGTTTGGAGCCAAAGCCTACCGGTCGCTCCGCTCTCATGGGCTTTGCTGATCTGGCTTCGACGTCCGCGAGTGTCGCGGCAACCAGCAAGGCGGCCTCTGCGCCGGCCACACCCAGCCCGAAGCTAAAGGATGTGCTGCCCGGTGGCCCTCTCGATGGCGGCATTGGTGCGATCAATATGTCGAATTTCGCAGTTGGGTTTCAGGGGTTCAACTTTACCATTGATCGGATCGCGACGAGTGCAGTTCGCAACGGCGATGGCATCATTACCGCCACAAAATTGGAACCCATCACCATGAAGCTGACGGTTCCCGAAGCTTTGCTGAACCAGCCAGATAGCCCCATGGCGATGTTTGCCCCGCTCTTGTCGGACGGGATTGAATTGGTCATCGGGGCAGAGGCAAACTATGACCCGGTTACTGATATCGCGACCCTGAATGATTTGAACTACACGTTCAAAGGTTGGGCTGGGGTCAACCTTGACTTTGCCATGGATGGGCTGGGGAAGTTTTATCGCGAACAAACCGTTGATGCCCTGATCGGACCCTTAGCTGAGGATTTGAAGAAAGCGAATGCGCCCAAAGGTAAAGCGGCTAAGAAGCCCGACCCTACGGCACAACTCAAGCAAAGCTTAGCGATTTATCAGGGCATGCGCTTCCTCAATGGTGCGCTTGAACTCCGCGACCAGGGTGGGATTGCCAAAGCTGCCGGTGTGTTTGCGTCTATGATGGCACCTCCAGCCAAAGGGGCGACCAGCCGTTCGGCCACACAGGATGCGCAGGCCGTGGCCCAAGTACGTCAATCCTGGGCAGAGCCTCTGCGCAAGTCTGCGGCGGAAAAAAACAAGTCGATTATGGAACGTCAGTTCCTGATTTCCTTGGCTCGCTGGATCGAAATTGGCGGTGTGATGACGGCGGCTATGCAACCACCCGTGCCGGTTGAGTTTCCAAGTTTGGCGGACCCAAAAGACCTGCCAACTCGCCTTGGTATCACCTTCACCAATCAGCCGCCTGCTAAAAACTGACGTTCTTTATCCGCACTGAAATAAGTGCGGATAAACTGCTTCTGGCGAGGGTAGATCTCGCTCTTGAAACGTCGGCCATTAAACACCCCATAGTGGCCGACGCCTTCTTGCACATAGTCATAACGCATCTTTTTTGGGATGCCGGTACAGATGTCGTGGGCGGCTTGGGTCTGGCCAATGCCAGAGATGTCGTCTTTCTCGCCTTCTACCGTCATCAGTGCGACCGTTTTGATAAGCTCTGGCTTCACCAAACGGTCGCGACACATCAAGATGCCACGTGGGAGATGATATTCTTGAAATACCTTTTGGATCGTCTGAAGGTAGAATTCCTCTGACAGGTCGAGAACTGCCAGATATTCATCGTAGAATTCGCGATGCTTTTCGGCTTCGTCGCCATCCCCCGCCACCAAATGGTTGAAGAAGTCGCGATGGGCATCAATGTGGCGGTCCATATTCATTTGCATGAAGGAGGCAAGTTGCACAAAACCCGGATAGACCCGGCGGAAGGCGCCTGGAAAAATGGGCGGCACGGTTTGGATCATTTTGGACTCAAACCATGTAAACGGCTTTTCCTCGGCCAGCTTATTTGTCACCGTGGGCGAACATCGCGCATCAATGGGCGAGCCCATATAGGTCATGGAGGCGGGCAGGGCAGGGTCCTTATCCTCCGCCATCAGGGCGATGGCGGCAAGGACAGGGGGGCCGGGTTGGCATACTGCCACCACATGGGCCTTGGGGCCCACGTGCTTGAGCATTTCGCGGATATGTTCGATATAATCGTCCAGATCAAAGCGGCCCATGCCAATCGGCACATCGCGCGCATCATGCCAATCGGTGATATAGACGTCATGATCTTGGATGAAGGCCTCTACGGTGCCGCGCAGCAAGGTGGCGAAATGGCCCGACAAGGGGGCAGCGATCAGAACACGAGGCTCAACCCAATCTGGGCCGCGCGCTTCAGCCAAAGCTTGCTTGTCGCGCTTAAAATGCACAAGACTGCACCAGGCAGACGACCAAACCGTTTCAATCGTGACCGGCACTTTAATGCCATTGATGACAGTCGACTCGATACGCCAAGCGGGCTTCTCATAGCGGCGGGTCATCGCCTCAAACAAATCCGACGCGGCGCTCAGGTTGCGGCCAAAGGGTGTTTGCGCAATGGGGTTTAAGGGGTTGGCCAGCAAGGCGCGCTGGAAATTGACCGCAACTCGCCAAGGCATCATCGCGGCACGCTGCATCTCAACGATCGAATAAAGCATGGTCGCCCCCTCTGCACGCACCACATTTGGCAGCCAGATTGGCAATGATTGCATGGCATCTATGAAGATTTGGCAACCATATCGCGCAGAATGTTTTTCCGGCTTGCCGTAGGGGAATGTAAATTTTGTCAGTAAAAACAGAATATTGAAGAAATGCTGCAACTGCGTTGTGCAGGGTGCACAACCGATAGGTGGACTGAATTCTTGCCTCTTTCCGCCTGTTTTCGGGTCAGGACTGAGTCTTTACAACCCGTTTTTTGACAGGGCTGCCAGACATTGGCCCATGGCTTTGGGGTCTGGATCGGCCGAAAAGAAGGTCGCAAGCTTGCCCTGACGGTCAAGCAAATAGAAGATGGAGGTATGGTCTATCACATAATCGGCGGCTTTACCGCCCTCGGGGATCGACTTGCGAAACCCGACTTTGAACGCCTTGGCCGCAGCATTTACTTGCTCAGGCGTGCCCGTTAGGCCTTGCAAACCTTGGGGGAAGCCTGCCGATGTGACATAGGCTTTCATGGCAGCAGGTGTGTCGCGTTCAGGGTCTAGACTGATCAAAATCGGCTGAATGTCGGTCGATTTCGAACCAGGCACTGTTTTGGCTTCTTCAAGAGCCAAGCGCATGGTTTGCAAGGAGAGCGGGCAGATATCGGGGCAGTAGGTAAAACCAAAATAGATCAGCGCGGGCTTGCCCACAAAGGTCTTCTCGCTGACCGCCACATTGTCTTGATTGACCAGATTGAAAGGTCCGCCAATCTCAGCAAAAGCCCGGGCATTACAACCTTCTGGCAGGGCGGCTTCAACAGGTTTAGGAGCCAAGCTGTTCTGCACGAAAGCCGCCCCCAGAACCAGTATTCCAAGGCCAAGCGCGCCAATAGCGATCAGGCGCGGCAAAGGGATAGGGGGCTTGGCGGGGGGCGTTTCAGCGGGTTTGGACATAGCGGTGATCCACCACTTATTCTTGGCGCTGGCAAGCACGCATTGGCAGTTTGCCCTGCGGCGCTTTGTCCAAGGGGTGAGGGGACATTCGCTAGGCATTTTCTGGTCGTGCGACTTTTGGCGATCCCAGCACCGATTGGCGCAGAGAAGCACCGCCATATCATTGCCATCGCCCGTACAGCCGCACCTGGGGCAAACGGAATACCACGTGCTGTGCGCAGCCAAGACTTTCTGAATGATGATGACGGATTGCCAAATTGAGCACTCTCGATGCCTCCCTCATTCATGGCAAGTGTGCTGGATGGGCCGGAGGCCGACGACATGACCAAGGCTTTGGAACAGGACGGCGATTTGGTGATTTCAGCGGCGACTGTTGCAGAGGCCCTCATCGTTTCGCGGCTGCGCGGCGTTGGCAAGGCTATGGCGGCACTCATCGCAGGTCTTGGTGCCACGATCGCGCCTGTGGCATTGGTGAATGCCGAAACAGGGGCAGACGCCTGTGATCGCCGGGGTAAGGGCGTCTATCCGGCAGGGCTAAATTTTGGCGATTGCCGCGTCTATGCCCTGGCAAAGTCCAAAAGCTGCGCTCGTTTATTCGGTGGCTGGGACTTTTATCAGACAGAGTTGGAAAGCGTGGTATCGTCTTAATCGCCCGGTCAGTTATGCGTGTTGCACCGGGGCGAACTGAAGCGGGTAAGCCTTTGAAGCCTCGGCGCATCATGGTACGGACTTTGAAAAATCAACCCCCTGCGAGGCCCCATGTTTCAGATTGGATTTATTCTGTTTCCCAATGTCACGCAGCTGGATTTCACGGGGCCATTGCAGGTCTTACATCGCTTACCGCATTCCCAAGTTCATATCATCAGCCATAGCCTTGATCCCGTGCCAAGTGATTGTGGATTGTCGCTCGTGCCGACAACCACGTTTGACGCTTGTCCGCCACTCGACTTGATCTGCGTGCCAGGTGGCTTTGGGGTGGAACAGGCTATGGCAGACCCCATGCTGATCGCTTTTCTGAAAGAGCAGGCAGGGCAGGCGCGCTATATCACCAGCGTCTGCACCGGTGCCTTTGTTCTAGGTGCGGCAGGCTTGCTAAAGGGCAAAAAGGCAACCACGCATTGGGCTTATCATAGCCTACTGGTGGAGGTTGGTGCGATCCCGACTCATGGCCGTGTCGTGCGCGATGGGCGGGTGTTTACGGGCGGCGGGGTGACAGCGGGTATCGATTTTGCCTTGACCATTGTCGCTGAAATCGCAGGGCAAGCCGCGGCTCAGCGCGTCCAATTGTCGATTGAATATGATCCGGCTCCCCCTTTCGTGGGCGGCTCGCCCCAAACCACGCCGGGCGATATTCTAGCGGGGCTTGCGGGCTTTTATGCCAAGCGGAATTTGGAATTTGGCCCCGCTGTCACCCAAGCGTTCGAGCGGTTTAGCACTTAGATCCGCAGCGCCCGCACAGCCGCATGGCGGGCAAAGCTTAAGGTCACGGCTTTGCGCCGCGCTGGGGCCAGATCAAAACGCGGTGCGCGGCGCACAATTTCTGCCCCAAAGCTATCGGCGACAATCAGGCCTGGCGCTTGGTCTTCGGTGGCGGGGATCAAGTCGATCGGAAAGTCCGGTGCCACGGCAAAATAAAAGAGGTCACAATAAGGCGCATATTCGGGCCATTTCATATCGGTCTTGAAATCCTCCACCCCGGACTTGACCTCTACAATCACCAACTCACCCTTTTGGCTGAGACCGCAAATATCGGCGCGGCGGTTATTGGCGAGCTTAAACTCCCAAATAGGGGCATAACCGGCATGGATCAAACAGCGCGTCGCACCAGTACGCACGGCTACCGTGACATCCGGCCGTGCCGCTGGCATGGCATTCGAACCCACTGTTTCTGTGGTGGTATAGGACAAAAGATCAGGACTTACGGGGTCAAGCATGACCCATCATGTTCCATCTATGTTCTTTTGTCGAGTGGCCCTATTTCTTTTTTGCTTTTGAGCCTGGCCAAGGCTGCACGTCGAGCTTGGTCCAGTGACGCCCCTTTTGCGTGGGCTTTGCATCTGGGCCTAGACCTTGGAAATAGGATTTCTGCCACTTGTCCTTGCGGGCCTGAGAGTCTGGAATTTCAAGCTCTTGATTGAAGGTGTTGCGACTATCTTGCCAAGCCTCATAGGATTCTTTGAGGTTTTCTTCGGTCTCATAGGGCTTGAATTCGGGCTTGATCTGCTCAATTGCCGCCAGATTGACTGGGAAGATGTGGGCAAACGGCTCGCCCTTTTGGAAGCGGACGGGGTGAAAAGCGCGCGTCATCACCCAATTCATCGTGAAGGTATAGTGCGACCAATCCGTCTCGATAATGCCAGAAAGAGCGGCAATACCGTCCTTAGGATTATTCATCGGCCCGGTCGTCATCAATTGCGTGCCAGGCTCGGTCCGAAAAATCTGGTTCACATGGAAGGTCAGGACGCCATGGCCGAAGTGGCTGGTTGGATGAGGCCAACCATCTTCCAAGATTTCGACCACCATCGCATCCGGGCTTGGCCCGCCATCCCAAGTGACTTCAAATGAACAGGGGCACAACAACTCCCATCCATATTGATTAGCAATATTGAGCGGCAAGCAGCGATAGGCGAAGCGGTCAGACGTGGAGTCCATCCAGGGGCGCTGGGCAGGTCCTGGACGCATCTCAGTTGGAGGAAAGCCAAGGGTATAGGAAATCAGTTTCATGGCTTAGCTTCCTCGGTCTTTGGACGCGATTTGTCTAGCCCTGATAGCTCATCTTGGACCAGATTAAGCCAGCAGCGCGCGGATCGCCAAAAAGATCAAACCCCACAAGATTGTTGAGGCAAAAACCGCGAATGCCAACGTCTGCTGCCATGACCATTTTTGCTTGTTGAAGTCGTTATCCCGATAGCCGCGCGCAATCGCCACGGGCGGTCTGGTAACCGGTCCAAGCTTACGGGGAAAAGGGGTCTCTAGCTGGGTCATGCAGCTATTAAAACTGCGAAACCTTATGCATGTGTTAACCAAACCCCATCGAAAGGCATCGTCCTAATCCCTATCTGTTTATTTCAGCGCAAACCTATGCCAAAAGCGGCGCGCACCTGCCTGCACTCAGGCCCGTCAAACTATGAAGCGGCCTCCCAGCCGCCGGAGATGTAATGATGACCAATCCCGCCCCCATCGTCACCGTCGGTGCTGGCTCTGGCGCTGTTCAAGTTGGCAATAGCTTGCCGGTCCGTTTCATCTGCGGACCTTGTGCGATGGAAAGCCGCGAACATGCGCTTGAAACGGCTCAATGGTTGAAAGAGACCTATGGCAAATTGGGTGCGGGTCTGATTTACAAGTCGAGCTATGACAAAGCCAATCGGTCGAGCCTGACGGGGGCACGTGGCTTCGGGCTCGACAATGCAATGTCGGTCTTTCAAGAGATTAAGGACAAGCTAGGCTTACCGGTTTTGACCGATGTGCACACCGAGGAGCATTGCCGAATCGTGGGCGAAGTGGTCGACGTGCTGCAAATCCCGGCCTTCTTGTGCCGTCAGACGGACCTTCTGATTGCGGCGGCTAAGACGGGTAAAGTCGTCAACGTCAAAAAGGGGCAATTCTTGGCCCCTTGGGACATGAAGCATGTTATTGCCAAGGTCACCGGCTCTGGGAATCCCAATGTAATGGTGACCGAGCGGGGTGCCAGCTTTGGGTATAATACTTTGGTGACCGATTTCCGTGGCCTGCCTACGATGGCGGCTTTTGGTGCGCCAGTTGTGTTTGACGCAACCCATTCGGTGCAACAACCCGGTGGCAAAGGAGATTCTTCGGGCGGGGATCGCACCATGGTCAAATATCTGGCGCGTGCCGCAGCGGCGGTGGGTGTGGCGGCGATCTTTATGGAAAGCCATCCAGACCCCGATAAAGCTCCCTCAGACGGGCCGAACATGGTGCCGTTTGCTGAGTTGGAAGATGTGTTGAAGGGTATTCTGGCCCACGACAAAATCACCAAGGGCTATTGAGGTTCTGTGACCTTCGGGCCACAGGTCTCTGACAAGATGGCCAAAGTAGGTGCCATTTGGGTTTGACGGGCTTTACCCCTGCGGTTTCAGCCGTTAACCACACCCTACACCAACTGAGGGGACCTACTTAAGCATGACTGAGTCCTGACACGGGGCCATTGTCGACGCCGCCCATCCAACGATGGTTTGTCTCATTAATTTGAGCCGACCCACGCGCGTCGCACTTCACTTCCTTCGTGGCTTCGCCGTTCGTCGGCCTTGCTTGAGTTTCTTTACGCAGCACGCACCCATACAACCGCGCTCGGTGCTTAGCTGTTCTGTCTCTGTGTGACCCATGTCCGATTTTTTTGATGATGAAGACGACGCCTCGACGCGTCAGCAAAAGGCCCATATCGGCCAAATCATGCTTTACCTCTGGCGGCATTGGTCCAGCCAGCCGGTGAAATTCTTTGCCGTAGTTGTGCTCATGGTAGCCTCAACCGCGTGCGAGCTGCTCTTGCCCGCTTTGTCTGGCCGGATTGTCGAGAAATTGACGGACGGGCCGCAAGCCGCTGATCAGGCCTTTGACCTCTTCTGGCTGTTTGCGGCAATTGCCGCGGGCATGTTTGTCCTGCGCAATATTTTGGTGCGGGTTTGGAACCTGTTTGCTGCCCGCAATATGGCCAACATCACCCAATCCAGCTTCCGAGATGTGCAGCGCTTTTCTAGCCAATGGCACAGCGATAACTTTGCTGGCGCGACCGTGCGCCGGGTAAGCCGCGCCATGTGGGCCTATGACACGCTATCGGACAATTTCCTCTGGTTCATCCTACCTGCCGCTATTGTCTTGTTGGGGTTGACCGGGATGATGTTGGCGACCTGGCCGCTGGTCGGCCTCTATGTCGGTGGGTCGATCAGTTTGTTTACGACTGCCAGCATTCTGATCGCACGCTTTTACATCCAAAAGGCCAATGAGCACTCTAACTCCGCCGATACCGCCATCGGAGCTGCCTTGGCTGATGCCGTTTCGGCTAACCCGACGGTGAAAGCCTTTGGAGCCGAAGCCCGTGAAGAGGCCCGCTTCAGCGGTGTTGTTGAAAAGTGGCGCGGTCTCGTGGCCACCACTTGGATGCGCTATGCAGACGGCTGGGCCGTATCCAACTTCATCCTGTGGTCCTTAC
The DNA here is from genome assembly GCF_002105465.1 of Aquidulcibacter paucihalophilus. GTDB lineage: Bacteria > Pseudomonadota > Alphaproteobacteria > Caulobacterales > Aquidulcibacteraceae > Aquidulcibacter > Aquidulcibacter paucihalophilus. The sequence continues at coordinate 14,545 of NZ_NCSQ01000025.1, forward strand.
AAGTGGGGCTATTGGGCCTTGTCTTGATCGAGTGGCGAGAAGGGCGTGCTAGCCCCGGCGACGCGACTTTTGCTTTGACCAGCTACTTTCTAATCGCCAGCTATTTGCGCAATCTGGGTGAGACGGTGCAGCAAGTGCAGCGCGGCTTTGCCGACATTGAAGATGCGGTGGCTTATAGCTTGGAGGTCGAAGACGTCGCCGATGCGCCCAACGCCAAGGCCTTTGTGCAAGGCAAGGGCGAGATTGTGTTTGATCAAGTCACCTTCGGGTATCGCGGTCAACGTGAGCCTTTGTACCATGACTTCTCCTTGACGATCCAACCTGGGGAAACAGTAGCCCTGGTGGGGCAAACTGGCTCTGGCAAGTCCACGTTTGTGAAGCTGCTGCAGCGGCTTTATGACGTTGATGCCGGCGCGATCCGCATTGATGGCCAGGATGTGCGCCATGTACGCCAGGATAGTCTGCGTAGCTCCATCGCTCTTGTGCCGCAGGACCCCGCCTTGTTTCACCGCAGCTTGCACGAGAATATTGCCTACGCCCGGCCTGATGCCACGCGAGAGGAATTAGAGGCGGCCACACGGGATGCCCGCGCGGCCGACTTTATCGGTCGTTTGCCCAAGGGTCTGGCCACGCAAGTGGGCGAGCGCGGAGTTAAGCTGTCGGGCGGGGAGCGGCAACGTGTGGCCCTTGCCCGCGCCTTCTTAGCCGATGCGCGGATCTTGATTTTAGATGAGGCGACATCCTCGCTCGACACGCAGACTGAACGTGATGTTCAAGATGCGATGAAAGCCTTGGCCAAGGACAAGACGACAATCCTTATTGCTCACCGTCTCTCGACTGTGCGTGAGGCCGATCGAATTTTGGTATTCGAGGCTGGGCGTATCGTCGAGCAAGGCACCCATGAGTCGCTGGTCGCAAAAGGTGGGGCTTATGCCCGTCTCAATGCTTTGTCGGTAGGCGACAAATTGGGTGGCGATTTGGATTTACATGCTGAGCTGCCGGTCCAGCATAGCTTTTGAGATGACTGATAAGCGTGCAATGCCAGCCGCTTAACTGCCCTTGCTCTCATCGCGATCCCGTGATCATGTGCGCGCCACAGATCACGGGTCCGTTATAGGCGGCACTCAGGGGGAGTTTGATCATGTCTGATCTTTGGGGTGTTATTTGGAACATCGTGTTTGCCGGTGGGCTTTTGGTAACTTTGGGGACGATTTTCCCAGTCGCCAGAGAGATGAAAAATCACCCCAAAGGCTTGCGTGTGCTGTTCTTTGCCGAAATGTGGGAGCGCTTTTCCTATTACGGCATGCGCGGCCTGCTCACGGTCTATTTGGTGCAGCACTTTTTGTTTGACCAAGCTGACGCGCAAAAGACCTACTCCTCTTATACGACACTTGTTTATCTCTTGCCGCTGGTTGGTGGGGTGCTAGCAGACCGCTTCCTGGGAACACGTAAAGCCATCGCCTTTGGCGCTTTGGCGCTGGTGTTTGGTCACTTTGCGATGGGCTTTGAAGGCAAGCCCACCACCCAGACCCTGACCTATCAAGGTGCCACGTATGAATTTGTCACAGAAGGGCGCAACGAAGACTATGTTGCCAAGCTGAAGATTGGCGAACAAGCCTATGCTTATAGTGCTTCTGAAAAAGGCATTGAGATCAAGGACCTTCCTGCCACGGCTCCAGTTCCAGCCCTGTTGCCAGCTGGCAGCTATGAGTTGAAGAAGGTGAAGTCAGAAGGTCCGTTTGAAATCATCTTTTACATCGCTCTGTCTCTGATCATTTTGGGCGTTGGCTTTTTGAAGCCCAGTATTTCCTCCATTGTGGGGCAGCTCTATCCCGAAGGCGACCCACGCCGCGATCCGGGCTTTACCCTCTATTATTATGGTATCAATCTGGGAGCCTTTTGGGCCGCAATTCTGTGTGGGGCTTTAGGGACGGTTGTTGGCTGGTGGGCAGGCTTTGGCCTTGCCGGCGTCGGTATGCTGGCGGGCTATATTGCCTTTGTACGCGGTAAGGATAGCTTGGAAGGCAAGGGCGAGCCACCCGATCCCGAAGCGTTGAAGAAAAAGGTTTTGGGGCCCATCAATTTGGAGACCGCCATCTATATCGGGGCCATTGTCTCGGTTCCCGCCATCTGGTTCTTGGTGCAAAACAACCAATTGGTTGGCAACATGCTCGCCTTGGGCTCAGCCGCCGTGCTGATCTATATTGTCTATCATATGGTTACAGCGTGCAGCAAAGAAGAGGCCGGTCGTTTGATTTTAGCCTTGGTCTTGATCGCCGCATCGGTTGTATTCTGGACTTTGTTTGAACAAGCAGGCTCGTCGCTGTCGTTGTTTACCGCCACCAATGTAGCCTTGCCTGACAACGGCTTTGTCAGCATTAGCGCGCCCCAGACTCAAAGCTTCAATTCGGGCTTTATTCTGATCTTCGCCCCCGTGTTTGCATGGCTGTGGGTGAAGCTGGGCCAGCGCAATATGGACCCATCGGCACCGATGAAATTCGCCATTGCTTTGGTGCAGGTGGGCTTAGGATTCTTGATCCTCGTATGGGGTGCCAAATTTGCTGATGACCAAGCCCGTGTTCCAGTCATCTTCTTGGCACTGGCCTATCTCCTGCATACCACAGGGGAGCTGTGCTTAAGCCCAGTAGGCCTGAGCTGGATGACGAAATTATCTACGCCTAAGCTCCTCTCAACTCTGATGGCCACCTGGTTCTTGGCGAGCTCTGGCGCGCAATATCTGGGGGGCATCATCGCGCAATTGACCGCAACAGAGACCGTTGCCGGTCAAGTGACCGATCCTGCCAAGGCCCTAGCAACGTCGCTTGAAGTATTCAATGCGATTGGTCTTTGGTCGATTGGGATTGGCATGGTGATGGCTTTGGCATCACCGCTTCTAAAGAAGCTCGCTCACGGCGTAAGATAAAGCTGGGGTCTTCTGGTCAGAACGTGCCTTTGACCAGAAGATACCACGTCCCATCTTTAGAGCGTTCACGATATTGGGTCTGGCGCACCACCCCTGATCGACGGTCAGGGGTGAAGTCGGTTCGCAAACGGTTGAAAGTCGTCCCCAACGGATCTTCAACGCCGAATTCAAGGCTGAGATTCTTATAGGCCTTGGTCTCGATCCATGCGCCCCAGCTGTCGTTCGTGCCCCATTGAAAGGTTTGGTTCGGGCGATATTCCCGATTGTTATTGCCACGCCAATACCAAGCACCCATGCGCAACTTCTTCTTGGGAATTTCATAACTGATGTTGGTGTTGAAATTCTTGCCGTTCCAGCCAGAAAAAGGCCTGGCTTGGTTGGTGATCGGATCAACCAGCTCAGAATCGCGCCAGCGATAATTCCCTTCTAGCTCCAACCCTGTCAGGAGCGCAGACAAGGGGATGGTCCAAGTCACATTATAGCCCCAGCGCTCGGCTTCAGGCACATTACCCAATGCAACCCCACCATTTCGGGTGGGGACAAGGGTCAATTGCTCTTCAAACTTTTCTTGTACGAGCGAGGCATTGATTACCCCACGTTTCCCCCAACGTCGTTCGACGACGATTAGGCCCGACCAAATTTGTTCGGGCCTTAATTCCGGATTGCCACTATTCTGATTGCTGTCGCCAACAGAGGCAGAGTCCGCGAAGGCACCGAAATCTAACTGTCCCACCACCCGCTCGATTTCAATACGATAGGTCCAGCCATCTTGTGGCTTCCAAGCCGCTTTGACCCGTGGTTTGGGATAGAAGAAGGACCGTTTCTTGCCCGATGCCCCCGTCTGTTCAATCGTGGACCATTCGCCCGTCAATGTGGATTCCAGGGTGAGTTTGGGCGAAATCGTCCAAGAATCGCTTATGAAAGCTTCCTTGCGGTTCTCGGAAACTTCGGTGGATGAGATGTCTGATGGGCGGACCACAAAGATTGTGCCATTGCCTTCTGCATATTGCCCGTTGAAATCGAGGCGATTGAAAGCAACTTCCCCGCCTGTTTCGATTTGGTGGGCCCCGAACTTCCTTTTGAACGTGAGGCGTCCTACCCGTTCCTCATTGGTGGAACTGGCGATAAAGCGGCCAAAATTCTTTGCCTGTCCAACAGCATTAAAGCCTGCAAGGTCAGAGTTTTCGTCCTCAGTTGCCTTGGCAAGCAACGCGAGTTTTCCCGTCCATCCGGCTACATCGCGCTCTACGTCACCGCCAATCTCCCAGCGCTGGGTAGTGTTGGTTTCAAGGCCCTCATCGACCCGAAATGGCAGGGTAGCATTGGTGCGGAACGCCACATGTACCCAAGTGCGACGATATTTGCCTTCCATATAGCTACCATTAGCATTGAGCTTAGTTTCACCTAGTTTGCCATCGACCGCGAAGGTTGCTTGCGCATATTTTGAGCGGCGACGGTCATCATTCGGACCGCGCTCGGTAAAGACCCCAGCGGGCGACAAAATGCCTTCAAAGCCGATGAAGTCTTCGACGTTTTCAATCTCCGCATGCAGGCCAGTTGTTACATTGAAGCCAGCTATTTTTGATGTGTAAGAGGTGTCGAGCTTCGGCTTGATCCGGCCACTACCGACGCCTGTGGCTTGCACCTCCCATTTGCCGCTGGCCTTGTTATTCGCCTTGCGGACCACGTTAACAACGAGGCTTTTGCCCGGTGCTAGGGCACCTGCAGCGGCCCCTTCAAGCAGTTCGATACTTTCAACATTGCCCGCAGGGATCCGCGCGAGAATGGAGAAGAGACTTTCATTCTTGCTGGTTGGGCGTGAGCCATCGATCAGCACATTGCCAGCGGCTGCACCAAACCCACGCACTGACTCCCCATCGTCAATGTTAAAGCCGGGAATGCGAACCACCATGTCGGCAGCCGTTTGTGGGGTAATGTCGTTGAAATAGGCGGGCAGGAAGGTGCGCTTGCCATCAACAAGTTCCGGCAGCGCATTGGTGACGCTAGACGCTGGGGCTGTGGTCTCAGCCTTCTGCGCCAAGGCCGAACTCAAGCCCAGGCTGCTGCAAACAACAAAGGGTGCGAGCGCGAAAGCCAGCGCGCGGTAAGAGACCAAAGCCATGGGTGTTTCCCCGCCCAAAATAATGTGTGGCCCCTTCTATCTCTTACTTCGCCATCAAATACCCGTGAAAAGGCTGTCATGAAGTTTTTTTAATTGAATGGCTTATGTGATTGCGTGCGCTTTGCGGGGTGGGGTTACTTTCCCAAACGCCCGCTCCAGTCTAAGTCCTGTTCTATGAGGATCGCACGATTACTTGTTTGTTTATGGATTTCGGCCATTGGGCTTGGCCTGCAGGGTCTTGCGCCTGCGGGTGCGCAAGGAGCGGCTCCCAGTTCTGCTGGGCCGGGGTTAGGATTAGGCAATGGATTTGCCGATCTATCAACTCGGTTGCAGCCAGCGGTTGTTGCGATCCGTGCAAAGCGGTCATTGGTTGGCGCCCCCCGCGATGCCGTCCATGCTGCAGCAGGCGGGTCTTCATCTGGCTCGGGCTTTGTCATTGATCCGCGTGGCGTTATTGTAACCAATAATCATGTGATTGAAGGCAACGACCGGTTTGAGATCATCCTGGTAGATGGCACTGTTCTGCCGGCAACATTGGTCGGACGCGACAGCGAAACCGACCTTGCCGTCTTGCGGGCCACAGGCGCGCAACGCTTGGCCAGCGTGCCATGGGGAAATAGTGATTCAGCCCGCGTCGGGGATTGGGCGATTGCCATTGGTAGCCCATTCGGGCTTGGCAATTCCTTGTCTGTCGGCGTTATCTCAGCCCGAAATCGGGATCTGCAAGCCGGGCGCTACGACGATTTCTTGCAGACCGATGCAGCCATTAATCGCGGCAATTCGGGTGGGCCTTTATTCAATGCGCGTGGTGAAGTGATTGGCGTCAATACCGCCATTGTCTCACCTGGTGGGACCCAAGGTGGCTCGGTCGGCATCGGCTTTGCTGTTCCCTCGAATTTGGCGCGCAAGATTGTCGCCGACATTTTGCAATCAGGCAGCGTGCAGCGGGGTTGGATCGGCTTGCGGGCGCGTCTGTTGACGCCGGAGGAAGGTGGCACTGGCCAAAATGGAGTCGTCGTTGCCGATGTTGCGGCCAATTCGCCAGCGGCTAAAGCGGGTCTTCGGATGGGAGACCGGATATTGAAATGGGCGGGCCAGCCCGTCACCGACCCGCGCGCGTTGGCGCGGTTTGTCGCCGCCGCGCCAGCTGGGGCAAAGGTCAAGCTTGAGGGCTTCCGCGGTCGACAGGCCATCTTTGCCAATCTGACTGTCGGACGCGCGCCAAGTGAGGCGCGTGCGCCAACGGCGCAAGCCTCGCCCACGGTTTCTGTTTTAGGTCTTGTGCTGCGTTCAGCTGCACCGTCAGATCGTCCGAAGTTGCCTCCGGAAGTGCGGGTAGTAGTGTCGGCCCTCGACCCCTTTGGGCCCGGCAAGGATCAAGTACGCCCAGGCGATGGTCTGCTGGAAGTTCAAGGTCGTGCCATCGCTAGTCCACAGGAAGCACGCGCGGCCTTGCAAGCTGCAGCCCGCAAGCGGGATGCTGTGGTCATCCGTCTGTTTCGCGATGGAAAGCCTATCTATCGCGCGCTGCGTCCAACGCGTTAGTAACAGGCAGCAAAGCTAGACCTTTCAGCCCGCCTCGACTATCGCTTGGCGCGCGTAATCGCAGACTTGGAAACCTGGGGAATTCTGGATGGCAGACGGCCGCGACGATGTGCCTTATGACTGGAATAAGGTGATCAATCCGGATTCCACCAAAAAGCCTGCTAAACCTGCACATGGCAAGGGCGCAACCCCGCCCAAATTGCCCCGCTTCACGCTTAAACTCGATCTGTTCGGATGGTTGATGGCTGTAACAAGCCTCATCATTGTCGTCGGGATCTTGGTCCTCTTCTACATGTCTTGGCTCTTCCAAGCTGAAGGACAACGCGTCACGGCACAGGATCAGGGCCAGATTCCGATTACTGAAGACTTTGCGTCTGGACAGCCAAAGCCGGCCGACGTCTTGTTTCGGATTGGTGGTTCGTCCAGCATGGGACCGACCGTGATGATGGACCTCGTATCGGCTTGGATGCGCGTGAGAGGCTATTCGTCTGTCAAAGCAGAACAGGGCGACAGAGTCATTGAGGTCAAGGGTTCACGCGGTGGCAAGAATGCGCGCGTTCTCATTGCGCTGGCCTCTTCGCAAGGTGGATTTGAAGCATTGACCCAACAACGCCTTGAGGCCGTGATGTCTTTGCGACAAGTTTTGCCAACAGAGGCTGATCGCCTGTCGGCATTGGGCAATTTTACCAATGCATCGAGCGAAAAGATTGTTGGCCTTGATGCCAGCCTGGTCGTCGTCAATCGGAACAATCCACTCAATCGAATTGATACAGAAACCTTGAGCCGGATCCTGAGCGGGGAAATCACCGATTGGAATCAGGTCTCTAAAGAGGTTGAAGGCAAGATCGTCATCAAGCTTGAAAATCTCGGTGCGGATTTTGACTCAAGTCCAGCCGGGCGCTTGTTGGGCGACCGCGAACCGCCGGAAACCGTCACCTTCTTGGAAGGGCCTGTCGCGGTGGCCGATGCGGTAAGTCGCGATGAAAAGGCGATTGGGATTACGCGGCGTAGCACGGGTGGGGTGAAGACATTGGCGTTGAATGAACGTGGTGCCCGTTCAGTTGGTGCGGATGATTTTTCCATCTCGACAGAGACGTATCCTTTCACCGAGCGCCTGTTTGTTTATGTCGGCTCCTCAGGTGGCGACCCCAATGCGCGCGATTTTGCTGATTTTGCCACCTCGCCGCCGGGCCAAGAATTGGTGGCGCGTATGGGTGTTACCCCGTTGCGCTTAGGGGCGGTCAAGGTTCTGACCCCTCCAGATGCGCCAAGCGATTACCGGACCTTCGGTCGGTTCGCCGAGCGGATGAATTTCGACATCCGCTTCTATGATGGGGCCAATCAGCCCGACTCGCGTGCGGAAGAAGATCTCAAACGCTTTGTCGCCTTTATCAATAAGAACCAGATTGATAAGCGCCGAATCGCCGTTCTGGGCTTCGCTGACAATGTGGGGGCCCGGGCCACCAATATTGGGCTTGCCCAATCGCGGGCCGAAACGGTTGCTTTGGCTTTGCAAGGCTTAGGCGTGACACCCGGTGTCGTGCGCTCGTATGGCGACTCATTGCCGGTGGGCTCAAATTCTGACGAGCGTGGACGTATCCGCAATCGGCGGGTGGAGATTTGGCTGTGTGCGCCACCTGCTTGTCCGCTGATCAATCTGGGTGCTGAGGCCGAAACCGCAACGCGGGGGATTCCACAGGGTGTTCGTTTGGGCCCGCCGCGTCCTCCGGCGGAAGGTGAACCGGTGCCGAAGGGCTAATCGCCCTCCGGCAGTGACACTTCGATTAGTTCGCAGCAGACTGCGCTTTTGTAGGCAGGCTATTGATCCAAGCCGCCATGATCTGGGTAAGCTCAGGATTGTAAGGCGCGATGGTTACTGGTTTGCCAGCTTGATTGGCGGCCCGAACTTCTTCGCGGGTTGCCTGCAAATCAAAGCCATGACCCGTTAGAGGCAGGAAGCGATAGGTCGCTGTGCCGGGACGGTAGAAATTGACGACGTCAACAATGCGCTTGTGGTCGCGCTCATCAATGGCCGCAAAGTCTGCTTCACCATAGATGGCCAGAACCGGGGCCTTGGTATCGCGCCAAGCCGCAACTGTGTCTTGTGCAGCCACGCCCCGCCAATAGGCGAGATTGCGGCCCAAGATTAAGTCATCCCCGTCCCAAGCGAATGCAGCACGCAACATGGCTTCATGATTTGGGTTTTCATTCGCGATGGTCTTGAGGCTTACACTTTCATTGAAAATTCGCTGCATCAATGGCCTGAAGGCTTTGGCCGCTTGTTCGGCTTCGGCTGGATCGGCCCCCGCAGATAGAAAACCCTGCATGGCAAACAGCTCTTGCATATAGTCCTGCCAATTGCGCAGAGCGGTGCCAAAAACCATTACCCCGCGAGGGGCGGGCCCTTTGGCGGCAATCAGGGGGGCTTGTATCCCACCCATAGAGTGGCCCAAAATAATGATGCGATTAGGGTTGATACCTCGGTCCTTGATGAGGGCTTGGTAGCCCGCTTCAAAGCCTTCCATTTCCAAGGCAAAGTCAGTCTTAAGACAGGGCGTGTTCGTGACGCTGTCGCCCATGCCCAACTTTTCTATCCGGTAAGACCCGATGCCGGCTTCTGCCAACGTCTTTGCCAACAAATGATAGGGATGGGTGGCAGGCCCCTCGACGCTGCCGCAGCCATAGCCTTGCACCAAAAAGACAACGGGGGCTCCATCTGCTCCATTCTTCGGAGTCACCAAAATGTCGCGCAATCTGCCGTCTTTAAAGCTGACAGTGCCATAGCGGACATCGGCATTCGGGATGGCCTCCAAAGGACGGGGGGTGGCTTTGGCGGTGAGGCTTTTGGTTTCTGCGCCGCGCTTGATCGTCAGTGTGGTGGTGTCGCCGGCGCGCAACAAGCCTGCGGCTGCAACAAGTTCGGCACTGGTTTTAATGGCCTTGCCATTCAGGCTAAGGATGACGTCACCCGGTGCTACGCCCGCCAAAGCTGCCGTTAATTGCGGGGTGACGGTGGTCACTTTTGGACCTTCGCTGGTGTTTTCGAACGCCACCCCTAGAGCCGCGCGTCGGGTTAATTCTGCCGTGATCGGCGATGCGCTGTTTTGGCTTGCAACAGCAGTTCCACCAGCCAACACCCCAGCTAACATGGCTGAGGCCATTAAAATTCCTCGTGTCATCCGCACGTCCTCCTCTAAATCCCGCGCTCGTCCTAAGCGGGAAGGGGCGGATAACTCAAATGAATTCGAGGTAAGGTTTATGGGCTTCTAGACAGCGACGAAAGCACTGCGAGGGATGCCTTGAAAGAAGAGGGCGCTTTCCAAAGTTCCATGCTCAATGCGGGCAGGGGCTTGGGCTGCAACAATGGGCTTAGCACGATAGGCAATGCCTAGGCCTGCCGCCTCAATCATCATCAAATCATTTGCTCCATCCCCAATAGCAAGAGTTTGGGACAAATCGAGTTGAAGACGCGCCGCATCTTCTTTGAGGGCAGCAAGTTTAGCCTCCTTGCCCAAGATGGGCTGACCGACCTTCCCGGTCAGGCGGGTTCCATCATCTAGCAATTGATTGGCGCGATTGGTATGGAAGCCAGCACGCTCGGCAACATGGCTGGTAAAGAAGCTAAAGCCGCCTGAGACCAACGCACAATGGGACCCTAAATGTGCCATGGTCTTTACAAAGACTTCGGCACCGGGGTTCAGCGCCACACGGGCCTCATAGCAGGCTTGTAAGGCGGAAAGCTCTAAGCCCGCCAGCATGGCAACGCGCTCTGTGAGTGCGCCTTCAAAATCGAGCTCACCCGCCATTGCACGTTCGGTGATGGCCGAGACTTCAGCCTTCTTATGGGCAAAGTCGGCTAATTCATCGAGGCATTCGCAGCCAATAATGGTGGAATCCATGTCGGCGACCAACAGGCCCATGCGCATCGGCGGTCTGGAAGAAATATCGAGTGGCAGCCCGTCCAACCAAGAAATGGCTTCTTCCACATCGCCATCACTTGCCTCGATGTGGAGCGCTTCGCCGGCTTGAATCGTCCTTAAGGCAACTTCGCCCCACAGGGCTTCGATCCGCGCAACCGCTTCTTCAAGGACTTTTTCGCCAGTGGGGCTTACGAGGATCAAGGAAGGCAATTGAGACTCCATTCAACTTATTCGCATCAGACTATTGGCGGGGCACCGTAACTTGGGATAGAGGCAAGCGATGCAACGTGCCCTCCTTATTCTCGGCCCCACGGCTTCGGGCAAGACTGCCTATGCCATTGATGCTGCTATCGAGCAAAATGGTGAAGTCATCAACATGGACTCGATGCAAGTCTATTCAGATCTAGAGATTTTGACCGCAAGGCCCAGCGCGGCCGAAATGGGTGAGGTGCCGCATCATTTGTTTGGCCATGTTGACGGGGCGGTTGCCTATTCAACGGGGGCTTGGCTCGCTGAAGCGGAAGCTGCAATTGCAGAAATCCAAGCCCGCGGTCGTAAACCCATTCTAGTTGGGGGTACAGGCCTTTATGCCCATGCCCTCACGCGAGGCTTGGTGCCTACACCACCTGTCCCACCTGAAGTTCGCGCCTCAACCCGCCGCTTGGTTGGCGCTGATCCCCGTGCAGCCCATGCACGCCTCATGCAGGTTGATCCAAAAGCTGCGTGCAAGATTGAGCCCAAAGATGCCGTACGCATTGCGCGCGCCTTGGAGGTTTTTGAAGCAACAGGCAGGCCCTTATCTGAATGGCACCAGGACCCCCAACCCCCTATTCTGGCCGAGGGTACTTGGGAGGGCGTTGCCCTGATGCCAGAGCGCGATGTCCTTTATGCCCGTATTGAGGCGCGCTTCCAACGTATGATGGAAGAGGGTGGTTTGAACGAAGCCCACGCACTTTACCAGCGCCGGCTTGAGCCTGATTTGCCGGTGATGAAAGCCGTTGGCATGCCAGGCTTGATCGACTTCTTTGAAGAACAATGCGGCTATGAGGAAGCCATTTCACGCTCCATCCTCGATAGCCGCCATTATGCCAAGCGGCAGATGACGTGGATCCGTAACCGCGCCGCGGATTGGAAGATGATTTCAGTATGAGCGGGCCCGTGACCCTTAGTGTCGCTGCAGCCTATGATTTGTGGGCGTTAGACTATGATGGTTTTGACAATCCCATGGTCTTTGCAGCCGCTCATGCTCTTAGCCAAGCGTCCCTGTCTTTGACGCAAAAGACGTGTTTGGAATTTGGCTGCGGGACCGGACGCAATCTTGCAGCGCTAGCCGCCCGAGGGGCAACGCGGCTTGTTGGGTTTGACCTATCCTCAGCAATGCTAGTCCAGGCGACTAAACGCGATACAAGCTGGACATTGTTTCAGGCAGATGTGAGCGCTGCCATTGCTTTGCCGGATCAAAGTGCGGATTTTATTTTGTTTTCCTTGACCCTCGAACATGTGGCAGAATTGAAGTCGCCCCTGCGAGAGGCGCGCCGCCTCCTGCGAGCCGGCGGCACAATCAAGATTATTGAGATTCATCCTTTCATGTCGCTGCAGGGTATTTCTGCGCATTTTAAAGCTAAGGATGGCACCGAAGTCACTATGCCAGCCTTTGCCCATCCTTTTCAGGATTGGATGGCGGGCTTCACTGAAGCAGGTCTTCGTGTAGACGGTCTGAAAGAATGGCGGGCGTGTGATTTGGGTCCAGATGCGGCGCCTAAAATCTTGCGCCGCGGGCCGGATTGGCCGTGGCTGGTGGACTGGACTTTATCCCCGGCCTGAAGTGGCTTTGGCCATTGCGCTTTTGCCCGCATTGTCGCAACACACTCGCCAAAGGTTCGTGAAGGGCCGCAATCCAAAGCTCAAGGGGAAAGACATGTCGGGTCCATTAAGTGGCATCAAAGTCGTCGAATTTGAAGCAATTGGTCCAGGGCCTTTCTGCGGCATGTTGTTGTCTGACTTGGGTGCAGACGTCATCCGCATTGATGGCCCAAGGTCACGCTCCGGCGGCGGGGCCAAAGACGTCACCGGGCGCGGTCGTCGTTCAATCAGTCTGGACCTGAAAAATCCCGACGATGTTGAAACCTGCCTGAAGCTCTTGGAAAAGGCCGATGCCATGCTGGAAGGCTATCGCCCTGGGGTGCTGGAGAAATTAGGTCTTGGGCCCGATGTTGTTTTGACCCGTAATCCCAAGCTGGTTTATGGCCGCATGACAGGCTGGGGCCAGTTTGGGCCTTTGGCGAAAGCGGCGGGTCACGACCTCAATTATATCGCTTTGACGGGTGCGCTTTGGGCGACCGGTCGACAAGGGGAGCCGCCAGCCCCGCCGCTTAATCTGATTGGTGATTATGGTGGTGGCGCGCTTTATCTGGCCTTTGGCCTGTTGGCGGGGGTTATTCATGCCCGCGCCACCGGTGAAGGCCAAGTGATCGACGTGGCGATGACTGATGGGGCTGCTTCACTCACCTCCATGTTCTGGGGCATGCGCGCTAGCGGCATGTGGCAAGACGCGCGCGACGCCAATTTGCTCGACGGCGGCGCACATTTCTATGATTGCTATGAAACCAGCGATGGAAAATGGGTTTCGATAGGCTCGATAGAACCCCAATTCTACGCCCTCTTGCTGCAACAGGCGAAGATAACCGATCCCGCCTTCCAAAACCAGTTTGACCGCGCCAATTGGACCGCTTTGTCGGAAAAGATCGCAGCGATCTTCAAGACCAAAACGCGTGATGAATGGACGGCTATCATGGAAGGCACAGATGTGTGCTTTGCGCCCGTCTTGAGTTGGGAAGAGGCTGCTCAACATCCCCACAATGTCGCGCGCCAGACCTTTGTCGAGGTCGAAGGCGTTACCCAGCCCGCGCCCGCGCCACGTTTTTCAAAGACGCCGGGCACCATTCGCTCTGTCTCGCCAAAACCTGGCCAACACAGCCAAGATATCTTGGCCGATTGGGGTATTTCATCGTGAGCGCTTTAGAGGGCACGACCGGCCGCCGCCGTATCTATCTCATGCGCCACGGCCATGTAGATTATGGCTCGCGCGAAGTCGTCAAGTCACAAGATCCGACGATTGCCCGGTTGACACCTTTAGGAAAGGAGCAGGCCAAAGCTGCAGCGGCTGCCTTTGCCCATGTGCCCTTGGATATCGCTATTTGTTCGGGTCTACGCCGCACGCGCGAGACGGCCGAAATCGTGTTGTCGCAACATATGGCCCCGCCTGTCTTGGAAGATGAGCCGGGCTTAACGGAACTCCACTCTGGCAAGTTCATCCCCTTTGCTACCCGCGAGGAATTAAGTGCCTATCTGACGTTCACCTTTGAGCAAGCGGGCCAAGAAGGCGCGACTTTCTTTGAAGGCGGTGAGCTGTTCGCCGATGCCTATGCGCGCGCTGTCGCCTCGATTGAGGCTTTGCTGCATCGTCCGGGTTGGAGCAGCGCCTTGGTTGTCGCCCATGAAGGCATCAACCGGCTGTTACTGGGCTGGATGTGCGGAGCAGGGCCAGCGGCCTCACTACCATTTGAGCAGGATCTGGCCTGCGTGAATATTTTGGACTTTGATCTGGTGCCAGAAGAAGATGATAGCCCCATCAGCCGGATTGAGCGCCGCATCATCAAGGCAACCAATGTCACGCCTTATGGGTGGCTGAAAGCCGGCATGCACCAAACCAGCTTTGAGGCTATTTTCACCGCCCCAGAGCTGGAAGATGAGGTTGAGGAATAGGTGGGGGTCGGCGTGGGCTAGCCCCTCAATTCCCTTTCGAGCGAACCGCCGGCACGCCGCGTTCTAAGTAACGGATGGCTGTCAGCACATGGGTGCGCACACCAATGGGCAGGACGTCTTCATTGGTGTCGAAATTAGGCGCGTGATTGATGGTCCATTCTGATTCCGGCACGCCTGCTTTACTGGCTCCCAAATGATAGAAGACGCCAGGAATCACAGCTTGGTAGTCGGCAAAATCCTCTGCGCCGGTGACGGGCGGACGATTGATATTCACCTTGTCGGCACCAACCGCTTCAGCCAAAGCCGATTGGGTGGCGCGGGCTAAATTCGGGTCATTAAAGGTGACATTATTGCCGCCATAGGGGTCGCCGCTGTTGAAGGAGATTTTGGCTTCCGCGCCATAGGCAGACGCGAGAGTTAGGACTGTCTTTTCCATCTTATTCTTGACATCTTGGCGCTGAGCATTGTCGAAGGTGCGTAACGTTCCGCCCATCTCCAACGTGTCTGGAATGATGTTATAGCGCACGCCACCATGAACCATGGCGGTGGTGATGATGGTCGGTGTTGCCGTCACATCGACCGTGCGGGCTGCCAAGCGGTTGAAGTCTTGAATGATGGCTGCCTGTAGCGACATGATGTCGATCCCAGCCCAAGGCGCGGCACCATGGGTTTGCTTTCCCTTGATGAAGACTTGGAACTTATCGGAAGCCGCCATAAAACCGCCTGGACGATAGTGGATCGTACCAGGGGGGCCTGGAAACACATGCAGGCCGAAAATGGCGGACGGGGCCGGATTTTGCAGCGCACCCTCTTCGATCATCAGCGACGCACCGCCCTTTTCGCCCGGAGGTGCACCTTCTTCAGCTGGCTGGAAGATAAAGACAATGGTGCCGGGGATCCGGTCTTTCATTTTGGTAAGCACTTCAGCGGCCCCCATCAGCATGGCGGTATGGGCGTCGTGTCCACAAGCATGGGCGACGGGCACCTTATTGCCGAGATATTCCCCAACCGCTTTGGATGCAAAAGGAAGGCCTGTGGTTTCTAGGACCGGTAACGCATCCATATCCGCCCGCAGTGCGACGACCGGGCCCGGACGGCCACCACGTAAAATGGCGACAACGCCTGTTTTGGCGACATTTTCGCGCACTTCAAGGCCAAGCGATCTGAGATGGGCGGCAACCAAGGCACTCGTGCGAAACTCTCGATTCGAAAGCTCTGGATGTTCATGGATATCCCGACGCCACGCCACTACCTTTGGGGCCATCGCATCAGCGGCCGCATGAATCTCCGCTGCGGAAATGGGAGCGGGCGCTTTCGCTGCTGAAACCATGGAAACAGCCAAGAAGAGGCTCGCGATGCTGGTGGGGGTCAAGTTTCTCATCACAAGAACGTTATGTGGAACCAAGGGTCTGTCAACTGCGCCTGAAGCAACGGTTGCAAAGGCTCAACAGCCTTCTGGCTATCCCTCTGCCAAAACTTCGATAAACTAAGAGGCAACGCAGACTGTTTCAGGGAAATGGCCATGGCAATCGACTTTGCAGAAGCCGCGAATAAAGCCAAATTGATCAACCCGGCTCCGACTCTAAAAGGTGTCCACCACAGTGCGTTTCGTTGTCGCGATGCTGAAGAGACGCGCCAGTTCTATGAAGACATTCTAGGCCTTCCCCTCAAAGCTGCCTTAGTGTTTGAAGAAGAGCCGGGCTCAGGTCGGCCAATTCCCTACATGCATCTGTTCTTTGAATTGGGAGATGGCAATTATGTTGCCTTCTTTGACGTGCCCGAAGGGGCCCATAGCGGCAAGTTCAAAATGAAATGGGGCATGGATTTGCATTTCGCGATGGAAGCTGAAAACCACGCGGCCATGATGGCCTTTAAAGAACGGCTCGATCAGGCGGGCATCCCTTGCTTTGGCCCGATTGATCACCATTTCGTCCACTCCATCTACTTCTATGACCCCAATGGCATCAATGTCGAGATCACCTGCCGTGATCCGAAACATGATGAGATTATGGCTGAAGAATCCGCCAATGCTGCTGAAATCATCGCGGCTTGGACCGCTCGCACAGCCGCGCAGAAAGCCCTAAACGCGACGCAAAAGACCTAAAAACTTTGGCTAGGAGCCTTTATGTCCCTGATCTATCTGGTGCGTCACGCAGAGCCTGCCGCATTCTGGGGGGCTCATCCCAATCCAGGCTTGTCCGAGTTGGGCCGTCAGCAAGCTGGAGCGGCCGCCCAGACTCTTAAAGATGTAGGGGCG
This sequence comes from Aquidulcibacter paucihalophilus, assembly GCF_002105465.1. Classification (GTDB taxonomy): domain Bacteria; phylum Pseudomonadota; class Alphaproteobacteria; order Caulobacterales; family Aquidulcibacteraceae; genus Aquidulcibacter; species Aquidulcibacter paucihalophilus. The sequence goes on from NZ_NCSQ01000025.1 coordinate 31,077, forward strand.
AGTTCGGTTTGGACATCTCCACTCGCGCGTTGTCAGGAAACGGCGCGTCCCACCGCCGTGGCTATTGGGACTGTGCCGCATATCGAATCGCGCGTTGCTGAAATTCCAGTCCCCGCCGATGTAGCTGATCACCGGGCTTGGCTGACCCAAGTGATGAGCGGATCCTGGCATGACGCCCATATCGATCACGGGCTGCGCGATTGGCGAGATCAAATCGGCCAAGCCTTGTTAGCGCTCAATGATGATACGCTGGTATTCTCGCACTTTGTCGCGATCAATGCAGCCGTGGGCCTTGCAACCAAGTCCGATACCGTGACCTGTTTTAAACCGGGCCATGCCTCGGTGACGATCTTGCGCAATTCAGGTGGGGTGTTGACGGTTGTGAGCTTAGGCGAAGAGGCACCCATCCGGCTGACCTGAGCTCAAGATCAGTCACAAGACCGCGAGATCACGGCAATGTGTCAAGTTTCATTGCCGCAGAGGTCCCGAGCATGCTAACTCCCCGGCCTTGCTGCGGTGTGCCTTGCCATTTGGGTTCGGCGTCCTTACCTGCAGCGCACCGATCAACCGCCTATTCCTCTGTTCCACAGAAACTTTGAGGTCCTTATGTTCCCCACCCCCGCTTATGCTCAAGCTGCCGGCGCTGCGGCCCCAGCAGGCCCAGAAGTCATTATGATGCAACTTTTGCCACTCGTGATGATTTTGGTGGTTTTCTATTTTCTTTTGATCCGCCCACAGCAAAAGCGCATGAAACAACATGCAGAGATGTTGGCTGCGATCCGTCGCGGCGACAGCGTCATCACCTCGGGTGGCATTATTGGTAAAGTGACCAAAGTTGCGGATGATGAATTAACCGTCGAAATCGCCCCCAATGTTGCGGTTCGTGTCATCAAGTCGACCGTAAGCCAAGTACAAGGCAAGGGCGAACCTGTCGTCGCCAATGACGCAAAATCCTAATTGAGATCAGTGCAGCCCCATCCAAAAAGGGTCTGCTTCTGCCGAAGGGCTAGATAGACGTGTTACATGTTGCGCGCTGGCGGGTTCTCGCCGTTATCATCGTTTCTCTCTTGGGCTTGATTTACGCCCTGCCGAATGCGCTGCCGCAATCGGTCCGCGACTCGATGCCGAGCTTCCTGCCGAGCAAAACGGTTAATCTCGGTCTAGACCTTCAAGGCGGTTCCTATTTGATGTTCGAGGTGGAGAGCCAAGTGGTCTACAAGGCCCGCTTGGAGGCTGTCGCAGACGACCTTTCGCGGGAATTGCGCGGCCAGCGCCGTCCAGGTGAATTGGGTTCAGCCAAGACCCCCATCTTGTTCGCCGGGCGCGGTTTGACCCCAGATGGTCAAGTCGCGCGCGTGACGATCCAGAACCCTGCCGATATTCCTGAAGCGATCAAGCGCATCGAATCTTTAGCTTCCCCCGTAATCGGCTTAACCGGCCCAACCGGCCGGACCGATTTGGACGTCAAAGCCGTGCCAGGCAATGTGATCGAAATCCGTCTCACCGAAGAAGCAAAAACCTCGATGACCCGCCGCGCGGTGAGCCAATCGATCGAAGTTATCCGTCGCCGAATTGACGAGACCGGCACAAAAGAGCCCGCCATCACGCGACAAGGCGTTGACCGGATTGTGGTGCAAGCCCCAGGGGAAAGCGATCCTGAAAAGCTTAAGCGCTTGGTTGGCCAAACCGCCCGACTGACCTTCCAAATGGTCGATGAAACCGTCTCGCCTGCGGAAGCAGCAGCTGGCCGGATTCCGCCGGGATCTATCTTGCTGGAGCAACCGGGCGAACCGCGTGAACCCCAAGTTTTGGTTCGTCGCCGCGCTCTCGTAACTGGCGATAACCTCACCAAAGCAGACCCTGGCTTTGACCAGCAGACCGGTGAGCCCGCGGTTACATTCCAGTTTGATGGCGCAGGTGCACGGGCCTTTGCGCGCGCTTCTACCGAGAATGTCGGCAAGCGCTTTGCTATTGTACTGGATGATAAAGTTCTGTCCGCGCCGACCATTCGCGAGCCTATCTTAGGAGGCAATGGCCAGATTTCGGGCAGCTTCACCATTGAAAGCGCCAACGAATTGGCGACCTTGCTGCGTGCGGGGGCATTGCCCGCGCCGTTGAAAGTCATGGAACAGCGTACCGTTGGTCCTGAACTTGGACGCGATTCCATCAATGCGGGCGCGACTGCTGGTATCATCGCCATGTTCTTGATTGTCGCCTTTATGATCTTAGCCTATGGCCTCATTTTCGGCGGGATCGCTATTCTGGCGCTTGCCGTCAATTTGATCTTGATCTTGGCAGCCATGACCATGGTGGGAGCTACCCTGACCTTGCCAGGTATCGCCGGGCTTATCTTGACCATTGGTGCGGCCGTCGACGCCAACGTGCTGATTTATGAACGCATGCGAGAAGAGGAATTGGCGGGCCGATCTACGGCCTTAGCGATTGATGCCGGCTTTAAACGAGCCATTGTGACTGTTATGGATGCCAACGTCACAGCCCTCTTGACCGCATTGATCCTGTTCTACTTTGGTGCAGGCCCCGTGCGCGGCTTTGCCTGGACCCTTTCTATCGGCGTGATCACGTCGCTCTTTACTGCCATCCTGATGACGCAGGTTCTGGTTGCTGCCTGGTATCGGCAGACCAAACCCAAGCGCCTGCCGATCTGAGGAATACGAACATGAAGTGGCCCTTTATCAAGCTCATCCCCAAGAATACCAAGTTCGGGTTTGTTCGTTTTTCTATGCCGGCAGCTATCGTCTCGGTGGTTCTGTGTATCGCCTCGCTGGTATCTTGTTTCACTCTCGGGTTGAATTTCGGGATCGACTTTAGAGGCGGCACAGTGGTTGAGGCAGTTTGGGATAAGCCAATCAATTTGGCTCAAGTTCGCGAACGCGTAGGCAATATGAATTTGCGCGACGTCGGCGTGCAAGACTTCCAAGAGCCGAACCAAGCCATGATCCGCTTCTTGCCACCTGAAGGGGCAGACGCTTCGGCGACAGTTGACGCAGTGAAGGCCGAATTACGCGCGATTATGCCGGGCGTTAAGTTCCCGCGTGTAGAAGTCGTGGGCCCTAAGGTTTCTGAAGAATTGGGCGTCAATGGCGCTTTGGCGCTTGGCATCGCGATTTTGCTGGTTGTTCTTTATATCTGGACGCGGTTTGAATTGCAGATGGGCTTTGGTTCCATTGTGGCGTTGGCGCACGATATCATTCTCACCCTTGGCTTTATGTCGATCACCCAGCTCGACTTTTCGCTGACAACGATTGCCGCTTTGTTGACGATCATTGGCTATTCGATGAACGACACCGTCGTGGTGTTTGATCGCATGCGTGAAAACATGCGGAAATATAAGAAGATGCCTTTGGGTGCCATTATTGACCTGTCGACCAATGAAACCTTGTCGCGCACCATCATCACCGCTTTGACCACCTTCCTCGCCCTGTTGGGTCTGACTGTAGTGGGCGGTGAAACCATGCAGGTGTTTACGGTCACCATGCTGTTTGGCGTCTTCATCGGTACCTATTCGTCGATCTATGTTGCCGCACCCGTGCTGATCCTATGGCCGCCCAAACGCGGCGCTGAAAAGGCAGCAGCCAGAACCGAAGCTGACGCGCGGCCCTAGGCACGATGCAATTAGTACCCGCAACTGGCAAAGGCCGCCCGCTCATTACGGCTTATGGCGCGGGTGGCTTTCGCTTTGGTCTGGAGACAGGCGATGTGCGGCTTGAGGGTTCAGTCCTGATCTTAGCGGATAGTCCTTCTGCCTGGGGCCCTCTCACCATGACGGACCTGATGGCTGGGACTTTGGCCGACCATGTGGCACCAATCTTGGCGCTCAAGGGTGAGATTGAATTCTTGTTATTGGGCACCGGCCCTGATCTGGTACCCCCACCCTCTGGTTTGCGCAATCTGTTGAAGGGGGCAGGCATCGGCCTGGAGCTTATGGCAACCCCTGCGGCTTGTCGGACCTATAATCACTTAGCGACCGAGGGCCGTCACTTTGCAGTGGCAATGTTACCTGTCACGTGACATAGCGCGGAAATAGGCTACATAGAGGCTAATCGAGGCAACCGTACTTAAAGGGGAAACTATGGGCGCGCTTCTCTCTAACTTCAGAAACACATTCATTGTCAGTGTGGTGCTGGCAATTGTTTTGATTGCTGTCTTTGCCGGTCAACCCAATAACACAACCGGCAATATGCACGAATTGATGGGCCACGCAGCGATGCGCTGGCTGCACGTCTTCTTCGGCATTTTGTGGATCGGGCTGCTTTATTACTTCAACTTCGTACAGATCCGCACCATGCCAAAAATCCCAGATGAGCTGAAGCCAGCTATCGGTAAGTTCATCGCGCCTGAAGCATTGTTTTGGTTCCGTTGGGCTGCTGTTGGCACCTTGGTTACGGGTATTCTGGTTGCTTGGGCCCGTGGCTATCTGGTTCAAGCCATGACGCTCAACGCTGCGAATGGCTTCGCGCTCGATGATGGTCATGTTTTCATTGGCGTCGGTATGTGGCTTGCCATCATCATGTTCCTCAATGTGTGGCTCGTGATCTGGCCAAACCAGAAAATCGCTTTGGGCTTGGTTGAAGCGCCAGCTGAAGCCAAGCCAAAGGCTGCACGTACCGCCATGTTGTTCTCGCGCACCAATCTTTTGTTGTCGCTGCCTATGCTGGTGGCCATGACGATGCGCCAAACCATGTGGGGTTAAGTCCGTTTCCATTCTGAGAAAGCGGCCCGCCCTCGTGCGGGCCGCTTTTGTATGAGAGCTGCTATGATCCCTCTTAGTCCTGACATGGTTGAACAAGCCGCCCAAGTCGCTCCAGACCAGACTTTGGCAACAAGCTTCCTGGCACCAGAGGCGCGGGCCGGGATGATCGCGCTGATCTTGTTTACATATGAAGTCGCCCGTGCCCGCCAAGCTGTCTCAGAACCCATGTTGGCAGCCATAAGACTACAATGGTGGCGGGAGGCGTTGGACGAGATTTATACCGGCAAGACCTTACGTGCTCAGCCGACGGCGCAAGCGCTATCTGCTACGATCCATATGTTTGATCTGCCTCGAGCGCGGCTGGATGCCCTTGTGGATGGGTTTGGTATTGAGCAAGACGACGTGCCCTTTCAAACTTGGGCGGAACTGGCTGAACATGGCGATCAGACCCATGGCAATTTCAATCGCCTCGCCCTCTTGATCGCGGGTGCCCCGGCTATTTCCGCTGCGTTGGACGAGGCAGCTCGTCAGGCAGGTATTCTATGGCGCATCTGTGATCTGATGGCCCAGTGGCCGCGCTGGACCCATCGCCGTCAGTTGTGGCTACCTGTGGAAGCGCAAGTGGGCCTAGACCTTGAAGCTGTTTTCGCGGGAAAGAGCAGCCTTGAACTTACCCGTGTCTTGCGAGAGGCCTATTACGCTGTCGCGTTGGCCCACAAAGCCACCAACCAAGCTTGCCGGAAAGCCGTTTTCGGGCAAGCGTTCCCTGCTATTGCTTACGCTACGCTCGGCTTACCCTATGCGAAAGCGTTTCAAACGCTGAATGACCCGTTTCGCCAAGTCGCGAGCTTAAGCTTGCTCGAACGCCAGTTGCGCCTTGTTTGGTCGGTTGCCCGCCAACGGGTCTGAAAGTGCCTCGGCCCATTCATTTTGCCGTATCGAGGGGCGCGAGATACAAATAAATCGCGCGATGGCCTCCACCGGGTAACGAACTGCCCAAACGGCAATGGGTCACCTTCACGTCGCGTACATAAGCATGGTCATGTGTGACGCCAATCAGACCAAAGGCTTGGCTGACCGTAGTGCCCATAAAGCCGCCACACCGCACCCGCGTCACGTTGCCATATTTGCGGAACTGGCTCATCGCGCCGTCCCAAGGCGCTACGCCAAAGTCGCCCAAAACGGCAACGGGGCCATCTTGATCGCCTGCACGTACGGCGGCCCGGTTCAGCTGCGACTCACGTGCTGCGCCAGCTCCGTTACCGCCGTTTGAGGGTGGGGGCCGGGTGGCGATGATGGTTAGGTCACCAGCCGCGGTGCGCGCAATCGTCGGTTCGCCCGGGATCGTTGACGACTGCCAGCGACCGCGCGACAAAACGGCAATACTGGTGGGATCTGCAAAGTTGGGTGCCTCAATCAATTTCCATCCCGAAGGTGGAGCCAACACGCTTCTGGGTGCCTTCGCGATCAACACAAGGCCAGCCTTTTGTCGCGCTGCCTCACTCAAGACTCGCTCGAGTGCCTTTTCCTCGCCTGCCACGTTCGCCCAAGCAACCACGGCATTTGAGATTTGCCCGCCTTTAGGACCAGCGCCCAGAGCCGGCACGACAACCAGTAGATTGATAGCCCCCACCAAGGCAGACGCAATCATCATCGTTCGGCCGCGAACGACCGCCCATGACAATCCGGCAGTGAGAGCCAAAAGGGTCCAATACCAGCGATAACTGGATACGGCATCAAACGGATAGCCTAATGGCGCAAGGAACGACAACAAGGTGAATAACAGGGCTACGGCAAAAAGTGTTGTTCCGGCTATAGTCGCTGCCAGCTTTTGTGCCGCCTTACGCCGCCCAATGGCGCTGCGCTTCATGGTGGCGCGACGTTGTGCCGCCCGCGACAGCCCTTTAGCTTGGACGGCTGCCGCTGCACCCGCTTGGATATTGTCTTGAAAGGGCGGGCGGTCTGACTCAGAACTGGGCGCGTCGAATTTGGGGGCGTCGGCCACAGCCACGGGCTCTTCCAAATGGACATGGCGGGGCGAGTCCAATTTTGGTTCTGGCTGTGACTCTGAAAGAACTGCGTCTTCTTCCAAGCATGATGCTTGTGCAGCTTCGTTCACGCGCTCAGTTTGCTCACTTGGCGGCAGGGGCGCGATATCTTCCGGCACTGGCTGGGCCATTATGGCCTCAGGCTCAGGTTCAGGTGCGGCGGCATTAGCGTCAACTAGGCTTGCCACGTCCTGTACCAATTCAACGGGTTTGGGATCATTCTGGACCTCGCGCTGATTTTGGGATTCAGTTTCGAGGTCTTCAGCTGCGTCCGCAGACGAAGCCGTGTCTGTAACCGGATTTTCCATCCAGTCTAATAGGCTTGGCTGATTGGATGGTTGGGCTGGCTTTGCTGGCACTTGGGTCGCCGCCTCAACCAAATTTGGTGCGACGACAGGTTCTGGCTCGTCAAAAATGCTTTGATCTGGGTCCAGCGACACGCCAGGACTGGTGGCTACCGGCATTGGCTCGTCGCGGACAGTGCGACCCAATAGCGGGTCGAACTCGTCGTCCAATTCGTCAACTGGCCCCAGTCTTAGGATCGGTTTTGCCATATTTGCCCGACTCTCTCATCCGCCAAACAAGGCTAAAAGCTTGCGCGCAATCTATGGCGTGCACCCATCAAGGCTCGCACAGAGCCAAGGTCTCCTTTACGGAAACAAAGGCTCCATCGTCAATCCTTGTGACTCAGGCAGGTCAAAGGCAACATTCATGTTTTGAATGGCTTGCCCGCCAGACCCTTTGACCAAATTGTCGATCACGCCGACTACGATCACCCGGTCCGGGATCCGGTCAGGGAAGACGGCGAGGATACATAGGTTCGAACCCCGTACCCAACGTGTATCAGGCGAAGCGCCTTTGGCCGCCAGCTTCACAAAGCGCTCGCCCTCATAAGTTTTGGCCAATACGGCGCGGACATCGTCCACGGTTGCGCCATCAGCCAGTTTCAGATGGCAGGTCACAAGTTCTCCACGCGCCATAGGCACCAAATGTGGTGTGAAATTCACCAATACTTCGCTACCTGACACCAGTGACAATTCCTGTTCGATTTCTGGCGCATGGCGGTGGTTGCCGACGCTATAGGCATGCAGGCCTTCAGCCGCTTCACAAAAGAGATTGCCTTCTTTGAGGCCGCGTCCTGCACCCGACACACCCGATTTCGCATCGACGATTATGTCCTGGGGAAGAATAATTCCGGCTTCGACTAAGGGCTTTACGGCCAAAAGCGTCGCGGTGGGATAACAACCGGGGCAGGCAATGATGTCGGGTCTTTTGACCAGTTTATCGCGCGCAAACTCGGTCAGACCATACACGGCGCTGCGGGTCTTTTCGGGGTGCAGATGGTTGCGGCCATAGGCTTTCGCATAGGCATCTGGGTCACGAAACCGGAAGTCGGCGCTCAGATCGATAACAGTTACATGGGCCGGAAGTTCACCCAACAGCTCTTCACTTGCCCCATGTGGCAGACAACCAAACGCGACATCCACACCATCCCAATTGACGTCTTCAGCCTTTACCAAAGTGCGATCGGCAAAAGGGTGTAAGTGAGGGAAGAGGTCACCCAACGCACGCCCGGCCTGCGCATTGGCCGTAATCGCGCCGATACGAACATTCCCATGGTGGGCGAGCAGGCGAATAGTCTCCGCCCCCGTATAGCCAGAGGCACCAAGGATTACGGCATTCAAAGTCTGGGTGGTCATGGGATTTGCTTTCAAAGTCCAAAACGAAAAACGGGCGGCCCGCTAAGGCCGCCCGCTTGAAACATAGAGATGTTTGACGCGTAGGTCTTAGCGCTTGGAGAATTGGAAGCTACGGCGTGCTTTCGCGCGGCCATACTTCTTACGCTCAACCACACGGCTGTCACGGGTCAGATAGCCAAATGGCTTCAGAACTGGACGCAGACCCGGCTCAAAGCGGGTCAAAGCGGTTGCGATACCGTGACGAACGGCGCCAGCTTGGCCCGATAGACCGCCGCCCTTTACGGTGGCGATCACGTCAAATTCCGTGGCGCGGTCGGTCACCTGCATCGGCTGGTTGATCACCATGCGCAGCACAGGGCGCGCGAAATAAGCGCCTTGGTCTTTGCCATTGATGGTGATTTTGCCGGTGCCGCGCTTTACCCAAACGCGTGCAATCGCGTTTTTGCGCTTACCGGTCGAATAAGCACGACCCAAGGAATCGATTTCGGGTTCACGAACGACGACTTCCACAACACCTTCACCGGTGCCCATGGATGCGAGGTCTTCGAAGCTCTTTGCTACTTCTTCCATTATGCGGCCCCGACGTTCTTGCGGTTACGACCCTTGAAATCTACCACTTCTGGAGATTGGGCCTCATGTGGGTGTTCAGCACCAGCGTAAACGCGCAGCTTGCCGAATTGCGAGCGAGCCAAGGGGCTTTCCTTTGGCAACATGCGCAGAACGGCCTTTTCCAGCACGCGCTCTGGGAAGCGACCGCCGAGCAAACGCGCAGCCGTGGTTTCCTTGATGCCGCCAGCATAGCCGGTGTGGCGATAATAAACTTTGTCACGCAGCTTGTTGCCGGTAAAAACAACCTTTTCTGCATTGATGACGACAACATGGTCGCCAACATCAGCATGAGGTGTGAAATCTGGACGATGCTTGCCGCGCAAACGCATGGCGATAAAGGTCGCGAGGCGGCCAACAACCACCCCTTCGGCATCTACCACGATCCATTTACGGTCGGCTTCGTGCGTCTTGGCACTGAAGGTCTTCATGGAGTTTGTTCCAAATGAATGTGACCGCCCGAAAGGGGCGGCCACTTGAGAGCGGCGCTTCTAGGCTGTGGGCTGATCAAAGTCAACAGCCTTAATGAAATTGGTTTGAAAACAAGACATTGAAGATATGGTATTATATTACCTTGCGAATGGAATTGCCTTTTTGGGCACGCGCCGGCAATTTCACCCTACTGCCGCAACCGCAAAGGAATGTCATTGGCCCCGCCTACATTGCTGCCCACGCCCGTTGGTACTGGCACGGGAGAGCCTTCATAGTCTGAGTTGATGACCAATTGGGCGGCATTATTGACGATTAGGCGATAAGCGACAATCACGCTCCATTGCGAGGCCTCCGCCACCGTTCCGGGCGAATTCACCAATAGATTCGAGTTGGGCAGATAAATTGTCCCCAAAAGCTCATCGACATTGGGCGAAAGAAAGCTGACAGAACTGGCGTTAGTCCGACTTGCCACAATGACAAATCCTGCCCAAGGGCCCGTCTCGCGGCCTTTGAGGGAAGTTGAGGCCGGTGCGCGCACCGTCAATTCCCCTTCAATCAGCATCATGACTGCATTTTGCCCTTCAAGGCGAGAGTTTTCGCTGAAAATGCTTGGCAAACAAAAATAATGCTCACCGGGCTGAAGTTTCATCGTCGAGGTACATCGCATGACAAATTGTGTGCGGTGCATCCCTGGTGACAATGTGAGCGTGCCCTTTGTCCAAACATCTGTGCCGCCGTGAGGAACTGAACTGCAAGCTTTGGGCGGACTAATCGCTCGGTCCAAAAACGGGTCGGGAATTTTCAAAGCGCCGACATTTGGGGTAGGCGAAATCGTGCCGCCTTGGCTCGATCCACTTGTCCGTACCGTCCCGGCCGTGACATGTGCACGATCCTTTAGGACGATGTCCCCATTGGCGTGTACGACGCAGCCTTTGGCCACTAAGCCACTGGTGCCGTCGCCAGATATGGCATTTTCGCCGATCGCTTCATTTTGGCCAAGTATGCACAGGGGTTGGCGAACCATATTTTCTGCCACGGCGCGCACTCGGATCTAAAAGCCGCCCTTGGGGACCAAATTTCCGAAAAACGAGGGGCGAACGGCAAAGCCATCAACGGCAAAGACGCCTTCTCTCTCCACGCGTGCGCTAAAGGCAACCCGGGCGCGCTGGGTGTAATTGCCGACTTGGGTAATTGCAAAACGCTCTGCAAAGTTTTTGGCGTTGCGCTGGCTTGAGCCCGACACCATCAAATCGCGGGCACCTGCCAGTGCTGCCGCGTCGGCCGCCGCTTGCATCACGGCTCGCTCATTGGTCAAGGCCACCAGTTCTACAGCCATGACCACCGCAATGGCACTCGGCAACACCAAGAGCCCTGTCATGATGGTCAGGTTGCCGCGTGACCGCACAGGACGGCCTGCCCTGATCGGAGGCGAAAGGAACTTGTCCCGAAAACGCAAAACACTCACTCCCAACCAGAGTAAAGTTGTATCAGAGACACATTGGCGAAACTTTAATTACTCTTCACGGGTTTTACCAAAAGAGTAGGCCTACACTTTTAGCTAATAGGTTTAGAGCATCCTTTTCTTGCCCTAATGTTTGCGATGAAAGTGTAGTTGCTCTGGGTTAGCAGCACCCTCTACGCGCTGCACAGATTCAGTAGCGTTGAATCCACATAATCCCATTGAATGGGGTCAAATCCCATGTTATCCCATTGATGATTGCATTGGGGGCTCTATGCGTTTTGTTTCGACCTATGACGCGGGATTGGATGACAAGCGGCGGGTAACCCTTCCGGCTGACTTCCGCGCCGGGTTGAAGGCTGAAGGTGATACACAAGACCACGTGCGCGTATGGCCCGGTGATGGCGACTGGTTGGAAGGTGCCGACGACCGCTTCATAGCGGCGCTGTCGCAATCAGCTGAAGATATGGCGCAAGATGATCCGGAAGCTGCTGAAGCTGCCACTTTGGCGATTTTGGGTGGCTCTCGGAAGTTGGCTTTGGATGGGGCGGGTCGGATCGTTCTGCCGGAAGCCTTTGTGTCTCACGCGGGCCTCGGCGAGCGCATTAGTTTCATCGGTCTTGGACCTTACTTCCGTATTGCAAGCCCTGAAGTGGCTGGACACATGGCGCAAGCTGCGCGGGATCGGACAGCGGCGACCAAAGCCAAGATTTTTGCCATGGCCCGGCGCAAGGTGCGCGAAGGGGATGGGCAATGAGCGGCCATCTCCCCGTCATGCTAGCCGAAGTGCTGGAAACCCTTGCCCCTCAAGCGGGTCAGGTGATTGTGGACGGCACCTTTGGCGGCGGCGGATATACGCGCGCCATTCTTGCAGCGGCACCGTGTCAGGTCATTGGCCTTGATCGCGATCCCGACGCTTTTGCGCGCGGAAAATCGCTGGAGCAAGAGATACCCGGTCGCTTCACCATGGTCCAGACGCAGTTTTCCAAACTGGACGAGCTGCAAGCCCCGATAGATGCTATTGTGCTCGATATTGGCGTCTCATCTTTTCAGATCGACCAGCCAGAGCGGGGCTTTTCCTTCATGCAGGATGGCCCACTCGACATGCGCATGGGTAAGGATGGCCCCAGCGCCGCCGATGTAGTCGCGCATTTGAGCGAGGCGGAACTCAGCACCTTATTCCATATTTATGGCGAAGAGCGTGAAGCGCGCCGGATTGCACGCGCCATCGTGACAGACCGGGTTGCCACGCCCTATCTGCGCACATCCGAGCTCGCTGGCGTCGTCTCGCGCGTAATCGGTCGCAAGCACCAAGACCATATTCATCCCGCCACCCGCGTGTTCCAAGCGCTGCGCATCTATGTGAATGATGAGATGGGTGAGTTGGAAAGGGCTCTGGTTGCGGCGGAGGCAATCCTGCCGCCGGGTGGCCGATTGGTGGTGGTAACATTCCATTCACTAGAGGATCGCGCCGTCAAAACCTTTTTGAATGATCGCAGCAAAGAGGCCGTAGGCTCTCGCCATGCGCCAGCTCAAGCGGGTCCAGCGGCAAGTTTCACGCTGATTAATCGGAAGCCCTTGAATGCGACTGAGGCCGAAGTGGCAAGCAACCCACGCGCGCGTTCTGCAAAACTGCGGGCAGCTATCCGGACTAGTGCGCCCGCACGGGCAGGGCGGGTAACTGGCTTAAGCGGTGTTCCAACCCTTGATCAGATTAAGAGGGCCGCATGACACTGACCCGAACCCATTTGTTTGGATTTGTTGGCCTAGTGGCTTTGGCTTTTGCTCTTTATTGGGCGAAAGCAGAGGCCCAAGCTGTGCGCGAAAAAGTCATCGCCCTCCAAGAAGAAGTCGATAATGAACGCCGTGCTGTGCGAACATTAGAAGCGGAACTGACATGGGTTGAGCGCCCAGACCGCTTGGAGGCTGCGGCCAAGCGGAATCTGGGCCTTGTGCCGTTGACGGCGGATCGTATCGCAACCTTGGACGAGATAGATCAAATAGCGCCTTTACGCACCGCTTCGCCCGTCCCAACCGTCGACTCCAACGTAAAGGCAAATGCTCCTGCCGCTATCGCAGAACAACCAGCAGCCTCGGGTGCCCACGCATCTAAATCTATTGCGGCAAAGCCTGCCACAGTTACTACGGTGGTTGGCCGATGAGCGATCCGCGCCGCCCAGAGCCCAGCTTCGATTGGCCCCGGCCCACCCCACGGGATCAAGGCGGCATTGGTACCATGCGCGGGCGGACTATTGCGCTTGCCGTCGCCTTTTGTGCAGGTTTTGGTTTGCTGAGCCTGCGGGCTGTCCAAATCGGTCTATTCCGCCCCGTCGATGAGGCTGCTACCGCGGCACGTGCAGCTGTCGCGCCGCCGTCAAAACGCGCCGATATCGTCGATAGAAATGGTCAATTGCTGGCAACTTCGCTGGTGGCTCATTCCCTTTATGCCGATCCTAAACGGGTCTGGGATCCGGTGGAGGCCGCGCGCGCTTTACGCACAGTCTTCCCAGAAATGGATGAAGCGGAATTGGTTGAAAAGCTCTCCAGCCGCTCGCGCTTTGTTTGGATCAAGCGCCGTCTGACGCCCAAACAGAAGCAAGCCGTGTGGGAATTGGCTCAGCCAGGTTTGGAATTTATCGAAGAGTCCGAACGCATTTATCCCATGGGTCATTTGGCAGGCCATGTGGTTGGCTCTATGCATCCTGATGGCTCGGGCATTAATGGCATTGAGCGAGCCCTCAATGACCGTCTTACCACCGGGGCGGGGACAGAACCGGTTCGTCTTTCGCTCGATATGCGCATTCAATACATTCTTGAGCGTGAATTGGGCGAGGCGGCCACAGCGTTCCGCGCCGATGGCGGGGCTGCGGTGATGTTGGATGCCAAAACAGGTGAGGTGATTGCCTCGGCCTCTTGGCCTTTCATGGACCCGAACCGGCCCGAGGCGCATACGCCCAACCAGCAGAATAATCGGGTGACTAATTCGCGCTTTGAAATGGGATCGACCTTTAAGGTTTTCACCGTCGCCATTGGTCTTGAAGACAATATCATTACGCCAGAATCGGTTTTTGATGCCCGCGCCCCAATGCGGATCGGCTCTGAAATGATTTCAGACTTTCACGCGATGAATAAGATTGTCTCTGTGTCTGAGATTTTGGCGCATTCTTCCAATATCGGAACGGTTCGCATCGCGCGTTCTGTTGGTGCACCGCGCGTGCGGGAGTTTTTCTCGCGCCTTGGGCTGATGGAAGCCGCGGGCGGCGAACTTTTTGAAAATGCGCGGCCGCTTTTGCCGAAAAGGTGGAGTGAAATCACCGCCGCAACCGCTTCCTTCGGTCATGGCATTGCTGTTTCGCCGATGGCAGTGGCAGGTGGCTATGCGGCTGTCTCCAATGGTGGTCATTATATCCGCCCGACCTTTATTGCTCGCGACCCAGCCGTGCCGGTTTCCAGTCGCGCGGTGCTCACGCCTGCCACATCTAAGACCGTCGTAAAGCTCATGCGCGAAGTAGTAACTAATGGCACGGGCAAGAATGCCGATGCCCTAGGGTATGAAGTTGCCGGCAAAACTGGGACGGCAGAGAAAGCAGGGCCGAACGGCTATGACTCAAACCGTCGGGTGTCGAGCTTTGCGGGTGTCTTCCCGGCGTCAGACCCGCGTTATGCCATTGTTTTCTTGTTGGATGAGCCAAAGGGCAATGCGCAATCTGGCGGTGTTGCTACAGCGGCCTATGCGGCTGCACCTTCTGTCTCGCGAATTGTTGCACGTTCTGCACCGCTTCTGGGGATTGCGCCAACGCGCGCGTTAGCTCAGATGGAGCTGCCACGCGCGCCGACCCAAGTGTCAGCGCCACCACCAAAGACCAATCCGTCGCAGAAAGCGACGCAGGGGGAGCCATGAAACTCGCCGATCTCCTCGACCTTGAGTCGGGACATCCAGCTGCAAACCTCACCATTACTGGCCTATCATCCGACAGTCGCAAGACCAAGCCGGGAGACTTGTTCGCCGCCCTTACCGGTAGCCAGAGCGATGGCCGTGCCTTTGCATCCCAAGCGGTTGCCGCGGGTGCCGTCGCCATTCTGGCAGAGCCGGGATTGGCCGAATGTGGCGTGCCTGTGATTGAAGTGCCCCACGCGCGGTCTGCCCTTTCCACGGTGGCTTCGCGCTTTTTTCCCCGGCAACCCGCCTGTGTGGTTGCGATTACGGGCACCAATGGCAAGAGCTCAACGGTTGATTTCTTGCGGCAGATTTGGACCCATGCGGGGCGGGCGGCAGCCAGTGTCGGCACTTTAGGGGCCATAGGTCCAAAGGGCCGGATTGATTTGGGCTTTACAACCCCCGACCCAATCGCCTTGCATGCGACGCTTCAAAGCCTAGCAGATGATGGCATCACCCATATTGCGATGGAAAGTTCCTCGCATGCCTTGGACCAGCGCCGCATGCATGGTGTGCGCTTGGCTGCAGCCGGCTTTTCCAATTTGACCCAAGACCATCTCGATTATCACGGCACGATGGCGGAGTATCGCCAAGCAAAGCTGCGGCTATTCAATGATCTGTTGAGCGCGTGCCAACCCGCCATTGTCAATGCCGATGCAGCTGAAGCACCGGCCTTTGAAGAGGCGGCAAAAGCTAAATCACTGGATCTGAAGCTCGTCGGGTGGCGCGGCGATTTTCTCAAGATTGAAGAGCTTTGGCCCAAGCCTGCCAGCCAACGGGTAGATTTGCGCTTTGCAAACAAGACCTATCCTGTCGAAATTCCGCTCATCGGCGAGTTTCAGGCGCTGAATGCCGTCATGGCAGCGAGCTTTGCTCTATCCTTGGGCGAAGAGCCTACGAAAGTGTTTGAAGGTCTGGCTGGCCTTAAAACGGTCAAAGGTCGGATGGAGCATATTGGAAGTACCGAAGACGGGGCCCATGTGTTTGTCGATTATGCACATACGCCAGACGGCCTCGATGTCCTGTTGCGCGCTGCCCGCCCCCATGCGCCAGGTCGCGTCGTGCTGGTTTTTGGCTGCGGCGGGGATCGCGATAAGGGCAAGCGACCATTGATGGGCGGCTTAGCGGCCAAATTCGCGGATGTCGTCATCGTCACAGACGATAATCCCCGTACCGAAGATGCAGCTCAAATCCGCAAAGAAGTCATGGTCGGTTGCCCCCGAGCGCTGGAGATTGGTGACCGGGGCGAGGCGATTGCCCATGCCGTCGGCCTGCTCAAGAAAGGTGATTGTCTGTTGATCGCGGGCAAAGGTCATGAAACCGGGCAATTAGTCATGGGCCAAATTCTGCCCTTCTCTGATCAAGAAGCTGCCGGTTCGGCACTTTTGGCGCGGGGAGGTACGCTTGACTGATCCTCTCTGGAATTCAGCGGCTGCCGCCTTGGCGGTATCGGGTAAGGCGCAAGGCCAATGGGCTGTCAATGGTATTTCGATTGATAGCCGTGCGGTAGAGCCAGGCGATTTGTTTGTGGCCCTCAAAGCCGAACGCGATGGCCACAGTTTTGTGCGCATGGCGCTGGCTGCTGGTGCCGCTGCGGCTATGGTCGTTGATCCGACTTGTGCAGATGCCGGTGCGCCCCTGTTGATTGTGCCTGACACGCTGCTGGCGCTTGAAAATCTTGGCACCCAAGCGCGCCGCCGCAATGTGATTGCAACCCGCGTCGCTATCACCGGTTCCGTTGGGAAAACGACGGTCAAGGAAATGACGGCGACGGCATTGTCAGCCACCGCCAAAACCCACCGATCGGTTAAATCCTACAATAATCACTGGGGCGTGCCCTTGACCTTGGCCCGGATGCCAGGGGACGCCCGCTTTGGCGTGTTTGAGATTGGCATGAACCATGGCGGGGAAATCTCGCGCCTGTCGCCACAGGTCCGACCCCATATTGCTGCCATTACCATGGTCGCACCCGTGCATATTGAGCATTTTGCCGATGAGACCGGCATTGCTGATGCTAAAGCAGAAATCTTCTTGGGCCTTGATGCGGGTGGGACAGCCCTGATCCCCGGCGAGAATCGTCACGCCGCCCGGCTTGCCGCCCGCGCGCGCGACCGCGATGGTATCTCCATTTTGACGTTTGGCATGCAGCCCGGCTTTGATGCGCATATTGTATCGATTGACGAGATGGAGCAGGGCCGCCGGGTGACGGCGGACATCTTGGGGCAGCAATTGAGCTGGATCATTCAAGAGCCGGGCGCGCATTGGGTTCATAATGGCTTGTGTGCTTTGACATTGGCGGTGCTAGCCGGTGGCGACGGGCAAGCCGCAGCGGCGGCCCTGTCGCAATTTGGCGCGATTGATGGTCGCGGCGTGTCTCGGCCAATCCAGCTCGCTTCGGGCGGCTTCTTCGTGCTGGTGGATGAGGCCTATAATGCCAATCCTGCCTCGATGGCTGAAGCCATTTCTACGCTTTCTAGCCGCGCCGGCCTGCGCCGGATCGCAGCGTTGGGCGACATGTTGGAATTGGGCGCGCGCGAAAACGCCTATCATGCGGAGATTGCTGGAGACGTTATCCGCGCTGGAATTGACCTCGTCTTTTGCGCCGGTCCGCGCATGCGGCATTTATGGGATGCCTTGCCAGAGGCACAGCGCGGAGCATATGCCCCCACCGCTGCAGAGCTTGCCCCTATCCTCTCTCAAGCGGTCCAAGCGGGGGATGTTGTGATGGTCAAAGGATCAAATGGGTCGAAGATGGCCGAAGTTGTGCGTGCGCTGCAAGCACTTGAAGCCCCCGCTGGAGAGAGCTGATGCTGTACGAATTGCTGCACCCCCACTTTAACATCTTCACCTATCTGACGTTCCGTACGGCAGGTGCTGTGGTGACGGCGGCCCTGATCATGTTTGTGTTTGGCAAGCCAATGATTGGCTGGTTGCGAGTTAAACAGGGCAAAGGTCAGCCGATCCGGACCGAAGGGCCTGAGACGCACTTCAAGAAAGCTGGAACCCCAACCATGGGTGGGGCGATGATCTTACTCTCCATTTTTGTTGGAGCGCTTTTATGGGCTGACCTGAAGAACCCCTATGTCTGGATCGTTTTAGGGGTCACGGCCGGCTATGGATTTATTGGCTTTTTGGATGATTATGCCAAAGTCGCCAAACAAAAAACCGATGGGGTTTCCTCGCTGTTCCGATTGGCGGGCGAGTTTGTGATCGCCTTCATTGCGGTCTATTTTGTTGCCCAGCTACAAAACGCGGGGGATAATGCGCCGCCAGGCTTTGGGACCTCGATAGCCTTTCCCTTTTTCAAGGATTTGCTTTTGAACCTAGGCTGGTTCACGCTGATTTTTGGCATGATTGTCGTTGTTGGTTTCGGCAATGCCGTGAACATGACCGACGGCCTTGATGGCTTAGCCATTATGCCTGTGATGATTGCCTCGGCTACTTTTGGACTCATCGTTTACCTCGTCGGAAACTTTGTCTTCGCGGACTATCTCCAGCTTCATTTTGTGCAAGGCGTGGGCGAGATTGCCATTATCCTTGGTGCGGTCTTGGGCGCGGGCCTAGGCTTTTTGTGGTGGAATGCGCCGCCTGCTCAAATCTTTATGGGCGACACAGGTTCTTTGGCGCTTGGCGGCCTATTGGGCATCACCGCGGTTGCGACGAAGCATGAGTTCGTCCTCGCCATTGTCGGCGGCCTGTTCGTCTTGGAATTGGTCTCCGTCATCGTCCAAGTCACCAGCTTTAAGCTAACCGGCAAACGGGTTTTCCGTATGGCACCCATCCACCATCATTTTGAGAAATTGGGTTGGAGTGAGCCTACTGTGGTGATCCGCTTCTGGATCATCGCCACGATCTTGGCCTTGATCGGTCTGACCACATTGAAGCTGCGTTAGAACGTAAGGACCGAAGCCCATGTTCCCTGTCACCACGTTCAAAGGCCAAAAAGTTGCCGTCTTCGGCTTGGCTCGCACAGGGATTGCCGCAGCCTTGGCTTTGAAAGCTGGTGGTGCGCAGGTTTTGGCTTGGGACGATGGCGAGGCGGGCCGGGCCGCAGCTATCGCGCAAGGCTTGATACCTATTGATCTGTCAACCACGGATTTTGCCGATATAGCCGCGCTGGTCATGAGCCCAGGCGTGCCCATTTATGGCCCGAAGCAGCATTGGACCGTAACCAAAGCCAATGAAGCCAAAGTGCCTGTGATCGGGGATGTGGAACTTTTTGCACGTGAGCTTAATGCAATTCCCGAAAGCCATCGCCCGATGGTTGTCGCCATAACAGGCACGAATGGCAAATCTACTACGACTGCTTTGATCGCCCATATCTTGTCGTCGAATGGCAAAGATGTCCGGATGGGCGGCAATATTGGGACCGGCGTACTCGCGCTCGATCCACCCCGTCCGGAAGCCATTTATGTGCTGGAGTTGTCCTCTTATCAGCTCGATCTAGTCGAAAGCCTGCGTGCCAAGGCAGCTGTCCACCTCAATCTGACGCCCGATCACCTTGAACGCCACGGTACGATGGAACGTTATGCAGCCGCCAAACGGCGCATTTTCAACAATCAGGTGGCAACAGATTGGGCGATCGTTGGCGTCGATGATGATTGGGGCATGGCTTTGTGCACGCGCATGAATGCGGGTGCCCAACGCATTGTGGTGCCGATTTCTGCCTGCCAAGCCCTCGGCAAAGGCGTGTGCGCATTGGGCTCTATGTTGTGGGATAATTTGGATGGTCGCAGCCAAATGGTGGTCGACCTCGCCCATGCCCATGCGCTTCCGGGGTCTCATAATGCCCAAAACGCAGCAGCAGCCTATGCCGCAGCACGCGCCTTAGGCCTTAGCGCTCAAGCGATCACCAAGGCACTGATCAGCTTTCCGGGCCTTGAACACCGCCTGCAGGAAATTGGCCAAATTGGCCCGATCCGCTTTTACAACGACTCCAAAGCCACCAATGCCGATGCCGCCGCTCAGGCCTTGGCAGCTTTCCCTAAACTGCGTTGGATCGTTGGCGGGCAAGCCAAGCTGGGCGGCATCGACAGCCTCGCGCCTTTGTTTGACCATGTCACCAAGGCCTATCTGATTGGCGAGGCCAGTGAGACTTTTGCGAAGACGTTGGAGGGCCACATCGAGTTTGAGCAATGTGGCACGATCGATGTAGCCACCGCGCGTGCGTATGCCGATGCGCAACAGACAATGAGCGAGGAAGTCATCGTGCTGTCACCGGCCTGCGCCAGTTTCGATCAATTTCCAGATTTTGAAGCGCGTGGGCGGCATTTTGCGGCCTGTGTGAAAGGACTCATTAACCCTGATGATGGCCTATCGGCGCAAGCGCTGCCTGCCGCTGAAACGGCCTAGCGCGACCACGTCCTTTTTGGAGCCACCCTATGGCGATGCTCGCTTCTGTCAGACTGCCACGCGCTGAATTTTCTTTTATCTCGGATTGGTGGCGCACCATTGATCGCCCGGTTGTGTTGATCGCGGCCGTCTTGATGACCATGGGGCTGGTGTTCAGTTTTGCCTCTTCCGGGGCAGCAACGGGCCGGCTTGGCTTCAATAACGAGTATTTCTTCGTGCTGCGCCAAGCCATGTTTGTGACCATTGGCGCATGTGTTGTGGTGGCTTTGTCTTTCTTAAGTCCCACCGGTGCGCGTCGAGCTGCCGCGCTTTTCTATCTGCTGGCCATTGCCCTGATGATTTATATTCTGATGTTTGGGCATGAGGCCAAAGGGGCGCAACGTTGGCTTCGCATTGGCGGGTTCTCGTTCCAGCCTTCAGAGATCCTCAAACCGTCCTTAATTGTGCTGGCAGCTTGGTTGTTCTCCAAACGGATGGAGAACCCTTCCTTCCCCGCAGCGCGCATTGGCATGGCGCTCTATGTGCTGCCGGTGGCGCTATTGATCGCCCAGCCCGACATCGGCCAAACTGGTCTTTTGACCATGGCTTTTCTCACCGTATTTCTGATCTCTGGCATGTCGTGGGTTTGGATTGCCGCCTTTGCCGGTGCGGCAGTGGTAGGCGGCGGGGTTTTGTACTTTGCCTTTGAACATGTGCAAAAGCGTGTTCAGGGCTTCTTGAACCCAGAAGCGGGTGAAACCTATCAAACTGACCGCGCCCTTGACGCCATTGCTGCCGGCGATTTTTTGGGGCGAGGTCCCGGTGAAGGCGAAATCAAGCACTTCCTGCCTGACGCCCATACCGACTTTATCTATTCGGTCGCTGCTGAGGAATTCGGGCTGATCGCGAGCGTGGGCCTTGTGGTTCTGTTCTGTTCGCTGGTGGTTCGCGGCCTTCTGATTGCCAATCGCCAAAGCGAGAATTTCCCACAATTGGCCGCAACTGGGCTGTTTGCTTTAATCGGCTATCAGGCGGCGATCAATCTGGCGGTGAATCTCAATCTGATGCCAGCCAAGGGCATGACGTTGCCCTTCATCTCCTATGGCGGTTCGTCCATTCTAGGCTCTGCTGTAACCATTGGTCTGGCGCTCGCCTTAACCCGCAAGCGACCTGGACAAGATTTGCGCAATGGCAAGGCAACGGGTTGGGTGGGCTGGTAGGCACGCAAGACCCACCTTATTCAGCAGTCACTCACCGCCCAAATCGCTTCAATCTGTACTCAAAGCGCCCTAAAGAACGGGCCAATTACCTTTCCAAGGATTGAGTACACGCATGGGTCCTTTGATTATTATTGCTGCTGGTGGCACGGGCGGTCATATGTTTCCCGCCCGCGCTTTTGCTGATGCAATTGTCGCTCGAGGTGGCCGCGTCGCTTTGGTGACCGACCCACGGGGCAAGCGCTATACCGAAGGCTTTCCCGCCGAAGAAGTTTTGATCTTGCCGGTGACCAATGCCGATGAAGGCGGGATCAAGGGCAAGATTGATGCAGGCTTTGCCGTGATGAAAAGCCTCAATCTTGTTGGCCCCTTTATCAAGAGTCACGACCCCTCCGCCATTGTGGGTTTTGGCGGTTATCCAACCTTTCCGGTGCTGTTTTCCAGCGGCAAAGTGCCCGTTATTGTGCATGAGCAGAATGCAGTCCTAGGCCGCGTCAATCGATTGTTCCAAGGCAAGGCTGTCTCGATTGCCTCTGGCTTTGCGCAATTGGACGGGTTGGAGCAACCTAACAAACACGCTGTTGTGGGTAATCCCGTGCGCCGACCCATCGTCGATGCGCGTTTGGACGGCTATCCCGATCTCTCCAGCGGCAATCTGCGCATTTTGGTGACGGGCGGCAGCCAAGGCGCGCGTGTTTTGGGTAGCATTGTGCCGCAGGCCATTGCGTCCCTACCAGAGCATTTGCGCGCCCGCTTATTTGTCTCCCATCAAGTGCGTGAAGAACAATGCGATTTTGCCCGCGACACCTATACCGAGGCTGGTGTTCAGTGTGAGGTTTGGCCCTTCTTCAAAGATATGGCTGACCGTCTGGCCAAATGTCATTTGGTGATCGGCAGGGCGGGGGCCTCGACCATTTCTGAAACGGCCGTCGTCGGTCGACCTGCGATTTTGGTCCCGCTACCGGGGGCAACCAATGACCATCAGACATTCAATGCCGAAGCCTTGGCGAGTGTCGGTGCAGCCGATGTCATCAAGGAGTCGGAATTCACCGTCGATGCCTTGGCCCAATTGCTTGAAAACCGCCTGACTGCTCCCGATGCATTGCAAAAGCGCGCCAAAGCTGCCCGAGGCGTCGGTAAACCCGATGCGGCCGAAGCCTTGGCTGACCTGGTATTTGCGGCGATTCAACAAGGGGTTTGATTTACGGGCGCTCAGACTTCCTTAGTCCTGCGTCTTTCAAGCCACATTAGACCCAATCCACATACACTGACTGCAAACATAATGGACGTTGGTAGAAAATGTATTACACCCAATTGGCTGAGGCTGGGCCAAGGGCGACCATCTCGAGTGAACGTTATCCATAATGCCGAGGCAATTGTGTAAAGCAAAGCACTCCAAAGTGCGGACTTCATTAAAGCCCTGTGACTAAGATTTGCCATGATCGCGACTAAAGTAAATGGAAGCGCTATTGGACTGAAAACAATAAACATTAAAATGGGATATAGTCCGTTTTCTGAGCCAAGCAGCTGTGAGGCTAATGCCAAGCATGCCCAAGTTCCGATCGGCAGCAAAGCCACGCCAGACAGAGCGCTTGAAAGCCGTTTGGCTAAGAAAGGACCGTCAGCCGGCTTATTCAAGGCTCTCAAGAGTTGCCACGCGGCATTCCCCAAAAGCAAGAAGGTAACGATCAGCAAGAAAGAACTGGCCAATGCGCTGACTTCAGAACTACTGTTTAGCGCTATGAAATCTCGTTGATAATCATACTCCCATTTCTCGAAGCCACCGTTAGATCTAACCGTTTCAAAAGCTGTTTTGCAGAGTCCAAACAGCATCGCGAAAATTCCAAGCAAAGCTGGAAAGATGATCAGCCGAGAAACGCCGCCTAGCGTCTGAAAATTTGCAACTCCCGCTGAGGTAAAGCACCCAAGCGCAAAACCCAGATGATCGGCCTCTAGCGCTTCAAATTCATGGGCCATTGCGTCAGCCCAGTTTCTCCGCTCGGGCGGCATGATGGCGTGGGCAAGGCGAATTATGACTGCTGCAAATGCGGGCTGTCTGCTGATCATGCTGGCTGCCCCCCAAGGATGACCTCATCTGGTGCTGACGCACTGGTTAGTTGCGCCGCCAAACTACAGCCAGCGGGCGTAAGCTTGTAAGCATGGCGTTGTGGGCGACCCAGCGTTTCGGCTTCAAGCCATTTGGCTTCGAGAAGACCCCGATCCGCTAATCTCATCAGGATTGGGTAGAGCGTGCCAGACTTCAGGCCAGTCGCTTTGAGCAAATCATACCCATAACGCCATTCAAGAGGGGTGTCTGCCAGCGTTTGGACGAGGGTGCGGGCCTCTTTGGAGAGCGGTCGATTTCGTTTCATGTGCTTAATACAACATATGTAGAGTTAATGGTCAAGGTAGAGAATTGGGTGGCTGTGCAGGGTTTCAAACAGCGCTCAGAGTTGCCACTTTCGCGCTTTCGGTGTTCACAGAGAAACTCGTGAATCAGAAAGTCCCAAGCCATGCGAACCAATTCCATCCCCCTTGATATCGGTGCCATTCATATTGTTGGTATTGGCGGGATTGGGATGAGCGGGATTGCCGAAGTGCTTGCCCATTGGGGCCATAAGGTTCAGGGCTCGGACGCCAAGGATAGCGCCAATCTCGACCGCTTGCGCAAGGCCGGAATCACGGTGTTTGTCGGCCATGAAGGGGCGCATGTGGCCGAAGCGGGGATTGTGTTGATCTCCTCCGCCGTCAAGCCCGATAATGTGGAAGTTGTGGCCGCCCGCGATCTCGGCATCCCCGTGGTACGCCGCGCTGAGATGCTCGCTGAACTCATGCGTCTGGGCTGGACCATTGCGGTGGGTGGTACCCATGGCAAGACAACGACCACCTCTATGGTCGCAACCCTTCTTGATGCGGCCGACAAAGACCCCACTGTGATTAACGGCGGGATTATCAATGCCTATGGCACCAATGCGCGGGTTGGCTCTGGCGATTGGATGGTGGTGGAGGCCGATGAAAGCGACGGAACCTTCACCAAATTGCGCCCCACCATTGCTATCGTCACCAATATGGATCCTGAGCATCTGGACTTTTATGGCACAGCCGAGGCGATGGAGGCAGCGTTTGAGACCTTTGTGGCATCTGTGCCTTTCTATGGTTTTGCCGTCATGTGTATCGACCATCCAGGCGTGCAGGGGCTGGTCGCGCGTGCCACTGATCGGCGCGTGGTGACCTATGGCTTTAACCCGCAAGCCGATGTGCGGGCTCTAAACCTAGAGGCTGATCCAGATGGCTCGCGCTTCTCGGTTGCCTTTGCGGCCAAGCGTGGCAGCCCGGCGCATCAAATTGATGGCCTGCACCTGCCGATGCCCGGTCTGCACAATGTCACCAATGCCTTGGCTGCGATCAGCGTGGCGCGCGAACTGGGTGCAAGTGATGCCCAGATTGCCAAAGGCCTGATGCAGTTTGAAGGCGTCAAGCGCCGCTTTACCAAAGTGGGCGAGTGGCAGGGTGTGCGCATCATTGATGATTACGGCCACCATCCGGTTGAGATTGCCGCCGTGCTGAAGGCCGCCCGTCAAGTCACGTCCGGCAAAGTGGTTGCAGTCGTCCAGCCGCATCGCTTTACCCGCTTACAGGCTTTGTTCGATGATTTCGCCCGCTGCTTCAATGATGCCGATGTGGTCGCCATTGCTGATGTCTATACAGCTGGCGAGGCCCCGATTGAGGGCGTAGACGCCGATGCCTTGGTGCGCGCCGCCCGCGATCATGGCCATAAGCGCGCCTTGAAACTGGCCTCGCCTGACGATCTTCCCGCGCTCCTGAAGGCTGAGTGCACGTCCGGCGATATATTCGTCTGCCTCGGCGCGGGTGACATCACCGCTTGGGCGAACGGGCTGCAGGCGAAGTTGTAGGGACACCCACCATGCCAAATCCTTCTGACCTTCAAGCCTCCATCATTCCAGTCACGCCGTTTCAGCAGAACACTACCCTATTGTGGTCGCAGGCGACCAAGGAGGCTGTCTTTGTTGATCCCGGTGGTGAGGTGCCACGCCTGTTGGGGGCGGTGCAGCATTTGGGGGTGAAGGTGGTGGCCATTTGGCTCACCCATGGTCATTTGGACCATGCTGGTGGGGCGCAGGAATTGTCGCGCACACTTGGCGTCGACATCATTGGCCCACACGAGGATGATCAATGGCTGTTGGATGATATTGTCGCCCAATGGGCCAAATATGGTCAGACCTCAGGTTATGAAAACTGCGTGCCGACCCGCTATCTGAAGGACGGCGACACGCTAGAGCTTGCGGGGCATCAGTTTGACGTTGTCCACTGCCCCGGTCACACACCGGGCCATGTTGCCATCATCAATAAGGATGCCAAAATCGCCTTTGTCGGTGACCTGTTGTTCAAGGGTTCGATCGGGCGCACCGATTTCCCAAGAGGCAATTTCGACGATCTGGTTGCCTCCATCACTGGCAAACTCTGGCCCTTTGGCGATGATGTCCATTTCGTGCCCGGCCATGGCGAGATCAGCAATTTCGGCTGGGAGCGTAAGACCAATCCCTATGTAAGCGACTTGGCATTGGGAAGGGCATAGGGGTATCGAAACGCTTCGAGATAAAAAGGATCCCCACCCCCACGATGTCATGGCCGCCGAAGCGTTAGCGCAGAGCGGGGACCTTGCGGGACCCTCCGGCACTAGGCCTAGGTCGGCGACTCGGCTGACGCAATCGGGGATGGCATCGTTCAAGGCTTTGTCTGTCTGGACTCATTTTGGTGGAAACCCTGTTTCACCAAAATGAATCGTCAAGCATGTCCGCGACATCTGGGTCGTCAAGTGCGCAGCTTTGCTGCGTCGCAAGCGATCCGTTTTCGAAGAAAACGGACACTTGACTACCCCGATGTCGCAGAAACAATTTCGGGTGCGGTTTGGTGGACCAGAGGGATCACCAAAGCGCGTTCAGATAAAAAACCTAACCAAAACCACCGTCATCCCCGCCGA
>NZ_NCSQ01000001.1 GCF_002105465.1 Aquidulcibacter paucihalophilus
TCCTGGGGGCTAATCATGTCGCAAAACCAAGTCCAAACTGGTCAAGTTTCGCCTGTCCGCAATGGCCATGCCCACGGGCGCAGGCTTTACCGGGTCAATGACCACCGCTTGTTGCGTCGCCTGCCTTGGAAGTCTGAGAATCGGACGCCAATCCTTGAGGCGCTAGGATCGGCACAAGTCCCCGATGCAATAGACGTCAAAGCGCTTCGGGAGCGTGAAGGCCTATCGCGTGAGGACTTCGCCTCAATCTACGGCCTGTCAGTCGATAGCGTTCGATCATGGGAGCGAGGGACCGTCCCCAGCCGGGCAACACGCGCCTATCTAGCCATCATTGCCCATGCGCCTCATATCGTGCGGCGTGGGCTAGGTGTGCGGTGGTAGGGCAATGGCAACAAATGGCAACATAGTTGCCCTTAAGCCAAACTGCCTTGAGGCCTTCGCGCGTGCGCTGGCTGAAGGGGACACCCAGCTAGATGCTTACCTTTCGGCTGGGTTTAGCGGGGACAGGCAGGCGGCTGGCAGGCTGGCTAGGCGCGCTGACATTAAGGCACGGGTGGCCGAATTGAAGATGCCCCCAGCCAATCCCAGAGATAACCTTATTACAGTTTTGCTTCAGGAGATCGAAGGGGCAAGGGTAAAGGCCCTTATGGCAGACCCTCCCCAAGCAAACGCGGCAATTCAAGCGACAATGCTAAAGGCCCAAATATTGGGCTATGGGGTTACAGCAGGGAAGCAGGAGCGCGCTATCCGGCGCGCAAGGCTAGAGATTCTTGGGACAACCCCTTGAGGCTTTATGCTCGAAGCGGGGTGAAATGCTGCCAAGTGCGCGCGCGATGTATGGAGGGGCAAAGATCGCCAC
>NZ_NCSQ01000008.1 GCF_002105465.1 Aquidulcibacter paucihalophilus
GGCCACCCGTGCCTTAATGTCAGCGCGCCTAGCCAGCCTGCTAGCCGCCTGCCTGCCCCCACTAAACCCAGCCGAAAGGTAAGCATCTAGCTGGGTGTCGCCTTCAGCTAGCCCACGCGCGAAGGTTTCAAGGCAGTTTGGCTTAGGGGCAACTATGTTGCCATTTGTTGCCATTGCCTTACCACCGAACACCCAGCCCACGCCGAACCATATGAGGCGCATGGGCAATGATGGCCAGATAGGCGCGCGTTGCCCGGCTGGGGACGGTCCCCCGCTCCCATGATCGAACGCTATCGACTGACAGGCCATAAATTGAGGCGAAGTCCTCACGCGATAGTCCTTCACGCTCCCGTAGCGCTTTCACATCGATCACATCGGGGACTTGTGCCGATCCTAGCGCCTCAAGAATTGGCGTCCGATTCTCAGCCTTCCAAGGCAGGCGACGCAACAAGCGGTGGTCATTGACCCGGTAAAGCCTGCGCCCATAAGCATGGCCATTGCGGACAGGCGAAACTTGGCCAGTTTGGACTTGGTTTTGCGACATGATTAGCCCCCAGGAATTAGGTAACTTTATATACCTATTTTTGGCAAGTGTCACCTGTCCACTCGTGCGCGCGCATAATGCGCGATGACGGAAATTTGGGCATCTCTCACCAGCCGATAAGGGCGCACACGCGCAGCGCGATGGCTTGCATTTCTGACCGTCCATGACTGAGGGAATGCTAAGAAATGCTAAGCGGCACCCTCATTGCTTTTGCCCTATTTGCAGGCCCCCGATGTTTTCATTTGCTATCAATTGGTATCGCCCTTGAAGCCTTTACTGACCCACTGAAAGGCCTTCGATATAGCGACCGGAACGAATAGCCACAGCGCTATAGTGACCCCTGCCCAAAGGTCTGCTTTCAAAAGAATGGCAAACCACTCCGAGCTAAATGTGGGGTTCGAATACCCCGCATCAATAAGTCTGAGAAAGATCGCAAAACAAAAAACAAGACAGGCGTATACTTGCCACAGACGTTGGAAGCCTTTTTCCCAGCTAACATTCTTGGGCATACCCATCACTCCCCTGTCACTTTGCACCGTATCCCAGACCCTTGCCCGGCATCCTCTAGGAAGGTTACGCCACGGGCCTCTAGGGCGCTTTTAATGCGTGCCATCGTGCCAGACTGAAGGCCTCCACGATCCTTTTCAAACCTCACAAGTGTTGCCGACGCGCAATCAGCAATTTCTGCCAAATCAAGAACGCGAAGGTTTAAGGCCGCTCGTGCCATTCGGATTTGCTGGGGATCAATCATTTTAGCACCCTATGCTGAAAAGTTAGCATCACATGTTGACATACATATCATGTCACGCTACATAGTTAGCATAATACACTAACTAAGCAACATGGAAAGCTAAAATGACCATCACCAACAGCCACCGCGCCGCAATCATGAAGGCAGCTTGGACCATCATCCGCAAAGATGGCCGCACGCTAGCCGACGCGCTTCGCCGGGCTTGGGTCTGGATGAAACGTAAGCTGGGCCTGTTGCCTGCAGCTAAGCCACGCACCAGCCAAGGCGAAGGCTGGGCGCGTCCTGTTGCTGTCTTCACTTCAAGCGGCAATCGCACCGTTTGGAACATTGGCCGATCCTACGCCCGATCTGGTCACATGCATTGGATAGGGCGCTAACGGCACTAGGCCACTAGAAGGAACAAGACATGGAAACCATTTTTGATATAGGCCGACGCATCACAAAGCTTTCAGCCGAAGCCCGAAAGGCTTGGGAGGCTACCGACGTCGCAGCCCGTGCCGAAGAAATTCACCTTTGTGAGGCCGTCCCCAGCGCGCTTATGCTTGGGGAGTCTGACCTCTTTTTGCGTATCCCTCACGCTGATGACCTTGGGCGACAATATGGCCTTAAAATCTATTCAGAGCGACATGTGGACGCCATGAGGCTGATCCTTGCAGCGCGCACGGACCCCAATCGATCTGACATCACCCATGTGGGCAAGTGCGAGATTAGTAAACTGTCTGAAGCGGCAATCGAGCGCATAAAAAAGATCGTAGCCGCTGGTGCCGAATGGCAGGCAAACACCAAGCGCGCGCAATTATTGGCTGAGCATGATCGTCTGTCTGAAGCGGCATCCGCAATTGAGGAAAGGCTCTCGGTCCTTCAGCGTCTGGTGGTCGATATGCCGGCCACTACGCCCGAAGGATTAGCCGTCAAGGCAAAGGCGCTTCAGGCCTGCTATGCCCCCACCTGCACGCTAAAAGAGGCGAGTGACGCCATCCAAGCCTGCGACGAAAGCCTAGCGGGCAAGATCACCGCTTCAATCATTCGCGACCTTCAGACCTTCATTGACCAAGCCGCATAAGAGAGGAACAGCCATGACAATCGAACTAAACCAGCCAGCCCAGGCCCGGAAGGTTCCGCCCGCTCAAGATCATGAACTTGAGGAAACCGCGTCACGCGCCTTTGACATCTTAAGGGCAATCGGTGGGCTAAGTGGGAATCCTGACATCGTGCCAGACCGCCACGACCGTGACGCACTTTGGCGCTTAGTCCAATTGCTAGAGGCCGATTTAATCGCCCTAGAGGCGGGCAGAACCCAAACAACCCCAAACTAAGGGCGCAACACAAAAACCCGCACAAAGCCAATTCTGAGTCACAGAGACCCACTCGCACTTGTGAGTGGGTTTTCTTTTGTTTCCTCGCCGTTCTGAGTGGCCTTGTTTTCGCTTGTTAGCAAGCGCACCCCTCTCTTTTACCGCTAGGAAAAATTCCCCAAAGCACGCCCTTTTACCGCTTCCGGAAATTCGTTTTCGCCGCCCTTTCATGTTTGGAAATG
Source organism: Aquidulcibacter paucihalophilus (assembly GCF_002105465.1). Lineage (GTDB taxonomy): Bacteria > Pseudomonadota > Alphaproteobacteria > Caulobacterales > Aquidulcibacteraceae > Aquidulcibacter > Aquidulcibacter paucihalophilus. The sequence goes on from NZ_NCSQ01000008.1 coordinate 2,833, forward strand.
TTAGCAAATTTCTTTCGAACGTGGTCCGTGACTGGAAACCTCACTGGAGGCTAAATCGCCAACAAGGCCCCTAACCCAAACATGGGGCAATTGCTCATGCCAGATAGAGCCTTGGCCATTAGATCAGCTATTGATTTAGCAACATGTTTAGGTATCTCTATGCAGGCTTTTAGATCTAAATTTGAAGGGATGGGGCATGCTGGGCTTGATGGCTGAGCTTTTTGGAGCGACTCTGGGTGCGGTTATTTTGGGGACACTTCTGTATAGTTTGTTTCGCGCAGCCTTTGGTGTTTTTATAAAGAACTTGAAGACTCGGTATCTGATTTCTATCGTGCTCAGTGCGCTTTGCGTTTTACTGTTTGCAGCTTGGGGCTATGCCAATACGGGGTCAGCGGTCGGACCATTCGGACCAAATAGTGGTTCTATGAATTGGATGGCAGGCTTACTATATGTTCCCGGACTAGCACTCATGGCATTTGTATTTTATCGCCGTGATGTAATCGTACCAGCCACAAAGAAAGATGGAATCCAAAGCTGATAAAGTTTGTTAGCTGCTTTCAAGATATGGGCGCTAATCAAGAAACTTTAAAGCTGCAGATTCGACCGTTTGGAGAGAGTTTTGCCTCTGAACTGCGGACCTTTCTATTCGATCCAACTGCTTGTGAATGGCGTCCAAGCGTTGGCATATATCCTTAGCTCCGGCGGCAATTGCGTACACAACAAGCCCAAAGCCAAAACCCAGTATCCATTCCATTGGGATCGTCTCCTCATTTTGAGCTTCAAACAGTAAAGTTTGCCGTGTGCTATCAATTCCCAATTTAGCCCCAATTTTTTCTACAACGGCTTACCTACCCCATTCGGGACCACAACCGCAAACGCCTCATTCCAAATTGTCCGGCCTGCCCCGCGTCTGGTATCATATTGGATCGACCTTGAGCCTATCTCTTTGACTTTGCCACCCTCCGCCATAGCCTCAGCAACAAACCAGCCGACGCCACGCTGATCTAGCCTTTGCCAAAACTGACCCACCGCAAAAAGCTCTTCAGCATCCCAGCCAAGGCGCTCTAGGTCATGGGCGTATCGGTCCCCGAAAGTTAGGATTGCGTCTAGGCGCTCCCGCCATTGCTCCCGCGTTAGGTCCTCCGGTGGTCGATCTGGGTGAAGTGCCGAAAACACCTGCGCCCATGAGGCAGGCAAGCCACCACCGAAGCGCATAATCCCTTCACGTTCTGGGTCCGGGATGGCGACCGTGACATCGGCTATTTGCTCATCCGCCGATAACAATTCGGCGACTGAGGAACCTATGACTTCTGCGTTTTCCGCAATGTAACATCTATCGTGGGAAATGTGGGAAATGTGGGAAAATTCACCCAAGCCACTGCAATTGCACAACAATTTGCTTCCCGCGGCCTCACGGGAACTTCCCACATTTCCCACAGAGTTGGCTTGTGGGAAATGCTGGAGTAGCCATGTGGGAAACGAATTCTCGTTATTATTCATCGGGCTATCGAGCAATTTCTCACACTTCCCACATTTCCCACTGATTTCGATGCCCTGCTGGAAGTTAAGCGCTGAAGACATCGTCAAATCTCCCCATCAAGCAAGATGGAAGCTCTAACAGCGTAAACGTTTTGAAGGCCGTCCGGTGTGGAAAGCTTGTAAGTAAAGCGCTTTCGGCCATTGGCCTCAGGTGCATCGGTAATCAGCAATCCTTTCTGGGTAAGGTGCGTACAGGCCAGCCTTACATCTTGCCCGGCAAGCACTTCTTGCTTCCACGGCACACTAGCAAAGCAATAACACTTCTCACCCTTGACCTCGCGGACCCAACCAGCACGATTGATAACGCGTGAGTTAGCCTCATCATCATTTGGCACATGAAAACGACTAGCGCCGTGAGATTGAATGAAGCCGCGCACTGTCTCAATCGCCAAACTGGCTTCATGACTTGCGCCCTTGCGTTGGTTGAACCACGCTTCAAAGCAAGCCTTGGCTGACCTTGTAGCCTCGCCATTGCTCCAGCCCGTCAGACCACACTGTGTCGCGAATTCGCCCGCACAGGCCAATAACGCGAACTTGTCTCGAACCCTTGCCGCCTGCCCGCCTATATCTGCATAGGCAGAGGCAAAGGCCGCCTTTAACTGAGTAAATAGAAGCAGGACAGGTTTACCCATATCGGCTTGTAAGGCCTCAATGTATCGCGGCATCGCGTGACCGCTATGCTTCGCAGCGGCCTCCTTCAAATGGTCTGAGAACTCGCTTGGAGTGAGCCTGTCCGGGATATTCTCAAAGACCCCAAAGCCTACACCTGCATCGGCCTCAATGTCGATTAGGCGGACCTCTTGCCCAGCACGCGTTTTGGCCTTGAGTCCATCTTCTTGAGCCTTTTGGGCTATTGAGACTTCACCTGAAGATAGGACTACCACGCGCCAGCTCCTGCGCTTGCGAGCGTCCCCTGTTTGGCCAGCCCGTTGCTTCCCTTGGCCGTTCCCGAGCATGTAAACCACGCCGCCAACTTCGCGCGCAGACACCTCGCCCAATTCGTCCAAGATCAGGAGCCCATCATTTGAGGCCGCAGCAATCCCCTCAAGGCCATTGCTAGTTGCGCGCCAAGTGCCAAGACGCACACCCGCGACAGATGCCGCAACCGCTAAAGCAGTGGATTTGCCCGATGATGATGCACCGCGAAAATGCAGGCCCAAGCCTTCAGAGCCAGTAAGCGCCAGCAATGGACCAACAAACGCCGCACTAACAGCAAGCACCAGCCGCGTGTTGCCAGATGATGGAAGCGCCACAGAAGCGCGCCATTGCTCAAACGTGCCAGCTAGGCGCATAGGCTGGGCATCTCCCATAAGACGCACAGGCTCGCTATGTTCGGCCCCAATTGGCCGATCCCCAAGCATGTAAGCCTTACCGGGCTCGACCCAGCCAGCGGTTTCGACAATTCTGACCCTGGCATCAGGATCTAGACTTGCTAGTGCTGCTTTGAGTTTCTTAGTCGCGCCCGGTGGAAACTTCAGTCCTTGGGACGCTAATGCCGCCATAGCTTCGCCCCGCTCAGAGATCAGATCAGCGCGAGAGATATTGAGTGTCTTTTGCCGCCCGTCGCCATCGTAGAACTCGATCATGAGCCCCCAGCCATCGCCGGAATTAGTGCGACTTTGGCCGATGACTTCAAACGGTTTGCAAAGAAACTCTGGCTTGTCATCCTTTTGAAGCCAAAGACCTGTTGACCTCATCTCATAGGGATCGCCCCAGACGTCGCCGTTCTGGTCATTTGCAACGCCATCCAAGCCTTCACAGTCGAACGGTTCTAATTGAAAAGCGGGCTCACTCATGACCGCGCCTCCTTATTCAAAAGCCCAGCGCGGGCTGCATCATTCCAGTCGTTGAGGCCATTGGGAGGGATGGCAAAACCAGCCACTTTCACACCCGCATGGTGAAGTCGTTCTGCCGCGAATCGAGCGGCCTGCATGCCAAGGCCAGAGGCATCTATGTCAGGCGCAAAGGCGACTGCCTTTACTCCTTTCCACCACTGAAATGTTTTGGTTCCGGTAGCTGATAGCGCCGCAACAGGCGTTAGCCCGAGTGCATAGCCAGCCGAAAGCGCGCTCTCTATGCCCTCGCCCACAATCAAGTCAGGACCGCCACCGAGGCGCACAGCCGCCCCATTGAACCCTTTGCCGCAGAACTTGCGAGACGTTGGAAGGTCTGCTTTGCCCGCCCCATCAGGAAGCAAGAAAGTCAAATGAACCCCCACTGCTTCACCGTCCGCCCCTTGGACTAGAGCGACTAACGCGGGGTAGACGTAACCACCGCGCGTATATGGATGCAAAGGCGCATTTGGGTGAAACCTCAGCGTAGAGACACCCTCGAGGACGGCTTCGGGAATGCACCTTGCTTCCGTCAGATAATTGGAGGCTGGAGTATCAGCAATTGATTGCGCTTGGTCCCAAATCTCCATTGCGCGTGCACGTTTGGCTTCAGCTTCCTTTGCTTCAGCAGCTAGCCTTTCGGCTTTCTGATGCAGGGTTTCACCGGAATACACTCGAGCAGCATTCGCGGGCATCAGATTACCAGCCTTTAGCCACTTAGCGGCCTCAGAACGGTTTTTTGCGTGCCCGAGGTGAACTACTAGGTCAAACAAACCACCGCCCTTGTCTGCTTTCTTATCGTGCCAGACCCCACGGGCAGGTACGACAGATAGGTGACCGCGTGGACCATATCGCCAATCCGAGGCCGTAGAGTTGCCCTTCACGGGATCGCCCAACAGCGCCCGAATGATGGCGGTTGAATCTTGATTACAGAGATTCATGGGCGGTTCTCCCGCGTTGACTGCCCAACCCGGCACCAAGCATTGAGGCGCACAATCGGGAAGGCATTTGACCCGCCATCACTTGCGACTGGGGGACTATATCGACATGTGCCCTCCAAGTCCGATTTTGGATGACCAGCAAAAAATCGGCACTCACCGCACTTAACGAAGCCGCTTCCCTCTTGTTGCTCTACTTCAAGCCGAGAGACCAACTGATAGACCAGCTCCCCGGCGGACTTCCAACCCTTGGATGAACTGGGATCCAAGTCCCGCAGTTCATTAAGGCCGAATGCGCGCTGGCGTTGCCTGTTAGATTGATCTTTGGGTCTGTTTTTGCTAGAAGATGACGCCGCGTCATTAATTGGCATCATCTTCTTAGCCCGGTTAGCGCCTGCCAGCGCAGCCGGGTTTTCTGTGCGGTCCATCACTATGCCGCCACGGTCTGAGACGTGTTAGCCCGGCGATCTGCTTCAAGCCAATCTGCTACATCATCAAATCGGTAAAAGACGCGTGCGCCACGTTTGCAGAAAAGCGGGCCACCGCCGCGTGTTCGAAGTGTGCTTAGAGTGGCAGCGCTGAGGCCGAACCTTTCAGCTACTGTGCGAGTGTCACCATACAGGGGGAAGTTGTCTTGCATTGCTTGTCGCTCCGAGCCTTATGCCGCAAAAGGCAACATTTCTTGGCTCAGGCCATCAAATAAACAAACAAATTCGATCTTGAATTGGGTCCGCTAGCAGAACCCAACCATATTTACACAGGGGATTTTCGGACTTTGCTTTTAGGCAGGCGACTGTCTTTGATCAGACTGCGAATGTCACTTCGAATTGTATCTTCGCTGACATCTGCATTTAGTCGACTGTGAATTTTAGCCGCGAGAGTATCATCAGACATCCGCGGATTATTTCCTCTAAAGTTTATGGCCAATAACAGGACGTCATCCTGCCTTCTGCTTATGGCCTGCTGGTCATTCTTCTGTTTTCGGCGATTTCCCTTCTTTGTGCTAATTCCGTTTTTAATGCCCGATGTTGCCCTTTGATTTTTCGTTTTTCCATCTCCCGCTAGTGGGACGGTGTCCGCCTCCAACCTTGAAAACAAATAACCTAGATTCCACCAAGCAGCGGCCAAAAGGCCTTCATCGCCTGCATGCATAACTGTTTCGACTTGCCGGGCGACCTCCAAAACTTTGCAAGCCGCTGAGAGATCAAGTTCGGGTGCCACATATTTCCACAAGTTTTCCGCGTCTATCCTTTGTTCGAAGGGTCCTTCTGACCGTTCTTCATCAACCCAAACGCCGTCCTGCATTACCAAACTGACAGCCCCATACGGAAATCCGCATTCAGCGATTCTCTGGTAAGCAGCAGACTTCGATGTTTTCAGAATTTCATCTTGAATATTGTCAGGTTTTCGCGCCCTTGAAGAGAGGTGCTCTTGCTTCAGTTCACGCGTTTTTGGCCCACTCGGCACCAAGTTCATGTTTCCACCTGCCACGCCCCCTTGTACCATGCGCCAAGCACGGACCATCCGAATAGGCTCACCCTGAAAAATGAAATCCGCTGTGTGTTCGACATAATTACGCGGTTGGCCAAGCTTTTCAGAAGCACCATCCGCTTCCATCAGCGCCTCAGCCTCAGAATCGAGCAGGTCTAGTTCGCTAGAAAATTGGATAAGTTGCTCGATTGCCGTATGGGTATCATCAGAAAGGTGTCTTGGGTTTTCGTTAGGCTGGCTCGATTGTATTGACGCGATCTGGTTCGCCTTCCCGTCCTCGCTGGAGTTTAGTTTACGCGGCATCTTCACCCCCCTCTTTAGCCGTCCGCGCTGAGTAAGAGAGATACCGCCCCGCAACAGCCTCTAGGGCTTCTACACCAGCCCCAGCCGCAAAGTGAGCATATCGTGCCGTTGTCTGAGGCCGTGAATGGCCTAGGACTTTGCCGACCACAGCAAGGCTTTGTCCGTCTGCTACTGCCCAAGAGGCGACTGTGTGGCGGAATGTATGAGGCGACACACCACTAACCCCAGCCTTCTTGACCACCTTTGCCCATGCGCGCTTCGGGGGTTCCATCGGCCCATCAAGTTTAGAATTTGGGAAAACCCAATCCGAGCGCCGGGGGATTGCCGCAAGGATCGAAACAGCCAGCGAAGGCATAGGAATCGCCTTTGGTCTGGCTTGCCCGCCTGTTTTGTGGCGCAAAGGTGGAAGCAACAATAGACCACGCCGCAAATCGACTTCTGGCCACCTAAGGCCAACAATCTCCCCACGCCGCGCACCAGTCAGCGCTAAGAGCCTGAAGCAATCCGCCGCCGCGCCTGATATAGCGCCCTCGACCTGTAGCGCCTCGATGGCTTCCCAGATTGCCGCGCCTTCATCCTCAGACAAATAGCGCTCTTTCCCGTTGGACTGATACCGCTTGACGCGCTTGCAGGGATTAGTCTCCACCAGCCCCCGGGCAACAGCCCATTCCATCATCGCGCTCATGCATTGCATGGCCCTAGACGCCGCACCACGCCCGCCTGTGACCTTGGCCACGCCACGCGCCTTTGTCTTCTCGGTTAGGGCAGTCTTGCCATCTGCAACCGCCGCCTGCCAATTGGCCAGAACCTGAGGGGTTAACTCAGAGAGATATTTCTTTCCCAAGACTGGTAAAGCATGGCGCTGGAGGTTTATCCGATCTACATCCCAGCTAGAGGCCCGCTTATCTGGTTTATCCGTTGGACCTTCGCGAAGATATTCAGTGATAATCTCACTTACCTTGCGAGCAGCGTTGACGGTCTCACGCTCTCCAAGCTTCTCACTCTGAGGATCACCGCCGCTAGCAACTTGCCCAGCTAACCTTATGGCTTCCTTTGAGGCTTCGTCTGCCGTCTTCTCGCCAAGGTCGCCTATGACATAAAGTCGTTGGCGACCGGGGACCCGATAGCGGAATTCAAAGGTCTTGCGGCCTGAAGGCCTAATGCGAACCCGAAAGCCTTTGATTTCAGTGTCCATGACGATGATATCTTTGTCAGCATCCGGCTGGATGGCGTCCAAAGTTCTCTTATTCAGTCTCGCGCGTCGGCTTGGTTCACGCTTCGCCATGTTAGGCCTCAAAAAATCCGGTCCCCATATGGTCCCCAGTGGTTCTCAATTCATTACAAGGCCTCGCAAAGTGTGGCAAGAGTGGTTCTCAAACTTATTTATTGATTTATATACATTTATCATACGTGCTCAACGTTGATCAAACCCCCACAAAGACAAGTCACCGCCGTTGACATCGTAGGGGTCACAGGTTCAATCCCTGTCGCGCCCACCATTAAATCAAAGATTTAGATGATTTTTTGATCTGAATACGGAGCAATTTTGGTTTTGGGTCCGTGTATGGTCCGTGGAAAACAGACAATTCACGGCAAGCTGCAGCGACTTGTGGATAGATTTTGGATCCGCTCTGATACGAAAGTCTCATCGCCGTTTATGGAAAATCCCGCCAATTCTGGGGTCGGCTGTCCACACTTCCAACTAGACTAGATGCAAAACTTAAGGCCGAGGCATCGCGAGCGGCAACCGGCTGCGATGGATTTAGCCCGCCAAAACCGAGCAGACCGAGGTCAGCCGCGTACCAATAGGCTGACTCAGGCTTAATTTCGAAGAGATGATTTAGTTATTGACCCAAAGCTAATTAGCCAGTTCCAAAGCGCCAACAATCAGGTTAAAGGGGCTATCGGTTAGTTATTGCCTCCGCCATTGTTCGGCTGAGTTATGCACCGTTTTTTCCATTTTCGCTCAGAACGATCCCAGTCCCAGTTTGCATAGCAATCTTGCGGGCAGTAGCCGCCGCTCTGCGCATGGCGTCATTTATGCGGCTAAGTCGCGGTTCTTGGCATTTGAGATATCTGGCGGCTTCAAGATCTCTCTCCCCACTCCAATAACTGCAGTTCGGTGCCACTATTATCATATATGGCCCAACTATCTACTATTTGGCTCGAAAGCGTGGAAGATTCTAACCCTCATCAGCGCAAGGCGAAATAGCCAAGCGTAAGAGACGTTGTCTCAACGCCGCGTACCGAAGACATTCTCATCCGAAGCGCTCTGCTACAAGTTTTATCGGGATGACCTCACCCCCGCACTCCACGCGCGACCTCATCGAGAAACGCATCAAACAGTGCCTCAGCCTGATCATCGTCATCCTCGCGCTCGAGAGGTCCTGCATAGGTGAACCAGATGCGTACGAACGCGAGGAGGGTTTCACGAAGGATGGCCATGTCCCGCCCCCGTGCCAGATCCCGCTGATCCAATCGATCAAGCCGAGCCTTGAT
>NZ_NCSQ01000010.1 GCF_002105465.1 Aquidulcibacter paucihalophilus
CAGACCATCACGCACAAACCTCCCGCGGAGCGGGTTCGTTCCCCGGCCAAAAGTTGCCATTCGCACACTGTGCTTCGCGTCTTAGGGTGCGGTCATACAGGAACGCACCCAAGAGCCCGAAGCGCTACCCCTTCAACAGGCCTTCGTGAAACTCGTTCGCCAGAATAGCGTAAAGGACATGGTCTTTCCATTCGCCATTGATCTTTAGATAGTGTCGGGCCAAGCCCTCTTCCTGGAAGCCAATGCTTTCCAAGAGCCCGCGTGAGCGGAAATTGGTGGGCACACAGGCGGCTTGGACACGGTGGAGGCCGAGCGGTCCAAAGGCGTAGGCGACAACGGCGCGGACTGCCGCGCGGGTCAGGCCTTGGCGGGCAAAGGGTTGGCCGACCCAATAGCCAATGGTGCAATCTTGCGCGACGCCACGGCGGATGTTGGAGATATTCACCCCACCGACAAGGGCATCATCGCTCGACCGAAAGACCAAAAAGGGTGCGGCTAGACCCAATTTGATGTCATGTCGCCAGCCTTGTAAGCGCCAAAGATAGCAGGCGCGCGACAGTTCATCAAAGCGCCATTCAGGCTCCCACGGCACGAGCCAGCTTTCACTCGCCGCCCGCAAATCCGCCCATGCTTGATAATCACCCTTTTGCGCTTCACGCAAATAGACGCCCTCGCCTTCAAGGCGCAGCTTGCTTTCACTTGGGCTGACCAGATTTAGAAACACTCCGGTAGGGTCCTTTTGTGCGGTTCAGGCAAAGCTTGCCGTGAAAAGGGGGGCCGCTGCAAGCCCTGAAGCCGGACCAATCGCTGCAGCCGCAGCAAAACCTTGTTCCGCAGCCGTTAGCGCAGCACGGGCTGCTTGCTGCACGCCAGCGGCCTCTACCCGCCGTATGCGGGCTGAAACATCTGCCAGCGGTAACGGGCGGCCATAAAGCAAGGTCTGGCTGACGGCAGCCTCACAGCGTGCGGCAGGGCTTTCAGCGGCCATCATCATGCTGGCTTCAAGAATGCGAACCGCGCGCTTTAGCTCAAGGGGTGTTGGACCATGTTCGGCCATGTGCACCAAATGATCGGCGGTTCGCCGCGCGACATCGGTCGCATCAGATGCGCCGCACCCGACAGAGACGCAAATACGGCCTGCATCCTCATAAAGGTCGCAAAAAGCTTCAACCGAATAGACAAGGCCGCGCGTCTCGCGCAGGTCTTGGAATAGGCGTGACGCCATGCCGCCACCCAAAATCTCACACATCACGCGGGCGGCAATCGCTTCATCACTGCCCAAATGGGGGCCGGGCAAGGAAAAGGTCAGATGGACTTGTTCGGCATCGCGCACTTCACTCAAGGCCCGGCCACCGATTTTGGCAGGCATAGAAGCAGCAGGCTCAAATGGGGCCAAATCGCCAAAGGCACGCTCAACCTGGTCTTCAATCTCGGCTGCGTCCAAAGCGCCCGATACGGCAACCAGCATGCTGGAAGGGGCATAAGTACGGCTGCGGAAGGCGTTGATCGCGTCTTGATCAATCCCGGCAAGGCTTGCTTCATCGCCCAGTATGGGCCTGCCCAAGGCATGCTCAGGGAAGGCCGCAAATTGGTGGAGAACGCCACAGCGGTCTTCGGGGTCGTCAAATGCCTCCCCAATTTCCTGCAGCACCACCCCTTTTTCGAGCGCAAGATCTTCCGGGCGCAAGTGGGGCTTGAGGACGAGATCCGCCGTCAAACCCAAGGCAAAAGAAGCATCCTCGGCGAGGCAACGGGCAAAAAAGCCTGTCCGCTCATAACCGGTTGCCGCATTAAGATAAATGCCACGGCCCTCGGCCTCTTCGGCCAAAGCACGCGCATCGCGCCCACCAGCACCCTTGAACACCAAATGTTCCAGCAAATGCGCGATGCCATTTTCGCGTAACGTCTCAGCCCGTGTGCCCGCCTTCACCCATACGCCAACACAGGTGCTGGCAAGGCCCGGGATCGGGTCCATCAGCACGCGCACACCATTAGAGAGGGTCTTTATGCTCGCAGCGCTCATGCCGAGGTGCCGATATGGGCGCGAATATAGGCTTTCACCGCACCAGCATCGGCGGGCATATCAACCATCACTTCCTTGCGGTCAAACAAGTCTGCGCAATGGCGGGGCAGGCCCGGTGCTTGGCCTAGAATGGAGTCAACCGTTTCTGGGAATTTAGCCGGGTGGGCGGTGGCCAACAGGACGCGTGCACCGGTAATCTCATCCTCACCAAAGCGGGCGCGCCAGCCAACCGCCGTATGCGGGCATAAGACTTCGCCGGTCTGCTCAAAACAATCAGCCAAGGCCCAGCGGGTTTCTTGGTCATCCACGCCAAAGGCGTCAAAATGCTGCTTCAGCATCGCTAGGGCGGGGGCTGGAATATCAAACGAGCCGGATTGGGCAAAGCTTTCATAAAGCTTTTTAAGGATCACCGGATCGCGGCCCACGGCTTCATAGACGATCCGCTCAAAATTGCTGGCAACACTAATGTCCATGGCCGGGCTTAGGGTCGCAAGGCTGGCAGCAGATTTAGCATAGGTGCCCGTCTCAAAGGCTTTTGCGATCCCGTCATTAGCATTGGTCGCAATCATGATCCGGCCGATAGGTGCACCAATCATTTTGGCAACAAAGCCTGCCAAAGCGTCACCAAAATTGCCCGATGGCACGGTGAAATTGACCGGGCCGGCAATGGCAAGCGCCGACGAGGCGACCACATAATAGACCGACTGGGCCATGATGCGCACCCAATTGATCGAATTGACTGGCGAGAGCGCCACCTCTTGGGCAAAGGCTTTATCGGCAAATAGCGCCTTTACGATGGCTTGGGCCGTATCAAAGTCGCCCTCAATATTCAGCGCATGAATATTGTCGCCGCCTGAGGCGGTCATGAAACGACGTTGGACATCGGAGACGCGACCCTTAGGCATGAGCACGAATAAATCGACGCGGTCTGTCTCTTTCAAAGCTTCAACTGCCGCCCCACCGGTGTCACCAGAGGTGGCGCACACAATGGCCAAGCGGGCATCGCGACGCTCAAGCGCCAGACCATAGAGGCCCGCCAACAGCTGCATCGCAATGTCTTTGAAGGCCAGCGAGGGCCCATGGAATAATTCGAGAATATAGTCGCCCGGCCCCACTTGTTGCACCGGCGTGATGCCGGGATTGGCCCATTGGCCGCCATAGGCTTCCTCGGTCAGGCCAATGGCTTCCTTCATGGAAAGATCTTTGCCTGCAAACAAAGACAGGATCGCGGCTGCCGTCTCGGCATAGGGGGCGGTCGCGGCGGCGCGAAGTTGTTCTGCGCTCAAATGTGGCCAGGTCTCGGGCACATACAGGCCACCATCCGGGGCGAGGCCCGTTAGAAGTGCATCAAAGAAGGAGACCGAAGGAGACCCGCCACGGGTCGAAATATAGCGCATGAGTTTGCTTTATCGTGTTGAAGTTTAGGTTGGGGCGCGCCCAAAACGCAGACGGCCGGTACGCAGGTGCAGGCCCGTATAGACCCCGATGAGCGCGAAGCCAAACCCCCACCATGTTAAGGCATAGCCCAAATGCCGCTCAGGCGGAATTTGATTAGCCCCTTTGCTGTCTGCCCACGGGTTGATTTGCATCTGACCGGTGGCCAATGGATCTACCAGATTGAGGGCGACATAATAGGCAGGTGAGCCGCCAGTCAGTTTCAAACTGGCCCCCATGGCTGGCAAGTCTGGCCAATACCAATCCTGGCGGATGGGATCATTATCAGGGGTAAAGCTATTGGCCTTTGCCCCTTTGCGCAGAACACCCCGTAAGCTTACTTGTCCAGACAGGACGGGCACTTTGTCCACTTCTGTTTCCGGCACAAAGCCACGATCAACAAAGATCCAACCATCTTCCATGACGACTGGGGTGAAGATGCGATAGCCATTAATCCCATCGCGAAGCGCCCGCACCCGAACGCTGCGCGGGTCAATAAGGCCGGTCAGCTCAACGGGGCGATATTCAGGCTGCGGGGACTGAAGGCCCGCTGAAACCGAGACGGGGGCCGTGGCAGCAGCGACGGCAGGCGCGCGCGATTTCTCAACAAACTTAGCCCATTGCCAATCGCCCAATACATAAAGAATGCCCAAACAAAGGATCGACAAAATCGTCAGAACCGGCATCGGGCGAAACCGGACTCCCGACCCGTCGCTTGCTTTTGTGCCGGTCGGCTCGCTTGGGGGCTCTGGCGGGGTCCGATTGGGACTGGCGGCTGGCCTTGTTGGTGGACGCGCATCAAGTGGGGCTATGGTAGGCGTGGATGGGGGTGTGACCTTGCTGCCCGCCTTGCCACGAACTTTCAGCCCCGAAGGGACCCAGCCCTCGGGGGTTTCAACCAAGGGCGGCTTAGTCATGGGCTTGCTTCCGGGCCTGTTGGCCTTCACCGGCTTTATAGCGCCACTGCATGGCAAACATCATGGATTTGAAGGGGCGCAACAGGCCAATGCATACCGCCGCCGTGAAGGGCAGCGCTATCAGGATCAATAGCCAGATAGGCGGCCGCAGCGCCAGTTCCGCGATCAAGATAAAGGGCACACAAATTGCCCCGGCGGCGAGAATGACAAAAACGGCTGGACCGTCGCCGGCATCCTCGATGGAAAAATCAGCTTTGCACGAAGGGCACACGGGCTTGATCGTCAACAGCCCATCAAACAGGGGCGCTTGCCCGCAATTGGGACATCGGCTGAGCAACCCTGCTTTCCACACACTTACCGCCATTTATCGCTGTCCAGTCACTCGGGGTGATCCATTTCGATATTGTTCGGCCCTCTTAGCACATCCGATCTCAGGCGCGGACAGGTTTTGCAGAAGCGCAGGCCTTAAACGACAAATGGGCGGGAGTTGCCTCCCGCCCACTCGATTGAGGATATAGCGCTAGGTTAAGCGAAAGCGACGTAGATGAAGGCAAACAAGAACAGCCATACCACGTCCACAAAGTGCCAATACCAAGCAGCCGCTTCAAAGCCAAAGTGCTTCTTGGGCGTAAAGTGGCCAGCCATCAGGCGGAACAAGCAGACCGCCAAGAAGATGGTGCCGATGATCACATGTGCGCCGTGGAAGCCCGTCGCCATGAAGAAGGATGAACCATAAACGCCTACAATCTCACCACCGAAACCGAAATACTCACCATGCAAAGCATGTTGGTACTCGAGAACTTGCAAGCCGGTGAAACCCAGGCCCAACAGAACAGTGATCAAAAGGCCCAATTGCGCAGACTTACGATTGCCTTCTTGCAGCGCATGGTGCGCCCACGTGACAGTCGTGCCCGACAGCAAGAGAACCAAGGTGTTCATCAAAGGCAAGTGGAATGGATCCAGCGTCTCAACGCCTTCGGGTGGCCACGAAGCCCAAGCACTTGCCACTTCGGGAATAGTCGACAAGGTACGCTCATCCGCGAACAGGCCGACTTCAAAGAACATCCAGAACCAAGCCACGAAGAACATGACTTCAGACGCAATGAACAAGATCATGCCATACCGTAGGCCGATGCCGACTACAGGCGTATGATCGCCCTTGTGGCTTTCCTTGATCACATCGCCCCACCACGATGCCATGGCATAGAGGGTGAACAGGAAGCCTGCGACCAAAATGATCGGGTCGCCCTTGCCCAACAACCAATACCATTGTTGCGAGGTCTTGAAATCGGCAATGGTCTTAGCCTGCAAAGCAGGATCCAAGCCTTGGAAGCCGGCATTGGCTTGCAAGCCAGCTTCAACAGCTTTCCAGCCGCCAGCCAAAGCGGCCTTTGCGGCCTCTTCATTGGCGAAATAGCCCTGGATGACCGACAGCGGATCATCAACAAAGCCTTTCATAAAGATAACGGCACCAATGGCCAGAATGAAAAGTGCCAGTGACGATACAACCGGCCAAGGGCTCGGCTCTACGAGGTGGTAATCATGTTTAACGGCGGCGTGACCCATGTTTTGGCCCTGTACTATGTCCCGACACTTTAGGCGCGGGAATCCCCAAGTTCATCTAGTCGTTTAGCGCGTTCTTGCCGAAAGAGGCAACCATAGAAAGCCGTTTTACTTCAGCTTCCTTCACTGTCTTATCACAGAGGCTGCGTCGCCGCCGGCCTGTGCTTGTTCGATCCGTTTATCGCCTGCTTCAAAAAATGTGTAAGACAAGGTGACTTCAGTGACTTCATCAACATTTCGGTCGGTCGCCAATGACGGATCGACATAGAAGATCACCGGCAATTCCATGCTCTCGCCCGGCTGCAGCGTGCGATCTTGGAAACAGAAACATTCCAATTTCTGGAAATAGGGCCCCACTTTGTGCGGCGTGACATTATAGGTCGCTACGGCGGTGACGGGCCGATTGGACTCATTCTTCACCGTGTAAAAGGCCAAGCCATTTTCGCCCAATTTCAAAGTCACCACGGGCTTTTCAGGCTTAAAGGACCATGGCACGCCGGGCGAAACATTGGCGTCAAAGCGCACTTGGATGGTGCGATCCAGGACTTTGCTGGCCGCTTCGGTTGCCACTTGGGTTGTGCCGCCATAGCCAGTGACCTGACAAAACAGCTGATAGAGCGGCACGGCTGCATAGGAAGCCCCTAACATCGCCAAAGGCACCAGACCTGCAAATAAGCCGAAACGGACTGTCTTGGTCATAGCCATGGGGTACGCTCCTAAAAGGGCTTGTTGAGGGCGTGGCCTTGTAGGCGAACCATCGTGACCAAAAACACAATGGCTACAAAGGCAAAGAGGCAAAGCGCAATAGCCACACTGCGTCGATTGCGGGCAGCGATCGGATCGAGAGGCGTTTTATCGTTCATCATCTGAGCCTTCAAAACCTGGAAAATAACTCACCCCATGGGCAAGCTTACTTCCCTTAAACTAAGGCGAAAGCCTTTGGACAAAAGAGCCGTGTGCAGGCCAAATCCATGTTCGACCAGCAATGCGGCAAACAGCGCCGTCAAGTAAAGTAACGAAAAGGCGAAGAGGTCGCGGGCGGGCCGATTGTCGATCTGCTTATCGGAATAAAGCGCACGCCCTTCTTCACGGCCATCTGCATCGCCTGCGCGAGAGCGGAAAACGCGCCAAGCCAAAAGCAGGAAGACAAGCCCAGTCGAAACGGAGACCCACGCATAAATTTGGCCGCCAAGACCTGTCCACACAGGCAAGACCCCGACAATGACGAGGGCAATCGAATAGAGGAAAATCTGCAAACGAGTCGAAGCCGGGCCCTTGGCCACGGGCATCATGGGCACATTTGCTGAAGCATAGTCGCCCGCCTTGTACAAAGCCAAGGCCCAGGAATGGGGCGGGGTCCAGAAGAAGATGATGCCAACCAACAGCCAGGCATCTAAAGGCATGTCGCCTGTTGCGGCAGCCCACGCCACTAAAGGCGGCAAAGCGCCAGCAAGGCCCCCGATGACAATGTTTTGCGGCGTCGAGCGCTTGAGCCACATGGAATAAACCACGGCGTAAAAGAAGATGGTGAAGGCAAGCAAGCTTGCCGCCAGATAGCCCTTTGCGGTTAAGGCCAAAAGCAAGACCGAAAGAATGCTCATCACAATGCCCATCGCGAGGGCTTCATCCTTATGGACAAGGCCTGCCGGAACGGGGCGCATGCGGGTGCGCTTCATCAGGCCATCTATATCGGCATCATACCACATATTGAGCGCACCAGCCGCCCCTGCCCCCATGGCGATGGCAAAAATCGCCAAAGCCCCAAGGATAGGGTTGTGTCCCCCCGGCGCACACACATAGCCGACCACGGCTGTGAAGATCACCAGCGACATCACGCGGGGCTTCATCAGGTCAAGATAGTCCTTCCAATCGGCAATGCGCCGTTTTGGCTGGATGTCACCAGGATTTTGGCCGGGCAGGTTTTGAGCTGGGATTTCGGTCATGATGGCTTTCTACAAAACACGCCCCCGAAGTGAACCTTCGGGAGCGTGCAAAGTCCGGTTACGCACCGAGGTTCAGATCAGTGATGATCTTTCGCCTCGATCTTAGGCAGTTCGGAGAACTGGTGGAATGGCGGAGGCGATGACAAGGTCCACTCCAACGTGGTGGCCGCAGGTCCCCATGGGTTTGCACCCGCAGGACGACGGCGCAGCACGAACATATCCAACAGCATGATGAAGAAGATCACCATACCGCCAATCGTGATGAAATAGCCGATCGACGAAATGTGGTTGAAGTAAGCATAGGCTTCTGGATAGTCGACATAACGACGTGGCATGCCTTGCAGACCCAAGAAGTGCTGTGGGAAGAAGATCAAGTTCACGCCAACAAACATCACCCAGAAGTGCAGATTACCCAACACTTCAGAATATTTGAGACCGCTCATCTTCGGGATCCAGTAGTAGAAGCCCGCAAAGATCGCGAACACCGCACCCAAAGACAGCACATAGTGGAAGTGCGCGACGACATAATACGTATCGTGCAACACCGTATCCACACCCGCATTGGCCAGAACAACCCCGGTCACACCACCGACGGTGAACAGGAAGATGAAGCCAATCGCCCAGAGCATGGGGGTCTTGAAGTCAATCGAACCGCCCCACATGGTGGCAATCCACGAGAAGATCTTAATGCCGGTTGGCACCGCGATAATCATGGTTGCAGCCACGAAATAGGCCTTCAAATCAACGTCCATACCGACCGTATACATGTGGTGCGCCCACACGATGAAGCCGATGAAGCCAATGGCCACCATGGCATAGGCCATAGCGAGATAGCCAAAGACAGGCTTGTTCGAGAAGGTTGAGACGACGTGGCTGATGATGCCAAAGCCTGGCAAGATCAGAATATAGACTTCTGGGTGACCGAAGAACCAGAACAAGTGCTGGTACATGATGGGGTCGCCACCTTGGGCGGGGTCGAAGAAGCCCGTGCCAAAGTTACGGTCGGTCAGCAACATGGTGATGGCACCTGCCAACACAGGCAAGGACAACAACAACAGCCAAACGGTAACCAAAACCGACCAGACGAACAGCGGCATCTTGTGCAGGGTCATGCCAGGTGCACGCATGTTGAAGATGGTGGTGATGAAGTTAATCGCGCCCAAGATCGAGCTGATACCCGCAATGTGGAGCGACAGGATCAACAAGTCCATCGACGGACCATTATGGCCCGAGGTCGACAGGGGCGGATAAAGCACCCAACCACCACCAAAGCCAGGGTCTGCACCTTGACCAGGGACAACCATCGACAGGGCACCCAGAGCAAAGGAGAATGGCAACAGCCAGAAAGAGATGTTGTTCATCCGTGGGAAGGCCATATCTGGAGCGCCGATTTGCAGCGGCACAAACCAGTTACCAAAGCCACCGATCATGGCAGGCATAACCATGAAGAAGATCATGATCAGGCCGTGCATGGTGACAACCACGTTATAATTATGCGCATTACCCCAAGGGCCTTGCGCGGTTGGATCACCGGTCACGCCGAAATATTGCAGGCCGGGTTCCATCAATTCCATCCGGATCATGCCGGACAGGGCACCACCAAAAATCCCTGCGAAGATCGCAAAGACCAGATACATGGTGCCAATGTCTTTGTGGTTGGTCGACAACAGCCAACGCATGGGATTGAAGACCGATGGGCGGTCGCTCAAATCCGCCATCGCGGGGGCTTCAAGATGAGCAGCAGTGCTTGCCATGTTCAGTATGTCCCTGAGATTTAATTGGCTTGGGCCGAAGCGGCCGTGGAAGTTTGGGTCGCAGCAAACTGGGCCGCGGCAGGATTGGTCGAGCCAGCATCAGCCGATTTTTGCGATGCAATCCACGCATCGAATTCAGCTTGCGGCACTGCTTTGACTTCAACCGGCATGTAAGCGTGCTTCACACCGCAGATTTCAGAGCACTGGCCATAATAAATGCCAGGTTTGTCGACGCGGAACCAAGCTTCGTTCAAACGGCCTGGAACTGCGTCCATCTTTACCCCGAACGAAGGCATGGCCCAAGAATGGATCACGTCAGAAGCGGTAACTTGCACGCGAACAACTTTGCCCACGGGGACCACGACCGCATTGTCGGTGCCTAAAAGATAGGGCTTGCCGGCGGCCTTCGCCTCATCCTGTGGCAACATGTTCGAGTCAAACCCTACGCCTTCAGCGTCAGCATACTCATAGCTCCAATACCATTGGTGGCCGGTTACCTTCAGCGTCATGTCATACTTGGCAGGTGTTTGGTCTTCTTTGTACAACAAGGGGAACGAAAAGGCCGAAATCCCGACCAAGATCAAAACCGGGATCAAAGTCCACACGATTTCAATTGTGGTATTGTGGGTGAATTTCGCAGGAACTGGATTGGCCTGCTTGTTGAAGCGGATGATGCAATAAGCCAACAGACCTGCCACGAACAGCGAAATCAGAACGATGATCGGCAGCAAGATTTGATCGTGGAAGAACGTGATGTCCCGAGCCACTTCGGTAACAGGAGCCTGAAGTGAAAGGCCCTTATCTACGGGCTGATCTGCCCATGCAAACCCAGCGGCCGATGCCGCAGTGATCAATCCAGCTATTCCTGCCGATTGCCAACGACGCATATGATGCTCCCCTTAACCACATCAAGACACGTGACGTGGCCTCATCGAACCGAAATAGCTCTCTGAGACCATTTGTCACGTGGGTCGATGTGTACAAATTGTCGCAGGGCGACACAGAGTCGCCCTAATCAAACAAGGCCATAACACGCCTAGGCGGCGGGGGGAAAGTGGGGCGACACATTGGAAACACCGTGCTTTTCAGTAATCCCAAAGGTGCCTCTGCGTCAGGCTGACGGGGCAAGTCTGCCACTTGCTCACCGCTTAGCGGCTCAAAACCGCCATTTTTGACCCCGCGCGCGCGAATTGTTGCAAAACCAAGCCTCAGCCGGTCGCAATGGCTGGCTGCATCCCTCATTTGCATTGCCGCCAACACTGCTTAAGTCTTACGCCGAGTTGGAAGGATCCCCCATGGCAGAGCAGACGAGTGAGCAGACCTTAGCCCCCCTTTCGGAATTGGCCTCGGCAGCTGGCTCTGAAGCGGTTCTCAAAGAAGCGCTGCACCAGGCTGATGATGGGGAATTATTCTTAGAGCGCGCCCGTGGAGAAAGCTTTCTGTGGGATGATGGACGTTTAAAATCAGCCTCTTACGATTCAGATGAAGGCTTTGGCCTGCGTGTGGTGGCAGGCGAAGCGGCAGGCTATGCCCATGCCAACGAATTATCCAATGCCTCGCTTAAGCGGGCTGCGGCGGCTGCCAGTATTGCTAAACGTGGCCATTCGGGCACGCTTGCCGAAGCCCCTGCCCGGACCAATGCCAAACTCTATCGTGATTGCGACCCGCTGTCTGCGCCCAGTTTTGAAGCCAAAATTGCAACCTTGAGCGAGATTGACGCTTATGTGCGGGCCAAGGACTCACGGGTTGTTCAAGTTTCTGTGTCGCTGGCCGCTTCGCGCAAAGAAATTGCCATCATACGCCTCGATGGCGATGTGCGCACCGACACAAGGCCGTTGGTTCGTGTCAATGTTTCAGTTACGGCGGAAAAGGATGGCAGGCGCGAAAGTGGTTCGGCCGGCGCGGGCGGGCGGGCCGATTATGCGCAATGGATTGAAGAAGGTCATCTCAAAGCCCTTGCCGATGAAGCGTTGCGCGTTGCGTTGGTCAATCTAGACGCAATCCCCGCCCCTGCCGGTGAACTGGACGTGGTTTTGGGGCCCGGCTGGCCCGGCATCTTGTTGCATGAAGCCGTCGGTCATGGCCTTGAAGGCGACTTTAATCGCAAAGGCACTTCGGCCTTTGCTGGCATGATTGGCCAACGCGTGGCTTCGCCCGGGGTTACCGTTGTCGATGATGGCACATTGGCCAATCGCCGGGGCTCTTTGACGATTGATGATGAAGGCACGCCGACCCAGCGTACCGTTCTGATCGAAGACGGCATTTTGGTCGGCTATCTGCAAGACCGGATGAATGCACGCCTGATGGGCGTAGCCCCCACCGGCAATGGGCGCCGCGAAAGCTATGCTCACAGCCCCATGCCTCGCATGACCAATACAACGATGGAATCGGGCACCATGGACCCGGCGGAAATTGTTGCCAGCCTGAAGCGCGGCATTTATGCCACCAATTTCGGCGGCGGCTCGGTTGATATCACGTCTGGCAAATTCGTGTTCCAATGCACCGAGGCCTATCTGGTGGAAAATGGTAAGATCGTCGCGCCCGTCAAAGGGGCCAGTCTGATCGGGGATGGACCAACCTCGCTCACCAAAATCTCAATGATTGGCAATGATGCGGCGCTGGATCATGGCGTCGGGACCTGCGGCAAAGCCGGTCAATCCGTCCCTGTCGGCGTCGGCCAACCCACCTTGCGCATCGGTGGCCTGACCGTGGGCGGGGCGGGGTGATACAGCTCTGATCCCGGACGGCGGTAGCCGATCCGGGACCCTGTGCCGCACATGCACGACAAGGTCCCCGCTCTTCGCTGCGCTCCGGCGGGGATGACGCCGTTAAAAAAGTGCAATTATACAAATAGCTGTCATCCCGGACGGCGGTAGCCGATCCGGGACCCTGTGCCGCACAAGCGCAAGGGGGTCCCCGCTCTTCGCTGCGCTGCGGCGGGGATGACACCGGTAAAAAAAGTGCAATTATACAAAGCATTGTCATCCCGGACGGCGAAGCCGATCCGGGACCCTGTGCCGCACATGCACGACAAGGTCCCCGCTCTGCGCTGCGCTCCGGCGGGGATGACACCGGTAAAAAAGTGCAATCATACAAAGCGTTGTCATCCCGGACGGCGTCAGCCGATCCGGGATCTCATTGCGCTCATGCGCAAGGGGGTCCCCGCTCTTCGCTGCGCTCCGGCGGGGATGACACCGGTAAAAAAAGTGCAATCATACAAAGTGTTGTCATCCCGGACGGCGGTAGCCGATCCGGGATCTCATTGCGCTCATGCGCGAGGGGGTCCCCGCTCTCCGCTGCGCTTCGGCGGGGATGACATTGTTGAGAGAAGGATTTTGTCTGGAAGCACTTTGGTGCCCAATCTGGTCACCAAACCGCACTCTCAATTGTTCTTGCGACATCGGGGTGGTCAAGTGCGCAGCTTTGCTGCGTCGCGATGCGATCGGTTTTCACAGAAAACCGACACTTGACGACCCAGATGTCGCGCTCAAACTCGCTGAGCCGTTTTGGTGAAACACAGGTTTCACCAAAGCGGTTCAAAGTGGACATGTAAATCAGCGTGCCCTCCCAAACGGCGAGGCCGTGTCCCAAACCTTATCGCGTAAGCTACGCCTTGACCTGACCCACAAATCCGCGCTTTTGAAGAGGTATGCAGTCCTTGTCCCAATTAGTGCCTACAGGCCCGGTAAGCCTTCCGATCAGCCAGATTGAATCCCTGCTTCTGCCACGACTGGCCGATATCAGCCTGAAACTGATCGGCGCGATCCTTTTATGGTTTGTCGGCCGCTGGGTGATCGGCTTCATAAACCGGGCCTTGTTGCGTGGTCTGCTCAGCCGGGCGATGGATGCCACGTTGCGTACTTGGATCACCTCCATCGTCACCATCGGGCTCAATATTTTCCTGATCATCGCCATCCTGAACGTATTCGGGATTGAGACCACGAGCTTGGCTGCTTTGGTGGCCGCCGGTGGGTTGGCCATTGGTGCGGCTTGGTCGGGCCTGTTGTCAAACTTTGCCGCCGGTGTCTTCCTCATCCTGTTCAAGCCGTTTCGCGTGGGTGATGTGGTCGCTGTGGCGGGCATTTCAGGCACAGTGGTCGAGGTCACGATGTTTGCCACCACACTCAATACGGCAGACAACATCCGCACCACGATTGGCAATAATGCGGTGTCGACCTCCATCATCCAGAATTTTTCGGCCAATCCTTATCGGGCGGTGGATTTGCGCGTTCAGCTGGCTGCCAGCATCGCGCCGGACGAGGCCAAAGCCGTCGCACGCGCTGCGTTAAGCGGCATCGCCAATATTCTTGCCGATCCAAGCCCGGTCACCGAGATCCTTGAGTTTGCAGAAGCCGGACCGCGCCTCGTCGTACGGCCCTTCTGCCACAATGACCATTATTGGCAGGTTGCCTATGAGGCACAAATGGCCATTGCCACAGCTTTTGTCGACGCAGGCTTCCCGCAGCCCTCTGTGTCGCTGGCCAGCAAGCCGAACTGATGCAGCCCGCCTTGGCAGGTTGCTGGACCGGCCAGAAAGAAGATATATCCTTTCCAGTTTCTGCCGCAACAAGGACGTGACACCGTGGCCCCGACCGACACTGATTTGACCTTTGCCTCCACCATGGTGCGAGAGGATTTGACGGCGCGGCAAATGTTTGAGCGGGTGCGCGCCAACCCCAATCGCGCCCGCTTTGGTTTTGGCGACAAGCTTGCCATCGTCAATATTGACTTCCAGCAAGCCTATACGCGACCGGATTTGTTCCCCAACACCTCTTACGTCACCGATCCCCGCCAGATTGAGCATACCAATCGGATCAGTGCCTTGGCGCGGGCGGCCGGCATGCCGGTGATCTGGACGCGGGTGGCGTACAAGCCCGATGCAGGTGATGCAGGCGTGTGGGGCACGCGCACCAATACGCCCGACAGCTTGCAAAACATCAAATATGACAGCGAACGTCACCAATTCGACCCCCGCTGTGAGATTGATCATGGCGTCGACCTCACCTATACCAAGCGCATGCCATCGGCATTCTTCGAGACCCAGCTGGCCAGCTATCTCGTCTGGCACAGGGTCGATACAGTTGTGGTGACGGGGGGCTCAACATCAGGCTGCGTGCGCGCCACAGCGGTGGACAGCCTCAGCCACGGTTATCGCACCATCGTGCCGGAAGAATGCGTGGCCGATAAGCACGAAAGCTATCATTTCGCCAATTTGACGGACCTCTTGTTGAAATATGCCGACGTGGTGGGCGTGGCAGAGATTGACGCCTGGTTTGCTGGGCGGGGGTGAGGGTTTTACCTCTCGACGTCATCCCCGCCGCAGCAAAGCGAAGCGAAGGGCGGGGACCTCCATGTGAAAATGCGGCACAAGGTCCCGGATCGGCTAACGCCGTCCGGGATGACAGCGTTCAGTTACGCCGGGCCACATCCTTGTCAGAAAGATTGGGCTATTCGGCTAGTGCAGCGATACCCGGGAAGGTCGTAATCACGTAAGCCCCGCTCAACACCGTTGCTTAGAAGCGCGCTTACAATCGCAGTTACTTGACCATCAACCTTAAACCACGATTGTGTTATGGACGCATAACAATCGCGGCCAGCTGAGCTTCGACCTCTGGTAGTGCAGGAATCTTCCGAATAAAGAGGGATATCAACAAGCAGGATTGCCATTTCGCTTAGACCACAGAATGGCATAAGAAAATCGCCACTCTTTCGGGCATTTCCAACAAGGATCGGATAACTTTCCTGCTTGGAAATCGAAGCCGCAACTTCGGCTTCAGAACATGGATTTGGTTGGACAGGATTGCGTATCGGCTTGGACAGATTCTTTGACCAGTATGTTATTTCGGGATCAATTTCTCTACCTTTGAAGGCGTAAGAGACAAAATAATCCGCTGTACTTTCAGTAGTTGGCGTATTGAAGGAAAGGTCGTCTTTGCGAAGTGAAACGTTTGGTTCAACTGAATTAGGGTTCAGCTTCAGTACTAGGCCGTGTTGACAAAGTGCCTGATCCACAGCCGGATCG
>NZ_NCSQ01000019.1 GCF_002105465.1 Aquidulcibacter paucihalophilus
GCTGTGGCTATGATGCTTATTAAACGGGAAGCGCTCTAAATCCTCCGCGTTAGGCACGCTCAGCATGGCGCGGTCGAGCGGCAGGGGGATGTCCAACGTAAAGACCGAACCAACATCGGGCGTCGACTTTGCGGTGATCGTGCCGCCCATTAACTCAGCCAGGGATTTAGAGATCGCAAGCCCCAACCCCGTCCCGCCAAAGCGACGGGTGATCGAACTATCGGCTTGCGAAAAGCGTTCAAACAATCTTTGACTTTGGGCCTCGTCAAACCCAATGCCGGTGTCTTCCACCTGAATCGTCACCCCAGGGCCTGTCGCGCGTGGCAAGGCCGAAACAGCAATCCGACCGGCATTTGTAAACTTGACCGCATTTGACACAAGATTGGTGACGATTTGGCGCAGGCGAACAGGGTCGGCCAGATAGAGTTGTTTCTCGGGCAGTTTGTTTACAAACGCGAGCTCGAGTTTCTTTTGCGTGCAGGCACCCGACATCAGGCTGACGACTTCTTGCAAGATCATCCCGACATCGGTGGGCACGGCTTCGAGTTGAAGCTCACCGGCTTCGACTTTGGTCAGGTCGAGGATGTCGGACAATTGGCGCTCTAAATCCTTGCCGGACGAACGGATCAATTCCACCATCCGCCTTTGGCGATCATCCAGAGGGGTATTGGCAAGTGCTGAGGTCACACCCACCACCCCATTTAAGGGCGTCCGCAACTCATGACTCATATTGGCAAGAAACTGCGTCTTGGCCGCATTGGCGGCATTGGCCTTGAGCGATAGATCGCGCAAATGTTCTTGCTGTGCCTTGAGATGGGTGATGTCGGAAAAAGTCGACACGACAAAGGATGGCGTTTCTTCAAACGGTTCAAACAGGGGACTGGCCGAGAGATGAAGCCATTTCGTGCTTCCATCGGCTGCAGGAATACCGACCACTTCATTGCTGACCGGAATGCCACTACGCAACACCTGCATGGCTGGCATCTCGTAGGGCATATAGGGTGTCCCATCTTCGCGTACGCGCTGCCAACGCTGGTCATTGACCATCAGGCCCAAAAGCTCGTCGCGCGATAAGCCTAAAATCCGGCACGCACTGGGGTTGGCCTCAACAACTTTGCCGATGCGGTTTTTGATCAAGACCCCTTCAGACATCGTCTCCAAGATCACACGCGCATGGTCTGCTTCACGGTTGAGGGCTTCATTGGCTTCGGCGAGAGCCAAAGCATCGCGGGTCGAACGGGTAATCTCGAGCTGGCTGACCACGATTTTGGCCAAGGCCTTCATGTGCTGAATTTGAGCCGGTGTGATGCTGCGCGGCTTCACATCAATGGCACATAGGGTACCAAGCCTTAAATCGGGAGCTACAATCAGGGGGAAGCCAAAATAGGCGCGGATCTGGGGGTCCCCAACAACCAAGGGATTGGTCGCAAATCGCGGGTCTTCGAGTGCATTGGCAACTATCAGCGGTTCATCGTCCAAAATCGCATGGGCGCAAAAGGCGCTCTCGCGATCGGTCTCGCAGGCATCTAAACCGACGCGTGCCTTAAACCATTGCCGCTCTGCATCGACCAAAGAGACCAGCGCGATGGGCACATCCATCATGCTCGAAGCCAAACCTACAATCACGTCAAGAGACGGATCGGGCAAAGTATCCAGAACCGCAAAATCCAGCAATTCCGCGAGGCGCTGGGCTTCGTTATGGGGTTTCGGCGCAGCCATGGTCAATCCTCAAACTAGACCTAGGCCATCGCATAAACCCTTTAAAGGAGTATTAGTGAAGCGAGGAAAAGGCGCGATCGCACCTCGATTTGAACAGAATTTGAGACAAAATGCCGGTAAAGCCCTCAGGTCAACTAAGCAGTAATCTCAGGCATAGGCGAAGTATGCACCTAAACTTCATCTAATTTTTACTCCGCAGTTCTAAGGTTTATTCGGGCTTTTTTTCCGCGGCAAAGCATTGGTCAGATTTGATGGATACGCACGCAGCTGGATTTGCCGAAGTCGGCCTTAATCGCGCGAAAGAGCTGAAAACGCGTCTTTCGGTTGCGATTTTCCTTGCGCTTGCCTGCTTTTTCATCGTCGGTGGTTATGAGCCTTTTGCCTGGTTGGGCGTTGTGGTGCTGGGCCAGATACTCGACTGGTTCATTTTCAAACCCTTGCGACTAAATCCGGAAGGAGCAGTTTCCCCGCGCCGAAAGTTTGCCTGTATTCTGATCGTGACGCTCAATGCCTTGGTTTACACCAGCGTCGCCGCAATTTTGTGGGCCGAAGGCGGGGAAGCTGGTCGCATCTTTGCAACCCTGATTATTTGCGGGGCTTTGCTGCACTCCACCTTACATGCCGCCCGATCGACGTCGCTTTTGGCTGCATCGACCGTACCCATGTGCCTTTATCTGATTGGTCTTCCCATTGCGTCTTGGCTTTATTTTCAAATGGAGCCAGCAACCTCCGCTGTGATCCTGATTGGATCGCTGGTCTATTTAGGCCATTTGGCGATCATCATTCGCCGCTCTTATGAGTTTACCGACCAACTTGTGCGCGCCAATGAAGAAGCCCAAGACCAGAAAAATCGCGCGGAAAGCGCCAGTCAGACCAAATCTGACTTCCTGGCCACCGTCACCCATGAAATCCGCACCCCAATGAATGCGGTGATGGCCTCTGCCATCCTCTTGCGCCGGACCAAATTGACAAAGGCGCAGAGCGAGCATGTCGACATGCTCAACGATGCTGTGGATACGCTTTTGGCGCTGTTGAACGACGTGCTGGACATGTCGAAGATCGAAGCTGGCAAGATGACTGTCGAGCGGGTCGATTTCCCGGTCATCGATGAATTACAGGCAGCCGTGCGGATTTGGGACCCCCGCGCCTCCGACAAAAATCTTCAGCTGCGCTTTGAAGCCACGCCTGACTTCCCCAGTGCCATCAAAGGCGACCCGCTACGCATTCGGCAGATTTTGTTCAACCTGATTTCTAACGCGGTGAAATTCACGGAAGCTGGATCGATCACAGTTTCTGCCCGGACCGCCATAGACGCCAAAGATCGACCCGCCATGGTGCTGGAAGTCGCAGACACAGGGTGTGGCATTTCGCCTGTAACCTTATCGCGCTTGTTTGCCGAGTTTGAGCAAGGCAATCAGATGATTGCCCGAAAAAAAGGTGGCACTGGTCTTGGTCTGGCCATCAGCCGTCGCTTGGCTGAATTGATGGATGGCACGCTAGACGTGCGCAGCGTTGAAGGCGAAGGCTCAATCTTTACGGTCACGCTGCCCTATGAATTGGCCGACAGCCAGGGTGCCATCGATGAGGACGAAGATGTCGATCTTGACGTTCGGGCTCTCCGGATTTTGGTTGCCGAAGATCACCCAACCAATCAGAAAATCGTCAGCCTATTTCTATCGACGATGGGCTGGTCCTTGGCTATGGCCAATGATGGGGTCGAAGCCCTCGAGATGGCGGCCTTGGAAGAGTTTGATGTCATCCTGATGGATATGCAAATGCCCAATATGGATGGGTTGGAGGCCACCCGCCGGTTGCGGGCCGCATCTGGCTATACCCAGCATGTCCCCATTATTGCGCTGACGGCAAATGCGATGGACCACCACCGCGCCGCTTTTATGGAAGCTGGGGCGGATGCCTTTGTGCCAAAGCCCTTGGATCCCAATGTCCTGATCCAGACCATTTTGACCTATGCCAAAGCCAGCATGGCCGATGTGACCGGCTCAACCACCCAGATACCAGAGCCAGCCCCCGCCTCAAGCTTATCAATCCCCGCTTGGCAACTTGATCAAAACCTTGGCTAAAGCGGGCGCAAAACTGGCCTAAACTCTGGGATCTTGGTGTTTGTCCTCGGCCGCAGATACGCGCTGACAAAACCCGATTTCTCATCCATTTCTCCAAATGTCCTCCACATTGCCTCCATCTGCGTCGCTATTTTCGCGGTCATACACCGCTGCGAATTGATCCAGATGGCGCTCCTGTAGGGTTCTTCGACTCTACCGCCATGCGGTGACACGGAGAAAGAAAATGAAAAAAGCGATTGCCCTAGGTACTCTTCTTGCCCTTGGCCTGTCGGCTGCCCCTGCCTATGCAGAAGGCACCTTCACGGGCTTCTATGCTGGCGCGGAAGTCGCCGCGGCCCGCAGCGACACCAAAACAACCGTTACACCCGTTACGGGGGCCGCGGCCACCCGCACCAATAAGAAGACCCAAGCAGATATTGGCCTGTTCGGTGGCTTCGGCTATCAATTCGACAATGGCTTCTATCTGGGTACTGAGGCAAGTGTTAATCGCCCGACCGGTCAGAATAAGGCGGTGACGCTAGCCGGAGTCTCTGTGCGGGAACGGCCCCAATATGAGCTTGCAATTAAAGGCGTTGCCGGGATTGGCATCACCGACAGCACGCTGCTCTATGCCAGCGCTGGCATCGCGCAAAACCGAGCCAAATATCAATTGCCCAACAATGTGACCCGCAAAGCGACGTCGAGCGGCCGCGTTCTGGGGATTGGTGTGGCGCAAGCCTTCGGTGACAATCTGATTGGTCGGGTTGAGTATGAAAACACCACCTATGACCGCAAGAGCTTTGCCACGGCAGGCGCACCAACGGTGACCTACAAGCCTGCATCGAACCGTATTTCGGTTGGACTGGCTTACAAATTCTAAGCCAAGGTCCGTGGTTGTCTTCCAACCCAACCGGGGTTTGGAAGACTCACCGCACGTGGAGATTGGAAAGCGCATTGACACCCCCAATGTTATATGCCTCCACCCAATCTCCACAAAACCGGGATAAAGAGAAACTTTAACCCTGTAAGCTTGTGTAGCGTTGCCATGGAAAATGCTCTCATCCTGATCGTTGAGGACGAACCCAATATTGCGGAAATCCTCGACGCCTATTTTCAACGCGAGGGATATCGGACCGGCCGCGCCAGCGATGGCGAGACGGCCATTACCCATCATCGCATGTTGTCACCGGATCTGGTCGTGCTGGATGTCAATCTACCCAAAAAAAATGGCCATGAGGTGTTGCAAATCATTCGTCAGTCTTCCGACACACCCGTGCTGATGGCGACCGCTTTGGGCGAAGATGTTGAGAAGCTTGGTGCCCTTCGTTTTGGGGCCGATGATTATGTGGTTAAACCGTTTAATCCCCTAGAAGTCGTCGCCCGCGCACAAGCCATTCTGCGTCGGGTCGCAGCCGGGCAGTCGCGTTCGAAAATCGTGCGTGCTGGCCCATTAGAAGTCAATCTTGAGACCCATAGCATCCGTGTACTTGGCGAAGAGGATCAATCGGTGCGGCCAGATTTGACATTGACAGAGTTTCGTCTCGTCGCCCACATGGCGCGTGTGCCCCATAAGGTTTTCTCCCGTTCCGAATTGCTAGATGCGTGCTTGCCCTCTGATGGCGACGCCCTAGAGCGCACCGTCGACAGCCATATTAGTAAAGCCCGCCGCAAGCTGGAACAGGCCGGTGCCGATCGGTGCCTCGAAGGCGTCCGAGGCATTGGATATCGGTTGCTCGCCTTATGAAACTGGGCCGGAATCTTTCATTACGCGTTCAACTCATGCTCGCCATGGCGGGCTGCGTTCTTTTGGCGGTCGTGTTTGGTTATGGGGGACTGACGCTCTTCTCCGAACACGTTTCAAGGCAGTTGACAGCCCGACTGCCACCATCGACTTTGGTAGCCATCAAAAAACTCGAGAACAAAGAGCTGCCGACCTACGAGGAGTTCAAAGAACTGGTCGCCTTAGACGGAAAGATCGGCACAACATTAGAAGAACAGGAAAACTTGGCGCTTGTGGTGTTAAGTCTTATGGCGATGTTGGCAGGCGGGGGGGCGGCTGTCTTGTTGGCCAATCGCATTGCCGCTCCCTTAGACGGGGTCGCATCCGCTCTGCGCCGCCTTGCATCTGGCGATCTATCAGTTCGCGCGGTGAGCCGCAGTCCTGGCTCAGCAGAAGCGTCCAAACTCATCACCGATTTCAATACCATGGCCGATGCGCTTGAGCGCTATGACCGCGAGCTTATCGAAGGTGCCGCAGCTATTGCCCACGAATTGCGCACGCCCTTGACCATTCTGCGCGGTCGTTTGCAAGGTATGAAGGACGGTGTGTTTCAGTCGACCGATAAAGAAATCTCGGGCCTAATCTTGCAGGTTGAAGGACTCAGCCGCATCGTCGATGATTTGCAAACCGTAAGCTTCGCAGAAGTCGGGATTCTCACCCTGCACAAGAGCCAGATAGATTTGGCAAAAGCCATAGGCGAATTGAGCCATTTTGTTGCGCCGGAGATCAAGGATGCTGGCCTACACCTCACCTTGTCGCTCACCCCTGCCCCAGTTTTTGCCGATCCTTTGCGGGTGCGGCAGGCGGCGCTTGCTTTGATCACCAATGCCTGTCGTCATGGCCGCAGCGGCGGGGTTGTGGATATTGATTGCGGCGTGGTGGGCGACTTTGGCGTGATCCGTGTGATGGACCGTGGACCTGGCCTCAGCTCCTTGGCTGTCCAGAATGTCTTTCGTCTCTTT
Organism: Aquidulcibacter paucihalophilus; assembly: GCF_002105465.1. Classification (GTDB taxonomy): domain Bacteria; phylum Pseudomonadota; class Alphaproteobacteria; order Caulobacterales; family Aquidulcibacteraceae; genus Aquidulcibacter; species Aquidulcibacter paucihalophilus. Next base: position 6,522 of record NZ_NCSQ01000019.1, read on the forward strand.
TGGCGGGAGGACCCGTCCCGCGCCCGAGATTATGGCGGCACAGGCATTGGCTTGTCGGTGGTTGAAGCCATCGCCAGAGCCCACGGCGGCAGCATTACCGCCGGCCACCGGCCGGGCGGCGGGGCCCAGTTTGAACTGCGCATTCCACAAAAGGATACCCCTTCGGCGCCATCCATTCATCAGGGCTCCACACAACCTACATAAGCGTCGGCAAAAGTCCAAAGTCACAGAGACGCGTGTGTCTCATCTACTCTGGAGTTTCGCTGTGATTAGCTTTTTCAATCTTGCCGCTTCCGCCCTGACCCAAAAGACATCCCAAACGCCACTTTACAGCACGAGCCCGCGGGTTCGCGCGCGCGTGGCTCAGGCCTTGGTCGTGCCTCTAATTTTGATCGGCACAGCCAGCCAAGCTGCCGCCGGGGTATCTGACATTCGCGGGGATTGGGTTTTAGAAGACGGTAGCGCCGTGGCCCGCGTTGCCCCCTGCGCTTATGAGCCTAGCCGTTTGTGCGCCACTGTAATTCAAGAAGTTTTGGCACCCGGCGAAGAAAGTGCTTTGAACCAGATCGTGGTGCGCGATATCCGCCCAACTGGGCCAGGGCAATTTTCCGGGCTCTATCGCATTGGCCCGCAGAAGACCTTACCAGCCACGATCAAGGTGCGCAGCGCCACAATTCTTGAATTGAAAGTCTGCATGACAGTCTTTTGTGACACCATCAAATTGGTTCGAAAAGCCTGACCTACCTGACACCTTGGTGTCAGTTGAGGGGCGAAAATCGTCTGTGCGGGGCACAAGGACGCCTCTGGTATGGACATTCAAACCCTAGAACTTGCACCGTTCCAAACACCAGAAAATGTTACAGCCGAAGTCGCCCTGCGGGCCGTTGAGGGCATGCTATCTTGGCTAAAGATGATCCTTGGATTCCTCCCTCGCCAATTGGCGCAGTCACAAGATAGCCAGTGGGTCGCTTGTGGTCGCGGGGCCAGTCAAGCCAATGCCCTAGTCGCGGCGGAGGCTATCATAACGGTACCCGGCGCCGCAGACTTTATGTCTGTGATCGAACCTAGATCCGGTGTGAGGCAACATTATCCAGTGAAGCTGGCCGTTTAATCATGCGCCGCGCCGACTGCCTCTTTGCCCTGATCCAAGGCTTGAGAGGCAGTCGTCTGCGAACCGCAAGCGATGTGTCAGAAGTTTTAGACTGTCGAAGTGCACGATTTATCGCATCGTCGCGGACGTGATTGCTAAAGCCGCACGCGGCGTAGGCTAACCTCCACGCCATGACTATTTTCTTCCGCCTTTGAGACGGAGCCAAGCTGAAAGGGCTGCCCCTGCTTGGCCCATTTTTTTGGTTATCGCCCAATGTGAGGAGATGCTTGCCAATGCAGACCCCCGCGGGGCTTTTCTCGGATCTAAATTGTCATGGAAGAAATGGCGCGCCCGGAGCGATTCGAACGCCCGACCCTCAGATTCGTAGTCTGATGCTCTATCCAGCTGAGCTACGGGCGCGCTGAGGCGGCGTCATTAGACGTCGTAGCGGCGAAGATCAAGCGTCTTTGGCTGCATATACGCCACGCATAACAGCCCGAGCCAAACAATCCGCAGCCAAAGCACCAATTCGGGCGATCGTGAAGTGGGTAGGTTCGGTCAAATTTTGCTGCGCCGTTGATAGCGCGAATACCACGTCGCCATCAAATGGGGCAAAAACAGGTCGGATCGCACGGGCAAGGCCGGCGCTGGCCATTTGGGCAACCCGCTTAGCTTGCGCGGGCGTCAGGGCCACATCGGTGGCGACACAGGCAATCGTCGTATTGGTGCGGCCGACAGCGGCAGGGTTAGCCTTAGCCGCGCCCCAATCATCGCCCTCAACGCACAAAGCGGGATTTGGGCGGATGCCGCCAGCTTCGCCATTCTGTTCCAGCGCCCAAGCCCAAAAGGCGTCACTGCCGGGCATAACCACGCTGCCAAAGCAATTAACCGCGACAATCGCCCCGACATGAATGCCGTCAGCCGTGCGTTGACTGGCAGAACCTAAGCCACCGCGCAGCTGGCCTGCCCGCGCACCAATGCCCGCCCCATGGGCCCCCAATTCAAACCGATGCGCAACAGCCTCTAGGGCGCGAACCCCCAAAGCGCGGTACGGCGGGTCCTGACCCCAGCCTTTGTTGCCACCATTGGCCAGGTCATAGAGGATAGCCGCGGGCACAACTGGGGACCGGGGAACACCGGGTAAGTCCACCAGGCCAAAGCCGCGCCCTTGCGCCCCCAAAGCGCTTACAACGCCATCAGCAGCCGCGAGGCCATAGACAGAGCCACCCGACAAGACCAAAGCATCAATGGCATCGACCAGATTTTCCGGGGCAAGCGCGTCGCTCTCGCGCGTGCCCGGCCCCCCACCACGCACATCCACCCCACATACGGCGGCGACATCGGGATAAATCACGGTCACGCCCGTCAAGGCCGCTCTATCTTCAGCTTGGCCAATTTTCAGGCCGGGGACGTCGGTAATGAGGTTCTTAAGTGGCTGCATTCGGGTTTTATATCGCCTTAACGGTCGTGGGCCTATAGCTGGGTCTGGATTATGTCGGTGGCTTGGCGTCACAAGCGCCATAGACTTTGCTGGCAAGATCGTTTCATTCTAGCCGAAACACGATGGCGGACAGAGTTATAACTGAGCGCGCCAACAAGAGAGAATTTTGGGAAGCACCATGGGATCTCGCGCACCAAAGGCCCTGTTTCGCCGCCTGATCTGGGCCATCTGTGCCGGGGTTTGGCTGGTTACGACAGCCGGTGTTGGAAGCGTCAGCGCCGAAACAAAGGCAAAGGCAAGCCAGCGGGTGCGGGTGGCCGTTTCTTCGGTGGGTGCAGACGCGATCGAGCGCACCCGGCAACGTTTGGCCTTTGCCTATTCAGACCTCGGCCTCACCTTAGGCGCACCGGTCTATTTTCGCCTTATCCGCGACCAGGACCGCCTCGAAGTATGGGTGAAATCACCATCGGGGACCTATAGCCGCCTGCGCAATTTCAAAATCTGCAGCAAGGATGGCTCACTGGGGCCGCGCCAAAGCGCGTCGACTGGGCAACCTGAAGGCTTTTACACCCTAACCGCCACCCAGATGCGGCCCCAAGGTGTCGGCTATTTGGGCATTAATCTCAATTGGCCCAATGCTTATGATCGGGCACGCGGGTGGCGCGGCGCCCCCAGCTTGATCCAAGCGGGCTGTGCTTCGGGTCGCCATTATGGGTTGACGGACCAAGACATGGAAGAAGTCTACACCATTGCTTATTCAGCTTTGATCAGTGGACAGACCTCAATCCCCTTCCACATTTTTCCGTTTCAAATGACCCCATTTCGGATGCTGCAAGTGGGCCAAGGACCAAAGGCGAGCTTCTGGCGCGAGTTGGAACCTGCCTGGCGTGCCTTTGAGCGCACAAAAACGCCGCCCCAGATCAAAGTCCAAGGGCGGCGCTATCGTGTAACTGCAGGCAAGTAGCCGGGCCGATCACGGGGCCCGACGCCTGCTTATTCTGGATTATAATCGCCTAAATCTGGCTGATCATCGTCACCGCTGGGTGCCGCTTGACCTAAATCGCGGGCTGGAGCGGCAGCAGAACCATCCAATAAGGATAGATTGATCGCCTTAGGGCCTTTGCCAAAGCGGTCTGGCAAGGTTTGGAATGCCAAACGTTGATCGGGCTCCAACACTTCAAAGCCCGAACGCTGGACAGCCGAAATGTGCACAAACACATCTGCGCCGCCACCATCTGGGGTGATGAAGCCAAAGCCGCGTTCCGCGTTGAAGAATTTCACCGTGCCTTCATGGTTCTCCAACGGCTCGCGCGGGCCACGATCTTCGAAGTTGCGAGGGCCGCGGTCGCCACCACCACCTCCAAAGTCACGGCGAGGAGGACGGTCACCAAAGCCACCGCCGCCTTGTGGACGGTCGCCATATTGACGGGGTGGACGGTCACCAAAACCGCCGCCGCCACCACCGAAGTCACGGCGTGGGGGACGGTCACCAAAGCCGCCGCCACCTTGTGGACGGTCACCATATTGACGGGGCGGACGGTCACCAAAGCCACCGCCGCCTTGCGGACGGTCGCCATATTGACGGGGTGGACGGTCGCCAAAGCCACCACCACCCTGTGGGCGGTCGCCATATTGGCGCGGTGGACGGTCACCAAAGCCGCCGCCGCCCTGTGGACGGTCACCATATTGACGGGGCGGACGGTCACCAAAGCCGCCACCACCTTGTGGGCGATCGCCATATTGGCGCGGTGGGCGGTCACCAAAACCGCCGCCGCCGAAGCCACCGCCACCACCAAAGTCACGGCGTGGTGGACGGTCATTGAATGAAGGTGGTGGTGCGTCGAAGGAAGGTTCTTCCATGCCACGTGCGCGTTCACGTGGCTTCTTCTTCTTATCGCCTGGCTTTGTATCTTCGTCGTCGTCGTCGAAACGCATGTAATTCCCCGGGAACCGACGGAGCAGGGTTGCGCCGCCACAGGGCCATCTCGACTGAGACAGACCAGCACAGAGCCGAAGCTGTCTGGTCTTGCACGCAATGAATGGGGCGTGTGCGACCAGATACGGGGCCGGTGCGGTCATTTCAGTTTGTTAAAAACGAACCTGCTATCGCCTTATGCGCGAGTGTGAGCCGAGAAGCAACCTCACCAGCGGCCTGAAATGCGCGCAATTTCAGCCTTTGCTCCGCTTCCGCGTGCAAAAAGTGCGGCCAAATAGCCTCCAGCCTCGCGCAAAGCCTCTTCCAAACCAAATGGCGGATTGGCAATCGTGACCCCGGCGCTGACCAATCCTTGGCCCTCATGGGGTGCGCAAACCTGTAAATCAGCGATCAAAAGACGGGCTTCCGTCTCGGCCAAGGCACGGCGATATTCGCCAGTGACGTGACTATCCTTGTCCGCGTGCCACAAAATATAGGTTCCAGTTGCCCACCGGCTGAGGCCATCTTTCAAAGCTTCAACCAAACGCTCAAATTCACCTGGACGTTCAAACGGCGGATCGATTAGCACCAAGCCGCGTCGCTCGACCGGGGGCAAATGGGCGCGAACCGCCTCCCAAGCATCGCGCCGCTCAACCTTAATGCCGCGCGCGCGCTCAAAGCGCGCTGCAAGGGTTTCGAAATCGATCGGGTGCAACTCACAAAACAAAGCCTTGTCCTGATAGCGCAACAATTCGGCGACCAATGCGGGAGATCCTGGATAGGTGTTGGGGCCATCGCCCGCTGCTGCAACCAAGTCGAGATAACGTTGCACTGGCGCAGGTGGGTTTTCGGCGGCCCATAGGCGGCCTATTCCGTCCTGCCATTCCGGGCTGCGGGCTGCTTCTTCGCTGGATAGGTCATACGTGCCAATGCCCGCAAAGACATCGAGCACCCGGAAAGGTGCTTCTTTCAGCCGCAAATGATCGAGGCTGAGGACGAGGGCTATATGTTTCCAGACATCGGCAAAATTGCCGGCATGAAAGGCGTGACGATAATTCATGCAGCGGTGCCGCCTGGATCTGACCGATCGGACATTGCCTCTTCAAAGCGATCGGGCCGCTTGGTCCGAATGTGTAAGCCCCAAGCCAAAATGCCAAGACCAATGGGCAGACCCCATAAATAATCGAGATATTGGAACAATGTCCGTGCTTTGTCAGACCGCCCAGCCTCCCAGACCACCCAAGCCTTTGGCGCGACGGCTTCCTTTTTCAGATAGACACGGCTGCCCCGCACGGCGACTTGGACCTTATTCTCATCTTCAATCAGATAAACACCGACAAGGCGGCTCTGAAGGCTGGCACGATAAGGAACAATGGCGACACGCTGGGCCTCAATATGCCGCTTACCCATCCAGTGCGTGAGATCAACCGCTGTCGGCCAAGCCGACATCAAGCTGATGGCCAGCCCAATAATCACCACCAATGTGCCCAGCTCGCGCGGATTATCGGGAACAATGAATTTCCGCCTGAGGATTGGCGGCACAAAGCTCATATTTTTCGGCTGGTGATAATTGGGCATGTCTCGATCTATCCCAGACTGTGGTCCACGGCTACAGCGCGACGCCTGCGCCGCGCAGAGCAGTCGCGGCGATCCAGCCCCCACCTAAGACGCGGTCACCTTCATCATCGGGGTCATAAAACACGCAAGCCTGTCCAGGGGCGACGCCCTCTTCAGGATTGTCGAGCACGACGGACCAGCCTGCCCCGATATGTAACGTCCCCGGCACCGGCGGGCGGGTCGAGCGGACACGCGCCAAAACGCGCCGTCCGTTCAGCGCATCTTCGCCGTCAACCTCTTCGCCAATCCAATTCACATCTGTCAGAGTGATATGGGTGATGGCCAAGCACTCTTTGGGTCCAACAATCACCTGCTTGGCGGCAGCATCTAATTTGACCACAAACAATGGCTCGCCCGTGGCGATGCCAAGGCCGCGTCTTTGACCGACGGTAAAATGGATCACGCCCTCATGTGTGCCCAGCACGCGTCCATCGACATGCAAAATCTCACCCGGCTCAGCCGCGCCGGGACGCAGCTTCGCCACAACATCGGCATATTTGCCATTCGGCACAAAACAAATGTCTTGACTATCAGGCTTAATCGCGACGGGAAGGTCCAAAGCTGCCGCAATTTCGCGGACGGCAGGCTTGGGAAGGCTTGCCAGAGGAAAACGCAGGAAATTGAGTTGGGCACGCGTTGTTGCAAAGAGAAAATAGGATTGATCGCGTGCGGCGTCCGCAGCCCGGCGCATTTCTGCCCCTTCCGGCCCATCCACGCGGCCCACATAATGACCCGTGACCAAGCAATCTGCGCCCAGATCGCGGGCTGTCTCCAACAAGTCCTTGAACTTGACGCTTTGGTTGCAGCGAACACAGGGAATGGGTGTGAAGCCTGCAAGATAGGTATCGGCAAAATTATCGATCACCGCTTCCTTAAAGCGGCTTTCGTAGTCGAGCACATAATGGGCGATACCAATTTTATCGGCGACACGGCGGGCATCATGAATATCTTGCCCGGCACAGCACGCACCTTGCTTTTTTAAGGCAGCCCCATGGTCATAGAGCTGCAAAGTGATGCCAATGGTCTCATAGCCTGCCGCCTGCACCAAGGCCGCAACAACCGAGGAGTCGACGCCACCCGACATGGCAACAACCACCCGGGTCTGTGCGCGCGGCTTATCAAAGCCTAAATCAATGTCGGGAATGGTCAAAAGACCCGCGTCGGCGCGAGCCAACTGTGTATCTAGCAACATGCTTTCTCCTTCCCCACAGGTTCAAGGCCTGTAGCGATGGGCGCGCTTTAGCAGCTTATCGCAGATATTGCAGCAGGTTCAGGTCCTTCAACTGCCCAAAGATCGCAGCCGACGCCTGATATTGGGTTTGGGCAGCGGAAAGACGAGCTGCAACTTCGGCCAAATCGACGTTTTCTTGATCGCCAATCGTGGCCAATAATGTATCACGCTTGGCATTATTGGTTGAAACCGCCATCTCAATTTGCTTGGCGGTACCGCCCGCTTCCGCGGATTTGTCGATTAAATTTGTTTGTACGCTAGCCATCTGGGGAATGAGGCCTTGGACATAGGTTAGCTGTGCCGTGGTCAACCGCCCTGTAAGGGGCCCGTTGGCATTTTCCCAGACGCGGATGGACCGCAAAAGATCGACGAAGGGCCGGAATAAATCCTCGGCATTGCGGCTGAGTTCAATGGAGCGATTGTCCTCAATCATCACCGTGCGATTACGGCCCGTATCGACCCAATTGGCGTCGGTATTGGCTTGAGCGGCCAAGGTGTCGAGGCTTGCAGGGACAAATGGTTCGCCATAGCCCCATTCGCCGCCAAAGATCGCTTCGCCATTATATTGGGCATTAGCGGCTGTATCGATTACGCTGAGGGCTTGTTCGAGGGCGGCCTTTAAGCCAGCACCATTTTGGTTGGCAGCGGCATTGGCCAAGGCATCGCGGGCCTGCTGAACAGCCGCCTGTGCGCTCTCCAGGGCAGAAGCTTCCACTTGCGCGCGCGCTTCAAGTGCCTTGAGGGTCTCTGCCCGCCGATCGAGTCGTTCAGCATAGGTCTTGGCAGACAGAAGACGTCCCGCCTCAATGCCGAACCCCTGTAAGTCACTCGCGACCTTTTGGGTTGAGGCCTGCTCTTGCGCCTTAGCCATATTGGCTTGGCCCATGGCAATGCCAGCAGCACTTCCGAAGAACTGATTGAACGTTGCGACGCGGTTCATGAGTGAAGCTCCACCTGTGTCTCTTCAGTTGTTTCTGGCCTTAAACGGCCTGCAGCAAGGTTTGATACATTTCATCGACCGCCCGGATCATGCGGGCAGCGGCAGAATAGGCTTGTTGGAAACTGGTCAGTTTGACCAATTCTTCGTCAAGATTGACACCTTCAAGACTGGCGCGACGGGCATCAGCCTCGGCCTTAAAGCCATCGGCAGTTTGTTTGTCTGAGGCAGCTTCAGCAGCCAGTCGCCCGACATCTCCACCAAGGGCGGAGACGAAGTCCAACATTTTCATGGTTCGGGTGACCCCGCCGGGCCCATCGCTAAAGGCTAAGGGTGTGCGCGAAGCATCAAACAAGGCCTGCGCGCCGCGGCTATCGGCCAGACCAACAGCGACAGCCCCGACCGCAACACTCGACAAATCCGGCCGGGCAAGGCCCATTTTTGCAGGATCTGAGACAATGGCTGGATTGACCCCAATGCCCAGAGCGCGCGCTTCGCGGGTTTTTGAAGCAACCCCAAAGATTGCAGCAAAGCCGTGGCTGGTGCCGCCGCGTGGCCCAATGTCTTGGGTGATTTCAAGACGCAGATTGCCTTGGCCAGTGCCGGGTGTCCATTTCATCACACCCTGGGGATCAAGCGAGAAGCCGCCATAAAGCCCAACCCCCGTTGTGGGGTCGTTGAGCGCATTCATAATGTCGCCAATTGTGCCCGCTGGAATGGTAACATTTTTCGTCGTGGCGACCCCACCCATTGGCCCAACCACTTGCAAGGTCATCACACTGCCAGCTGTAAAGCCGTGGGTGTCTGTTGCACGCAGGCCCGTGGCATAATTCAAGGGAGTGCCCGACTGGACCAGATCATTCAGGCCAAAAAAATGGGCAAAGGCACGGTTGCCGCGCTGGCTTCCCCCCGTTGCTGGCTCGTCAAACACAAAGCCATTAGGCGTGGCGGTAGCCGGTACTGGTGCCGCGGATTGCAGTTGCAGCCGGCCATTGGAGAAGCTCGCCGTCCCATTGGCACCAAGTGCCGCGTTCAAGGCGGTGACAAACGATCCAATCGTCGAACCGGTTGTCCCCGATGCCGCCCCATCGACCGTGATCGCCCCGGTCGTGAAGTTGATGTCGATCTTGCTCACCAGCAAACCGGCGGCATTGACCACGCCAATGGTGGTCTGTCCTGTAAAGTTCAAACTATCGGAAGCCAGAAGGCCAGTATCACTGCCGCGCGCTAGCGCCAGCGGCGGCAAGGTAGCATTTTGGCTATGGGCGGCGTTTAAAGCATCGGCAATTCCACCCGCCAATTCGCCAAGGCCATAGGCGATCTTGGCCAAATCCTGGTCGCGGACATCAAGCAGGCCACGCAGCGAGCCACTTTGGATGTTGGGCTCAAATTCACGCTCGGTCGGGTCGGTCCCAAACGTGATGGTGATGCGATCAAACGAGGTCGCGCCAATACCAGAGGCTTTGAAGTTCAAAGTCGCGGGGTTAAAGCCAGCCAATAAGACGCCATTGGTCGTGCGCACTTCGGTAGAGCCATCTGGGCGCGTTGCTATTTTGATGTCGATATATTGCGACAATTCTTGGATCATATCGGCTTGGCGTTGCTGCGCGCCGGTGGAATCGCCCGCGGCATTGGCCCGCAAGATGTCGGAATTGGCCGCCGAAATGTCCTTCAAAAGCGTGTTGACCCGCTGAACCTGGTCGGCAATGCGCTGGTCGGCATCGGCACGCGCAGTCTCAATGGTTTGGCCAATGGTGTTGATCTGGGCCAAGAAGCCCTGCAATTCCGCAATGGCACCGCGACGGGCCGAGATGGAACCTGGATTTAAGACACCCGTCTCAAACGCACCCAAGGCACGGTTCAAGGCCGCAAATATGGAGGATTCACTGGTCGGATCGCCAAAAGCAGCTTGCACATTATCTAGATAGCCCGACCGACCTGCCGCACTCCCGGCTGAGCTGGAGGCAGCCAAGGATGCGGCTGCCAAGAAACGGTCCGCAGCCCGGGTCACCAGCCCAATATCGACGCCCTGCCCCTGACCACCGATTTCGCGGGCATTCTGGTTGTGCTCGAGGCGAACATAGCCTGGCGTATTCACATTGGAGACGTTTTGCGTCACCGTGCGAATGGCGTTTTGGCTCGCGAACAGGCCGCTCGTGGCGATGTTCATGATCGAATTCAGCGACATTCAATTCAGCCTTTGTTTCTGCCTCATTCCTCCCAGCACCCGGTCATTTTTGCCGACCTGCTGAGCAGTTCTTGCCCGATTACTCGCCCCGTCCGGGAGGATCATCACGTCAGAGAGAATATAAAATCATTGTAATTCAACGATTTGAATATTTTCTGTCGCTGGACCCGCTCGCACGAAAGCCAGTGCTTCTCAGACGACTTGCAACCAACGCGCCACAGCGGACCATTCGGTTTTCATCCTGCGCTCGCGATCGCCAAATCAGGCTTTCTCGGCTGGATTTCGATGGTTTGAGCCCTTAGGGGCAGGATTGGCCATCCACTGGGCAATCTATGCCGCTACCCGGCTGATTTGGCCGCAATTCATCAGTATTAACCGCAAGTAAATTTGTTTAAAAACAATATATTATATCGAAATGAAAGTGGCACAGCCCTTGCTACCTCGTTTGCTTGCAGCCGCAAACCATGTGCGGCGCACTGGGAACTTTGGGCCTAAGGGGTTGGATGAATGGACGTAACAAGTCGCATGATAGATAGCATCGCGGAGGCACCGCAATCGCGGCGCGCGAAGGCGTCTGCGGCTCCTGCGTCCGATGCCGGGCAAGCGACTGGCTTGAGCTTTGCAGAGACCTTGATTGGGCTTGTCCAACCACCCAGCGTTCAAGAACCCGCAAAAGCCAGTTCTGAACCCGGTCCGGCGCTCGACAAGACAGCCCTGCCGGCTGAAGCCCCTCAGACCAGCATGCCCGAGTCTGACGACGCAAATGCGGCTCTTGTCTTTGTGGCGACAGGGACTGCCGCCATTTCCATGCCGATCACGTCAGCAGTTGTCACAAATTCGCAAAGTGATGGCTCGCAACCTGCGGCCCCGGTCCTTGAACTTGCGGGCGAGGCAGCTGCGGCCCCCAATCTTGACCCCAGTCTGCCAAAGGTTTCGATGGCGCATGATAGCCAAGATGTGGTGGAGGGCAGTGCCACCGCCAAGGCAGCCCCGTCTCCTGTGTTCATGGCGGACGCCGAAGAGATCGCCCTCAAACCAGTTTCAGAGCCAGCGGCAACACCACAAACCGTGGCACTCAAAGCACAAGCGACTGCTTCGCAGGGACTTTTGGCTGGTCTTGCTGCCCTTGGCCAGACCATGCAAGCAGGTGGCGACGAGGCAACTGTGGCACATGTGCTGACAAATTCCCCGGCACCCATGGCGACACCGACTGCCCCAACACTTCCATTCCAATCCGATACGGCGGCAACTGTGGCACATGTGCTGACAAATTCCCCGGCACCCATGGCGGCACCGACTGCCCCAACACTTCCATTCCAATCCGATACGGCGGCAACTGTGGCACATGTGCTGACAAATTCCCCGGCACCCATGGCGGCACCGACTGCCCCAACACTTCCATTCCAATCCGATACGGCGGCAACTGTGGCACATGTGCTGACAAATTCCCCGGCACCCATGGCGGCACCGACTGCCCCAACACTTCCATTCCAATCCGATACGGCGGCAACTGTGGCACATGTGCTGACAAATTCCCCGGCACCCATGGCGGCACCGACTGCCCCAACACTTCCATTCCAATCCGATACGGCGGCAACTGTGGCACATGTGCTGACAAATTCCCCGGCACCCATGGCGGCACCGACTGCCCCAACACTTCCATTCCAATCCGATACGGCGGCAGCCCAAACGCCTGCCCCAGCCCCAGCCCCAGCCCCAGCCCCAGCCCCAGCCCCAGACTTGGCGCTCGCAAGCAATTCTCAAGGTCCCAGCGCTGCGCGTGCGCAGGAAGCACAAGCGGGAGACGGACGCAGCTTTAAAGCCACTGAAGCCGGCTTTTCATGGAGCCAGGGAAGTGGGCTCCTCGCCACCGGGGATACAGGCCTGCAAAGTGCCGCTACCCCTTCGCCAGCGAGCCCAGTTGGCCAACAAAGTGCCGCGGCACCACCCACAGGCCTCGTCCCCAACCTCGCCAAAGCGGCAACGAAAGCCGAAGAAACCAAGGTTGCAGCCACCGATACCTCTGGCCTCTTGAGCGGGTCGAGCGCGCCAGGCGATGCGGCAAGTAGCCAAACCGCTGGCCCCGATGGGACGCCAGCCCAAGACACCACGCCGAAGCCTAGTTTGGTTCAGCCCCACACACTTCCGATGCTGGCAGCTGCCATGATGCGCCGCATTTCAAACGGGATGAAGGAATTCACCTTGCGCCTCGACCCCCCAGAACTGGGCCGGGTCGATGTGCGCTTGACGGTGGGCACCGATAAAAAGGTACGCGCAGTGATTAGTACCGACCGACCCGAAGCCCTAAAAGACTTGGCATTGTCTGCGCGCGATCTCACCCGTGCTCTGCAAGAAGCCGGTCTTGATCTGGAAGAAAATGGGCTGTCGTTTTCGATGAATGACCAAGGCAGCTCACAACAAAATCGCGACACCAATCAGCAACAAAGCGCGCGACTGATCGGTGGTACGGAAAGCTACGAAACAGCCGAAACGGCGAAAGCAGAAGCACAAGCGCCGCTCTCGAACCCACTCTCAGGCCCTGTCGAACGCTGGCAACGTGCCCGCATTGCCTTGACCGCCTAAGTTAAAAGGAACGCATAATGGCAACAGTAACCAACACAAGCGCGGCGGCGGCGACGACCACGGCAGCAAAGACCGCCACCACGCCTAAAGCGTCCTTGGCGAATAATTTCGAGACGTTTTTGACACTCTTGACCGCCCAGCTCAAGAACCAAGATCCTCTGTCCCCCTTGGACACGAAGGACTTTACCAATCAATTGGTGCAGTTTTCTGGCGTGGAACAACAGCTGAAAACCAATGACCTTCTGTCATCTTTGACCGAAACGACCAAGTTAAGTGCGGGTGCAACGGCGGTGGCCTATTTGGGCAAAGAGGCGACAGCAACTTCGGCGTTAGCGGGTCTGTCCAGCGGCGGCCAAGCAACTTGGCGCTATGAATTGCCGCGCGCATCGACCAGTACCACTTTGAAAATTGTCGACGCCCAAGGCCGCACGATTGCCACCAAAACGGGCGAAACCTCGGTTGGTGAAAAGACTTTCACCTGGGACGGTAGGGACCAATCGGGTAAAGCAGCCCCTGCCGGGACCTATCGCCTTGAAATCAACGCACGAGGCGCGGACGAGCGGCCAATCACCGGCACGGTCCGCCAAAAAGGCGTTATCACCGGGGTTGATCTCTCCGGGAACACTCCAACTGTGACAATCGGCGGCGCAGCCCTGCCTTTGTCTTCAATCACTAAAATAGGACTGCAAGCCAATTGATATTTTGACTTAAATCCCTGCGATTAAGAAAAAAATCAACCAAAAATCAACACTCCGTCCCTAAAATTCGGACATAAGTGGTTGGGCAGAATGCTCCTAACAATAAAAACACGATCAGGAGCATTCCATGTCGATCAATAACGCAATGCTGGCGGGCGTTTCGTCCCTCATCGCTAATTCCAGTGCTATGGCCGTTGTCTCTGACAACATTGCCAATGTGAACACCACCGCTTTCAAACGGAACCGCACCGATTTTACCCGTCTGGTCAACCCGCAGAGCAAAAGTTCGACCTATAATGCCGGCGGTGTTACGGCGCAGACCCGTCAATTGGTGCGCTCGCAAGGTAATTTGAACTCCACTTCGACCGTGACCGACCTTGCGATTTCGGGTCAAGGCTTCTTTGCCGTATCGCCCCTGCAGACCCCAGGTGCTGCTGTGACGAATGTTGCATTTACCCGTGTTGGCTCGTTTGCAGCCAATGATGAAGGTAATTTGGTCAATCAAGCGGGCTATTTCCTGCAAGGCTGGCGCGTAGATCCGACGGGCAATACAACGACCAGCCCCAGTGACTTGAGCTTGCTGGAAACCGTCAATATCAGCTCGATTTCAGGCACTGCGACACCATCAACCACCGCCAAGATCAATGGCAATCTAAAGTCGACCACCCCGGTCAGCACGGCTGTGTCAGGCGGTACTTATAATGCCGCGACCAACAACATGGCTTCCGGCGCGGTTACACCAGACGCCAATTGGTCGTTCCAAATCTATGACAGCCTTGGCGGTTTGCGCACATTCAACGTCGCCATGCTGAAAAGCGCCACGGCAAACCAGTGGATCACCGAAATCTACGCCTCACCGGCAAGCAGCGTGACCACGGGCGCGCCACTGGTCAATGGCCAGATTGCCACCGGCACTTTGGTCTTTACGCCAAGCGGCAGGTTAGACACTGCCGCGACCACGCCTGCGCTTTTGGCTGGCTTTAACTTGGGTGCCGCTGCTGGCGGCGCACCTCCAGCTGGTACCGCAAAATGGGCTGCTTCAACTGGGCTGGCGGCCCAGACCTTTACCCTCGACCTCGGGCAAATCAGCGGTGAAGGTGGGGTAAGCCAGTTCGACAGCCCGACCGCCATCACCTCGACAACGACCGACGGTTCGTTATTCGGTGATGTCAGTGGCGTGGAAATTACGAAGGATGGCTTCATCTCCGCCATCTTCAACAATGGGGTTACCAAGAAGATTTTCAAGCTGCCAGTGGCGACATTTGTTAATCCCGACGGCCTCTTGGCAGATCGCGGCGGCGTCTATCGACCCACCTCAGATTCGGGTCAATTTAGCTTGAAAGATCCAGGACTCGGCGGTGCAGGTGTTATCGCCTCATCCAGCCTTGAATCTTCGAGCGTTGATTTGGCTCAAGAATTTTCTTCCATGATCATCATTCAGCGGGCTTATAGCGCCTCGTCCAAGATTATCACGACTGCCGACGACATGCTCGACGAAGTCATCCGGATGAAGCGCTAAGGCCGATAAGCTGAACGCACAACTACGGCATTCTGAAGAATTCTGATGTCTGAAATCACTCAAAATTAAGCCTGTCGCTTAGCGCGGCCTTAAATCGAAAGGCGTATCTTCTTCTCAAGAACAAGATATGGAGGTGAGCACATGGTGCACGCCATGCAACGGGAATTATCGGTGACGGGTCCAGAGGGTACACCTCTTACTTTGTCGAGTTTACCACCCCCCAACACAGAACGTTGGGTCGCACGCCGCAAGGCTGAAGTGGTCGCTGCTGTAAAGGGCGGTCTCCTCAGCTTTGAGGATGCCTGCGCACGTTATCGCATTACGGCTGAGGAATTCCTCGGCTGGCAACGTCAGGTCGACCGCCATGGTCTGCCAGGATTGCGCGTTACACGCATTCAGAACTACCGTTAAGTTTGCAGGCTTAACCGCCGAAATTAACGTGTCTTTTACCTAACACCCGGAAAAAGCTGCCTAGCAGGCAAAAATGACCGAGTAGCCCTCCAGGCTATTCGGTCACTTTGCCACCGTGCTGCCACTGATTCGACTCGTCAAAAGCGGTCGAGAAAGTCCAGCACGAAACAAGGTGACGGAGCGTCCAAACACCCGACAGACCCATTCAGTCTGCAGGTTTTGGCACTTCAAGCGGAGCGGGTCGTTGGAACGATTTTTATCGATTTTAAAGTCAGCAGGGCCAGCTAAGCTGCTTGCCGCCTTTGCCGTTACGGCTTTGGTGGCTGCAGCTCTATTTGCGATCATGTTCCGCGTCGGTGCTGAAGAACGTTCGCTGCTTTATTCCGATTTGTCGGCCAAAGATGCTGCAGCGGTGAGCGAGAGCCTGACCGCAGCTAATGTTGACTTCCAACTTTCTGCAGATGGGTCGAGTATTTTTGTCCCCCGCTCGAAAGTTGCTGAAGCCCGCATGCGCCTGGCTGCCGATGGCCTGCCCGGTCAAGGCTCCATCGGGTATGAGATTTTTGACAAGCAAGACGCTTTGGGTGCGACAAGCTTTGTACAGAATGTCAATAAATTACGTGCCTTAGAGGGCGAACTCGCGCGCTCTATTGATAGCCTCGATACGGTCAATGCTGCCCGTGTCCATTTGGTCATTCCTGAAAAGGCGCTGTTTCAAACCAATTCCGAACCACCCACGGCCTCTATCGTCGTAGGACTAGAGCGCGGCTCGCTGTCGGAAAAACAAATCAATGCCATTCGCAGTCTGGTTGCTGCCGCCGTTCAGGGCCTATCGCCCGACAAGGTCACGATTTTGGACGAACGCGGTGAATTATTGGCCGGTGCCAGCATTGGGGCGGATGCTTCTTCGGCCGCTATGGATGATCGTACCAGTCAATATGAAGAACGTCTGCGCCGCCGCTTACAGGAAATCGTCGAAGGCATCGTGGGTCCCGGTGGGGCACGCGTCCAAGTCTCAGCCGATCTAGACTTCAGCCAAGTAACGAAGACCGAAGAGAATTTCAATCCAGATCAAGTCGCACCCCGCTCAACCCGCACCATTGAAGAAGTTGCGGCTGACAGAGCCAATGACCAAGGTGTCACCCAAGCCCAGAACGTGCCCGATGGCCAAACACCAGGTGCTGCGGGTGGCCAAGAATCCAACTCCAACCGCACCGATGAAACGGTCAATTACGAGATTTCCAAGAGCACACGGACCGAAGTCATCACCCCAGGCAAGGTGACCCGCCTGTCGGTAGCTGTCGCAGTTGATGGTGTATCGACCCCGCCGGCAAAGGCGGGCGAGGCTCCAAAATGGGCGGCCCGGCCTGAAGCCGAAATGAAGCAAATCGCTGCGCTGGTCAGTTCTGCAGCGGGCATCAATGAAGAGCGCGGCGACAAGATTGAAGTGGTCAATGTCCGCTTTGCCAAAGCGGCCGCCGACGTTGGCTCCAAAGCCCCAAGTGCTTTCGCATTCGACAAGAATGACATCATGCGGGGCGCAGAAATCTTGGCCATGACCCTGGTTGCAGCCGCGCTTCTCTTCTTTGTGGCGCGCCCCCTCGTTAAAGGCGTGTTTGATGCGCCCGGCGCTGGTGCCGCAGTCACGCCCATGGGTCTGCCTGGACAAACCATGAGCATGGCAGGGGCAGGAAACGTTGCCGCCTTGCCCGGAGGGGAGGCCGGCACCGGCGATGAACGGGTCGACATTGCGAGGATACAAGGCTCGGTCAATGCCAATGCGATGAAGCAAGTCTCTCAAATGGTTACAGAAAACCCAGAACAGACCGTCTCGGTCATCCGGGCTTGGTTGCAGGAGCGCAGATAGATGGCCGCTGTTGCATCCATGAGTGAGCTCAAAGGCGCTGAAAAGGCAGCCGTCTTTCTGTTGGCTTTGGGGGAAGACCACAAGACTTTGTGGGAATTCTTTGACGAAGAAGAGATCAAGGAAATCTCCCAAGCCATGTCCAATCTGGGCAATGTGCAATCAGAGGCGGTTGAAGAATTGGTGGTCGACTTTGTGGGCCGCATCTCCAATACCGGTGCGGTTATGGGGTCTTATGAACAGACCCAACGACTCTTGGCTTCGATCCTGCCGCCTGAAAAGGTGGAAGCCATCATGGAAGAAATCCGGGGTCCAGCCGGTCGAACCATGTGGGACAAATTGGGCAATGTCGCTGAAACGACTTTGGCCAATTATCTGAAAAACGAATATCCCCAAACCGTGGCGGTGGTTCTATCCAAGGTGAAGGCTGACCATGCGGCGCGCGTTCTATCGGCTTTGCCAGACGATTTCGCGCTCGAGTGCGTGAACCGGATGTTGCATATGGAACCGATCCAGCGCGACATTCTGGAAAAAATCGAAATTACCTTGCGCAATGAATTCATGAGCAATTTGGCGCGCACCTCCAAGCGCGACAGCCATGAACTTATGGCTGAAATCTTCAATAACTTCGACCGCGCCACCGAAAACCGCTTCATCGGCGCGTTGGAAGAACGCAACCGCGAAGCAGCCGAGCGCATTCGCTCCTTGATGTTCGTATTTGAGGACTTGAAGAAACTTGATCCGGGTGGGGTTCAAACTCTGCTGCGGGCCGTCGAGAAGTCGCAATTGGCGCTGGCGCTTAAAGGGGCTTCGGACGAGCTACGCAATTTGTTCTTCACCAATATGTCTGAACGCGCCGCGAAAATTATGCGCGACGATATGGCCTCCATGGGCCCCGTGCGTCTCAAAGATGTGGATGGTGCACAATCCGGCATGGTCCAGATCGCCAAAGATTTAGCCCAGCGCGGCGAAATCATGCTCGCCGAAGGCGGACGTGATGACGAGCTGATTTACTGAGGCGCATGATGGTTCAATCCTCCAAATATAGCTTCGAGCCGATGTTCACCAAAGCCGGTGCGACGCCGCCAAGCGCTTCCAATCGTCGCAAGATTTTGACTGAAGAAGACGTGGCGGCGGCCCATGCCGCCGGTTTTGCCGAAGGCCAACAAGCCGAACTTGTCAAGGCAGAGCGTGCCACGGGCGAGGCGCTACGCGCGATTGCTCGTATGATGCAAATGATGCTGGGCCGGCTAAACGAGGAGGCCCACAGCCTGCGCCAAGATGCTGTTGACGTCGCCCTTGCCGCTGCCCGCTCGGTCGCTCATGCGTCCCTCGATGCATTTGGGGCAGACCGGGTCGAAGCGATTGTAACCTCTGCGGTGACCCATTTGCGGGACACACCGCGACTGGTCGTTCGCGTCAGCCCCGACTTGGCCGAGACGATTGAAGAACGTCTGATTGGCTGCGCCCGCGAAGCCGGCTTCACCGGTGAAATCGCCGTTCGGCCCGACCCACAAGCGCAAACCGGCGATTGCGTCTTGGATTGGGGAGATGGGCGCATTGTGCACGATCGTGCAAGCGCCCTCGCCGAGATTGAAACTTCCGCCCAAAACTGGCTCGCCTCAGCAGCTGCTGAAGGCTTAAGCCTCGACATGACCCAGACCTGAGGAGGCCTGAAATGGACGAAAACACAGAGTCCTACGATTTGCCCGACCTCTCGGAGCTTGACCCCCTGCCCGCAGAAGCGCCGCAGGAAGAAGCCCCCCAGCAATATACACGCTCGGCAACCGACCTGGCACCTGTCTTCGACGTACCGGTGAACATCAAGGCTGTGCTGGGCCGGGCAACCATGGATGTCGCTTCCCTTCTGAAGCTCGCACGCGGTTCCTTGATTGAGCTCGACCGCCGCGTCGGGGAAGCCATCGATATTTATGTGAACAACCGCCTCGTGGCACGCGGCGAGCTTGTCGTGGTCGACGAGCGGCTGGGCGTAACCATGACTGAAATCATCAAGGACAATGACACCAACTCATAGACCTTGAGCACATGTGTATGTGCGCAGAAGCGCAAGACCAATAAACACGCTTTGGCGTGAGGAGACCGAAAATGCGAGTTTTGATTGTTGGCAACATGAGTGGGCAGCTTGCCGTCGCATCCAAGATTGCGATGGACCGCGGTGCCAAAGTGTTCCAGGTCGACACCATCGCGCAGGCCACTACCGCCTTGCGCAATGGCAAAGGGGCAGATTTGCTTCTCGTCGATGTCAGCCATGATATCGCAGCCCTAATCGCCCAGAACGAGGCCGAGCATATCAGTGTGCCGGTTGTCGCCTGTGGCGTCTCCACCGATCCACGCACGGCGGCCAATGCCATCCGGCAAGGCGCGCAGGAATTCTTGCCCTTACCACCCGATCCTGAGCTGATCGCGGCCGTCCTTGCCGCCATCACAGACGACAACCGTCCCATGATCGCCCATGATCCCGCCATGAAGGCGGTGATCCGCTTGGCCGAACAAATCGCCCCTTCCGAAGCCAGCGTTCTGATCACGGGGGAAAGTGGCGTTGGCAAAGAAGTGATGGCGCGCTTTGTGCACCAGAATTCGCGCCGCACGGACAAAGCCTTCATCAGCGTCAATTGCGCAGCCATACCCGATAATCTTCTGGAATCAGAGCTGTTTGGACATGAGAAAGGGGCCTTTACCGGTGCCTTGGCCCGCCGGATTGGCAAGTTTGAAGAAGCCGATGGCGGCACACTTTTGCTCGACGAAATTAGCGAAATGGACATTCGCCTGCAGGCTAAGCTCTTGCGCGCCATTCAAGAGCGGGTGATCGACCGCGTGGGCGGCTCCAAACCTGTGCCCGTCAATATCCGTATCTTGGCCACGTCAAACCGCAATCTGGAAGAAGATGTGCGCGCCGGCAAATTCCGCGAAGACCTCTATTACCGCCTCAATGTCGTCAATCTATGCATCCCGCCCTTGCGCGATCGTCCGGGCGATCTGGTGGCTTTGTCGACCTATTTCATCAAGAAATACACGACTGCTAATGGCCTCAAACCAAAAGGTATTTCCAATGTGGCGCTGGAAGCCATCAAGGCAAATCCTTGGCGGGGCAATGTGCGGGAATTGGAAAACGCCATGCACCGCGCCGTTCTGTTGTCGGCGGGCCCCGAGATTGAGATTGGCGACATCCGCCTTCCAGATGGGTCCGCTTTAGGTACGGCTTCGACTTTGAACCCTCATGTCGCCACCGCTGGCCAAGCCATTTTGGCCGCCCAAGCTGTTCAAGCCGCGCCTGCCAATCTGGTTGGTCGCACGATTGAAGCGGTGGAGCAGGAAATGATCCTCGATACGCTGAAGCATTGTTATGGCAATCGCACCCATGCCGCGCAAATCTTGGGCATTTCGATCCGCACACTTCGAAACAAGCTGAAGCTCTATATGGATGCGGGCATCGATGTGCCTGCCCCTGGTGCCAATGAACCCCGCTTTGTGTACGGATAGGCCTAGCCCATGACCGATACGTCCGCAGGAATTGGGAGCAGCCCTAAGGCACCACAATTCGGCCTTTCAACCTTCTTCAAGGGGGTCATGACGGGCCAAGTCTTGATGGGGATTGGGGTTGTTGGGCTGGTGGTCCTTCTGATCATCCCCCTGCCGCCATTCATGCTGGACTTCTTATTGGCCATTTCGGTCACAAGTTCAGTTCTGATCTTGATGACTGCGCTATTCATCAAGAAGCCGCTGGAATTCAGCGCCTTTCCAGCGGTCTTGCTGGTCGCAACCATGTTCCGTCTTGGCCTTAATATCGCCTCGACGCGGCTGATCCTCAGCCAAGGCCACGAGGGTCCTGATGCTGCTGGCGAGATCATTGCCGCCTTTGGTGAGTTCATCATGGGCGGTAATTTCGTCATCGGGATTATCGTCTTCATCATCCTGGTGATCGTCAATTTCGTCGTGATTACCAAGGGTTCGACCCGTATCGCCGAAGTCGCCGCCCGCTTCAGCTTGGACGCCATGCCCGGCAAGCAAATGGCCGTGGATGCGGACTTGTCGGCAGGGCTTATCAATGAAGAAGAAGCCCGCCGTCGCCGGAAGGAATTGGAAGGCGAAAGCAACTTCTTCGGGGCGATGGATGGTGCGTCGAAATTCGTCCGCGGGGATGCCGTTGCTGGCCTCATCATCACGGCCATCAATATCATTGGCGGCATGATTATCGGGATGGCGCAAGAGGGTTTGAGCTTCAGCGAAGCGGGCACAACCTATACCCAATTGACAATTGGCGACGGTCTGATCAGCCAAATCCCAGCCCTCATCATTTCGCTCGCGGCCGGTATGTTAGTGGCTAAAGCCGGGGTGGAAGAAGCCGCCGAAGCGGCCCTAGCCCGTCAGTTGGCAGGTAGCCCACAGGCACTGGGCATGGTAGCCGCGACAGCCTTTATCGCTGGCGTTCTGCCCGGTATGCCCATGATTGCTTTCTGGTTGATCGGAGCTGGGGCCAGCTATTTGGCCTATAAGCTTTGGAAGGCTGAAGCCGAAAAGAAATTCACGTCTGATGTCGCGTCCTATGATGCCGCCAATGCGCCACCAAAGCCGGAAGAAGACGAGCCCATCGCGACAGCCCTGTCGATTGATGAATTGAAGATCGAGCTTGGCTATGGCCTCTTGGCATTGGTCAATGATGTGCAGGGTCGCCGCATCACCGATCAGATTAAAGCGCTGCGCCGTCAGATCGCTCAAGAATTGGGCTTTGTCATGCCAGCCGTGCGCATCTTGGACAATATGGCTGTTCCCAACAATGGCTATTCGATCCGCGTGAAAGAGATGGAAGCTGGCGAAGGCGAATTGCGCATCGGCCATCTTCTGGTGATGGACCCAGCAGGCGAAACACCCAATCTGCCGGGCGAACCCTGCAAAGAACCTGCCTTTGGCTTGCCTGCGGCTTGGGTCGCCGAAAGCTTCCGCGAAGAAGCCGCCTTCAAAGGCTATACGATTGTCGACCCCGCCACCGTCTTGACCACCCATCTGACCGAAGTGGTGAAGGACAATATGGCCGAGCTTCTCTCGATTGCCGAAGTTCAGCGCTTGATGAAGGAATTGTCGAAAGAGCATCAAAAGCTGGTCGAAGACACCATCCCTGCCCAAGTTTCGTGGGCGACGGTGCAGCGGGTCTTGCAAAGCTTGCTGCGCGAGCGTGTGTCGATCCGCGACCTTGCCACCATTATGGAAGCTATTTCTGAGGCCACGACCATGGATGCGGTGTCGATGGTCGAACATGTCCGGGCGCGTCTGGCGCGGCAAATCTGCTTCCAGAACCGCAGCCCTGATGGCTCTCTGCCCATTGTCGCCCTCTCGCCCAAGTGGGAGCAGGCGTTTTCCGAAGCCATTGTGGGCGAGCGCGGCGACCGTCAACTGGCACTAGCCCCCAGCCAGGTGCATGAGTTCGTGCAAGCCGTTCGTATTGCTTTGGACCGAGCTGCCCAAACAGGTGAGATTCCGGTCATTCTGACATCTGGCGGCATCCGCCCCTATGTCCGGTCGCTGATTGAGCGCTTCCGCGCCCAAACCATGGTGATGAGCCAGAACGAGATCCACCCGAAAGCCAAATTGCGCACCTTGGGCAGTGTCTAGGGTGGCTGACTGATGCGCGTCTTTACCTATTTTGCCCCCACCCTGCCCGAGGCCATCGCGCAGGTGCGGGCAGAGCTTGGCCCCAAGGCCGTTGTCTTGAGTTGGCGCAGCACACGCGGCGGAATTGAGATCAGCGCCTCGGCAGAACCCGGCACAAAACCGCGCGCTAAATCTGCCGTGGCAACAGAACAAAGCAAACCCTCTTTGGGCGCGACGTCCAAACAGGAGACTTTGGCCCAGCACTTCAAGCCCGAAGACTTCATGCGGGAAGCCCCACGCCCAGCCCCGGCCGACATCACCCCGCCGCCATCTGCAGCCAAGCCCAAGGCAGCACCGGTGACCAGTCGCGGCACGGCAGCCCTTCTGGGTCGGCAAGCTGCCGCCAAAGTCCCAGCGCGCGATCCCATACCGAACCCCGCCCCCACCGGCGCAAAACCGGTGGTAAAACCTCTGGCTACCGCCACCGCAAAACCTGTGGCCGCCCCTCACAACGAGACCCCGCAGGAAAAATCCAAACCGTCGCGTTTGGCCCTATTCTGGACGCGCGCTGGACTTACGCGTGAACAAGCGATCGCCATGTCGCTCAGCGATCAGGCGCACTTGCGCCATGCCCTTGCCGATTCGCTTTCCCAAAAGCTGCGATTTGACCCGATTGAGGCCGCACCTACCCGCCCGATCGTGCTGGTTGGGCCACCGGGTGCGGGCAAAACCGCTGCCGTCGCCAAGCTTGCAGCACGGGCTTTGGCCGTCGGCTATGAGGCCCTTCTGATCTCAGTCGATAGCGAGCGCTGCGGCGGAGCCGAACAATTGCGGGCTATGGCGGAGCGCTTGGGCACCCCCTTTGAGACCGCTACAACACTTCAGGACCTCACCCGCCTCAACAAACAAGCCCGCCAAGCCGGTCAATGTGTCTTTGTGGACGCGGCTGCAGCAAGCCCCATGCAACCTTCTGACATGCGCGCCACCGAGCGATTGGTCCAGGAAGTTGCCTTAGAACCCATTCTCTGCCTGCCCGCGGACATGCGCTATGAAGACCTCGAAGACTTGAGCTTGGCCTTTGCGCAGATCGGCACCAAGCGCGCCATCATCACCCGGTTTGATCTGACCAAGCGGCGGGCTTCGGCGGCCTTTGCCCTGCATAAAGCCGACATCGCCTTGGCACAGATTTCAGCCACGCCCTTTATCACCGGTGGCATTGCTTTGGCGTCTGCCCACCGGGTCGCCGCCCTTTTGCTTGAACCTTTCGACGACGTGAAAGCAGAGGATGCGGCATGAGCGAATCTGCAACCAAGATTGTGCCCTTTCCTACCCGTAAGCCGCCCGGCCGCATTGTCGCAATTGCATCGGGCAAAGGCGGGGTTGGAAAAACCTTTATCGCCGTCTCGCTGGCACGGGCTTTGGCCGAACAAGGCGAGCGCGTTCTTCTGGTAGATGGCGATTTGGGCCTGTCGAATGTCGACATTCAATTGGGGGTGCAGCCCGATCTCACCCTCGCCCATGTTATGGATGGGGAAGCAACCTTGGCCGAAGCGGTCATGCGCATTGCAGGCGGGGCTGCCAGCCCCGGTGGCTTTGATCTCTTACCCGGCAGCCATGGCATCGCAAGCTTTGCGGATTTGGGCGAACGCGACGTGCAACGCCTAGCGGCGGGCATTTCCGCACTGAGCTTTTCTTATGACCGCGTGATTGTTGATTTGGCAGCCGGCATTGGCCACGCCATGCTGAAACTTGCTGCCGATGCCGATGATGTGTTGATCGTGGCTTTGGATGAGCCTGCCTCTTTGACCGATGGCTATGCCTTTGTGAAGCTTCTTAAAAGCCGCAGACCCACGGCGCGCATTGGGGTTGTGGCCAATCGGGTCAGGAATAAAAAGGAAGCTGATCGCATCCATCAATCCTTTGCCCGGGCTTGTGGCAGCTATTTGGGCTTTGAGCCGGGCTGCGCAGGTGCCATCCATGAAGACCAGGCTGTGAAAGCAGCTTTGCGCGCGCAAACGCTCTTATCGCGTCACGCCCCGACCTCTACCGCTTTGGGCGATATGGAGACCGTAACCCAGCTGGTGAAGTCGGGTGTCGCGTTTGAAACCCGCGTCGCCGCCTGAGGCGCACGACCCACGCCCTAAGTTGACGCAGCTATCTGTTAGCAAATCCGCCTTTGGGCTGAACCGCCCTCTGCCCAAATAAGCTTGTCTGGCGTAGGAGGAGAGCATGGCTGTTGTTTCCGTCCTTCTTCCTTTGCCCCTGCCGGAAGCGTTTGACTATGTCGTGCCGCCCGAGCTGACGCTTGGACTTGGTGATGTGGTGGAAGTGCCTTTGGGGCAAAACCTGCGTATTGGTGTTGTCTGGGCGGTCAAGCCCGACAGCGATGGTAGCAATCTAAAGCCAGTTAAATCCCGGTTTGATAGTCCAGCTTTTTCCCCCGCGTTGCGGCAATTCATTGACTTTGCCGCGCGCTATCTCGTGACCCCGCCGGGGCAAGTCTTGGCGATGGTATTGCGGCAACCCGAAGCCTTAGGGCCCGGCCCGTTTGAGCGCTTGGCAGTTGCGACATCTTTGCGTCCCGAAAAGCTGAATGAAGCCCGCGCACGGGTCCTTGCGTATGCGCAAGAACCTATTCCCCGCGCGGCCCTTGCCAAAGTTGCAGGCGTTGGCTCTGGCATCGTGACAGCGCTCTTGAAATTGGGTGCACTGGAAGAAATCGAGCGGCCCGTCGATTTACCGTTTGACCCACCCGACCCCCACTTGCCCGCACGGCCCTTATCGGAGATGCAAGCCGACGCCGCCCATCTGATCGCCAAGGCAGTTCGCGCTGGTGGGTTCAGCCCCTTCCTCCTCGATGGGGTCACAGGCTCGGGCAAGACAGAGGTGTATCTGGAAGCCGTCGCGCAAGCCTTGATCGCCCGACCCGACGAGCAAGTGTTGGTCTTGTTGCCCGAAATTGCGTTGACCCAAGCCATTGTTGCCCGTTTTGAACAGCGCTTTGGGGCCACCCCCGCACAATGGCATTCCGATATTGGGGCGGCACAAAAGCGGCGGACATGGCGGGAAGTGGCAGCAGGGCGCGCCCGCATCGTCATTGGCGCCCGCTCTGCCCTATTCCTACCCTTCGCTAAGCTGTCCATGATCCTTGTCGATGAAGAGCATGACAGCAGCTTCAAGCAGGATGATGGTCTACGCTATCATGCCCGCGACATGGCGGTAGCGCGTGCGAAGTTTGAACAGGCGACCATTGTGCTGGGCTCTGCCACCCCTTCGATGGAAACCCGCCTCAATGCGGAGGCTGGGCGCTACCAACGCCTGCTTCTGTCGAGCCGCTATGGCGTGGCGCTTCTGCCTGAAGTCAGCCTCATTGACTTGAAGGAATATCCGCCCGAGCGCGACCAGTGGCTAAGCCCGGTATTGGTGCAAGCCATGGCCGAGACCTTGAAGGCGCACGAGCAAATTCTGCTCTTCTTGAACCGTCGCGGCTATGCGCCGGTGGTTTTGTGTCGCAAATGCGGCCACCGGATGAAGGCACCCGATACAGAGTCGTGGTTGGTTGAGCACAAATATTCCAACCGCTTGGTGTGTCACCTCACCGGCTTTTCCATGCGCAAGCCAGATGCTTGCCCCACTTGTGGGGCCGCGGATGGTCTGGTCTCGGTGGGCCCAGGCGTCGAGCGCATTGCAGCCGAAGCCACCGAGCGCTTTCCAGGCGCACGGATTGAGATTTTCTCCTCCGATACCGCCCATAACCCGCAAGCCGTGCGCGAACTAGTTGGTCGGATGGAAAGAGGTGAGATTGATGTTTTGATCGGCACCCAAATTGTCGCCAAGGGTCATAATTTTCCGAACTTGACGCTTGTCGGTGTTGTTGATGCGGATCTGGGACTTAAAGGCGGTGACCCGCGTGCAGGCGAGCGGACTTATCAAATGCTGAGCCAAGTAGCAGGGCGGGCAGGCCGCGCTGACCGGCCGGGCCGCGCCCTGATCCAAACCCATTATCCCGACAATGAAGCGCTGCAAGCTCTCGTCATGGGTGACCGCGATGCCTTTATTGAAGCCGAAAGCTTGGGCCGGGCTGCGGTGGGTGCGCCGCCCTTTGGGCGCATGGCGGCCTTGCACATCATGGCCCAGACCGACGAAGCTGCCGATGCTGCCGCCCAAGCCGCCAGTGATGCTTTGTTTCCTGCTGATGGCGTTGAAGTATGGGGGCCAGCACCCCCGCCTTTGGCCATGATCCGGGGATGGCGGCGGCGGCGCTTTCTGATCCAGTCCAGCAAAGAAGTGGACCTGTCGGCCTTTATGGCAGCGTGGCGGCGTGGCTTCCGTGTACCCGGCAGTGTGCGGGTCAGTATCGACATGGACCCTTACTCCTTCCTGTAGCCCACTGCCTGTTTGTTCTGAAACCTGCCTGCCGTCATTGACCTTGGCCAGCGTCACGCACAAAGAAAACCCATGCTGCTTGTTCATGCCAGAACCCTAGACCCTCTTTCGCGGGCCGTGCGCTTGGCACTGGGTGAGAAGCGCGCCGTTTTTCATGTGCGCGAAGCTCTGCCGTTTGACGCCGATGCCGGCCTTTTGGCTATCGCGCCTGATGGGGTGACGCCCGTTCTGGTGGATGATTCCTGGGGGCATGGGGCGACCATCTCCGAAGCGCTTGCGATCTTTGAGTATCTAGAAGATTTACTGCCCACCCCTCCGCTCCTACCCGGTGGGCCGTTAGAGCGTGCCGCCGTTCGCGCCATGACTATTCGGGCGATCCGAACCTTGGGGCCGATTGTTGACCATGTGGTGCATGAAAAGGCACGCAAAGCCCTTGCCCGGGGTGGCGCGCCTGATACCGCCATCCTGCGCCAAGCCACCTTGGCTGCAACCCAAACCCTTGACCAGATTGGCCGGGCCGCCGAGGCAGAAGGCTGGATTGGGGGTAAGAAATTGTCGATCACCGATATGGTGGCCGCCGCGC
This sequence comes from Aquidulcibacter paucihalophilus, assembly GCF_002105465.1. Lineage (GTDB taxonomy): Bacteria > Pseudomonadota > Alphaproteobacteria > Caulobacterales > Aquidulcibacteraceae > Aquidulcibacter > Aquidulcibacter paucihalophilus. Next base: position 34,592 of record NZ_NCSQ01000019.1, read on the forward strand.
ATTTCTCGGTACTGGATTATCTCGATGCCGTCAGTTGGAGCAGTGCGCCAGCGGGCAAGGATTGGTATGCGCGTTTGAAACAGCGCCCGGCTTTCAGACCCCTCCTGGGTGACTTGCTGGCGGGCCTTTCTCCGCCGCCGCACTATGGTGATTTGGACTTTTAGGAGGGCGCTTTGGCCAAGACCGCGTCCAAACAAAAGATCCTTAATGCCGCCTCCGTCAAGCAACTGGCTTATGAGCACGGCTTTGACGTCTGCGGCCTTGCCGACGCACGCGCCACTTGGGACGCAGAGGCCCGACTCCGCGCCTTTGTCGCAGCAGGCTATCACGGCTCCATGGGCTGGATGGAAGCAACACTCGACCGCCGCAGCCACCCTACCGCCATGTGGGAGGGGGCAAAGACTGCCATCATGCTGGGGGTCAATTATGGACCAAACTCAAATCCGTTGGATAGATTGGCAAGGACGGAGCAAGCCAATATCTCGGTCTATGCCGGTGGAGATGATTATCACGATGTGATCAAGAAGAAGCTGAAGGCATTTGCGGGGCTGTTGCATCGCCAAAGTGGCGCGGAAGTCAAAGTCTTTGTCGACACCGCTCCCTTGATGGAAAAGCCGTTAGCGGCACGGGCTGGAGTTGGCTGGCAGGGCAAGCATACCAATTTGGTCTCTACCGATTTTGGCTCGTGGCTCTTTTTGGGCTGTATCCTGATCGCTGAAGAACTGACCCCTGATCAGGCCAGCTCCGATCATTGTGGATCTTGCACAGCGTGCTTGGATATTTGCCCGACCAAGGCTTTCCCTTCACCCTACCAATTGGACGCACGGCGCTGTATCTCTTACCTTACGATTGAGCATGCAGGCCCGATTCCGGTGGAGTTCCGCGCCGCGATGGGCAATCGCATCTATGGCTGTGACGATTGCTTGGCCGCTTGCCCCTGGAACAAATTCGCACAAAGCGCTCGCGAGACGAAGCTGCAGGTGCGCGAGGCATTGACCGATCAGCGGCTGACGGACCTTGCCCGCTTAGATGATACCGGGTTTCGTGCGCTTTTTGCCAAAAGCCCGGTCAAGCGGATCGGCGTGGCACGCTTCTTACGCAATGTCGCCATCGGCCTGGGCAATAGCCAGCACCCCGACGCCGTGCCCGCCGCCCAGCATCTCAGCCACCATGACAGTGCTTTGGTGCGCGGGGCCGCCATATGGGCGCTGAAACAATTGATGTCGCCGGAGGACTTTTCAGCTTTGGCAGAGAACAGTATGGCCTATGAGCCCGACGCGTCTGTCCGCGCCGAATGGGAACAGCCGCTTTGAACCTCGCCACCCGCCCCGCGCCTCAGCCGCGCCCGCTGACCAAAAAGCCAAAGCCACGCAGCGGCTTTTGGGGGCTCTTGGGTAAAGTCATGCTTTTCGTGGTACTCGCCCCCATCATCTGGACCTTGGTCTATCGCTTCGTGCCCATTCCGGGGACATTTTTGATGGTCGAGCGCGCGTTCCAAGGCAAGGACGTGCGCCGCAACCCTGTCGCCCTCAATCAGATTAGCCCGCATCTGGTCTATGCGGTGATCGCGGCTGAAGATGCTAAATTCTGTAGCCATGATGGTTTTGATTGGATTGCGATCCAGAAAGCGGTGAAGAGCAATGAGCGGGGACGCAAGCTGCGGGGTGGTTCCACCATCAGCCAGCAGACCGCCAAAAACGTCTTCCTTTGGCCAGAGCGCTCGTGGGTGCGCAAAGGCTTGGAGGCAGGCTTTACTGTTCTGATCGAAACCCTCTGGCCCAAGCAACGCATCATGGAAGCCTATCTGAACGTGGCTGAGTTTGGCCCCGGCATTTTTGGTGCCGAAGCGGGCGCGCTTTATCATTTTGGCAAACACGCCAAGGACTTGACCCCAATGCAGGCTGCCCGCCTTGCCGCCATCTTGCCCTCACCTGCGAAATGGAGCCCCACGAAACCATCTCGCCGCGTGGCGCGAAAAGCTAATGGCATTGTGAAAGGTGCCCGCATTGTGCGGGAAAGCGGTTTGGGCACGTGCATCCGTATCCAACCCAAAAAGAAGCAAAAGTCATGATCGAGGAACGCGCGCTGCTAAACCGCATTGCTGAAGCCTTGGAGCGTTTGGCTCCGGCACCGGCACCCTTGCCGGCCCAAGATGGCCATCACGTTTTTGTCTGGCGCGGCGATCTGATGCGCTTAAGCCCGGTCGCCCAGCCCCGTCGGGTGCCCTTGGACTTGATCCTCGGGGTTGAGACGCAAAAGGCGCGGCTGCTTCTCAATACAGAGCGTTTTGCCGCCGGACATCCGGCTAATCATGCCATGTTGTGGGGAGCACGCGGCACGGGCAAGAGCGCCTTGGTCAAGGCCGTCCATCACCACGTGTGCAAACAGCACCCCGGCCTCAAACTGGTCGAGATCGCGCGCACAGATTTGAAAAGCCTACCCGATCTAGCCGACCGTTTAAGTGCGGCGGGCTGGCGCGCCTTGGTCTTCATAGACGATGTGTCATTTGAAGGTGCAGATGAGACCTATAAGGCGCTCAAAAGCGTGTTGGATGGCGGCGTCTCGGGCGCAATGGCTAATCTTTTGGTCTATGTTACCTCCAACCGGCGCCATCTGATCAATCGCCCAGACGGCACCCAAGCCGAATTTCGCCCCGAAGAAACGGTTGAAGAGCAAGTCGCTTTGCCCGAACGCTTTGGTCTGTGGCTGGGCTTCCAGAGTTTGGACCAGCCCACGTGGCTTTCGATTGTGCACAGCTATGCACGTGCCTTGAACCTCGCCCCTGACGACCCTGAACTGGACCGCACTGCCCTGCAATGGGCCGCCCAACGCGGTGCCCGATCTGGCCGCAGCGCATGGCAATTCGTGATTGACCGCGCTGGGCAGTTGGGGCTCTCGGTCGATTTCACCGATTAATACCATCCAAACGAATGTGATCCCCGCTGAAGCGTACCCATTCGCCGAGGGCCACATACCGGTGAGGTATGAA
>NZ_NCSQ01000076.1 GCF_002105465.1 Aquidulcibacter paucihalophilus
GGCCCGTCCTTGCAAAGTGCGGGCTTCAAAGCCCGGTCAACCGTTCGGGATTGAAAATCACAACCAGGACCAAGCTCTCCCACGGTTTGCGCCAAAGGGGGCACACGGTCTCAAGGTCGTGGTGAAGGCTGGTTTGCGCGACCAGCCTTCACTTAACCTCTCTAACACATCCCAAACACANTTAGGGGATGTTTGGATGGAGGGGGATAAGTTTTGTTCTATGCGCTCCCCTCTCCCAGGGGGAGAGGGGGCGGGGGTGAGGGCTTATCGGGCGCAAAACGATAGTGTGTTCTGTGGCTTAGGATGGTCCACCCCTTCTTTTCTGGGTGACTGTAAGCCCTCTCCCCCTACCCCTCTCCCAGGGGGAGAGGGGAGATTCCATCTGGACCCATTTTGGTGGAAACCCTGTTTCACCAAAATGGATCATCAAGCATGGCCGCGACATCTGGGTCGTCAAGTGTCCGTTTTCTTCGAAAACGGATCGCCTTGCGACGCAGCAAAGCTGCGCACTTGACGACCCAGATGTCGCTAGAACAATTGAGGTTGCGGTTGGGTGACCAGANAAGCATGGCCGCGACATCTGGGTCGTCAAGTGTCCGTTTTCTTCG
>NZ_NCSQ01000003.1 GCF_002105465.1 Aquidulcibacter paucihalophilus
CAAGACCAAGACTGGCAGGCTATGGGCCTATGTGCGTGATGCTTTGAGCGTCAAGCAATCGATCCGGGGGATCGATTGTAGCGAAAAGGGTCATGGTGGCGAACGCCCCCCTGCTGCGGTCTATTATTACAGCCCTGACCGCAAGGGTGAGCATCCAGTCGGTCATCTGGCCTCGTTCGCTGGTCATCTCCATGCTGATGGCTATGCCGGGTTCAATCCCCTTTATGCGCCGGCTAAATCAAATGAGCCCGCCAAGGTTCAAGAAGTGGCGTGCATGGCCCATGTTCGGCGTAAGTTCTTCGATATCCACGCAGCTACAGCTTCACCCATCGCGGGCGAGGCCATCAAACAAATCGCAGCCCTTTATGGTGTCGAAGCTGAAGCACGCGGTCATCCTCCAGATCAGCGCAAAGCCATCCGCCAAGCAAAGGCCACCCCACTGATGGCTGCGTTCCAAGCTTGGCTGGAACAACAACTCACCCGCATCCCCAAGGGCGGCGATCTGGCTGTTGCTATCCGCTATGCGCTGACCCGCTTCACGGCTCTGTCACGCTATCTCGAAGACGGTACACTCGAGATCGACAACAACATCGCCGAGCGTGCTATCCGTGGCCTCGCTGTAGGCCGCAAGAACTGGCTGTTCGCAGGATCCGACACTGGCGGGCAACGTGCTGCCGCCATCTACTCCCTGATCGAAACCGCAAAGCTCAACGCCGTCGACCCCGAAGCCTGGCTGGCCGACATCCTTCCCCGTATCGACGACCATCCGAACAAACGCCTCCACGAGCTGTTGCCGTGGAACTGGAAACCCGCCGTCGCGCCACAGCCCGCTTGATCGGTCAAGACGGGTCAGGCCGGACGCTTACCTATTAAATGCTTCGATGAACGCATTATCCGGCATGATGTATGTCGGTGACTCGTTCCTGAGGTCAGCAAGACCTGTTAGGCTCTTCTGATCCGGGCCATGAGGCACCGGGAGCACGGAGAGTGCGGGCAGGCCGTCGCACAGACATGAGCTGCGAGCTCGAGGTCGTTATCTGGCCGCCCCTGCGACTAGCCCGGATGCGCTGCGAGCGCGGATCCGTAATTGTCGTGTCGCCCGCCAGCTCCCTTAACCTTGTTGGACGAAGGAGGAGGCCATGCGGATTATTGGCATGGACATTCACCGAGTAGCGGCCGAGGCCTTGGCGCTGCTTGATGGCAAGTTCGAGAAGCTCGGCCGTATCCCCATGTTACGCGAGCGCTTGGAGGAGTTCGCCAGGACGCAGCTCACGCTTGACAATCACGTGATTGTCGAGGCGACCGGCAACGCCGCGGCCGTAGTCGAAGTCCTTGCTCCTCACGTCGATCGCGTCGTCATTGCCAACCCGAAGCAGGTGAGACGGTCGCACATGCCAAGGTCAAGACCGATGCGATTGATGCTGCGGTGTTGGCCAAGCTTTATGCATCGGGCTTCCTGCCGGAAGTCTGGGTTCCCGACGCAGCAACACTCGCCCTCCGGCGACAGGTAGCCCGCCGCACCCAGCTGATCCGCCAGCGAGTGCGGCTGAAGAACCTCATCCAGTCGATTCTGCATGCCCAGCTGATCCCGCCATGCCCGCACGGTAACTTGACCGGCATAAGCGGACGAAAGTGGATTGCTGCCCAACGTCTTCCAGATGACGAACGCGCTGCCGTTCAACGTCACATGGCTCAAATCGACCTCATCGAAGGGTCCCTCAAGGACGTAGAGGCCGACATCGCCAAAGTGGCCATGGCAGACCCGGTCATTCGGCGTCTCATGACACTGCCCGGGGTCGATATGACCGTCGCATCGGGCGTAGCGGCTGCCATCGGCGACGTGCGGCGCTTTAGCGATCCAACCAAGTTGGTCGGCTATCTCGGATTGAACCCGAGCACCCGCCAGTCTGGAGAGGGACCCGCTTATCACGGGAGGATAACCAAGCAAGGCCGAGGCCAGGCCCGCGGAATGCTCGTTGAAGCCGCATGGGCAGCGGCGCGTTCGCCGGGCCCGCTGCGCGCCTTTTTCCAAAGGGTGGCAGCCAAGAGGGGGAAGCCGATCGCCGCCGTCGCTACGGCACGCAAGCTCTCCATGATCATCTGGCACATGCTGACCAAAGGCGAGGACTACATCTGGGTGCGACCGGCACTGCTGGCGCGCAAGTTCCGGAGCATTGAGCTCAAAGCTGGATTGCCCCCAGAGCGCTCCAAGCGTGGTGCGGCCTACGATTATAATATCCCGGAAAAGCGGGCAGCCGAACGCGTACGGGTAGAGGGGGCTGAGGAAGCGTACGCCGATTTCACGTCGCGGTGGCGGACCAAGCCTCGCAGTCGGGCTCAGCGGGAGAAGAAAATGCTTTCACCTGCTTAAAAGGGCTTTTCTACAACATCCGTGTCTGTGGGACTCGACAATTGGCCCCCTAAAGGAAGTCTGTGATGTGAGTTCTAATAGTCGTTCGAGGGCGCGTGATATGATGGATAGGGCCTTTAGCCACTAGAGCGGCGGCTTCGATGCAATTGCTTACGGGTCCGGGTTCTAATTTTTTGGCCTTGCTTTTGTTGTCGGCGTTGACACCTCTTGGCCCAATCAAGTTGGCCAGAATGTGAAATTTTTACGACTGACAGAATTTGGGTTGACAGAGGCGAAGATGATCATAGGATGTGGAAGGATTGGTGGTCGCGAATTCTAGTGGTCTAGAGTCCGTCGGTTTACAGTATATGTTTTACATTATGAAAGCAGGGGCTTCCTACGCGCACTATGCATTTCAATGGAATGTCAGACATTGGTGCAAAAGCACAGAAAACAGTTTGATGTCTTGGTCGCCGCTGCACAGCTGGCTTTTCAAACATCACATAGTGCGGCGAGCGTAACAGAAGTCGTTATATGGGATCGGTGGGTTGTCGATTTTTTCGCTCGCCTGTTTCAAAGGCTACTTTCGGTGCGGGGAAATATCAGTGAAACCAAGTCAGATCCCTATTGATCAGAAAAATCTGAATTTTGATCGGCGAAATATTCTGAACTATGCTGCATCGATTGGCGGGATAACAATAATGAGCTCGTGTGGAATTTCTGCGACATCTGAAAGCCAAAAGGCCGATTCTGAACCTGAAAGCTTTGGCTTTGTTAGAACTCCAAGCCGAATAGCGGTGTCAGGGAGTGGCAGATATGTGGCGCTTAATGACGAATGGGGCGATGCTAGCGAGCTAATTCTAATTGACCTGATAATGGATGAAGTTTGGCACATTACGACAGGCGACAAAAAATTTATTATAAATGCACCATGCTTTTCTTTTGATGAAAAATTTCTTATTCTAAGTGTAGATAGCTATGACTACTTTCCAGGTACTCAATTCTGGAAGATTGAACTCGCAACCTTGGAAGTTACGGTGTTCAGATGGCCTGTTCGAACGTACGCTAAGTCGCCAACTTTTATCAACTACCAGAACGATTTCATATATTTCCGGCATTTAGGTCATGTTGACAAACTCTTCAACCAGAGCCGTGCG
>NZ_NCSQ01000036.1 GCF_002105465.1 Aquidulcibacter paucihalophilus
TCTGCTTGGCTGGCATCGGCTGTCGCATCGTCGAGCGCCAGCTCAAGCTGGTCGATGATCTGGCGCGAGCGTTCCGCGCTGCGGCCATAAAGTTGCTGGCGAAGCTTGGCGATCTCGAGTNAGCGGTCAGTTCGCTCAATGCTGTGTTCTGGGCAATCCGAGCGGCAAGATCAGCGCGCGTCAAGGCCAGTTCGCGCTTCATGGCTGCTATGTCATCAGGGCGTTCCAACACCCCTGAAGAGAATCACGAAACGGTCTCAAACACCAGCAAAAACGGGCGCCTGAAGCAGGAAATGTCCGCCAGAAGCCACAAATATCAGCCCGCAGCGGTTGGTCTCCA
>NZ_NCSQ01000050.1 GCF_002105465.1 Aquidulcibacter paucihalophilus
CTCGAGATCGCCAAGCTTCGCCAGCAACTTTATGGCCGCAGTGCCGAGCGTGCCCGTAGCCTGATCGACCAGCTTGAACTGGCGCTCGACGATGCGACAGCCGATGCCAGCCAAGCAGAGATCATCGCCGGGGAAGCCGCTGCTGCGGCTGGCATCATCCCNCGCCCGCGCCCCGCTGCCCGAACATCTGCCGCGTGAACGCGTGGTCGAGCCCGCCCCCTGCGCCTGTGAGCACTGCGGCTCACACAGACTGGTCAAGGTCGGCGAAGACGTAACAGAGACGCTGGAGGTCATTCCGCGCCAGTGGAAGGTAGTCCAGCATGTCCGCGAGCGCTT
>NZ_NCSQ01000012.1 GCF_002105465.1 Aquidulcibacter paucihalophilus
CCCCGTCGGAGCATCAGCGAAGAGCGGGGACCCCATGGGGCATTGCGCTTGGAGGTCCCGGATCGGCTGACGCCGTCCGGGATGACACCGCGTTTTAGTGGCTGACTTAACTAAACGATGTCATCCCCGTCGGAGCATCAGCGAAGAGCGGGGACCCCATGGGGCTTTGCGCTTGGAGGTCCCGGATCGGCTGACGCCGTCCGGGATGACAATGGTGTGGGTAGAGTTTTGTGCAGGACCGCTTTACGCGCAACATCTAGACCTTTGGTGACGCCGTTTGAGCTTCTTCTGCTTTGGAACGGTTCAAGCCAAGCTGTGCTTGCCTTGAAGCCGCCCGAAAATTGTTCCTGCGCAAGATGCGGGGTCAAGGGGTGAAATCGACTTCGTCGACGCGCGAAGCGCGCCCCTTGACGCCCCATCTTGCGCGCCCAAACTCGATACGGCCTTTGCATAGGCAAAGCCTGTGGCAAAGGCTGTCCAAGTAGAAAACCATGACCTTAGCGGCGGTGAGTGAGGCGGTGCGGTCTTGTCGGGCTGCACCCGGTTCACCCTCACCCCTGATAATTCAGCCGCAATCCGGGCCTGTCCCAGCGCATTTTTGCCAAACGACCGGTGGAGGACAGGGTGATATAGGCGTCGCGCATATCCGGCCCGCCAAAGGCGATATTGGTGGTCATCAGATCGTCGGTCGGCACAAGGCTGTGCGCACCGGTTGCGGGGTCCATGCGGGTAATGCCGGGATTGATCAAAGTCGCGATCGCCACAGTGCCATCGGCTTCGACCGCCAAACTATCAAACAAGGTCCATTGGTCGACACGGCCTACCACGCGGCCGGCGCGGAAGGGGCTCACGGGAGCGATTTGGCCGGGTCCTACGACGTCAAAGGCATAAAGCCTGCCTTCCATCGTGTCAGCCATATAGACGGTCTTGCCATCCGGGCTGAGGCCGACGCCATTGGGCGAGGTATAGCCGTGATCGAGTTCATGAGCAGAGGCGGCACCGGGCGTCACATAAAAGAGGCCGCCATAATCGCGGTGGCGGTGGTGGCTTTTGCCATGGTCGGTGAAGTAAAAGCCGCCATGGCGATCAAACACAAGGTCATTGGGGCCACGCAGGGCATGACCATCAATGGTATCAAACAGGCGCTCGATTTTGCCAGTCGCAAGATCTACCCGCTCTATCCGCCCACCCGAATAATCGGGCGGCTCATGGCCTGGCACCATGAGGCCACCAAAGTCTGACCAGGCAAAGCCGCCATTATTGCAAATATACATCGCCCCATCCGGGCCAAGGGCAGCCCCGTTTGGCCCGCCGCCAAGATGGGCAATGACTTCGGTCTTGCCATGCCAATAGCGGGTGAGATTGCCCGACTTAATCTCAACAAACACAACAGAGCCATCATCAAACACCACTGGGCCTTCTGGAAATTGCAGGTCGGTTGCGAGGATTTCAAGTGTCATGGCGGTCGTGCTCCCACAGGGTGTTTTTGTTCTGCTGCCTGATTGTGCAGGCTTTCGCCATCATTGAGGCTAATGGGCCATTCAGCAAGGCCATCACAGCAAAATGGCCGGATTGGGCTGGACACGGATGGGAGGCACCGGCAAGTTACTCCTCCGTAATTCATCCTTTAGGGCTAAGCGAGCGATTAAAAGGGCGCTGTTGCAGGCTGCGCGAGGGGTACGCTCGTGCGTGACGCGCTTTCAGGCCATGCATCCCGTGGCCATAGGTTACTCCCGGGTAATTCATCCTTTTTTGGTAAGGTTTCAAATCATGCGTATCTACCCCGCCATCCACGCCCTCGCCGTCGCACTCACGCTTACCCTCGCAGCCCCCGCGGGCGCAGACGAGGTCACACGCTATGTGCCCGAGGGGGCCTTTATCGCCCAATCGGTTGTGGTGCCCGCCGGCTTTGAGACGATTTACATCAGCGGCCTCCTGCCGCCCCACCATGACCAAGCAGGCCCTGCAGGGTCAACCGCGCGCTATGGCGGCACTACCGAAGCACAAGCCGATTTGGTGTTCAAACGGCTGGAAGAGGCTCTGGCTGTCCAAAAACTGGGCCTAGGCGATGTGGTGATGATGCGCGTCTATCTAGCAGGCGATCCGGCCCAGAATGGGGCGATGGATTTTGCTGGCATGATGGCAGCCTATAAACGCTATTTCGGTACACCAACCCAGCCCAATAAGCCCGCGCGCGCCACCATTCAGGTGGCAGGTCTTGTCGGTGGCCCGGGCCCCCTGATCGAAATAGAGGCCCAAGCGGTTCGCCGCGTAAAATAGGCGGCACCCGCAGAGCGCAGGACCCTGCAGGTGCCCAAGTCGCTTAGCGTGGGGCCATACGGATGGCGCCGTCCAAGCGGACGTCTTCGCCATTGAAATAGCCATTGGTGATCATGGTCAAAGCCAATTGCGCATATTCATGCGGCAAGCCCAAGCGCTTGGGGAATGGCACGCTCATGGCCAAGGCGTCCTTTACCGCATCAGGGGCGGCATTCATCAAAGGCGTATTGAAAATGCCGGGCAAAATGGTGTTGACGCGAATGCCTTCGCTCATCAAATCGCGCGCGATGGGCAAGGTCATGCCCACAACGCCACCCTTGGAAGCCGAATACGCGGCTTGACCCATTTGACCATCTTCAGCGGCAACCGAAGCGGTGTTCACGATGGCACCGCGCTCTCCATCCTCCAGCGGATCAAGCGTCAACATGCCTGCCGCCGATTTGGCGATACAGCGGAAAGTGCCAACCAGATTGATCTGGATGATCATATTGAAAGCATCAAGTGGGAAGTGCTTGATGTCACCAGTCTTTTTGTCGCGACTGGCGGTCTTGATGGCATTGCCCGTGCCCGCGCAATTGACGAGGATACGCTCTTGCCCATTGGCTGCGCGCGCTTTGGCAAAGCCTGCATCCACACTTTCTTCTGACGTCACATTGACCTCACAGAAGGTTGCGCCAATTTCGGCAGCGACTTCGGTGCCGCGCGCCACATTCATATCAAACAGCGCGACTTTAACACCGTGCGCCCGCAGGGCACGTGCGGTGGCTTCGCCCAAACCAGAAGCGCCGCCGGTTACGATAGCTGCGATAGAATCGTCTAAGTGCATGATTGGAAACTCCCTGAATTTGTTTACGATCGCGACTTATTATGGCGCGCTCGGGTAGGCAATTAGCTGGCTCTCCGCTAAACGCAAGAACACCTTGGCTGGAATTACTGGAATAGGCGAATTTTGTCCCCACCCCTCCCCCCTTTAGCGTCTCTTCAGAACAAAACCTTCTTGCAAGTTGTGCCTGAAATGGCCACTGGCGGGGTAGAGCGCACGACCTTGGAAGTCGCCAGTGCCATTGTCGAGGCCGGTGGCCGGGCTTTGGTTTTCAGTGCGGGCGGCAGATTGGTGCCTGATTTGGAAGCACTGGGCGCGAAGCACCTTCATGGCGAGGCCAATTCCAAAAATCCTTGGACGGTTTTTGTGTCTAATGCCGGCAAGCTTGCCCAAATCATCGAGCAGGAAAAGGTCGATCTGGTTCATGCCCGCTCGCGCGCGCCGGCTTGGAGTGCTCTAATAGCCGCACGGCGCACGAAGACGCCGTTTGTGACGACCTATCACGGCATTTATAATGCCAAATCGAGCCTTAAACGTTGGTACAATAGCGTGATGGCGCGCGGCGACCGTGTGATCGCCAATTCTGGCTATACACGCGACCACGTTCTGGCCGAGCATAAAGTCAACCCCGACAAGATTGAGGTGATTTATCGCGGGGTTGATGTGGCGGCGTTTGACCCAAAAGCGGTGACCGTCAAGCGCCGCGAAGAACTGGCAGCCCAATGGGGGATTGCCCTCGAAAGCCCACGCCCACGCGCCATCCTGCCCGCGCGTTTGACAGCTTGGAAGGGCCACAGGGTGATGCTGGAAGCCTTGGGGCACTTAAAGCGCGACGGGCGAGAGATCGATTGTTTGATGGTGGGCGACCCACAAGGCCGCGACACCTATCGGGCAGAGCTTGGGCAAGATATTCGCCGCTTGGGGCTGGAAGGCCATGTCCATCTGGTGGGCCATTGCCATGATATGCCAGCAGCCTTTTCCTTGGCTGATTTTGCGGTCACCCCATCCACAGAGCCCGAAGCTTTTGGCCGCACAGCGGCAGAAGCGCAAGCGATGGGCCTGCCCGTCATCGCGTCAGACCTGGGCGGTGCGCGCGAAACTGTGGAAGACCGGGTAACGGGGTTTCTGAGCCCTGCCGGGGATGGTAAAGCCTTGGCAGATTGTATGGGCCGACTCTTGGCGCTGTCACCGGCTGAAAGAGCGGCGATGGGTTTAGCGGGGGCCGCACGCGTGCGGGAACGCTTCACCACCCGCGCCCTACAATCTGCCACAGTTTCGCTGTACCAGCGGCTGATCGAACCATAGAAGTGACAGGAACAGACGTGAACCCGGAGCGCATCTTAGTTATTGTTTTGGGGAGTTTAGGCGATGCGGTATTGGCACTTGCCCCGCTTGCTATGCTGCGTGAGCATCATCGCCATGCTGAGATCACCGTGCTGACCCAACGTGGCAATGTGCGTTTTCTGTCCAAATCCCCTTATGTTGATCGGGTTGACGTGCGCTGGCCGCAATCCAAGCTGATCGACAAAGCCAAATTCATCTGGTCGCTGCATCAAGAGCGCTATTCCATGGTCTATGACTTGACCAATAGCGCCGAGAGCGAGGCCTTGTTTAAGCTGCTTTGGCCATTTCAACCGAAGTGGTCAGGGGGCGCTGTTGGCTGCTCACACCCCCATGTTGACCGCACCCGCCTAACCCTGCATCGGCTCGACCGGCATGCCGAACAACTCATGACCTGCGGCGTGGGCCCCAAAGAGGGTTTTGCGCCGGGCCTGTCGCCCGTACCTGACCTAGATTGGGTCGAATCAGTGGTGAAAGACCAGACCAAGTTGACCCCACGCCACCATGGCATTGGTGAGCCTTTTGCCTTTCTGGCCCCAGAAGGCCCGGCCGCAGAGCCTTCCAAGCGCTGGCCGACGGCGCGTTATGGCGAATTGGCCTTGGCGCTTGAGGCCCGTGGGATCCAGCCTGTCTTGGTCGGTGGGCCGGCGGCTGTGGAGCTGGCGGTTGAGATTCGCGCGATTGCGCCAAAGGCGCTCGATCTTGTAGCGCGGCTCGACGTGTTCCAATATATTGGTTTAGCAAGGAAATCCATCCTAGCCGTGGGCTCTGAAGGCGATATGGCCATCATCGCAGCCGCTGCGGGTGCGCCAACTTTGGCCATTATCAATCCCAATGAAACCAGCGTGCGCAAAGCAGCACCTCGCGGCTCAGCCACCGTTGGCTTGGTCGCGCGCAACTTTGATACCATCCGCGTTCAAGATGTTTTGGCCGCCGCCCGCGCGGTGACGCCGACAATTCTTGAAGCACAAACATCATGACGCCTTGAAGGATTGTTCATTTACATCCATTATCTAGATGTGCTCGGTGAAAGCCGAGCCGAAGGCATTTGCGGAACCCAACCGCGTAAATTATGGAGAGACGAACATCAGACGCCCTATGGCTGCAACGCCCACTAAAGACGGCCCCCGCATCAATGAAGAGATCCGCGCACCGCGCGTCCTTCTGATTGACGAGAACGGCGAAAAGCAAGGCGAGATGCCTTTAGCTGCAGCGCTTGATGCCGCAGCAGAGGCTGGGCTGGACCTCGTAGAAATCGCAGGAACTGCAAACCCGCCCGTGGTGAAGATCCTCGATTATGGAAAATTCAAATTCCAAGAGCAGAAGAAGAAGAACGAAGCGCGCAAGCGTCAGAAGGTTGTTGAGCTGAAGGAAATCAAGCTCCGCCCGATGATTGACGATCATGATTATGACGTCAAAGCCCGCGCCATGGCACGCTTCTTCGAAGAAGGTGACAAGGTCAAAGTCACCCTGCGCTTTCGTGGCCGCGAAATGGCGCACCAGCATTTGGGCGTGGACCTGTTGATGCGGGTTAAGCGCGACTTTGAAACCATTGCCAAGGTCGAAAGCGAACCCCGCCTCGAAGGCAAACAAATGACCATGGTCATGGCACCGCGCACCTAACGCGCTGTTGGTGCCATTGACGTTTTTATAAAAGCGCCCTCCTGCCCAAGCAGGGGGGCGTTTTACTTTCGGGGTGGAGGCTATCTTTGATTTTCGCGGCAGGGTGCATGCCATCGCTGGCATGCACCACAGGTCTAGCGGCCACGGCTAAAGTTTTGTGCCGCCCGACGCGTTCACGATTGTGCCGGTAAGCCAAGCACCATCGGGCCCGGCAAGAAAGGCAATCACATTGGCGATGTCCTCTGGTTGACCGGTACGCTGCAGGGCTTGCATATTGTTGGCTGTTGCCTTGCCCTCGTCAGAGCCGAGCCACGCGCTCATGTCGGTGTGGATCGCGCCGGGCGCAACACCGGAAACGCGAATGCCTTTCAGGCCCAATTCCGCAGCCAGATGTACGATCAGTGTATCCACCGCGCCCTTGCTGGCCGCATAAGCCGGAATCCCGGCAAAATAGGTCTTGGACACGACAGAGGTGACAAACACAACACGACCACCATCCGGGATCACCTCGACCAAGTTTTGGGTCAAAAGGAAGGGCGCGACAACATTGACCGCGAATGTTTCCGTCAAGGTGGCAACAGCTGTTTCAGCAAAGCCACTGAAATGTGCGATCCCCGCATTATTGACCAGGATGTCGAGCGTGGTTTTCCCTGTAGCGGCGTGAAGGATCTCTTTTGTCTGAGCGGCAAGCTTGATAACCTCATCCGCCTGAGCAAGGTCGGCTTGAACTAAAGCGCCTTCGCCGCCCGCCTGACGGATCTCCGCCAAGACCGTCTCCGCTGCTGCAGCATTCTTGCCATAATGGAGCACAACAAAGGCCCCATCTTGGGCCAAGCGTTTGGCAGCTTCTGCACCAATGCCGCGCGAAGCACCTGTTACCAATGCGGTTTTTCCATTCAATTTCTGTGTCATGTCGTCGTCACTCCAGGCGGTCCATCCGCCCGATAGCTCGCAGGTAAGAGGCAGAGTTCGTTAATTCAATAAATCCGAACAATTGAAATTCTGAACCGTGGACATAGAAAGTTTAAAGTCATTGGTTGCGCTGCCTGAGAGAAAATGCGCTATAAGAAGCGATGCAAAACTTCATTCACCCCGACATGAAAGATGTGACCCTTGATGCTGTCCTCTACGCGCTGGCAGACCCGGCGCGGCGTGCCATCGTGCGTGCACTGGCGGCGGATCGGGCGTGTGAGGGTACGGGCTTGTCTTGCAATGCAGCGGCCCCACCAGACCTTCCTAAAGCCACCATGTCGCAGCATTATGCCAAATTGAGAGCGGCTGGCGTGGTACGGGCCACTCGCAAGGGGGTCTCGGTCATACATACGCTTCGGTGTGACGAGATTAATGCGAAGTTCCCGGGTCTTTTACCGGCAATTTTGGGCGCGGTTGACGTGTAGCTTTGCCGGGGTTTTTGGGCAGGTGGGTGCAGGGCTATAGGCATACACCTTCCTGCAGGCGATGCCCCCTCACCGAGGTGCCAAATCATCCTTCAAGGCGCGATCGAGGAGTTCGATGTCGAGATCGACAGAGGCGAGGTCGGGTTCCACCACCGCGCGTTCAAAGCTGGCGAAAGCCTCTTGCAAGCGGCCCAATGTGTGGTCGATTTCGGCCAAGCGGGCTTGGCCAGCATGGGCTTCTAGTTTCAGCCGGTCAGATACCAGATCGGCCGTGGCGGGCAGATAATAGGTGAAGAAGCGCAGAATGGGGTTCAGCTTTTCTGGTTGGCTCGCCACCGTATCCAAAATGGTCAAGCCATGACGGACCAAAGCGTCGAGGACTTGGGCGACCGGAAGTGGCACGGCGGGGATGGCGGCGCGGATGGCCAAGATATGCTGGTGGGCCTCGACCATGAGGGCGTGGCGGGGATCGCTATCGTCTGGGTCGAGTTCGGGGGGGCTGGGCTCGTCTGGTATCACTTTGCGCTGGATAAGCTTGGGCAGCGCCACCGTGAGAAAGCCGTAAAGCGACAGGGCCACCAACCCCGCCACAATCGGACCAGAGCGCAGTTCAACAAGCAGCGCGCCGCCAATCGCTAACGAAGCAGCTAAGGAGCCAAAAATGACCCACCACGAGGTTCCTGCCCCATTCCGGCGCGGCCTTTGTGAGTCAGACGGCGGCTGGGCCATCTCTTAACCCTTTGTCTTGTGTGCGAATTCATCGTCCAAGGATTGATCGAGCAAGCGCAAATCAATCTCGAGGCTGCGGGCATCGTGGCCCCGAAGACGGCTGGCAAAGTCGGTATAGGCAAGATCAAGCTTGCCAATCATCGCATCAATCTCAGCCAAACGCGCAGGATCGGCCCCACCGGCTACTGCGCCGCGCGCGCTCAATAAATCTGCCGTTGCGGGCAGATAATAGGTGAAGAGGCGTTGAACGTCAGACAATTTCGAGGGATCCTGCCGCAGACCCATCTCCACCTCTTTCACACGAGCGACCATATTGCGCAGGCGGGCACCCAATTCGCCTTCGGCCACGCTGGCGGCCGCTTCTAGGCGCACCAAGGCGGGTTTAGCGTCTTCAATAACGGCTTGATGCAGTTTTGGTGGGGCTTCGGGTGCGGGCAAAGCCTCGCCATTGGTACGCGCCCGGGCGGCAGCCTCCGATTCGCCACCTTGACGACGCGGCCTGTCATCCTCGCCGTCGTCATCATCCTCCTCATCATCGTCATAGCCCCACAGGTCATCAACCGTGTCGCGCTTGCCGCCGAAAAGGCCAATCGACCCGCCCGCTGCAAAGAACAAGCCGATACCGACCCAAGGGTTAAAGTCGCAAATAGCCCAGATCAGGAACCAGAAAGCAAGCACGCCCAAGGATTGCGGCGAACGAATCCGAACGTTGAACTCTTCCTTTAACCAGTCTTTCGAGCGGCGACGGGCCATGAATTAGGACACGCGTCCTTGTACCAAAGCCTGCCGCAATTCTTGGGTCATTTCATCCATGCGCTTTTCGACCATGGCGCGCTTCTGGCGGCCTTCTTCTTGCGTGGAAAGGACGCCCGAAATCGTATCGATCAAGTCGCGATTGGCCTGTTCCAAGGTTTCAAGGTCAACAATGCCGCGCTGGGACTGCTCTTCAATCGCAATCGCCTGATCCTTCATCATAGACGAGGTCTGGCGCAGCATTTCATTGGTAGCATCGGTGACCGCCTTTTGCATGGCCAAAGCATCTTCTTGACGGCGCAGCCCCAAGAGCAGCACCATCTTTTGCTTCCACAAGGGGATGGTCAGGCGGGTGGAAGCCTGTAAGCTCTCCACCAAAGTCTCATCGCCAGCTTGTACAATCCGGATTTGCGGCAATTGCTGAATGCCGATTTGGCGGGCTTGCTTCAAATAGAAGATCCGCTTCTCAAGCCGCTCCATCGCTTGTTGGGCATCGCGATAGGCTTGGGCTTCAATCATGCCATCACCGGTCAACAAAGCCTCATCGGCAATGGTCTTAAGCTCTGGCAAGCGGGTTGCTTTGATTTCGGCGGCAAACGCCTCACCCGCCTCAATATAGGCGCTGAGCTGGGCGATAGAGGCGGCTGTCTGCTCGTGCAAATCATCCAAGACGGCAATATCGCGCCGCAAGCCGTCCTTGCGCTTTTCCAATTGGATCGCAATGGCGTCGATCTGGCTGGCGACGTCTTCGAACTTGCCTTTAAACTTTTCAATCTCGGCGCGCGCACCGCCAAATAACTTGCCGAAGAAGCCTTTCTTCTGCATGGCGGCCGGGTCTAGGCCTTTGGCTTTCGCGATGATGTCAGTCAACAGACGGCCCGTATCGCCCAACTCACGATTTTGCGTTTGGGCCAGGATCCGGTCGGCATAGGCCACGACATTGCGCTGGGCATTATCGCCAAAGGTGGCGATTGAAGCCCGGTCATCCAAGGACAATTGGCCACGGATACGAACTAAATCTTTCGACTCAACCTTGATCTCGGGCAGCACGGCTTCCGCGGACACCGTATCGGTTACGGGTGTTTTGGTGGCATTTGCATCATCACTCATTGGCCTAAAGCCTCCCCATCAACCTTGGTCTATAAATTTTTCCCATTGGGTTGAGACCCGCTTATTTAAGGGCATTGTCTTGCTTTCGCACTAGGCCCGCAGAAATTTTGCAGTTCTGATCGACTTAATGAGCTTTACGCGGGCGAATTTAACAGGGGGCTGAGGCAGCTGCGCACCCAATCAGCAATCTAAGCGCGGCTGAGCTGCAAGGGTTGAGCCAGCCCTTCAACGACCCGACCATTCAGGCCAAGCAAGGTGCGTTTGCGGTCTCCCTGTCGTTTCAGGCCCCAATCAAAGAAGATCGAGGCGGCTGCAACGGCTGCGGCCAATGGCTTTTGTTCCATCACTTGCCGCGAACCTTTACGTCGCTCCACGGCCGGATTTCCAATCAAGCCGCCAAAGGTGGCCGACCGTGCAGGCAAACCAAGGGCGATCAGACCACTGCCGGGCAAAGCTTGTGGCAAAGTGCCCTTCGGACCGGCCAAAAGGGCCAAGGCGCCACCGTCGGCAACGCCATTCACAATCCGCCTATTGGCTTCTAAAGCCGATGGGGCCAGCACAAAGGCTGCCATGACGCGGCCGTCGCGGGTAATGGCGACATCGGACTCGCTAGACCCCCAACCCGCCAAATTCAGCGCCATCCAAGCGCCTTCTCCATGGCCTGCCACGCCAATGCGTGACGCATCCACCCGATTGGCATGCGGCCCCAATATTTGGGCCGCCTCCGAAGACATATCCATTAGGAAGCGGGCTTCGGCGAGGCTGGGCTTACGTTGATCTGGCAAACTCGCCACCAACGTACTGCCGTCGCTGGCTTTGAGACTCACCGCGCGGGGATCGTCCAAGGCGATGACGAAATAGCCGCTCGCCGCCAAAGCACCGATCAAAGGATCATACATGGCCCCCTTGCACCCCGCATCGGGGCAGAACAGGATCAGAGGCATGCGGTCAAAGACAGTCACCGGATAGGCAAGACGGGCTTGGCAAAGATTTCCGTCCGGCGCGCGAATCGAAAAGTCACGCAGGCGTGCCGCAACCACGCCCGTGGAGGCTTCATAGACCGTATCAAAACTATCCCGGCCGCGATTGAGCCAGGTCAGAGGGTTTATGCCGCGCTCAGCAGGCGGCGCTTTGCTTTTGGCTTGGGCTAAAGCAGGACTTGCTGCAGCACTGCACAAGCCCGTCGCACACAGACTTGGCCAAACCAACCCGCCCATCATATCCCGCCGACGAAGGTTAAAGCGGGTGGGATTGTCCCCCGTTTCCCGCGTGTTGAGGGGGGTGCCTTGGCTCAAAGTCGCATCATCCTTCATGGATCACAATCTGCCCTTAATAGACGTCTCAACGTCGGCTCGCTTTGTTTCCACAAACCATTTTGAACCCCGCACAGCCGTATTGTGTGACCACACCGGTCGGAAGGTCAATTGCCATCTAGCCAAACGAGTCATTTTGCGCTCAATTAGTTGTGAACTTTACGGAAGGATATCTGCCACCCCCCTCTTTTGTTCATCGAATAAGGTTAAAGCATGACAAGCGCTTTTGTCACGCCACTACCAATCTAATCTCAGGCACAAAAACCAGCCGCGTGAGTTCCCTCCCCTGCCACATGCTGTGGTGCACAAACACAAAGATGCTCCAACAATGAACACCGTAAAAAACGCCGCCCGCTTCAGCATATCCTTGGCCATTTTAGCTGTGATGACCAGCCCAGCTTTCGCACAATCATTGCCCGAAGCCGTCACACTGGCCTTGCAAACCAATCCAGGCCTTGAAAGCCAGCGCGCCAATCTACGCGCCCTTGGCCAGCGCCGTGTCCAAGCCGTTGCGCAAAGACGGATGCAGATTGGGGGCGAGGCCACCTATGGACAACAAGAATCCTGGACCCGATCCATCAGCTCAACCGGCGTGATCTCAAGCCGCTTGGCCAATGAGACAACGCCGACGACCTATGGCATTTCGGCTTCCCAACCGATCTGGCTGGCGGGTCGGGTAAAGGCAGCGATGAGCTTGGCTGACGCCCAAATCGCCCAAGCCGATGCACGTTTAGCAGCCAGCGAACTGGCCGTGATGCGGGATGTGGTCATCGCCTATGCAGACCTGCGCCGCGACATTCGAACCGTTGAAATTCGTCGCCAGAATTTGGCGGCCTTGAACCGTCAGCTAGAAGCCGTCCGTGTGCGCTTTGAAGTTGGCGACGTGACAAAGACCGATGTCGCCCAAGTTGAAGCCCGCCAAGCGGCGAGCAAAACCGCTTTGGCCGCCGCCGAAGCAGCCGTTGATGCCAGCCGGTCGGCCATTGAACGCCTCATCGGCCAAGCACCCACCGAACTCACGCCTGAAATCAAGGAAGTTGCAGGGCCAGCCAGCCTTGATCAAGCGCTTGTTCTAGCACGGGCCAATAATCCTGATCTTGCAGCGATCCGCTTGGGCGAGACGATTGCCATGGCGGGGGCCAAAGTGATTGAGGCCGAGAACCGTCCCAAAATCACCATCCAAGCCAGCCAAGCTTGGGCCGTTGATTCAAGCTTTGACGGCAATCGCAGTGGCAATACGTCTGTGACAGCGCGTCTATCGGTGCCCATCTTCACCGGTGGCCTTGCCAGTTCCCGCATTACCGAGGCTTTGGGTAATGCCAATGCCGCGCGCTTTTCTGCTGTAGATGGAGAGCGCCAGATTTCAGAGCGCACCACCAATGCGTGGCACCAAGCCCGCGTGGCCCGTATTGCGGTGACCGCCTCAGCTGAACAAGTCAAGGCGGCCCAGATTGCCTTTGAAGGGGCAGAGCTTGAACAATCGGTTGGGCTGCGGACCACTTTGGACGTGCTGATCCAACAGCAGGAATTGTTGGAAGCCCAATTGGCCCAAGCCCGGGCCGTGCGCGACCTGCAAGCTGCGACCATCGCTTTGTCCGCCATCACCGGCAATCTGAAGCCGTCTGACCTGGAAGCAACAAGTGCAAGCGTTAAAAAGACTGGCCTTCCTTGGATAACACCGCCTGAAGCGCCCTTGGCGGCAATTGAAACGGCCCTCGATTTTGTGCCTCTCCCCAGCCAAGTCTCTGCAAAGGCGGCAGAACGCGCGGGCGGACGCCCCAAACGATAGGGCCTGCTACGGGGCATTTTAGGACTTCTCTTTTGAGGGGAAATAGGTCAGAGGTATTCGAATGGTCCATTCGATCCATCTTGAGCCCTTGCAACACGCCACACTAAGCCCGGCGGAAGATGCGTTGAGCCTCTTGCACGCGACAGCCTGCAAGATTGACGCGACAGGCGGCTTGTCGTGGGTAGATCCCGTCAAGGCGGCGGTCTTCCTGCAAGTGGACAGGCCGCCCAGTCATTTTGATGAATTGGACTTAGCGGTCGAAGGGGCCGCTTTCCAAGCGATGCGCCGCGGCCATCCGGTAACGATCCGACGTCCCAGCAATCTGGAAGTAATTGCTAACGTGGCCCACCAGATCATCGTGTTCCGCGAGATTATGGCGCTTGCTCCAGAATATGTGCCGCCGAAACCACGGGCGGCCAATGACCCTGAAACACTTATGCTGAGGTCTGCGCTAGCGGACAATCGCATGTGCCTGTTCCGCCAGCCCATCATCTCCACCGCTGACAATCAAGTGGTGCGGTGGGAATGTTTGTCTCGACTGATCCAAGTCGATGGACGGGTTGTCGCGCCCATCGACTTTATTCCGGCGGCAGAGCGAGCTGGCTTGGTCGGGGAATTAGATATTGAGACCCTCAATCTCGCGCTCAGCGCTCTGACACGGGAAGATACGATCAAGCTGGCGATTAATGTCTCGGCCGGGACAATTGCGGATTCCTCAGCCTGTCGCGATTATCTCGACATCTTGGCCTATAATCGGTCGATCTCTGACCGTTTGACGGTGGAGATAACCGAGTCCATTGCCATTCATGATTTGGACGCGGCAGCGCGTTTTGGCCAATCTGTTCGCTCTGCGGGCGCCCGCTTGGCCCTCGATGATTTTGGCGAAGGCCATACGTCTTTCCGCTCGATCCGCGCTCTGCCACTGGACGAAATCAAAATCGACGGTGCCTATGTGAAGAACATTGAATCGCGAGAAGATAGTCGCGCCTTTGTCGTGGCGATCGACCAATTGGCGCGCGGCCTTGGCATGGAAACGGTGGCTGAACGGGTCGAGACGGCCGAAGAGGCAGAGGCCCTGCGCGAGATCGGCGTGATCGGCCAACAGGGTTATTTTTACGGCAGACCGCGCTCTTCTGGAAAATGATATCCCCAATTTGGGGATGTTAGCTCTCAAATTAGAAAAATACTGCGCAGATAGGGCTAAATTTAGCCTTTGCCTTCTGCCGCGTGTGCGCTATGTCATGCTGCAGATGCGAAATCAGAGAGTCTTACCATGAACGCTGCCATGCCAACGCTTGCTTTGGACCTATCCCCTCAGACCGTTCCTGCCCTTTTGGCGGAAAGTGCGGCAGCCCTTGCACCGATCAAAACGGCGGCTTTGGCTTTTGTGCGCAAGCGCGTGGCCCCAGCAGGCAAGATTGACCGCAAGCTAATCGACCAAGAGCAGCATATCGTACACGGGCTTGCGTGGATCGCGACCTATGTGGAGACCCTGCGCGAAGTCGCCAATTGGGCACTTAAACTGCAAGACGAAGGCCTGTTCGGCGAGACAGAATCTGCTCTCTCCTGCCTGTTGTTTGCCAGCTATCTGGGAGACCTTAAAGGCGGGATTTCCATGAATCAGGGCGAAACCATCCGCCCGGCTGAGCTGGGTCTTGAAGCCAGTGTGGAGGAGGCCCTGTCTGGTCCGGCTACGGCGGCCCTACTGGCAGCAGCCACCCAAGACCTCAAAACCCGGACGGCGGATCTTGTCGCCCAAGCCCAAGGTAAGGGCACGATTGAAGTCACCGGTCTGGATGAGACTTATGAAATGGTGCGCGACACGTTCCGCCGCTTTGGCCAGGAAAAGGTCGCCCCATTCGCGCATGGCTGGCACTTGCGCGATGAATTGATCCCCATGTCGGTCCTGACAGAGATGGCAGAGCTTGGGGTTTTTGGCCTAACCATTCCTGAGGCGTTTGGCGGCTCTGGCATGGGCAAGACGGCGATGTGCGTTGTCTCGGAAGAATTGTCGCGTGCCTATATTGGCGTGGGTTCACTGGGCACCCGCTCTGAAATCGCGGCAGAGCTTATTCTGACCGGCGGCACCGATGCACAAAAGAATTATTGGCTGCCCCGAATTGCCTCGGCTGAGACCCTGCCAACCGCTGTCTTTACCGAACCGAACACTGGCTCAGACCTTGGAGCGCTGCGCACACGTGGCGAGAATAAAGGTAGCCATTGGGAGATTACGGGCAACAAAACCTGGATCACCCATGCAGCCCGGGCCGACATGATGACTTTGTTGGCGCGGACCAAGCCAGAAACCACCAATTTCTCGGGCCTCTCCATGTTTTTGGCCCCCAAACCGCGCGGCACCGATGAAAACCCCTTCCCTGCGGAGGGCATGACCGGGGGCGAAATTGAGGTCTTGGGCTATCGCGGTATGAAGGAATATGAGCTGGGCTTTGATGCGTTCAAAGTACCTGCTGAAAACCTGCTCGGTGGTGTCGAGGGCATGGGCTTCAAGCATTTGATGGCCACGTTTGAAAGTGCGCGCATCCAAACCGCCGCCCGCGCCATTGGCGTGGCACAAAATGCGCTTGATCTGGGCTTGGCCTATGCACTCGACCGGCAGCAATTTGGCGACGCAATCTTTGTGTTCCCGCGCGTGCACAACAAATTGGTACAAATGGCCGCCGAAATCTTGGGCGCACGCCAACTCACCTATTTTGCAGCCCGCCAAAAGGATGAAGACAAGCGCTGTGATCTGGAAGCAGGCATGGCCAAGCTGTTGGCCGCACGTGTGGCCTGGGCAGCGGCGGACAATGCGCTTCAAATCCACGGCGGCAACGGCTTTGCGCTGGAATATCCCGTCAGCCGGGTATTGGCCGATGCGCGTATCCTCAATATCTTTGAAGGTGCTGGCGAAATCCAAGCCCAAGTGATCGCCCGTCGTCTGCTTGAAGACTAAGATTTAGCGATGCCATCGACACACAAGAGCCGCGCCCTCACTTGAGGGCGCGGCTTTTTTTGGTTTCTTCGAGGAACCGAGCCTTCACCGCGACCGGACTCGCGGTTGCCAGCGCGTGCTTTGGGCGCATGGTGCTAAAAAAAAGTAGCGCCCTCTGGCGAGAGCGCTACACGCCTGTAGTCAAAGCTAGATGACCTAGAAATTGGCCAAGCGGGCAAGGCGGCGGACTTCTGACGCCGCGCGATCTTCTTTGCTGCCGCTTTGGCGACGGCTGAGCGCGGGTTGGAAGGCGATCGCCGCATGTTCGGTGCAATAAACGGCACCAGAGCTGCATTGCGCGCCACAGAAACCAAAGTCAGGATCGCCGGGGTCGCCGATGGGCCATTTGCACATATTGGCGCCCAATTGCAGAACGCCAATGAGGTCGCCACGCTTTTGCGGGGGTGGGACTGGCTTGGCGACTGGCTTGACGATTGGAGCGGGGGCTGCCGGGGCCAAAGCCTTTACGGCAGACTCGACCTTGGCTGCGACATGTGGCGGCACCACCAACACTGGACGCGGACGCGCGGTTGGCACAGGAATGCGCTTAATGGGACGCGATGGTGCCGCCCGACCGGCAAGGCCCAAGCGATGCACTTTACCAATGACGGCATTGCGCGTCACACCGCCCAATTGCTTTGCAATTTGACTGGCCGACAGCCCATCTGTCCACAACTTCTTGAGTAGGGTGACGCGATCATCTGTCCAGCCGTTGGTCATGAATATCCCCATATCTTGTGCCCAGCCCTCAAGGCCGACTATCTGTGTGCCCACCCATAGTAGCTTCACGACTTTTTAACACAAGGGCTAGTGATAGGGTTTTCCACAAATATGGGCTCCCCTCTACATGTTGATAACACCAGATATTGTGGCTGCTGAACTGGGCCAAAAACACGAACTTGTGCCATCTAATGCGCTCTTCTGACCGCAAGTTACCGAATCGGGGCAGAGAGGGTCTATGCTTATGGATGCCTCCACTCTCGTTGCGCTAATTTCTTCACGTATTTGCCACGACCTTGTGTCGCCCATCTCGGCGCTCACAACGGCGCTAGACATTTTGGATGATGACCACGGTGCAGATATGCGCGAGCAAGCGATGGAGCTTATCCGCAACTCGGCCGGACAAGCGGCAGTGAAGCTAGAGTTTATGCGCGCCACTTTTGGCGCTGGTACAACCGGGCCTGGCACGGCGGATTTAGGTGAACTCAAAG
Source organism: Aquidulcibacter paucihalophilus (assembly GCF_002105465.1). Classification (GTDB taxonomy): domain Bacteria; phylum Pseudomonadota; class Alphaproteobacteria; order Caulobacterales; family Aquidulcibacteraceae; genus Aquidulcibacter; species Aquidulcibacter paucihalophilus. The sequence goes on from NZ_NCSQ01000012.1 coordinate 17,362, forward strand.
AATTAGCTCGCCGCTTTATTGAAAGCCAAAAGCCCGCTTTGGTTTGGACACTGCCGGTACAGACAGCACCACGGGCGGCCGCAAGAATCCTGATGAATCTGATCCTTGTTGGCCTTGATTGCTTGCCCCGTGGCGGGCAATTGGAAGTCACGGGTGGGCAAGAAGACGACAAATTGACCATGAATGTCATTGCCACTGGCCCGCGCGCCAGCTTGAAGCCCGCCGTGCGTGCGGGCTTAGCCGGCGAGATGCCGGAAGGGGGTTTTGATGGGCGCTCTGTCCAGCCCTATCTCGCCTTTATCACCGCATCAGGCGCGCGTGCCGAACTGGCCGCCCGCGAAAGTGAAGAACGCGTTGAACTAATTGCTCGTATAGCGGCATAATACTGCACTTCTGCTCAAAATTTAGTCCTGTCTTAACCGTCCGCCGTCATTGTGTGCAGATGATTGACGTCAAGCGTCAAATTCAACGCGTCGGCAAAGGGCTAGTTTTATGGATGAACTACTTGGCGAATTCATAACCGAGACAAATGAATTCCTCGAAACCGTCGATACTCAGCTTGTTGTTTTTGAAGCCGATCCTACGGACGGTGATACACTTAACAGTATTTTCCGACTGGTTCATACGATTAAGGGAACGTGTGGCTTTTTAGGTTTGCCACGTCTGCAATTTGTTGCCCATGCGGGTGAAACCCTCTTAGGCAAATTCCGTGACGGAACTTTGGTGGCAACACCCGACCAAGTGCAATTGGTCTTGGAAAGCATCGACCGCATCAAAGAAATTTTGGCAGAGCTTGAAGCCACGGGCGTGGAGCCCGAGGGTGACGATAGCGCTTTGATTGGGGCTTTGGAATTGGCCGCAGAAGGCCATCCTGCCCCGAGCGCTGCTGCCCCAGTGGAAGCCGCCGCACCTGCCCCCGAGCCAGCGCCTGTTGCTGCTGCCCCCGCCCCAGAACCCGCCCCCGTTTCAGCTTCTGGTCTTCGCTGGGATCCAGACCTCGGCCGCGAACTCCGCCCCGGCGAAGTCTCTTTGGCCGAACTTGAAGCAGCATTCTTGGCTGCAACGCCAGACGATGACCTAGAGCCTGTTGCCGCCGCACCTGCCCCCGCCGCTGCAAATGCCGAAGTCACAGCGTCTGCCGCCCCCGCAGTGGAGCGCCGTGCCGCCCCAGAAATGCGCGCGATTAAGGACGAAGATGATGATGCAGCCGCCAAAGGTGGCACGGTCTCGTCCAACCAAACCATTCGCGTCAATGTGGAAGTGCTTGAAACCCTGATGACCATGGTTTCCGAGCTGGTGCTGACGCGCAACCAGCTCATGCAAATGGTGCGCAACGCCACCGATAGCGAGTTTAAGGGCCCGCTGCAGCGCTTATCTGCGGTGACGGCTGAGTTGCAAGACAGCGTGATGAAGACGCGCATGCAGCCGATTGGCTCAGCGTGGAAGAAGCTTCCCCGGATTGTGCGCGATGCGGCTCGCGATCTGAACAAGAAGATCGACCTCGTCATGGATGGGGAGGCGACCGAATTGGATCGCCAAGTCTTGGAGCTGATTAAAGACCCTCTGACCCATATGATCCGCAATTCGTGTGATCATGGTCTCGAAGCGCCGGCCTCACGCGTTGCGGCGGGGAAATCGGAGACGGGAACGATCCGCCTGAACGCCTATCATGAAGGCGGTCATATTGTGATCGAAGTTTCCGATGACGGCGCAGGTCTGTCGACATCGCGGATTCGCGATAAAGCTATCAAAAATGGCCTTGTTAGCGAAGAGCAAGCGTGGACCATGTCGGACGCGCAAATCCATCGCTTTATCTTTGCCCCTGGGTTTTCAACCGCAGCTGCGGTCACCAGCATTTCTGGCCGCGGGGTCGGCATGGATGTGGTGCGCACCAATATTGAACTGATTGGCGGGACGATTGATCTGCAATCCACCGAGGGTCGGGGCACCAAATTCTTCATCAAAATCCCGCTGACCTTGGCAATTGTATCGGCTCTGGTCGTGGGTTCGCGCCAGCAACGCTTTGCCATCCCGCAATTGTCGATTGTCGAATTGGTCGGTGCGGGCGGGGCTTCCGAGCACAAAGTCGAAATCCTCAATTCCGCGCGCGTTCTGCGCTTGCGAGACCGCTTGTTGCCGCTGGTTGATCTCTCTGAAGTCTTGGGCGTGCCGCCACGTGACCCGGTCATTGACGAGTCGCATTCAGCCTTTGTTGTGGTGATGCAGCACTCGGGTCAATTGTTTGGCGTGGTCGTCGATGAAGTGTTCGACACCGAAGAAATTGTGGTGAAGCCGCTCTCTAAAGCCTTGGCAGATGTGGGCACCTTCTCAGGCGCAACCATTCTAGGCGATGGCTCTGTAATCATGATTATTGACCCAGGTGCTGTGTATCGCCGCGTTGGACAGGCCGAAGAAGTCGTTGAAGAAGTTGTTGAAGCGGTTCAGAAAAAGCGCGGCCAGCGCCCTGAAACCACGTCCATGATCGTCTTCCAAGCCGGTGGTGAACAACCAAAGGCCGTGCCGCTCTCCTTGGTGACGCGCCTTGAGGAATTGGATGCGACCAGCTTCGAGCAAGGCGATGGCCGCACCTTGGTGCAGTATCGTGGCGAGTTGATGCCAATCGTGGCGGCCGACCCTTATGCCCCGATTGCCACCACCGGCATTCAGCCTGTTTTGGTCTTTACCTATAATGGCTTGGCAGCAGGTATGGCTGTCGACAAGATTGTCGACATTGTCGAAGAAGCCCTCGATATTGAAATGGCTGCCGACCGCCCTGGCCTCCTAGGCGTGGCCGTCATCAAGGGCAAAGCGACCGAAGTTCTCGACGTCAGCCACTATTTGAACCTTGCTTTGACCAATTGGGACGATCCAGGCGTCAATAAGCCTGCCAAACATATTGTTTTGGTGGAGCGTAATCCGTTCTTCCGCAACCTGTTGTCGCCGCTGTTGCGCTCGGCTGGTTATGAAGTGGAAGCCGTTGAGACAGTCTCTGCCGCTTTGGTCTGCGCTGAATATCGTAAGCCCGCCGCGGTGTTGACCGACATTGACGTCGATGTCGCCTCTGCCCGTCGCTTGTTGAGCGATGATCGCTTGGCTGGCACCAGCATTGTGGCCCTTTCGGGTTCGCCGGATGCAGACGCGACAGGCTTTGCCTCCCTCGTCCGCAAGTCAGACCGGGAGAGCCTGATTGCCGCTATCGAACACGCCGCCAAATTGGAGATTGCCGCATGACCGCCCTTGCTTCGCGCCAAGAAAGCGAATTGGCTTTAGCCAAGGCTGGAACCAAGGAGTTTGTGACCGTTCATGTCGCTGACCAATTGTTCGGCGTTGAGGTTACTGACATCCAAGATGTTTTTTCCCTCAAAGGCTTAACCCCAGTTCCTGGTGCCCGCCCGGAAATTGCGGGCGTGTTGAATTTGCGCGGGCGTATCGTAACCGCAATTGACGCACGCTGCCGTCTTGGCCTGCCCTCCCGGCCGCAAGGCTTTGCCGGAATGATGGCGGTGGGCGTTGAATATCAGGGCGAAGCTTACGGCATTCTTGTGGATTCCGTTGGCGAAGTCCTGCGTCTGTCAGACTCTGACTTTGAGCCCAATCCAGTCAATCTAAACCCGAATTGGAAAGATGTCAGCCAAGGCGTTTATCGATTGGATGGCCGCCTATTGATGACTTTGAATATCGACCAACTCCTCTGTGTCGCCACCGCCTGAAACAGGAAATGAGATCATGAAGACCTGCCTTGTTGTCGATGATAGCCGCGTAATCCGCAAAGTCGCGCGCCGTATTCTAGAAGACTTGTCGTTCCGCGTCGAAGAAGCGGGCGACGGATCAGAAGCTTTGTCCTTCTGCCGCAGTTCGATGCCTGACGCGATTTTGCTCGACTGGAATATGCCCGTCATGAACGGCATTGACTTCCTGCGTCATCTGCGTGCGGACCCAGGTGGTGACCGGCCAGTTGTGGTCTTTTGCACCACCGAAAATGACATTAGCGCCATCGCCCAAGCCATTGAGTCGGGCGCAAACGAGTACATTATGAAGCCGTTTGACAGCGAGATTGTGCAGTCCAAATTTGCTGAAGTCGGTTTGGTCGCGCCCGTATGAGCCTGTCCTCCGCCCACCCCCTAACTGGCCAAGCCCCCGCCCGCAAAATCCGGGTGCTGGTTGTTGACGATTCCGCGGTGATCCGCGGACTTGTGACCCGCTGGCTGTCGGGGGAGGCTGATATTGAGGTTGTTGGTGCCGCTGTTAATGGCAAGGATGGCGTTGATCACGCCGAGAAGCACAAGCCTGACCTGATCATTCTCGACATCGAAATGCCGGTGATGGACGGGGTTACGGCCCTGCCAGCCATCCGCAGAGTCGCGCCAAATGCCCGTGTGATTATGGCGTCTACCCTGACCCAGCGCGGCGCGGAAGTGACCATCAAAGCCTTGGCTGCAGGGGCATCTGACTATATTCCCAAACCCGATGCGAGCCAATTGGCAGGCGCGGCCGACTATAAGCGGGAGCTTTTGGCAAAGGTTCGCAGTCTGGGTGCGCGGGCGGTCTCCGCTGCCAACCCTAGCCCCGCCTATGGCGCTGCGGCAGCAAGTTCCTCTGCGGGACGCCCTCCCGCACCTGCCGGCCCCACGCTGCGCGCGGTGACACAAAAAGTTATCCCGGAAGCCATCTTTATCGGCTCATCCACAGGCGGCCCAGAAGCACTGCGGGAAGTGATTGAAGGTTTGGTCGGCAAAGTCCGCGTGCCGGTCTTCATTACCCAGCATATGCCGCCGATGTTCACCAAGATTCTGGCTGACCATTTGACCAAGCAGACCAAAGCGACGGTTGTGGAAGCAACGGATGGCCTGCAAGCCCAGCCCGGCGTCTTCTACATTGCACCCGGTGATCGCCACATGATCATCAGCCGTAACCTGACTGTCACCCGCATTAGCTTGAGCGACGCCCCGCCCGAAAACTTCTGCCGCCCGGCAGTCGATCCCATGTTCCGGTCGGCGGCAGAGACCTATGGCGAAAAAGCTTTGGCCGTTGTTCTAACTGGCATGGGTCAGGATGGCCTGCTTGGGGCCAAGCCTTTGGTCAGCAAAGGGGCGCAACTGATCGCCCAAGATGAAGAAACCAGCGTAGTCTGGGGTATGCCCGGTGCCATCGCCCGCGCAGGCCTTGCTACAGCCTGTAAGCCAATTCAACAGATTGCTCCGGCGATCTTGAACGTTATGCGTGGAGTAAGTGTATGAAGCCCGCCGATTTTGAGTTTGTTTCGACCATGGTGCGGGAACGTTCAGGCTTAGTCCTGTCAGCCGATAAGACCTATTTGGTTGAAAGCCGTCTGGCCCCAATTGCACGCAAAGACGGCTTTGCTTCGATCGATGATCTGATCAGCGCCATCCGCGTCCGTCGTGATGCGAAGCTTATTGATGCAGTGGTCGACGCCATGACCACGAACGAAACCTTCTTCTTCCGCGATAAGACTCCGTTTGACATTTTCGAGCAGTCGATCCTGCCAGAATTAGTCGCCCGCAAGCGGGGCGGCACGATCAAAGTGTGGTGTGCGGCGGCTTCTACCGGTCAAGAACCCTATTCCTTGGCGATGATCGCAGAAGCTATGGGCCCGAAACTGGGTGGCTGTAAGTTGGAGATCCTCGGCACCGACATTTCTGAGCGCTGCTTGGAGAAGGCCAAAGCCGGCATGTACACCCAGTTCGAAGTCCAACGCGGCCTGCCCGTGCAAATGCTTTTGAAGCATTTCAAGAAGGAAGGCGATGCGTGGAAGATCGATGACCGGCTGAAAACCAATATCCGCTACCGGACGATGAATTTGCTCGACGACTTCCGGGCCCTTGGCAAATTCGATGTGATTTTTTGCCGTAACGTATTGATTTACTTCGACATGCCAACCAAGAAAATGGTGCTCGAACGCATGGCCCAACAGGTCGAAGGCCCGGGCTATCTGCTGCTTGGCGCGGCAGAAACCGTTCTAGGTGTCACCGATAGCTTTAAGCCAGTGGCCGGCAGCCGCGGTCTCTATGTACAAGACCCCAGCAAGCTTGGGGCAAAGGCTGCAGCCTAATCAGCCGGCCAAAGCATCCATTTCGGGTTCAAACAAAACGTCCGATCCTGCGGTGACCGAAGCCAAGAGGCCCGGCACTTGCGCCAGCACGTTTTCGGCAAAAAAGCCTGCAAGCGAGATGCGCGCTGTCATATAGGCTGCATCGCCTGACTTGGCCTTAAGGTGGCCAAGAGCCGCCAGCGCGCCTTTTGCCAATGTCCAGCCACCGGTAACGTCGCCAGCAAGTTTCAAGAAGGGCGTTGCCCCGGCCAAAGCATCGCGCTTAGCATTGCCAGATTGGGCGCGGATCAGCCAATTGGCGGCATCAGAGAAAATATCGACGGCTTCGCTCAACCGCTTGCCAATCCATTTAACTTGCTCATTGCCGGCTTGCTCGCAAGCCAGGGCCGTCGCGCGCATTTCTTCGATCAAAGCGGCAATGGGTGCGCCGCCATCCATCGTCAGCTTACGGCTAACCAAATCAATGGCTTGGATGCCATTAGTGCCCTCATAAATCGCAGCAATCCGGGCATCACGGTAAAATTGGGCGGCACCGCCTTCTTCGACAAAGCCCATGCCGCCATGAATTTGCACACCCAAGGAAGCCACTTCCACCCCCATATCGGTGGACCAGCCTTTGGCGATGGGGGTCAATAATTCCTCACGAGCTTTGGCAAGTTTCCGCGCTTCGGGGGTTGGCCCCAGTTGGGAAACATCTGCGGCCAAAGCCGTCATGTGGCAGATAGAGCGGGCGGCAGAGACTTTCGCCTTCATCGTCATCAACATGCGGCGAACATCGGCATGGTGGAAGATCGGGCTGGGCCCCGCCTCGGTCCAACCCTCCGCACGACCTTGTTTGCGGTCCATCGCATACGCATAGGCCTTTTGGAACGCGGCATCGGCGATCGCGACGCCTTGTAAGCCCACATTGAGGCGCGCCGAATTCATCATGGTGAACATATAGCTCAAGCCCTTATTGGGCTCTCCGATGATCCACCCGATTGCCCCACCCTGATCCCCATAGGACATGGTGCAGGTAGGAGAGGCATGAATACCCATTTTGTGCTCAAGCCCGATACAGCGCACATCATTCTGGATACCGGGATTGCCGTCTGAATCGGGGATAAATTTCGGCACGAGGAAAAGCGAAATGCCCTTTACGCCCGCGGGCGCATCGGGCAGGCGCGCCAGAACCAGATGGACGATATTCTCGGCCATCTCATGCTCACCCCAAGTGATGTAAATCTTCTGGCCGAAAATCTTATACGTGCCATCCTCCTGCGGCACAGCGCGGCTGGTCAGCGCCCCAACATCAGAGCCTGCTTGCGGCTCGGTCAAATTCATCGTGCCAGACCATTGGCCAGTAACCAGCTTGGGCAGATAAAGCGCCTGCTGTTCGGCGGTGCCGTGGGCCGACAGCGCTTCGACCGCCCCCAAAGTCAGCATCGGGCAAAGCCCAAAACTCATATTCGCGGCATGCACCATTTCATGCACGGCCAAAGCCACGCCTTTGGGCAGGCCCATTCCACCAATCGCCGGATCAAACGGCACCGACAGCCAGGCACCTTCAACAAATTGCTGATAGGCTTCGGCAAAACCTTCTGGTGAAACCACCGTCCCATCGGCCTGAAGCTGGGTGCCCGCCCGATCCCCGGGCGCATTGAGTGGGGCCAAAACATCGCTGGCAAGCTTGCCCGCCTCTACCAAGATTTGCTCAACCAGATCCGAGCTCGCCTCTACAAACATGCCCTGTTCGCGCAAGGCCGAAAGCCCAGCAATCTCTTCCAGCGAAAAGCGGATGTCGCGAACGGGGGCAGTATAGGTCATGGAACGTTTTCCCAGAGGCGGTTGTTAGCTACTCAGTGACGAACTTCATCAATCCAAGCAACGGACTGTTTCAGATATTTTGGGTTTTGCCACTCGGCAAGACTGCCGATACGCACTATCTAACGCAGTGTCAGACGGTTTGCCATGATGCAAGCTGACCAAGACAATCAGCTAAAAGGACATTTGACATGCGTCGCACGTTTATTCTCGCACTCGCCGCCCCTGCCACTTTGCTCGCCTTCGCCGCCATGACGGCGACTGCTGCGACACCAGCCCCAGACGCAGCAAGAGCTGCCAATCTCGCGGCACAGCCTGCTGGCATTTATGAAGTTGAACCCACCCATACGTCGGTCCACTGGCGCCTCGATCACAGCGGCCTGTCGACCTATACGGCCCGCTTTGACAAGATTTCGGGTACCATTAACTTCAACCCACAAAACCCAACTGCATCGAGCGCTGACATTACGATTGATGCGACCTCGGTGAATACGGGTCTACCCAAGTTTGACGCGGAAATCGCCAAGCAAGTCTTCAAGGCCGAGACAAACCCCACCATCACCTTCAAATCCACCAAGCTGACCGCCACCTCTGCCACCACGGGCACGATGACCGGCGATTTGACTGTTGCTGGCGTAACCAAGCCAGTTACTTTGAACGTGAAATACAACACCGGCCGCAAGAGCCCCTTCCGCGGTGTTCAAAATGTGGGCTTCTCTGCGACTGGCTCTATTAAACGTTCCGAATGGGGCATGAACAACTGGATTAATTTTGGAATTGGTGATCAAGTAGATCTGATCATCGAAGCTGAGTTTCTGAAGAAGGACTAAATCATGGCGGGCGAGACTTGGTCAGGGGCTAAAGAAAGCCAATCCTACACAATTGTGGCCATCGTGTTGCACTGGGTGATCGCTGCGGCAATCCTGGTGCAAATCTTGGGTGGCTGGGCGATGGAAGACCTCAAAGGCCCTGAAAAGTTTGAGGCTTTCCAAGTACATAAGAGTGCAGGTCTGACCATTCTCTTGCTCTCGCTATTTCGTCTGTTTTGGCGGCTTGCCAATCCCCCACCCCCTCTGCCGGAAGGTATGAAGGGGTGGGAAGTCGCCGCCGCCAAGTTCACCCACATCGCCCTTTATGCCTTAATGATTGGCATTCCTTTGGGTGGGTGGGTGATTATCTCCACCTCACCTTACAATATCGCGACCCATTGGTGGGGCTTGTTTGAGTGGCCCCGCTTGCCTTTAGCGGATCTGCCTTTCCGCAAGGAACTGAACGAAATGGCCAAAGCGGGCCATAGTGTGGCTGCGTGGGGGGTGATTGTTCTGTTTGTCATCCATGTGGGTGCCGCACTCAAACATATGTTTATCAATGAAGATGATGTGATGGCCCGCATGCTCCCCTTTATGCGGCCGAAATAAGCAAGGAACAAACCCATGTTAAAGGTTCTCACGGTCGCCAGTGTGGCGCTCGCAGCCTTAAGTGTGCCCCTTAGTTTCGCCGACGCGCAACCAGCCAAGAAGGCACCCGCCAGCAAAGCAGCGGCAGCAGCCGGTTGGACGATTGATCCCCGCCAGAGCCGCATTGCCTTTTCCACCAAATGGGCCGGCAATGCCGTCAATGGTACCTTCCGTCAGTGGTCGGGCGACATTAAGTTTGATCCCACTAATTTGGCCGGCAGCCAAGCCGTAATCACGATCATGACGGGCAGCGCTTTGACCGGCGTGAAAGAGCCCGATGATAATCTGGCTACGGCGGATTGGTTTGACGCGCGCAAATTCCCCACCGCCCGCTATGTCACCCAATCGATCCGCTCTGTGGGGCCAGGCCGGTATGTTGCCGATGGCATCTTAACCGTCAAAGGTATGAATTACCGGGTTCCCTTACCCTTTACCGTCGCGATTTCAGGCAATGTCGCCACCATGTCTGGCCAGGTCAAACTAGACCGTATGGCGTTGAAACTGGGCCTTGAGTCTGATGCGAGTGCTGAATGGGTTGCGCGCGAAACAGTCGTCAATGTCGCTGTGCGCGCTACACGGAAATAGCCAAGAAAAAAGGCTGGAGCCCGAGAGCTCCAGCCTCACCTTGTTGACCCACCAAGCCAAACTTACTTGGTTGGCTCTGGCATCATTGACGAATGCAAGTGGTAGATTTTCCACGCACCGTTTTCAATCTTGTAAATGAAGGAATAGCGTGCCTTCACCACGGTCACGGCTTTGGTTTCTGGGTTCGTCAACGCCACATCCCAAGTGCCCAAACGGGTTGCAATGTTACAGCCAACTTGCACGGTGCTGGTCTGGATGGTGCCGACTGGGCTGTTCTTCAAGAAACCAACGAAATAATCGTTGATTGCTTCTGGCGTGGTGCGTGGGGTGTTGGAGACGGTTGCCAACAAGACAGCGTCCTTGGCGAACAAGGGGGTCACTTTGGCTGGGTCTTTGGTTGCCCAGGCCGCGTTGAATTGCGAGAACAGACCCTCAACTTGGGCTGGGGTCGCAGCAGCGCACTTCATTTTACCATCGCGGGCCTGCGCAGGCGCTGCAGCGGCCAACACGGCGACGGATGTTAAGGCGGCTAGGTAAGCGATACTTTTCATGATGACGACCTCCATTCAGTGCTGTCGGGCTGCATATGTCGGCGGCAGACAGGTGTCACAAGGTCGGTTTAATCAAATTGATGTGAGCGTTACCTTTTCGTGAACGATAAATTGGCGCTGCGTCGGCTTTTTGACTTTTGAGCTCAAGCTGTCACAGGACAGGCCATGGAACAGACGCCTTTGGAACCCGCAGCTTCAGCCGCCGCCGCCCTCGCGCGCGGTGATTTGGTGGGCCTACCAACCGAGACCGTCTATGGACTAGGCGCCGACGCTACCCAGCCTGAAGCCGTGGCCAAGATTTACGCTGCCAAGGGTCGCCCGCATTTCAATCCACTGATCTCCCATGTGGCAAGCCTTGAAGCGGCAGAAGCGCTGGGGGTTTTTTCCCCGCTTGCCCGAAAGATGGCGCATGCTTTTTGGCCCGGACCTTTGAGCCTTGTGGTGCCGAGACAGCGTGATTGTGCGGTGTGCGATCTGGCATGTGCGGGCCTTGATACCCTTGCCCTGCGGGTGCCATCGCATCCTTTGATGCAAGAGGTCCTGCGCGCCTTTGGTAAGCCTGTGGCTGCCCCTTCGGCCAATATTTCTGGCAGGCCCTCTCCCACAACTGCCGATCATGTGCGCGCGGAATTTGGCGATAAGCTGGCTTTGGTGCTGGATGGCGGGCCCAGTGCCGTGGGGCTTGAAAGCGCAGTCGTGGCGGTATCGGGAGATCAAGCAACTCTGTTGCGTCTGGGCGGTCTGACGCGGGAAGCGTTAGAAGCGGTTGTAGGCCCACTTCTGACCGCTGACGCTTCAGCCAAAGCGGCCCCCGCCTCCCCCGGCATGATCTTGCGTCACTATGCGCCACAGGCACCGGTTCGCTTGAATGCAACCAGCGCTCAACCGGGCGAGGTCATGATCGGCTTTGGTTCGGGCTATGAAGGGGCAGCCTTCAACCTGTCGCCTACCGGAGAACTTACCGAAGCGGCGGCGAACTTGTTTGCCATGCTGCGCGCCGCCGACGCCCTAAGCCCCGCAGCCATTGTGATCGCCCCCGTCCCCAAGACAGGCCTTGGCGAGGCGATTGCCGACCGGCTGGCCCGCGCTGCAGACCGCTCATGCTGAAAAGACGCATCGCTTGCCCTTGCACGCACGGGAGAGCGCCGTAAAAGAGGCCTGCCTTTCTGCCCATCCACAGGATGTTTCCCAATGACCCCGTTTAAGTCTGCCGCCCTTACCCGCATCAAGCCATCGCCCACTATGGCGGTGACCCAAAAGGAGCGCGAATTGAAAGCGGCAGGGCGCGATACGATTGGCCTAGGGGCTGGTGAGCCCGATTTTGATACGCCGGACAATATCAAGGAAGCTGCCATTGCCGCGATCCGCGCGGGCAAAACGAAATATACCAATGTTGACGGCATACCTGAGCTGAAGGCGGCCATTTGCGCCAAGTTCAAGCGGGAAAACAATCTGACCTACACGCCAGAGCAAGTCAGCGTTGCCCCAGGCGGCAAGCCGATCATCTATAACGCCTTCATGGCCACTTTGAACCCCGGCGATGAAGTCATTGTGCCTGCCCCTTATTGGGTGAGCTATCCTGACATTGTCCACCTGACGGGTGCGACGCCCGTGATCGTGGAAGCCACCGCCGAGGAAGGCTTCCGCCTGTCAGCGGAAAAGCTCGAAGCCGCCATCACGCCGTCAACCAAATGGTTGATCCTCAATTCGCCGTCCAACCCAACCGGTGCTGCCTATAGCGCAGCCCATTTGCGCGCTTTGGCAGACGTGTTGTTACGCCACCCCCATGTGATGATCCTGACCGACGATATGTATGAGCATTTGCTCTATGACGGGTTTGAATTTGCCACCATCGCCGCGGTTGAACCGGCGCTTTATGACCGCACTTTGACGATGAATGGGGTCTCCAAAGCCTATGCGATGACGGGCTGGCGCATTGGCTATGCGGCAGGACCTGTATGGCTGATCAAAGGCATGGCAGGGATCATGAGCCAATCGACTTCTAACCCCACCTCCATCAGCCAATATGCCGCTGTCGAAGCCCTCAATGGCCCGCAAGACTTTTTGCCAACCCGCAACAAAGTCTTTCAAGATCGCCGCGATCTGGTTGTCTCCATGCTAAACCAAGCCGCGGGCCTTTCTTGCCCTAAGCCTGAAGGTGCCTTTTATGTCTATCCATCTTGCGCTGGCCTGATTGGCAAGGCCACGGCGTCTGGTGCGGTGATTGGAAATGATGAGGATTTCGCGCGCGAACTTCTCGAAGCTGAAGGTGTAGCCGTCGTGCATGGCGCAGCCTTTGGCGGCAGCCCCGCTTTCCGTATCTCTTACGCTACCGCGACCGAGACCTTGGAAGAAGCCTGCCGCCGCATCCAACGCTTCTGCGCCAGCTTGACGTAGGAAAAATCTGGCGCTTACCCCGCAAGCCAAAGGGGCGAAAATGGGGGTTTTGCACACACGACGCGAACCAAATTCGGGTTAGAAGGCAAACGGCCGCTTGCCCAAATATCCGCTTTCTCAAAGCTGGAGAACCACCCTTCGACCTGCCCGCCGACGTGCACACGGATTGGCCTTGCCGCAGTAGGTGGCCTTGGCGGATTGGTGTCCTACGCCTTGATTTCGGCGTCAGGCAGGTACAGCCAGAATTGCCCAGCTACTCCATTTAGTGCGGCGTAAGCTGCCCGATTGCATCCATCGGTCAAGCCGAGAAACAAATCAGTGCCTTGGGCTAATCAAAGATTAGCTTGGGTGCTGTCGGCGTAACTGTCCTCCTGCAAACTTCCCTTCCTAGCCTGTTCAGGCTAAGAGCAGCCATGGCTCAGACCCTCTCTCTTTTCGCCACGCGACTATATCGTGCACCCCTAGGGGGGGGCGCGCCAGACGGGTTGCGGCAAGACTTGGCTGAAGCTTGCGATATGCTGGAGCAAGAGGATGCAGCCGGGCGGCGTTGGTGTCGCGAGAACGGCTATAAGGGCTATACCTCCTATGCCTCGCTCCATGATTTGCCGACCCGGATCAGTGCCTTTGGCGAGCTCAAGCGTCTGCTCGACAAGCATGCTGCGGCCTTTGCGAAGGAGGTTGGCTTTGATTTGGCCGGTGGCAAGGTGAAGCTTGATAGCCTCTGGGTCAATGTACTGCCACCGGGCGGGGTCCATACCGGCCATATCCACCCCCACAGCGTCATATCAGGGACCTTCTATGTCACGCTGCCAGATGGGGCGTCAGCTCTCAAGCTCGAAGACCCACGTCTTGCGATGATGATGGCCGCCCCAACCCGCTTGCCCGAAGCGGCCCAAGACTTACAACCCTTTGTGTTTCTGACCCCGCAAATTGGCGAAGTGATTTTGTGGGAGAGTTGGTTGCGCCACGAAGTGGTGCTTAATCGGGCGAAGTCTAAGCGGGTGTCGATCAGTTTCAATTATGCGTGGGTCTAGGGTCTGCCGATGACCCCACCGACGCTTTATCCCTTTGATGAGGACGAAATCAGCGAGAGCTTTGTGCGCGCTTCTGGCCCCGGCGGCCAAAATGTCAATAAGGTTTCCACGGCCGTTGAATTGCGCTTTGATGCGGCGGCGAGCTTGTCTTTCCCAGAAGAGGTGCGCGACCGCCTGATCCAGCTTGCAGGATCACGGGCAACCAAGGATGGGGTCATCATACTCTTGGCCCAGACTTTTCGCACCCAAGAGCGCAACCGCCAAGATGCGCGCGAACGGCTGCAAAGCCTGATTAATCGCGCCAGTGTGCCACCTCCCCCGCCCCGCAAAAAGACCCGGCCAAGCCGTGCGGCGCGCGAGAAACGTCTAGAAGGCAAGGCCATTCGCAGCACGGTCAAAAAGCTGCGAGGCCGGGTGGGCGAGGACTAAGCTTCAGCCAGCAAAAAGGGCAGAGACTCAAGTCCCTGCCCCTAAAATGTGACAATGCAAATCGATTAGATCAATTGCAATTCAGTCGCAGCGGTCTTACCACGCTCAGTCTTCAGCTCATAGCTGACTTTTTGGCCGTCATTGAGGCCGTTCAAGCCAGATTGCTCAACCGCGCTGATGTGCACGAACACGTCGCCGCCGCCTGCATCAGGTTGAATAAAGCCATAGCCCTTGGTTGCGTTGAACCACTTAACAACTCCGGTCGCCATTGTGGGACCCTTTCTCATAGTTTGGCCGCTTCGCATGCTTACAGCCATAGTGACCGTGCGTTATCCGGCACAGCATTCGGCGTCTTAGAACAATGGAAGCACGCATGGACTTGTTGCAAAAGCGGGCAAAAAGGACCATGCGACGGCAGTACCAGTTTCGTCGATCAGGCGAGTAACTAGCACAGGAATGGTGATCTACCAAATGAAACAGAGGCTGATTGGATCAACTTACGTTGATCATCTGTGTCGACGACATATGATTGGAAACAGCCTTGCAGCTTGCCTCGCAGTGCCATCGATTGCACAGAGCCAAGGAGCCGAAACGACCCGAAGCGGCAATGTAACCATCCTCGACGAAGCGATGGCGATGCCCAGTTTAGGGCGGACACGGCGCATCTGGATCTATCTGCCGCCCGATTATCAGGCCTCCCGTCGTCGCTATCGCGTGATTTATATGCAGGACGGGCAAAATCTGTTTGATCGCGCAACCTCTTATGCTGGCGAGTGGCAGGTAGACGAAACCCTCAATCGACTGGCGGCCTCTGGTGATCCAGGCGCAATCGTGGTGGGGATCGACAATGGCGGCAGGAACCGCACGGCAGAATATCATCCCCGTCTGCCTTGGTCGGGCTTGCCCGGTCAGGCCGATGCCTATCTTCGCTTTTTGATCGACACGTTAAAGCCGATCATGGACCGCCGCTTCCGCACATTAGCGGGGCCCGCATCAACCCTCATCATGGGATCAAGCTCTGGCGCGACCGTTTCGCTCTATGCCGGCATCATGCGGCCGGATGTGTTTGGCCGCGTGGGGGCTTTCTCGACACCTTTATGGCTTGAGCCTCGTTTGGATCAATTAGCTCGGACCAAAAAGCCCTATCGACCCGGCGCGCGTGTATTTCTGGTGAGCGGTCGCGATGAAAAGGTGGGCGATGAACCCAAGGGCATTTTCGCCAAGGATCAACCTGCCATGGTCGAAGCCTTGGTCGCCGTCGGCTATCGGCCGGAGCGGGACATACGCTCGCGCATTGTCGAAGATGGCACCCATTCTGAAGGCTTTTGGGCGCGCGAGTTTGAGGGGGCGTACCGCTTCTTAACCGCCAGCTAAACTAAGCTAAGCATCGGCCTTTTCGCGCACACCGGGGATCGCTTCGCGCAAGTCAAAACTGGGCGTCAATTTATGCTCATGGGCCTTTTGAATCTGGATGGCCTTAAAGGCCCGGGCCAGAGCAAGCTTACCCAGTGCTCGGGGATCAAGACCTGCTTGAATCTCCGGCTTCATCTGAAGTCTGCGGCGCAGCACCCCATTGGCATAAATGACGTTCGCTCGCAGCAAGGCTGCTGGGGTCATGAATTCGACCGATAGCGAGACATTGACCATCGGCCCATTGACGATGCGATGGGGGGCGTTTTGCGGCCACGTCACCATCATACCCGGTTCCAGCGTCACATCTTGGGCATCTTGGTCCCAAGCCAAATCAAATGGGATTTGCTCATCGGTTTCACGCAACACGACGGCTTCAATCTGTTCAGGCCGTGCATAGGGGGCTTTTGGCGGATAGACGCGCACTTGCTTGGTGCCGCGAATTTGCCAGAGCGAAACAAGCGGGGAGTCGAGATGATAAAAGACCTGCGCATTGGGTGAGGAGATCAAGACGCCAAGGTCGCGCTTCATGGTCTTCAGGCCGGCCACATTGGCCTCTTTGTCGCGGAAAATCTCGTCACATAAAGCAGCATATTCAGGCAGATGCGCATTGGCGGCACGCAAATTCAGCCAAATCCGGCCATCTTCCACGGCCTGCAGCAACTCTGCGCCACTCATGTCACCAGCCTTGCCAACCCGCCAAGACTGCCAGTCCACCGGGTCATGGCCCATGGTGAACACACCCAGCTTCTCGCGCGGATAGGTATCCAATAACTTTGCAAGACCGGCATCGGAAAACATGGGTCGGGTGTGCAACTCATGCTGTACCACAAGGGTCTCACGCCCAAAGCGTTGAGACACATCATTTGGCCAAGAAATATTCGAAGCTGGTTTAGTCATCCGAGGACACTCTATCTGGTTGTTGCGCCTTGCCCCGCGCCATGAGGCGACGCGGGGCAGAGGCTACGGCAGCCCAGCCTGCATGCAAACGCCCTGCCAAGTCTGGCTCGACACTGGCGATCAAGTCCAGGCGCTTTTGGATCATGCCGATTGGGCCTTGCCCCATAGCAGAAGCCGGAATGGCGCGCCGCCCGATTTGGCCGGCCTGAACCGTCACCGGGTTACGCGAAAACTGCGATTTGTAATTGCTATGCCCTTGGGCCAAATCAATGGTGTCAATGCCAATATTCTCGGCAAAGCGGATCATCTGGCCTAGAAACACAATGCCCGGCGAATAGGGGTGCGCCTTGGGACATGAAGAGGCAATCCACGGGTGGAACCAGCCACCTTGGCGTACGCCAAATTGCCCAGAGACCATGTAATCCCCGGCATAAAGCGTCATCAAACAACCACCAAAGGCGGGATCTGTGCGGCTAAACAGATCGTTCATCATCGCCTTTACCCAAACAGGGCGCAGGACGTCGGTAAGGCCTGACTCACGATATTGATCGACTTTGAGCTGCAAAACCGCCTCAAGTGCATCGGGGTTCTGATCGCCCGTGACAAACCGGATCGGCCCCAATTCGCGGTCCATTTTATTGGCCAAGCGACGCAAATTCTTCGCCCATTTGGGATTGGCTTGGCGCAGGCGCTCCATTTTAGCCGCGCCACCATCATGTATTCGGATGCGATAGCCCAGAACCGGCTCAAGGACAGAACCGGCAAACAATCCATGCGGGTCCATCAAACCCGATACAGCCATGCGCGCGATGCCCGCTTCGGCCAAAAATGCGGTGCCATCAAGCGCAACGCCCGGCTCGCTGACGACGGCTTGATAATCCGAAAAAGGCGCGCCAACGGGGCGCACATAGCCATGACTGGCGCGATGGAATGCAAAAAACGCCACGTCGCGGCCATCTTGTGAGGCAATCGCCACATGCACATCGCCACGATGCTTCTGAACCAAGTGTGCAAAATAGGGCCCGACCAAGGGCGACCCGAATTCCTGCGTCTGCTTTTGCAGGTCCGCCCACCGCGCGATCTGGCCGTCGGTCAGAGCGTCAGCAGAGATGGTGGTTATCTTCAATTCGGGCTCCGTGTTTCAGGGCACATCGCGCTCTGAATTTCACGCCTCTGTTATCACGTAAATCCTAGGATAGGGTTGATACTGCTGTCCAATGACAGTGTTTTCTTCATCAAGACCGCTTTGTCTTCTACCTAAAGCCACCGGTTGGGGAACCAGCAGGGGTGCCAAAACGCTAGCAGACAAAAACCATCAAAACCATGTCATGCCCGCCGCAGCGCTGCGAAGAGCGGAGCCTCCTTGGACTTAACGGCACAGGTTTTAGGGGCCGGAAAACACGGTGCGGGAGGGCGTCTTTGAGAAGGGTCTTCCATCTGGAAGGCCTATATGCGGGAGCAGCGCCCGCCAAAAGCAAAGGGCGCATCCCGGTTCTGGAATGCGCCCTGCGTTCACGTCGCCTTAGATCGGCACCTCAAAAGATTACTTGCGCGGCTTGCGGTCAGTCGCGACAGCCGTCGTGACTTTCATCTTCTTGTTTTGGAAGGTTTGCGCATCCGATGGCGTCAAGATTGGACGGCCAATCATAATGCCCATGGTGATGGACTGAACCACAAAATAGGTCTCGCCGGGCTCGATCTCTAGGCGCAGCGTGTCTGTGACTTCCGATTGGATGTTGAATTCGCGCGGGCCTGGATCGACCACATGCACAAAATAGCTGCCGTTTTGCAACTTACCGATGCCTGTATCGCCTTCGCGGATCGAGAAGCTAAGGGCCGCGCCGGTCAATTTTGACTGCCGGAAGAACACGACTTGGCCCTTGCCCTCAGGGGGGGCCATGATTGGGTTTGGCCCTGGGAAGGCAACGACGGGCTGCGCAGGCGCTTCTGGTGCAGGTGCAGGCGCGGCTTCAGCTGGTGGCGTCGGTGCAGGCTCTGCCGCCGGAGGTGCGGGCGGGGCTTCTGAAACTGGTGGAGCAGCAGCTGGGGCAGGTTCAGCAGGCGGTGTCGCCGTGGCGGCTTGCGCAAAGGCGGACGAACCAGACATGGAGAAGGCCATTAAACTGACGGTGGCGACGAGGCCCCGCATGTCAAAAAGAGGCTTAGTCGTATCTACAGATTTCATAGCAAAAATCTCCAAGAGCTATGATGAGGAAAAAGACGTTTATATCTGACGATGATTTCGGCTCACTCAGGGTGCGGGGGCTGCCACCGGCGGTACAAATGGCGCTGTAAGTTTGGCGATGGCCCAAGAACCAGCCGGTATCTCGACATGCCCACCTGTGATTAGAAAGCTGGCCATGCCCACATAAGGGACAAAGCTGGTAGCCATGACGACATTGCTGCGGTCTTCACCCCCAAGAGGGCGTAACTGCAGGCCGCGAATGGCGATATTGGCTCCATTGAAAGTCAAATAGCGCCCGGCAATCACCAGCTTACCGGGTTTGCCGCCAATGCCGGGCTTACCAACATCAATGACTTCACCCATGCCCGTAGTGCCTGCTGGAATGACAATCGTGTCGCCAATTTTAAGGGGCTGGGCAAGCTTGAGCGCGAATTTATCGCCGACTTTACTGGTCTTGGTCGACAGCATATCGGTGATTTCAATATCCATGGACGTGCCAGCGGGAATGGAGGCCACGCTGGCGACAGGAGAGGCAGCGGGTTGGCCCAAAGGCGCTGGTGCTTGGGAGACAGGCTCAGTCGCAAAAGCGGCTGCGGGGATTAAAAGGCTCGAAAAAATCGAGAGGGTCGGAATCAATTTCGTAAAAAAAGTCATAATTCCGCACTACCATAAGGAGAAGAGCGGTCAATTACTTTTCAACAGCTATCACTTTAAGGTAATCACTGCAGTTACAGAAACGCACCAGTTTCTCTAAGAAACCACCAATTCCCGAATCTCGACTGTGCCGCCCGCCTCATAGGTTGGATTACCCGAAAGGCAGGCGCTGGCGGCCTCAAAGTCTCTGGCTTTGATTCTGAGATAGCCTGCAAGCGGGTGGGTTCGGGCGGCGGGGCCCCCTTGTTTACGGAAGGCTTGCCCCTCGCCGATCGAACTGCCGCCTTGCAATATGCCTTCTTCCATTAAGCGACCAATATAGCCCTCCCAATCGGCTTCCCGCTCACTCGCGGTCGCATCGGCATGCATCAGCAGGATGAATTCTTTCATGTTCAGGTCCGTTCTTGGGCGTGGTCAGGCCACTACCGCGATTTATCCTTAAAGTGCCGCTTTTCAAGCCAACATCCTTGCAAGTCAGAGGCCGTCTCGGGCTGCGAGCTCAGCAGGGAGTTGACATTCTGGCAATGCCCTCATCTACTTTATGGAAACAGGTCTAATGGACCAAAATTTCAGGGGCTTTGCTGACAGATATGGCAAGCTATTTGGTTTTGAGACCGGATCGATCAGCAGTTTCGGGACCCGTTTTTTCTGTTGTCGCACAAGGTGGGGTTCAAGCATTCATCCCTTTATCAGGTGTAACCGCCTCGTTCCAGCGACCGGGCGAAGCCGCCATAACTGGGCCCGTGATCGCAGGGCCACATCGGTTTGCGGCAACCTGCCAGATCAGGGCCAACGGACCAGTGGCCGTGGTGTCTTTATCACCCCAAAGCCTAGACCGCATTGACCTCCCTTTGTCTAAAATCGCCCAGAAGCTGGTCTTGATTTCAGATAGCCATGCCGCGGAGGTGTTTGCACGACAAGTACCAAGCGCAGAACATGACGCGGCCTTCAATCGCGAGTTATCCCTGCGGCAAAAGCAAAGAATTGCCCGCGCCCAAACTGGCCTCACACGAGCTGCGGCAATGCAATTGCGCCGCTTACAGGCGGCACGCGGTGACGTACTTAACAGCGCCAAATCTTTGGTTGAGATCGCCTTGGAGCATGGCTTTTATGATCAGGCCCACTTTACTTCGGCCTATCGCTTGTGGAGCGGTGCCACGCCCAAGCATGATCGTGATCGCGGCAGCTCCAATGTCGTTTTTTACAAGACCAATCCGGCTGGTCACCGCTACCTGAGCGCATGATCGAGTTCGGAGACTTCAATGATTAGGGGTATAAGGATTGCCGTCATTGGCTTGAGTGTGTGGGCTGTAGCCGGGGTGGCTATGGCAAAGGCACCCCGTGGACCGATCTTATTGGACGCCCCCACAAAGGTTGTTCAAGCACAAATAAGTCGCGGCGCAGCGCTGGAAGATCTGAGATCACTCGACCAAACAATTCGAGCAATGGTCCCGGACGGAGCTTTAATCCCGGCTCAAGACGAGACGAACGCCTTTCTAAGCCGAGCCGCCTCATCTCTTCCCGCAACGCTATCGCGGCGACAGATGGCGGCTATCACGATGGAGCTTGCTGGCAGCTACAGCTCTTCGCATATCTATCTGCTGTTTCCGTTTGAAAATTGGAACTTGGATGCTGATCGTGGCGGCCGCAGACTCAACAGGTCGGTCGCACTCGCACCTGACGACGCACTCTTGATCGACAACCGTCCAGTGCAGACCATTAATGGTCGAGCCGCAACCGACTTCGTCGATTGGGTAAAGGGCAGTTATGGTCGCTTCAATCCGCTGCGTCTTCCCCAGCGTGTCCGAGAAGGGGGCGCAGAAATGTTGTGGCTCTGGGGGATTGATGGGCCGTTCACCATTGTCTTTCGCGACGGGTCACAGGAAGTGATCGAAGGGGTGGCCATGTCCCGGCGCGAACACCCGCTTGCAAGCCAGTCCCAGCCAACAAGCCAAACCCAAACCAGTCAAGCGCCCTTTTCGCTCTTGATCGAGAAGACTATCGCCCGGCTAGACATCGAGACTTTGGATCAGCGTTTTGTGGGTGAGTGGGAGGCGTTGATGTCTGAGCTCCAAGCGGGAATCGCCCAGGGCAAAGTCACGAGCCTCATCGTCGATCTGCGTGGCAATCGTGGCGGTGCTGGACGCCTATCCGTCGGATTACTCAAAGTTTTGACAGGGACAGATGTCCCTATGAGTGGGGGAAAGCGCTGGAAGAGGTCCAAAGCTTATGAGGATGGCCTAGCCGAATTCGTTCCCCCTCTTTTGCGCTTTGCACCCTGGCGACGAGCCATCTTAGGCGCAGACGGTGTCGCTGCCCTAGATTCCATCCCGATGGGTGAGACGCGCCTTTTTGGAAGCAATGGACTGCCCAAAGTCACTTCCATTTTACCCTCCAATCGCGTGCGTATCTTGATAGATCACAATACGGGCTCGTCGGCGACACAGCTTGCGCGCGCGATCCAGTTTTTCAAACTAGGCGAGTTGATTGGGGCACCGACCTCGAGCTCCACCAGCGAACTTGGTGAAATCGCCTTCTTTCGGCTCGAGAATAGCCAGCTTGTGTTTGCTTCGCCCTCGGCTGAATTCTTAGATGTCTCTGGCCAACGAACAAGTGGGCCAGTTATGCCGGATGTCTTAGTGTGTGGCGACAATGGGCTGTTTGAGCCCGGTCGTGCCCTAGATGTGGCGCTAAACATGAACCCACCTGATGTCCGCCAAATTTTGAAGCCAGTATTTCAAGCCAATGCCAGCGAGAGCGATTATTGTGGGAAGTAAGATCCGGCAGAAGGACCGAGCGCGATGGACCTTTTGGCGCATGACGCGACAGTTGGGTTAGGATAAACAATCTGTCAAAGAAAGCGATCTGATCTATCCTTTCTCCTGTTGCGTATCTTACCCCATGTCGTCTTTACCCTTTGACCCCGCACCGCAAGCCTTAAGGCGAATTCATTGGACAGGCACACGGGCGGCTGGGTTGATGCGGCTGGAGGCGTTTTTGCCAGCCGCCGGACAGGCCTATAGCCGCACGCGCAACACCGATTTGGGCCCAGATGACCGCTCCAATGTCTCAGCCTTGTCGCCATGGCTGGCCCGCCGTGTGATCACGGAAGAAGAAGTCGTGACCCGCGTGATGGCCACGCATGGCTTTGTGAAGGCGGAGAAATTCATCCAAGAAGTCTATTGGCGCAGCTATTGGAAGGGCTGGCTGGAGATGCGGCCACAGGTGCTGACGCGCTTTAACCAAGACCGCCTCGCCCTCAAACAGGTGGTGGCAGAAGATGGTGCCCTTGCCGAGCGGCTTCGGCGCGCCAAAGTAGGTGAGACGGGCATTGCTTGCTTTGACGCCTGGGTGCGTGAGCTGACAACTTTGGGCTGGCTGCACAATCATGCCCGCATGTGGTTTGCCAGCATTTGGATCTTTACCCTCGATTTGCCTTGGCAATTGGGGGCAGACTTCTTTTTCAAGCATTTGCTGGACGCCGATGTCGCTTCCAACACGTTGTCGTGGCGATGGGTGGCGGGCTTGCACACAAAGGGCAAGCATTATGTGGCGCGCGCCAGCAATATTGAGACCCATACCTTGGGTCGCTTCAACCCTCTGGGTCAATTGGCCGAAACAGCCGTGCCCTTAAGCGAGCCCTTTTTGGAAACAGGCCCAAGTGCCCTGCCCGTTGGCGAGGTCCTGTTTGAAGATCGGGTTGGGCTGTTGCTACACAGCGACGACCTGCACCCAGAATCCTTACCCCTGACAGCCAAGGTGGTTGGGGCAGGGCTGTTGCGCGCGCCTGAAATTGGCCCTGTGGATGGGCCCAAGAATAAGTTTCTGCACCGGGCCGAGCAAGATGCGTGCACCCGCCTCGAGGCGAAGTTTGATGTCGCCGCCCCACTTATGGCTAGCCTCGAAGAGGCGCTTACGTGGGCAGTCGGTTTGGGCGTGACAGAGATTGCGACGCCCTATGCGCCGGTGGGCCCGATTGCTTGGCATTTGGCCGACCTAAAACGTGCTTTGGCAGAGCATGGTATAAGACTTGTGCGGCTGCGCCGGTCTTGGGATAGCCGGACCTGGCCTTTGGCCACGGGCGGCTTTTTTAAGCTGAAAGAGAAATTGCCCAATCTGGTGCGTGATTTGGGTCGGATATGATCGATATCGTCTGGTTTAAGCGCGATTTGCGCGTCCACGACCATGCGCCTTTGCGCACTGCCCACCAAAGCGGCAATCGCGTCCTCCCGCTTTATATTGTCGAACCAGAGCTTTGGGCCCAGCCGGAGCTATCGGGCCGTCACTTTGCCTTTTTGGGTGAATGCTTGGCAGACTTGAATGAAGCGCTACAGGCGCGTGGGGCGGGTCTGGTTGTGGAGGTGGGTGCGGCGTGCGAGGTCTTTGCCCGCTTGCATGGCCTTTATGGCATATCCGCCATTCATGCGCATGAGGAAACAGGCGTGTTATGGACCTATCAGCGCGATAAAGCGGTGCGGGCTTGGGCGAAGCGTGCCGGCGTTTCTGTGATCGAACATCGCCAGCATGGCGTGTGGCGCGGCCCCAGTACGCGCACTGGTTGGGCTAAGCGCTGGGATGCCATGATGGCAGCACCGCCCGTGGACGCACCCGACGCCCTAAACCTGCTTGACCATCAAAGTGCAGCCTTCCCCGAGGCAGAGAACTTGGGCATTGCCCCTGATCCATGCCCACAGCGGCAAAAAGGTGGACGTCGCGAGGCCATCGGGCTCTTGAAAAGCTTTCTGACCGCGCGCGGGCGCACCTACCGTAAGGCGATGTCTAACCCGGCAGAGGGCGCGGAAGCCTGCTCGCGCCTCTCGCCCCATTTAGCCTTTGGCACGCTGTCGATGCGGGAGGCCTATCAAGCTGCCAGTCGCGCCCAGGCCCGCCACTTGGCAACCGGGGACAAAGTCTATGCGGCTTCCCTCTCCTCCTTTTTGGCGCGCCTGCATTGGCACTGCCACTTCATCCAAAAGCTCGAGGATGAACCGGAGATCGAGTTGCGCAATATGCACTGCGCCTATGATGGCCTGCGGCCTACGCGACCGGGAGAGGCGGACCTAGCCCAAGCGTGGATTGAGGGGCGGACGGGCTTTCCCTTTGTCGATGCCTGTATGCGGTCGCTGGCCGCGACCGGATGGCTGAACTTTCGCATGCGCGCCATGGTCATGAGCTTTGCGAGCTACCACCTGTGGCTGGACTGGCGGCTGCCGGCAACGCTACTAGCCCGACAATTCACTGATTTTGAACCCGGCATTCATTATAGCCAAGCGCAAATGCAATCGGGTACCACCGGCATCAACACACCGCGTATCTATAATCCCGTCAAACAATCGCTCGATCAGGACCCAGATGGCAATTTCATACGACGTTGGGTGCCCGAGCTTGCCCATTTGCCACCGGCTTTGATCCATGAACCTTGGAAGGCAGCCGCCGAGGACCTTCCACCATCCTATCCTGCCCGCTTGGTTGACCATGTTGCGGCAGGGGCGTTTGCGCGGGCTGAAATCCACCGTGTCCGCAAAGGCGATGGCCACCGGGCACTGGCCCATGTCATCCAGGAACAGCATGGCAGCCGCAAGTCTGGCATTAAACAAGTCAGCGAAGCCAGAGCCAAAGCGCGCAAGAAGACGACGCCCAAAAGCGATCAGATCAGCTTCGACTTTTAGGAGCAAAAAAGGCGCGCCAGCCTCAAGCCAGCGCGCCCTTAAACAGAAGTGGAGACGTGCGCTTAGTGGATCGAGCGCAGAACGGCACTTGCTGCCGCGACAACCGAGGCAATGCGCAAAGCAGCTTGGATGTTGAGGGCCGGAACAGCGTGCTTCTTCAATTCCACTTCATGGCTGTCGAGGCACATGCCGCATCCATTGATGGCCGAAACCGCGAGGCTCCACAATTCAAAGTCAACTTTCTCAACGCCTGGATTGGCGAGCACATTCATGCGCAGACCAGCCCGCAAGGTTTGATACTCGTGATTGGAGAGCAAGTGGAGTGAGCGATAATAGACATTGTTCATCGCCATGATGGCGGCCGCCGCACGCGCCGCATCCATTGCTTGAGGGGTCAAGCGCGCAGCCGCTTCGGCTTCAAACGCTTTGACGACTTGGGGCTGACCAATCGCAACCGCAGAAGCCAAAAAGGCCCCCCACTTTTGCTGGTCGGTCAAGGTTGTTTCATTGGTCAATGAACCGAGGTTCAAGCGGATGTCTTTTGCATAGTCGGGAATGAGTTCGCGCAAGTGTTCGAGCGTCATGGCAACAATCCTTGGGGCAGCAAGTTGCGGGGAGGTAGATACAAAAAGGGCGTCAGATGGACAGGCTAGCCCACCATCCGACGCGCCGTAAAACTGAATTAGAGCACTGCGCCGCCGGCTGGGCGGTTGCAGGGGCACAATTCGTCAGTTTGGAAACCGTCGAGCAAGCGCAGGATTTCGTCTGGGTTGCGACCGACGTTCAAATTATTGACCGAAGCGTGCTGGATGACATTGTTTGGGTCGACCAAGAAGGTGGCGCGCAAAGCAACGCCAGCGTCCTTTTCACGAACGCCCAAGCCGTCAACCAAGGTGCCCTTGGTGTCAGCAAATGCATATTGCTTCATGTTGGCCAAATCTGGGTGCTCACGGCGCCAAGCCAGTTTGCAGAACTCATTGTCGGTCGAACCGCCAAGCACCACACAGTCGCGGTCGGCAAATTCGCCCACCAATTTGTCAAAACCAACGATTTCGGTTGGGCAAACGAAGGTGAAATCCTTGGGATAAAAATAGATCAGCTTCCACTTACCTTCGAAGCTGTTCTGGTTGATTTCGAAGAAAGCGCTTTCGCCATTTTCTTCATGAGCTTTGAAGCCAGGCTTTACGCCGGTGACGGTGAATTCTGGGAGGGTATCGCCAACAGTTAACATTATTCTTCTCCAAGGCCGTTTCATCATCGCAACGGCATGAGGGCCATATAGGGGCGTTTTCAGCAAAAGCAAATCGATTAAATAACTTTTTTCAATAAATTTTATCTATACAATAAGTTCTGTGGGCAAGTCACGAAACAAGGGCAGCGAATCAAATTTCTGCCCTCTACCGCTTTTTCTTCAGGTAACCACAGGTTGTTCCCCGTCAGCACCTATGGCACAGAAATGGGGTTGTGA
>NZ_NCSQ01000084.1 GCF_002105465.1 Aquidulcibacter paucihalophilus
CGCGCTTTGGTGATCCCCTTGGTCCACCAAATCGCCCACCAACAATAACGTCTGGCCTTTGGGGCAGGCAGGGCCTGCACCAAAGCCTTCTAGAACAAAAGAACGAGAAGCGATGGCATCCCTCGCGGCCCACAATGTCCTCGCTCTCGACCTCGTGCTAGAGTGGATGATGTCGCGGGGGGTGAAGACGCCCAAGCACAAACAAAAAGCGCGGCCCGTTGCCGGACCGCGCTCGTTGAAATTGGAAGATGTCGAATGGACTTCTTAGAAGTCCATGTCTCCCATGCCGCCCATGCCACCTGGCATACCGCCGGGTGCGCCGCCGCTGTTTTTCTTTGGCGCTTCGGAGATAGTGGCTTCGGTGGTGATCAACAAGGAAGCAACCGAAGCTGCGTCTTGCAGAGCCGTGCGAACGACCTTCACGGGGTCGATGATGCCGGCGGTGATCATGTCGACATATTCTTCAGTCTGGGCGTTGAAGCCGAAGGAAACCGAAGCATTTTCAAGGATCTTACCGACAACGATCGAGCCCTCGACCCCTGCGTTTTCCACGATCTGACGGATCGGGGCTTGCAAGGCGCGACGGACGATATTGACGCCAGCTTCTTCGTCGTCGTTAGAGCCCTTCACCGTGATGGCTTTCGAAGCACGCAACAGGGCGCAACCGCCGCCAGCCACAATGCCTTCTTCCACCGCAGCGCGGGTTGCGTTCAGCGCGTCATCCACGCGGTCCTTACGCTCTTTCACTTCGACTTCGGTCGCACCGCCAACCTTGATCACAGCAACACCGCCAGCCAATTTGGCCAGACGCTCTTGCAACTTTTCACGGTCATAGTCAGAGGTGGTTTCTTCGACCTGACGCTTGATTTGCGCGATGCGGCCTTCGATATCGGCCTTTTCACCAATGCCATCGACGATGGTGGTGTTTTCTTTGGTGATGGTGACCTTCTTGGCGCGGCCCAACATCTCGATGGAAACGGTTTCCAACTTGATGCCGAGGTCTTCAGAAATCACTTGACCACCGGTCAGGATCGCAATGTCTTCCAGCATGGCTTTACGACGGTCGCCGAAGCCAGGAGCCTTCACAGCAGCAACCTTGAGGCCACCGCGCAGCTTGTTAACCACCAAAGTGGCCAAGGCTTCGCCTTCAACGTCTTCAGCGATGATCAACAATGGACGGCCCGATTGAACCACAGCTTCGAGGACTGGCAACATGGGCTGCAAGCTCGACAGCTTCTTTTCGTGGATCAGGATCAGAGGATCATCCAGCGCGACTTCCATCTTGTCGGCATTGGTGATGAAGTAAGGCGACAGATAACCACGGTCGAACTGCATGCCTTCAACGACGTCGAGTTCGGATTCGAGGCTCTTGGCTTCTTCCACCGTGATGACGCCTTCATTGCCGACCTTGCTCATGGCTTCAGCAATCATCTTACCGATTTCTGCTTCGCCATTGGCCGAGATGGTGCCGACTTGTTCGATTTCAGAGTTCGACGAAACCTTCTTGGCCGAAGCCTTCAGGCCTGCAACCACTTCGGTTACAGCTTTGTCGATACCGCGCTTCAAGTCCATGGGGTTACGGCCCGAGGACACAGCCTTCATGCCTTCACGCACAATGGCTTGAGCCAAAACGGTTGCGGTGGTGGTGCCGTCGCCAGCCGTGTCGTTGGTCTTGGAAGCCACTTCGCGCAGCATTTGTGCGCCCATGTTCTGGAACTTATCCTCCAGTTCGATTTCCTTGGCGACCGAAACGCCGTCCTTGGTGGTGCGTGGTGCGCCGAAGGATTTTTCGATCACCACATTGCGGCCCTTAGGACCCAAGGTGACTTTTACGGCATTTGCCAAGATATCAACGCCCTGAAGCATGCGGTCGCGTGCGTCAGAACCAAACAATACGATTTTTGCAGCCATGATTGGTGCCTTTCAAGTTTTAGGAAAAGGGGAAGATTAGGATTCGAGGACGCCCATGACGTCGCTTTCCTTCATGATCAGAAGGTCATCGCCGTCGATCTTCACTTCCGTGCCAGACCATTTGCCGAACAAGATGCGGTCGCCGACTTTCAAGTCCATTGCGATACGGTCGCCATCTTCGTCGCGGGCACCTGGGCCAACGGCAACGACTTCGCCTTCTTGTGGCTTCTCTTTGGCGGTGTCTGGGATGATGATCCCACCTTTGGTTTTGGTTTCTTCTTCAACGCGCTTTACCAGCACGCGATCGCCAAGCGGACGAAATGCCATTTGACTTGCTCCCTTTGAGGATTGTCAGGTTTCAGAAAATCAGTGTCGTCCAATCAGACAGGCGTCGTGCTTTAGCACTCACCTCGCCCGACTGCTAACACAGCGTGCAGGTAGGGATGGCCTGTCTGCGTGTCAACAGGGGCGAGGGTGAAAAAAATGCAGTAGGCTTAACTGCGTCGCAGCCTTAGGCACGAGGCTGGAAGCGCGGGACGCCTGCCCGCCATAAAGCGAAGGCATATTCGTCTGCAGTTTTGGAGTCGATCTGCCCGCGCGTCGAGCCGATGCCATGGCCTTCGTCAAAGGTCACCCGCATGATCACAGGTTTCTTCTGCTTGGGGAGCGCTTGTAGGCGGGCTGCGAGTTTACCGCCTTGGTGTGGCGCGACACGCGGATCGGTAATGCCCGTAATCACCATGACTGCCGGATAGGACACATCGTCCTGAATAGTGAAATAGGTGTCCATGGCGACCAGATTGCGATAGTCTTCTGCCACCCGAGGGTCGCCAAATTCAGGGAAATTGGCTGGTCCATTTTGTTCGACTTCCGAACGGGACAGATTCACGCACCCCACATCGCAGATCACACCAGCGAATAAATCGGGTCGGGTTGTCATGGCGCGGCCAACCGCCACCCCGCCAGCGGAAGTGCCTCGAATAGTTAGCTTGGCAGGACTGGTCAGGCCGCGTGCAATCATATCCTCGCAACAGGCAATGTAATCATTCCACGTATTGGACTTGGTGGCCTTTTTGCCGGCCTCGTACCACGGCCGTCCGTAATCTCCACCGCCGCGCACACTGGCGAACATAAGGATACCGCCCAATTCCATCATGGCCAGCGATCGAGGATTAACGAAAGGCGTATTGGAAACTTGATAGGCACCATAAGCATCAGCCAAACAGGGCGCGGGGCCGCGTTTGGTCGCATTCTTAGCTGCCATCACAACATAAGGGATCTGCGTGCCGTCCTTGGCCTTGGCAAGGTAACGTTTGCTTTCAAACGGCGTCAGATCAATGTTCGGCTTGGGCGACAAACCGGTGTCTGAGAATTGATCGGTGTCGGGATTATAATTCCAAATGCTGCGATGCTGCAGCCATCCAGACAGAACCATATCGAGGCCGGGACGCGTTGCACTGCTGAAAACCGCATAAATGCCTGCCTCAAAAGGCATTGTGAGATCGTGTAATCTGCCATCTTTACTGAGACGGCGCAGCCGCTGGGGACCTCCATCCATGATTTGGATATAGAGCCCATCGGATGCAACACTTAAAGCCTCAATTGGGTTCCGGCTGGCGGGAACCACTTCGCGGGCGCTGGTCAGGCTCGGCTCTTTAAGGTCAACCGCCACGACGCGGCCAAGCGGATTTTCCTTTTCCGAAGTGAGATAGAGCGTCGAACCGGAATGAGCAAAGCCCGTTATCGTATCAGCCTGCGAACATATTTTTGTCCAAACCGGAAGCCCTTTGGTGATCCCCTCTAGCGGCGCACTCCAAATGCTGAGTTCGCGGCGCACCCCATCAATGCCCAACAAGAGTCCAAAATCGGAATCATCGGCTGTCATCAGGATCGGAAACTCAACCTCGGTCAGGTCAACCATTTGATGCAATCCGAAGGTCGCGGCTTTGAGATCATCCTTCGGATCGTCACCAAGTTTGTGGAACCAACAAACCGACTTCATAAAATAGTCCGGCGTGCCCTGCATGGTTTGGTCAGAGAGGCGATTGATGAAGAAACCCGAGGAATCGGGCAACCAATAGGCTGGGCCAAATAAAGCGCGCTCAAAAACCTCCTTGAGCGTAACCCCATCTGCAACCCGAATCACACGGCCCACAGATTCTTCCGATCCCGCTGGTGAAGAACCATAGACAACATGCGTACCATCTGGGGAGGCCCGCCACCAATCTAAAGAAACATGGGCCCCACTTTCGGTTTTGGCCGTGTTGGGATCGAACAATACGCGGCGCGTTCCATCCTCACCCTGTACTTCTAGCCGGGCACTGCTTGCACCCGCTGGGCGGACCGTGAGGAAGAGATTATTCCCTGCCCTTTGAAGGTCACGAACCGCTTCAGTCGCCCCGGACAGAGCTGCGATCCGCTTCTCAAGTGCTGCGCGCCCCGGCAAGCGGTCGAGTACATGGCGCGCATAGGCCCCTTGTGCTTTAGCATAAGGCACCCAATCGGGATCCTTGGGATTCTCCATCCAGCGATAAGGATCGATCGTTGTGATGCCAAAACGGGTCATGACAACAGGCTCGACCCGAGTGACAGGTGGCCTGATTGCGGCATAAGCCGGCTTGAAACCGATAAGCCCTATGCCAGCGCTTGCGCCAATACCTGCCATCAATTTCCGTCGTGTTGTCATTATCCCCCCCACACACAATTGGTGTATTATCAAACACCCTTGCTGCAATCACGAAAACGTTACTATCTGGAATCCAAAAACGTCAATCGAAACATTAGGCCCAGGCGTTGCCGAACCCTACTGTAGCCAATCCTTCCGCCTACGATGACATCCGACCTCAAACTTCCTATCTGCTCGCCATGACCGACACACCCCTCACCCTCGTCAAAGCATGGACCGCCGCGCGCAAGCGTTTGGAAGCGGCACAGATCGACACGCCTGTGATCGATGCAAGGATTTTGTTACTGGCAGCTGCCGAAACAGATCGTGCCACGTTGATTGGCGACCCGCACCGACTTTTGACCCCTGAAGCAGCGGCGCGCTTTGAGACCTATGTGCAACGCCGCGAACAGCGCGAGCCTGCTGCCCATATTGTTGGCAAGAAGGGGTTTTGGACGCTCGACCTCATCAGCGATCGTCGCGGCCTTGTACCGCGACCGGAGACGGAAGTTATTGTCGACTTGGTCCTGAAGGCGCATGCGGTGGATGTGCCCAACCGGGTGCTAGACCTTGGGACAGGGTCTGGGGCCATTTTGTTGGCGCTTTTGTCCGAGCGTAAAAGCTGGACTGGGGTTGGTATTGACCGCTCTGAAGAGGCCCTAGCCCTAGCAGCTGAAAATGCCGCTTTGCATGGCTTGTCGGAGCGGGTCGAGTTGCGGCTGGGTAATTGGCATCAGGGCGTGGACGAAGAATTTGATATTGTCGTCTCAAATCCCCCTTACATCCCATCAAAGGTGATCGACTCGCTGCAAGACGAGGTGCGTCTGCATGATCCCCGTTTAGCGCTTGATGGTGGCGAGGATGGACTGGATCCATATCGGATTTTGTTTGCTGCCTTGCCGCACGTTCTCAAACCCTCTGGTGTATTTGCCTTTGAGTTCGGGATTGGGCAAGCCGACGCCGTGATGGCGCTGGCCGAAACCGTCCCGGGACTGATTAATTTGCGCGTGATCAAGGACTTATCTGACATAGATCGTGTCATTTTTGGAACCCGTGCCTAGCGAGAAAGCCTTGCATGAGGTCGCTTGACCAAAGTTGGCCAAATTCGGGGCTAAAAAAGCCTTTACAGATATAAATTCCAGTCGCACACTTTCCTTGTCTGAAGCGGATCCACCCAAAAAAGGACTGCACAGGCAAGGGAGGACAATATGGCTAGAAAAGCATTGCTCAGCGGGGCAAGTGCCCTGTTGGCTGTTATGATAACGACAGGCGCGACGCAAGCATTCGCACAATCCACCACGACAGAGGAAGCTCCGAAGAAAGAAGTCGAAGTTATTGTGGTAACCGGTTCCTTCATTCGGGGGACTTCAGAAAGCGCTTCATTACCCGTGAATGTGATCAGCTCGGCTGATCTGGAAAAGGCGGGCACCCCCAGCACGGTTGAGTTGATCAAACTCCTCAACGTCTCAAGCGGGGTCCAAGGCGACACCAACCAGTTTGATGCCCGGGCGCAAGGCAATGAAGGGGCAGGCTCGGTCAATTTGCGCGGCATTGGTCCTGAGCGGACGCTTGTGCTTCTGAATGGTCGCCGGATGGCCTACAACCCCTTCGGGTTGGTCGGCACGGTGGTCGACACCAATTTGATCCCCTCCGCTGCAATTGGCCGGGTTGAAGTGCTCAAGGACGGTGCAGCCGCGACCTACGGGTCTGACGCGGTGGCCGGCGTGGTCAACTTCATCACGCGCACCAATCTTGAAGGCTTTGAAGTCGGTGGCGACTATAAGGCCATCGACGGCTCCGACGGCAATTACACGCTCGCCGCCTCTTGGGGCCATCAAACAGATCGGGCAAAACTCTTTGTCTCGCTCGGCGTTCAGATGAAGAGCGAATTGCCGCTGATCGAACGTGATTGGGCCAATCGAGACTATCTCTCAAACCCAGAAGGGGGTTGGTCGGCAGCAGGCAACCCTGGCACTTACATCGCAATCGGCCCGACGGGTGCACCGGTTTCAGGAATTACGCGGGAACCAAATTGTACCGGCTTGGGTGGCTTTGCGGGCTTTAGCGCGACCACACCCGTCTGCTTCTTCCATTTCACGCCTTATGACAACATTGTTGAAAAGGAAGAGCGGTCACAGCTGTTTGCAAGTGCAGATGTAGACATCAATGAAGACCACACGCTGCATGCAGAACTTCTGATCTCCAATACCAACACGCCAGAATGGAAGACCTCGCCGAGCTACGCCTTCTTGCAAGCACCCTCCGCACAAGCCCTACCTGCGATTTCAGGTCTGCCCGGGCGCTTCTTCGTGCCCGTCACAAACCCTGGCTATATTGACCTTTTGGCCAAGAATCCCGGACTGTTCCCTGCCAGCACGATTGGCGTAAACATGTTGGCCTATCGGCCATTCAGCTTTGGCGGCAATCCGAAATTCACCCCAGAAGACCCACGTGGTGGCTCGCAAGGGGAGCGCAGCTTTGAAGCTGTGCGCGTGTCTGTCGGATTGAAAGGGAAACTGACCAACACCGTCAATTATGACGTTAATCTTGCGGCTATGGATGATACCGGTATCCGTACGGGCTATGACGTCTTGGTCAACCGCTTCCAGCTTGCGCTGCGCGGCTTAGGCGGCCCCAATTGTAACGTGGCTGCCAATACGCCGGGGGCCAATGGATGTCAGTGGTTCAGCCCATTTGGCACCGCCATTCCCGGTAATTCCATCACAGGCGTTGCTAACCCGCAATATAATGCTGCCTTGGGTACAGCCAACGCCGCTTTAGTGGATTGGTTCTATCCAGAAGTGCGCACCAAGCAGACCTCCAGCTTGGTCGTGTTTGATGCCGTCATCAATGGCGAAACCAGCTTCAAGCTGGGCGATGGACCTATTGGCTGGGCTTTGGGCTATCAATATCGCAAGAATAGCTTCCGCTCTGATTTCTCCAAGTTTTCAGATCTAACCCAACAGCCTTGCGTCTCCTCGCCAGACTTCAACAACAACACCTGCGCGGCCGTAACCGGCCCAACAGTATTCTTGTCCGGCTCATTCCCTGCCAATGTCAGTGCAGACGTCAATGCGGCTTTCTTCGAACTGCGACTGCCCTTTACCAGTAACTTTGAAGCCCAAATCGCAGGACGCTATGAGGACTTTGGTGGAGCCGTCGGCTCAACCTTCAATCCGAAGCTCTCCGCCAAATGGCAAGTAACCGATGCCCTCGCCTTGCGGGGCTCGACCAGCACGACATTCCGGGCTCCGTCGGTGTCCAACATCCAGCCAACTTCTGTGACAACGTTGCAGAGCATTTTGGGGACGTTCCGGGCCGTTGATATTTTCGGTAATCCAAACCTGGAACCAGAAACCGCAACCACCTATAATCTGGGTGCCTTGCTGGACATGGGCAATTTCAAGGCGTCCATCGACTATTGGCGCTTTGACTTTGACAATCCAATCGTGAACGAGCCAATCGCAGGCTTGGTTTCGGCCTTGTTCCCAACAACCGGGCTCGGCAATTGCGGCAATCCAACCTTTGCCGCGATCCAAGCTAAATTCACTTTCAGCGGTGGCGTGTGTAACTCTGCCAATATTTCACGCCTGAACACCACGGTGATCAATGGCTCAGCCGTCTTAACCGATGGGGTTGATGTCAGTGTGGACTATACGTTCCGCGATGTGATGGGTGGGGATTTGAAGCTCGGCTTAGATGCCACCTATACCATGAGCTATGATGTTGCGGCATTGAGCATTGGCGGGGTGAAGGTTGCCGATCCACTCGATGCGGTTGGGAAACTTAACTTTCAAACCACCGCCTATCCGCTGCCACAGTATAAAGGCACGCTCTATGGTCTTTATGAGACTGGAGGTCATTCACTCCGCTTAGCGATGAACTTCATCGATGAATATGTAGACCAGCGTACGGCACCCTTTGCCCCGAGCTTGAACTACAGCGCAGTAGCCGGAACGCCTGCCTCCATCACTACGGGCAAAACGATTGAAGCTTGGCAGTCGTTCGACCTGACTTATCGCTGGGCGATGGACAATGATCTGACCTTCACCTTCGGCATTGAGAACATCCTCGACAAGGATCCAAGCTTTGCGCGTTTGGAACTCAATTACGATCCATTCACGGGCAACCCCTTGGGCCGGACCTATAAGATCGGCTTGAAGAAAGCTTTTGGTGGCCCGAAATAAGCTTTATGCTGTCCGACCTAGCAGCGGCCCGACCCTAGATTGGTCGGGCCGTTTGCATGGCGCCCCAACGCGTTTTAACTGAAACCAGCAGAATTAGGTCTTTTCAACGCCAGCTAATCAAGCTAAGAGATCATTCGTCCGTGATGCAGCCCAAAGGGGGGCCTGTATATGGAAACGACACACCATCAACTCTAGCCCAAACCTTTCATCCGCTTTCACTCTGATCTTGGCCCTGGGTCTTGATTTCAGTGACATGCAATTTGAGGCTTGTGGAATCAAGGAAATGATCGTGTGAATACAGTCTGTCCGTGAGACGTTGAAATCCATTTCGGGATTAGGTGTTAGCGATAGCTGTTTTTGGAGCCGGTTGTGCAAGGTCACGGATCAATTGCACGAAAACCACGCTCTCTTTTTTAAATCTTTGCGTGTCAGACGTCTTTTGGAAGCAGTCACGCAAAAACCATGAAGCCGGCTTGCAGGCTTGCTCATGGCACTAATTGGCCAAACCACAGCCAGGAAACAAATAGGGCTTGCATGATGAAGCGGCAACGCGGTCGGGGACGTAATCCAGGCCAAAAACCACAAAACAACAATCCAAATCGCGCCTATGAGTCGAACGGACCCGACATTAAAGTCCGGGGTTCGGCGCAGACGGTGTTTGAGAAATACCAACAGCTCGCCCGCGATGCCAATTCTTCCGGCGACCGCGTCCTAGGTGAAAATTATCTGCAACATGCGGAACATTATTTCCGCGTCTTGCGCGCCATGCAGCCAACTTTTGTGCCGCGCACCGAAATGATGATCGCAGGCTATGAAGATGAGTCTGACGATGGTGACGATACCAATGAAGCCATGGAAGGCGCTGAAGGCGAAGGCGTTGACGGCAGCGAGGGCGCGCCTCAGCCAGAGTTTAATCAAAACCGTCAACCCCGCGAAAACCGCTTTGATCAGAACCGTGGCGAGGGTCGCAACGAACCCCGCGGGGAAGGTGACGACGACCGGTTTGGCCGCCGCCGCCGCCGCCGTCGCGATCGCTTCGGTAATGAGATGCCCTATCAAGCCAATGGCGGTGGGGAAGAAGGTCAAGGCGAAAATTCGCGCCCACCACGACAAGACAATCGCGGCGAAACAGGTGGAGAGCAGGGCTTTAACGGTTCAGGAGAAGGCTATGCCCGTCCGTTGAGCGCGCCACCGAGTGAATTTGCTGAGCCGACAAGCTTTAGCGAACCCCAAGAAATCGTCGCCGCTTCGGAAACCGCTCCGGCGCGCGAACGTCGCCCACGTCCCCCCCGCGCCCCACGCCCACCGCGTGAAGCCAAGGGTGAGGATTCAGGTTTTGGCGCGGAATTGCCCGCTTTCTTGGCGGCCCCGGTTCCAACACCGACAGCCGACTAAACCAAGCGGCTTTCTCTCGAAATTTAAAGGGCGGCGAGGCATTTGCTTCGCCGTCTTTTTTGTTACCGACAAGTTGACAAGCAATCACACGGTTGTGATTAATGACCCTTCAACTGGGGCATTTTAGCCATGTCATCTCTCGATCCTGTTCACGTACCTGCAAGCTCCGAGCGCAATTTTTACTTGATTTTCTGGGTGCTAAGCCTTGCGGCGGTGTTATTGGGATTTGTGCCCGGCCTTGGCCTCTATTTGGCAGGCGCAAAGCCTTGGCCGCCCTTTGTGGTGCATATGCACGCCGTGTTGTTTTATGGCTGGATGGCGTTTTTTCTGGTTCAGATTTGGCTGGTCCGCACCCAGAATCTTAAAACCCATATGAAGCTGGGGCTGGCTGGCATTGGTCTTGGCGCGGCCATGACGGTGATTGGCACCTTTATGACGTTCTATATGGCCAAGTTCCATTATCTGAATGGCGAGAGCCGCCAGCTTGAATTCATGATCGTGCCCCTGTCGGATATGGTCAGCTTTCCGATTTTCTTTGGGGCCGCAATTGCCTTTCGGAAAACAGCGGCCACCCACAAGCGCCTGATGCTATTGGCAACGACGGTTTTGCTGGGGGCAGGCTTTGGTCGCTTTATGGGCCGCCCCCTCTCAGAAGTCTTTGGCGACGATACGACCTTTGGCTTCTGGTTCACACGTTATCTTATGCAATTTCTGATGATGGCCGGTGCGATGATTTACGACTTGGCGACACGGCGCGCAATCCATGCTGCTTACCTCATAGGCGTGCCTTTCGTGCTAGCCGTTCAGCTATTCACAGCCTATGTCATCACCAATCCGGCGTGGCCGAGTTTCGCAAAAAGTTTGATTGGAGTGAGTTGATGAAGATTGCATTTCAGCCTTTGCGCTCGGCTTTGGTGATAGGTTTTGTTGTGACCACAACTCTGGTTTCAGGCTGCGACTTCAAGGCAAAAGTCGAAATCGAAGAAGGTGGCACAATCGCTTTCGTTGAGCCTGTCATTCGCACTCCGATCGCAGGGCGTCCAACTGCAGGGTATTTCGACTATGAAACTTCGTTTAACAAGACAGATCGGATCATTGCGGTGGCTTCACCCGCATTCAAACGCGTTGAAATGCACGACAGCGTTACAGAAGGCGGGATGAAGAAGATGGTTAAGCTCGATACACTTGAACTCCCGGCCAAAAGTTCAATTAAGTTTGCACCCGGCGGCAAACATCTCATGCTTTTCGAGCCCACAAAAGAGCTCAAGAACGGCGATCAGGTCAAAGTAACGTTTGTGTTCGCGGAGCAGAGCCCAATGGTCCTCACCTTTCATGTGCGAGATGTCGTTCCCATGACTGGCACGGTGCAAATCATGGACCATAGCAAGATGGATCACGGCTCTGTGGATCACGGCGCGATGGGTCATGGTGACAAGAAGCCTTGAGTCCATGCTGCCTGCGGGAGGTGCGGTGCAAAGGCCTAGTCGGGACGCCAACACCTCGTTAAACCTGACCCCGTGACCATTCCTCTTGACGCCCAACCCAGCACCTTTGTGGAACGCGCGCCCCGCGCGTGGCAGCCCTATTTGCGTCTATCCCGCCTTGATCGGCCGATTGGGTTTTGGCTGTTGGCCTTACCGTGCTTTATGGGGCAGTTTTTGGGCCGCGCCGGGATTGGCTTTTCGGCACTGGACGCTCTCCTCTTGGCTCTCTGGGTGATTGGGTCTATCGCCATGCGCGGGGCGGGCTGTAGCTTTAACGACCTTGTCGACCGCGATATAGACGCCAAAGTAGAGCGCACGGCAGGCAGGCCCCTGCCCGCAGGCTTGATCAGCGCCAAACAAGCCCTGATCTGGACGTTAGCGCAGTGTTTGGTCGGCCTTTTGGTCTTACTTGCCCTGCCGACTCCGGCCCAAATTATGGCGCTGTGCGCGATACCGATGGTGGCAGCTTATCCCTTCATGAAGCGCATTACGTGGTGGCCACAAGTTTGGCTGGGCCTTACCTTCAATTGGGGCGTGCTGGTGGGTTATGTGGCAGTCATGGGCAGCCTCGATACATCCGCCCTTGCCCTTTATGCCGCCTGCGTGGCGTGGACCATTGGCTATGACACCATTTATGCCCAGCAAGATGTCGAAGATGATGCGCTGGTAGGGGTGAAATCGACGGCGCGATTGTTTGGCGATCACGCCAAGCGCTGGGTTGGTGGTTTTTATCTGGCGACAACCCTTTTGGCAGCAGGAGCCTGTCTCTTGGCCGATCAACCTCTGGCCAGTCTGATCGTCGGCCTTTGTGGTGTGTTGGCATTTGGTCTGCATCTTCTCGGACAGGTCAGGCAAATGCCGGCGGATGGGCTAGCCAAAGAGCCGTTAGCTCTGTTTAAATCCAACAAGACCGCAGGCTTGATCTTGGTGGTCGGTTTGATGGTGCAGGCGCTTGTCGGCTGGCTAGTATCCGCAGGAGAATTGGGATGAGCGAAGCGTTAGCAGCCTTAGACCCGGTCATGGCGCGCTTAATTGCCACCCATGGCCCATGCCCCATTCCAACGCGCGAGAGCCAGAGCGCCTATCAAAGCCTGTTTCGCGCCATTGTGTATCAGCAATTGTCCGGCAAGGCGGCTGGAACGATTCTAGGCCGCGTGCTGACCCTGTGTGGCGATCCAGAAGCGGCACCAGATCCTACCCATTTCCTCAACCATTCAGACGAGGCTTTGCGCGCCTGTGGCCTATCGCGACAGAAGCTTGCCGCCTTACGCGATCTTTCTCAAAAGCGACTGGACGGCATTGTGCCTGACAGCGCCGAAATCGATCATTTGCCCGACGAAGAGATCATCACCCGACTAACAGCCGTTCGCGGCGTCGGTCAGTGGACGGTGGAAATGTATTTGATGTTCACGCTGGGCCGACCCGATGTATGGCCCGTCGACGATTTGGGCGTGCGCAAGGGTTGGATGATGGCTTATGGTCTATCTGAAATGCCTAAGCCAAAGCCGTTTAAAACGATGGCAGACCATTTGCGCCCCTACCGCACCCAAGCGGCCTGGTATTGTTGGCGCGCCGTCGATACGGTGACACCCGATGCATAAGGGCTGGCTCATCGCCACCTTCTGCCTCTGCCTCAGTGCATGCGCGACGGTGGGCGGCCTGCAACCCCGCACACCGGCCGAAACCCTCATCGGATTTTGGGATAATCAAGCCCAAATTAAAGCCGCACCTGCCGAACTCTTGCGCCCACCAGCAGCCGGAAACCCCTATCCCTGGGTGGATGCTCAAAGCGCGCATTTCTTTGGCGTAAAGGCTCCTAAGATTGCCGGGCCGAAAGATCAGGCGATCTATCTTGTCTGGCGCAGTGGCGGTGCAACCAGTCCCATTAGTCGTCAGCGTTTATGGGTGTTTCGCCCACAAGAGGGCGGCGGAATGGTGATGGACTTTTACGCCTTCAAAACCCCAGAAGCCTTTGCAAACGCACAGCCCGGCACGGCTGCTTTCCAACATATAACCTTAGACGATTTGACCGCTTATGGCCCCGCCTGCAGCTTGCCGGTCATCAAAACAGCGACAGGCTGGACGGCATCTATCCCGGCTGCCTGCTCGATCACGGCGCGCTCGGGCCGGAAAATGACTCTGTCTGCCGTGCTGACCTTGGATGGTGAGCGCTTTAGCTATCAAGAACACGGCCTGCTGGAATCGGGTGCCTATGCGTTTAAAGTGCCCGGTGGCCCCGCCTATCAATTCATCAAAAAAGGACCTGCCTCATGACCCTGCTGATCTTAGGACTCATCATCTTCTTGGGCGCGCATGCCTTTGTGCGTTTTCGCGGACCGCGTGATCAAATGGCCACCAAATTGGGTGCCCAGCCGTATCGCGGCGTGTTTTCCCTGATTAGCTTGGCGGGCTTTGTGCTGTTGATTTATGGTTATGGCCAGTATCGCGCGGCGGGTATGATCCCGGTCTGGACGCCGCCGACTTTCCTCAGCCACATCACCCTCCTCCTCATGCTGCCAGTTATGATCCTCTTGGTTTCGGCCTACTCGCCCGGCAAGATTAAGGCCGCCGTCGTGCACCCCATGCTCGCCGCAGTCAAAATCTGGGCTTTGTCCCACCTCTTGGCCAATGGGGATTTGGGCTCCATGCTACTATTTGGGAGTTTCTTTGCTTGGGCCCTATTTGCCCGTATCCGCCTTGGCAAGGCCGATCGCGTGCGCTTGCCGATGGGGACGGGCGACTGGATTGCCATCGGGGGCGGTACGGCAATCTGGGTGGCCTTTAGTGCGGGTCTGCACAAAGTGCTGATCGGCGTCAGCGTATTCGGCTAAGCCATGCCAGCCCCAACAATTGATCCCAAAACCATCTTTACGCCGGAAGAATGGGCCAAACTGAGACAGCGCAATGACTGGATCGGCCTCGGCTTGGTGGCCCATGCGTGGGTGGTGATTGGGTTGGCTGTTGCGCTATTTGCTTGGGCTCCAAACCCCGTGACTTGGCTGATCGCGGTGATGGTAGTCGGCGCGCGCCAATTGGGGCTGGCCATCCTGATGCATGAGGCGGCCCACGGAGGCCTCAGCACCAATCAAAAACTCAACGACTTTGTGGGTCATTTTTTGTGTGGTGCACCAGTTGGTGCATCGCTGTATCGCTACCGATCGTATCACCTATCGCACCACCGCAATACCCAACAAAGTGACGATCCTGACCTGGGCCTTGCTGCCCATTTCCCGATCAGCAAGAAGAGCTATCAGCGTAAACTAATCCGGGACTTAACCGGGCAAACCTTTTTCAAACAAACCCTCAAACCTCTCTGGGGAATTCTGCGTTC
The DNA here is from genome assembly GCF_002105465.1 of Aquidulcibacter paucihalophilus. Lineage (GTDB taxonomy): Bacteria > Pseudomonadota > Alphaproteobacteria > Caulobacterales > Aquidulcibacteraceae > Aquidulcibacter > Aquidulcibacter paucihalophilus. The sequence goes on from NZ_NCSQ01000084.1 coordinate 14,974, forward strand.
GCCGGGGCAAGCAAGCCCAGAAGCCCGCTCAACAGCCTTAACATTCTTGGGCGCACAGGCCGCTATCTTTGTCATTTTTGCCGCTGCTGGCCAAACCCTTGCATTCTTCGCCATCTGGTTAATTGGCCAAGCAAGCTGGTATCCAGCTGTCACCCGCTTACGCAATATTGGCGAGCATGCCTGTGCCACACCAGACCCAAGCGACCCGTGGCGGCTGGCCCGCACCACTTATGCCAATCCCATCGAGCGTTTGCTAATTGCGCCCTATTGGGTCCATTTTCATGCCGAGCATCATCTATGGATGTACATCCCCTGCTATCGGCTGGAAGCCACACATAGCCTTTTGAAACAGAAAGGCTTGACCGAAAAGATGGAGATTAAGCACGGCTATCGTCAGATTTTGGAGCTTGCAACGGCAAAGCTGGCCCCTTGACCTAGGGCTCCAACAAGTCAGGCATTGGGTTGGCTTCCAAAGCTGGCATGGCACCGTAAGGCGACTGGGCAGTACTGGGCATCTGGCGGTCAATTGCTGCTTGGTCGGCCATATCCGCCGAAGATACAGTGCTGGTAGCGCAGCCAGAAACGGCCAAAAGCGATAAAGCGGCTAGGGCAACGCAATTGAGCTTCATAACTTCCCCCCAGATTTCGACCCAGCAAACTCCAAAATCGCCTATGTCTCGCCGCCATGTTCGAACGAAACAACTTTAAGCCATCAAAATTGCTAAGGAGAAGACCTATAATTGTCAAGTATCAACTTGAATTTTTCAGGGATGAATACAAAGAAAAAGGCCCATTTCTGAGCTTGAAACAGGCCTTAATCCGCGCTTTTTTCAATAGAATTAGCTGTTGGGCTGGTTCGCGGGCGCTGGCGCGCCTTCTGGCTCCAAGGTTACTTTCATGGGATTAGGTACCAAATCCAGCATGGCCCCGGAACTGGCGTCCACACCTGCCCCAATCAGGCCGCCGACCAGAACATTGCCCGCCATTGCCGCCCCGCCAGCACCGGCAACTTTTGTAACCACCGAACCCGTATAGGTCTTATAACCAGGCTTTGTGACCGTAACCATAAACTCAGATTTGCGCGGCATTTTGAATGTACAGGGTGTCGCCAAACAGCCATAGCCATTGGTGGTCGCAACCGTTGCGCCAGACGGCATGGTTTCAATGGTGAATGTAGCGTTCGTACCACGCGTTATTGTCGCGCAGCCAGACAGCGCCATTGCGGAAATGGCAACAGCAGCACCCAATTTAAACTTCATACTTTCCCCCAAAAAATCAAGCAAAACAGGAAAAATCTGGTTTGAATATTTATCGCAAGCCCCAATCCCATTTAGTTTTGCTTATCCAACACAACTTACGATATGAGGCTGAAGCTAAACACCGGATCACCCTTGTCAATCACGGCAGGTGTAGATTGTTATCCCCAGTAAAGATTTTCGGTGGTCGCAGCTTAAACAAAAAGATAAATGGTCATGAAATTTGATAGCTATAAGTCTTTTATTGTCGACAATACGCGGAAACTACAGCCACCACATTGCCCGGAAATCACCCTACATTTGGCCGATAAAGCCGTCGCTCTTTGGCAATTGACCGCCGATGAATTGGATCAACAAGGCCTGCCTTTGCCATTTTGGGCCTTTGCTTGGGCGGGTGGGCAGGCGTTAGCCCGCTATCTTCTTGACAATTCAGCGATCGTTGCTGGCAAGTCAGTCTATGATTTGGCATCTGGCTCTGGTCTAGTCGGCATTGCGGCGAAATTGGCGGGTGCAGGCCAAGTGGTCGCGGTTGATATTGATCCTTTCGCCATTGCTGCCATCACCCTCAATGCAGCCAGTAACGGCGTCGAACTTGCAACTCATCAAGGCAATATAATTGGCCAAGAGCTACAGGCAGACGTGTTGCTGGTCGGCGACCTCTTTTATGAGCGCGAGATCGCCGAGCCATTATTTGCTTGGCTTCAGAAGTGCCAGGAAAGAGGGGTTCTTGTCCTGATCGGCGATCCTGGTCGAACCTATTTGCCGAAGGATAAGCTCCAAGAGCTCGCCTGCTACCAAATCGAAGTGTCACGCGAATTGGAAGACCAAGATATCAAAGTGACTCGCGTATGGGGCCTTGCTTGACTAACGCCCGATTGTTCGATTGAAGAGGTCCAAATTCGGCCTATGTGATGGTCGAAACATCTAAAGCGCGAAACCACAAAGAAGGACCTGACATGAGACATTGGTTTGCTGCCATTCTGGCGCTTTGCAGCCTAAGCGCCTGCTCTGGGCCACAGGTGCTCAACCTCGTGGCACAAACGCCAGGGCCCGTTCAGCACGATATCCGCTATGGCCCATTGCCGCGCCATATGTTGGATATCTATTCGCCAAAGGTCATGCAAGCCGACACGCCCGTTCTGGTGTTCTATCATGGCGGGTCTTGGCAATATGGCTCCAAGGATGACTATAAATTCTTGGGTTCTGTATTTGCGGCGCGCGGCATCCAAACCGTCGTCGTCAATTATCGCTTGCATCCAGAAGTGATTTTCCCGGCCTTTGTCGAAGATGGTGCCAAGGCCCTTGCCTTTACGCAAAAGTCGATTGCGAAGGGGCGGCCCGTGTTCATTGCTGGCTACTCCGCTGGTGCCCATATTGCCGCGATGATTGCGCTGGATCCACGGTTTCTCGCAGCCGAGGCAACGACGATTTGTGAAGCTGCCAAGGGTGTTATTGGCATCGCTGGGCCTTACGACTTCACCCCTGTCGATCCGGTCTTTAAACGCATTTTCCCAGCCGAAATTCTGCCCAGTACCAAGCCGATCACCTATGCCGCCACTAAAGCCCCGCCTATGTTGCTGCTCCACGGCACCAAAGACAAAACAGTGGACCCAAAGCGCAGTGAGCAATTGGCGGCTGCCTTGGCCGAGCATAAAAATCTGGCTTATGTGAAGCTCTATCCTGGGGTCGAGCACCTCTATATTCTCGGTGCAATTTCGCCAGTGGTACGGCGCAGCGCCCCAACCTTAGCCGACACTGTGAATTTCATCCAAGCCCAAAAGGCGGCCGGCTATCCCGGCTGCGCCAGTCAGGTCAAAAGCTAATGCGGCGCTTTGATCCTTCTGCCCGCAATGTCTTGGGTGGACCACTTGAATTCTGCTCGATGAACCCGCTGACTGGTTGGTTCAGGAATGGCTGTTGTGAGACCGAAGGCTTAGACCATGGCACCCATGTTGTCTGTGCCGTCGTGACCAAGGCCTTTTTGGCCCATCAATTGCGCGTGGGAAATGATCTCATAACACCGCGCCCGGAATATAGGTTTGCGGGCCTTAAACCCGGCGATCACTGGTGCGTCTGCCTGACCCGGTGGAAAGATGCACTGGATGCGGGCTGTGCACCCCCAATCATACTGGAAGCCACACATGAAGAGGCTTTGGTTGTTGTGCCGCTTGAAACCCTCAAATCCTATGCGGCGGAGGCCTAAAGCTTATGCCCCAGATTACCGAGCCAGTGTTTGAAGATTTGGGTTCAGGCCGGGGCCGGCTTACCTTTGTCGGCGACATGGCTGCTGGCGCTCACCTGTGCGAAATCACCTGGTATCACCGGCCTGATGGCATACGCGTATTGGACCACACCTTTGTGCCTCCTACACTCACTGGGCACGGTTTGGCGGCCATCCTGACGGAGGCAGCCCTTAACCGGGCGAGAAAAGATCAGGTCCGCATCCTGCCGCACTGTTCTTACGTCGCACGTTGGATTGATCGCCACCCAGAATGGCAAGAATGGGTGGCCACTTAGTCAGGCTCCCACAAACCGACCATTTAGCGCCGCCATTTCAGCTGCATCGGGCAGTTCCCACATCGTCTCGACAAAGTCGAACATGGAACGATCAACCTCCATCGCATAGGTTTCACCCTTCGTGGCATTGCGGGTTTGGACTCGCGCCCAACGGGTTTCAACTGGCACGTCCAGAACATGCAGGATCACGGGGGCATGCGCTTGCTTGGCGAGATCGGCAAATTTTTGCCGATGCGCAGCTTTGGTAAACCCTAAATCCAAGACCACCGGAACGCCAATCGAGACAGCCTGTTTTGCTGTTTCAAAAATCATGGCCTCACATCGATCAATGCGCGCCATCGTCCAATCAAACTCAATGGGCTGTGGGCTATCCTGCCAAAACAAAGTTACCATCCACTGGTCAATAGCAAAGTGGAGGCCAGCAAGATCACGCGCTAAGGCTTGCGCGTAGGTCGACTTGCCTGCCCCAGTCGAACCGCAGATCAAATGAAATGATGCCTCTGCCACAACGCCTACTCCTCATTTAGAAATGCTTTAAGGCTCAGGTGGTGAAGATGGGCTTGTACATCCTGTGGCCAGCGCCCAATCAAGGATAAAAAGCGTGCCTTTTGACCGGCAAATAAAGCCCGCGACACTTCATCATAATCTGGTTCATTCCCCGCCACGGCGGCCATAAATCGATAGAGCGCCTCGCGTCCTTCGTCCAGCGCATTCGCCCCTTCTGTCTCGCGACGAGCAGCCTCAACCAATTTTCGCAACGTCACACTCGCCCCGCCTGGCTGACGGGCCAACCAGTCCCAATGACGCGGCAAAAGTGTTACTTCGCGCGCAGCAACGCCCAATTTGGGTCGCCCGACCTTACGCACTGAAGCAAATTCAGCCGGTTGTAGACGCGCGACGACATCAGCGAGGCTGCCGCGCAAATCGAGTTCAATCGGCTGGCTGGTGTCGCGATGAAACACCAAGACGGAAAGAGTTGGGTCCTGATCCAGCTTGCGTTTGACGCTCGCCGCCACCTCCCGCAGCGCACCAAAGGCCAATAGCTGCGGGCCTGCAAAGGCAATAGCGGGTAAATCCTCTTGATAGGTCATAATTGGCTCCTGTGAGTCATTATTACCCGGATAAAATATTCTAGGTCAATATCATCCGGATAAAATTAAACAGCAGTCACATCGTGTGCACTGTCACGTGACTGAAAATAGGGATGACCTGGCCCCAGCCTCGGACTACATGAGGTTAGACGGAGGACACATGGCCTATAAAAGCATGCGCGAGTTCATGGCGCGGTTGGAGAGCGAGCAAAAACTGGTGCGCGTGCGCGAGCCGATCTCGACTGTCTTGGAGATGACAGAAATTCAGACGCGCCTCCTCGCCACCGGAGGGCCAGCAACCCTGTATGAGCATGCTTTAATGGCCGATGGGTCGAAATCGAGCATGCCAGTGCTCACCAATTTGTTTGGCACGGTTGAGCGGGTTGCTATGGGCGTCACCATGGACGGTAAAGACCGCCGCACCGCGCAAGACCTGCGCGAAGTGGGAGAGCTTTTGGCTTTCTTGCGCCAGCCAGAGCCACCCCGTGGCTTGAAAGAAGCCTTTGATCTGCTGCCGCTTGCAAAGACCGTCATGCAAATGCGGCCAAACACAATCTCAGGCGGCGTTTTTGCGAAAGCACCTTGCCAAGAAGTCGTTTGGGAAGGGGCAGACATCGATTTGTCGCGGCTGCCAATCCAGAGTTGCTGGCCAGGTGAACCCGCACCTTTGATCACTTGGCCCCTCATCGTCACCAAGGGCCCAAGCGACAAGCGGCAAGATAATTATAACCTCGGCATTTATCGTATGCAGCAATTGGGTAAGGATCGCGCCATTATGCGCTGGCTCGCCCATCGTGGTGGCGCACAACATTATAAGCGCTGGAAAGATACTAAACCCGAACCTTTGCCAGCCGCCGTCGTCATTGGGGCAGACCCAGGCACGATTCTCGCTGCGGTCACTCCCGTCCCTGACACTTTGAGCGAATATCAGTTCGCGGGCCTGATGCGCGGCCGTAAGCTCGACCTCGTACCTTGCAAGACCATTCCGATTGAAGTGCCGGCTGAAGCTGAAATCATCATCGAAGGCCATGTGCTCTTGGATGAATTCGCCGATGAAGGCCCCTATGGCGACCATACAGGTTATTATAATTCAGTTGAGAAATTCCCGATCTTCCAAGTCTCGTGCATCACGATGCGCAAGGATCCGATCTATTTATCGACCTTTACAGGTCGTCCGCCTGACGAGCCTTCTGTCTTGGGCGAGGCCTTGAACGAGGTGTTCATTCCCCTCCTGCAACAGCAATTTCCTGAAATCACAGACTTTTGGTTGCCACCTGAGGGCTGCTCCTACCGCATCGCCGTGATCTCGATGAAAAAGGCCTATCCGGGCCATGCCAAGCGGGTGATGATGGGTGCTTGGTCCTTCTTGCGCCAATTCATGTACACCAAATGGATCATTGTGGTCGATGACGACATTAATGCGCGCGACTGGAAGGATGTGATGTGGGCCGTCTCAACCCGAATGGATCCGGCACGCGATATCACACTCGTTGACCGCACGCCTATCGACTACCTGGACTTTGCGAGCCCAGAGAGCGGTCTTGGTTCCAAAATCGGTCTCGATGCGACGAACAAAATACATCCTGAAACCCACCGCGAGTGGGGCGAAGAAATCCGGATGGACAAGAAGGTCATTGATGCTGTGACACAGAAATGGGGCCGCTTGGGTCTACCAGGAGGCGGCAGGCCAATCTGGAAATAGGCCGGCGTGGTCCGCTCATACACGCAAATCAAGACGAAGCTTATCGGCTACAAGGCCTGCTTGAGAAGTGTCTAAGCGACGTAAATTCAGCTCGGTGAGCGCGCCGCCAAACTGAACAGCATCAGCATATTTATCAGCGTTTTTCGCCGCCTCAATTGGTTGCGTACCGCCCCTAGGGTGGGCAGGATCTATGTTTTTCTTGGCGAAAGATACGTCCGTACAATCGCGACATACATAGCCATTGACAATTTCCATAGCGACTTCCCGTTTGAGACTGGTTTCAAAGGCAAGTACGCCACACACAAATCATGGGTTACAAAAGGAAAAATTGTCTGATTTCAGGTCCAATTTATGGTTTCTCTTTTCTTAACGACGCTTGGCAGCCTGCAAAGCAAGCGCGCGTCTTGCGCGATGGACCGCAGCATCTAATTCTTGCAGAAAGCGGGAGCGGTCGCTGGCGGCGAAGGGCCTTGGTCCTGATGTTGCAACTCCCATGGCGCGAAGATGTTCGCCGATTTCCCGACCGGCTAAGGCTGAGCCAATGGAATCGCGCGTAAAGGGCTTGCCTTGGTTGCCAATCGCCTGCGCGCCGGTCTTTAGAGCCCGGTCCGCCAAAGGAATGTCTTGGGTAATCACAATATCGCCAGTCTGGCACCGCTCAGCGATCCAATCATCAGATGCATCTGGGCCTGTATTAACGATCAGCCTTTCGATCAGCGGATGGGTTGGAATTTGAATGAAGCTATTGGCAACAACAAAAGTCTTTAAGCCGTAACGGAGCGCGACTTTGTAGACCTCATCTTTCACAGGGCAGGCATCGGCGTCGACAAATAGGCGAGTCATGCCGCTTTATGGCTGAAAGCCTGTCTCAGCACCAGACCAAGACCGAAGAGGAATTAGTCGCGCCCGCGCGGGACGTCGACAAAGCCCGAATAATCTACCATGCGCTGGGGCATGAGTTCTTCAAACTGCTCACGCATGACGCGCGCCAATTTGAGCCCAAGGAAAAGAGCCAAACTACCCAAGGAAACCAAAATGAGACTTGCAATGATAACTGGCATCTGCGTGCCTCCCCACCATTTTTGCTCAGGCTACCACCCGAGTGCTGAAATCCGATAAACTTACACCTCACGTTTATGATGCGCCTTTTCATTCATTCTTAAAGGCTGTTTCGATGACGATTTAATGTTATCTGCCTGATGAACATCCAGGTTTGGCTTTTTGAGAGGATCTATTATGTCAGCTTCTGCCGCGGTCGCCCTATACACAGGACTGAATGTACTGATCATTTTGGCATTGATCTGGCAGGTGATCCGCTATCGCCGCCGCGAAAAGATAAGCCTAGGTGACGGCGGGCATCCCGGTTTGATTCGAGCTATTCGCGCCCATGCGAATGCAACCGAAGTTGCCCCCATTGCGTTAGTCGGTCTTAGTGCCATGGCGATCGCCAGTGCACCCGTTTGGGCGATCCATGTCGGTGGATTAAGCTTAACGGTCGGACGGGTTTTGCATGCTTATGGCTTAAGCCGGGTCGAGGGCGCTTCATTTGGGCGTATGGTCGGCATGCTCTTGTCGCTCATCGCCTTGGTCTGGATCGGCATAGCCTGTGTTTGGGCAGCCTTTTAGAAACGCTGCACCTCCAAACGACAAAGGGTCGCTGCCCCAAAGCAGCGACCCTTCAGCCCCCAAACGCGCCCAAAAAGACGCGCTTATCTTAGAATACGCCTTGGCCAACCCCACCATCGACAAACATCGATGAGCGGAATGTTGCAGTTTGCTGGCTTGCTGACTGACGGGTATTGGTAAAGGTCTCAGTGCGGGTGATGGTTGCATATTTGATGCCTGGACCAAAACGACGCAGCAGCGAGCGCTCGTTACAATCCGCTTCTGCCTTTTGTGCAACGCATTGAAGCGTGGCAGCGCCGACCGCACCCTTATCGCCCCGATAGGCCAATGCTTGACCCTTTTGGCATGAAATGGTGCGGCCACCATCGAAATTGGCTTCGCCATTGACGACTTTGCCAAGCGTGACCAGCATGCGGGTGCCAGCCATACAGCGGAAGACTTCGCCTTCAAACTCAGAACCGACCTTTGCATCACCATTGGTGCGCGACGCAGGATGTGGGGTGTCACGGTCATCCATACATACAGCGCGAATGGCGACTGTTTCTGTGATGGTACGGGTGTCTTGGAATTGTTCCATCACCGTTGCGGCTTGGCCGCCTGAAACTTGCAAGCCATCAATCAGGCCAGCAGTTACGGGCATGGGGGCTGAAAAGCCGCCGCCGCCGCCGCCAATATAGACGCCGCCGCCACCGCCACCGCCGCCAATCACAGTGGTGCTGCCACCAACATAAGTATTACCGCCCACCACAACATTGGTGCCGCCGAAATAGCTGCCGCCAACGCTGACGTTCACATTCGGGCCGGGCACATGAACATTTGGAACACCAATGATATGGCCTGTGGCAGAACCGCAGCAGCCGCCGGAAGGGCCTTGAACAACTGGGATATTGGTTGTGCCGTTACCGCCTGTGCCACAGCTATTGCAGCCACCCGCTTGTGCGGATGATGCCATAAAGGCCGCGAGAAGTGTGGCTGCGGCGATGTATCGAACTGAAACACTCATGGTGGGACTCCCCAAATTTTCTAAACCCATCCAGCAAGTCCGGCGCCAATTTCGCCCGTGTGGAGAGTATCGCCTCCCTAAGTCACCGAACTGGGTTGGCATGAGTCCTGCGCTACTCCTCGGAAAGCGGCCAGAAGGCGGCTTAAATCGAGGAAATAGACATGCATTACGGCGCACTTCATCCAGAGAGCCGGGCTTTTTTGAGCTCTTGGCAGGCCCTAAATGGGCTTGCAGACCAATCTGAAACAGGCTCCGCGCTTTCAAAAGACGCCACTTCCATGATCGGCCGTATCTTTTTGGCGCAGCGCGCCAGCGAGGGTGTTTTCACATTCAAGACAGTCGGAGCCGATTTAAAGCTTTGGACAGGCCGAGATTTACGCGATCATGACGTCAGCAGCCTATTTCACGGTACGGATCGGAATTTAATCCGCGCTCTTCTAGAATCTGCCATCGCCGGTCCTGGGCCAGCTTTGGCCCGTGCAGCTGCGTTTGGAGCCGCCTTTGGTCAAAGAACAGAAGTTGAGTGGGTATTCTTGCCTTTGACGGATAAGGCTGGCGCTGATCGTGTGTTGGGCCTTTTTCAGCCCCTCAAGCAGTCACCTTCTGTGTCTAAGCCCGTTCTACGCTTCTCATTGACCGCCCTCTTGCCACCAACACCAGAAATGCCGGTACGCCAAGGCCTACGCCTCGTGGTTAGCCGCGACTAGCCGAGCTTAGACTTCTGGTTGCGAGGCAGTTTGAAACTGTAGGGTTGCCAGCTCCGCATAAAGGCCACCACGCGCAATCAATTGATCGTGGGTCCCGGCTTCAACAATTTGGCCTTGATTGAGCACCAAAATCAGATTGGCACGACGGATTGTCGATAAACGATGTGCGACAACAATCGTGGTTCGATTGGCAGCGAAGCGATCAAGCGCTTCTTGAACACGGGCTTCTGAGTCGGAATCCAGCGCACTTGTTGGCTCATCCAGCAGCAAAATGGGACTATCGCGCACAATGGCGCGGGCCAAGGACAGACGCTGACGCTCGCCACCTGACAGGCGCGAACCGCGAGGTCCCACCTGGGTTGCCATCCCATCTGCCAATCGGTCTACAAAATCACAAGCCGCCGCCGATAGGGCAGAGCGAATAGCGGCCTCGTCTGCCGCGGGCAAACCCATCGCGACATTTTCGGCAATCGAGGCATCAAATAATGTGGCATCTTGACTGACAAGGGCAATGTGCTGGCGCAAACTGGCCAAGGTAACTTGGCCAATATCCTGCCCATCGATCAACACCCGCCCGGTGGTAGGATCAAACAGGCGGGGTATGAGATTGAGGATCGTCGACTTACCTGAGCCTGACGGTCCTACCAGCGCTAATGTTTGGCCGGGTTCGGCTGTAAAGCTAACCCCATCCAGCCCAATTGTGCCATTGGGCCAGTTAAAGCCGACATTTTGAAACTCGATCCGACCGGGCCCACGCGTCAGTCCTTTCGCGGCCGGGCGATCGGCGATGCTGGGGGTCTCATCCAAAACAGAAAAGAAGCGCTCCAAAGCCGAGAGCCCCTCTTGCAAGACGCTGTTTAAGCCACCCAAACTGCGGATCGATTGAGCCGCTAACAAAAGCGAGGCGATGAAGGCGGTCAATGTGCCCACGCTCGCCGCCCCTTGGGTAATGCGAAAGCCCGCAAAGGCAAAGACACCTGCAATGGCTAGCCCGCCCAAGACTTCAAGGATGGGATCGACCCTGCCCTTTTGTTCGGCCATTTTGAGGAGGAGCGACATACGTGTCGACAAAGCAGACCCAACACGGCTGCTCTCGGCCTGTTCCAAGCCGTAGGTCTTGACCAAACGAATACCGCCTAAACTCTCTTCAACCACCCCTGCCAAATCAGCCGCCTGATGCTGGGCACGCGCTGCAGTCTTGCGCAACCTTGCACCAATCATAGAAACTGGACCAATCGCCAAGGGGAGGATCACAAGGCATACCAGTGCCAATTGCCAGTCGCCCAAGATCATGACGCCAATCACGCCAATCAAGGTCAGAATATCGCGCACAAAGCTGTTTGCTGCACGCAGGACGGCCTCGCGTACGGCATTAATGTCATTCAGAAAGCGGGCAGAAAATGCGCCTGAGGGTTCAGCGCTTAGGCGGGCGAAATCCAAGGTCAAAAGCTTGGCGAATAGATCTTGCTGCAGCTTCGTCGTGGCCGCCAAAGCAACCCGATTGGTCAAGACGGTAGAGGCATATAGAGCGACCCCCTTGATCATGGTGGCCGCTATAATGGCTAAAGGGCCAGCCACGGCCATCGCAGTTGGTGCCATCCAGGCAGGGGTAACCTCTGGACGGGCGTCTTGGCCAGCGCTGAGCTTGGCCAGAGCATCAATGACTTGGCCAAAGAGCCAAGGATATGAAGCCGAAGCTGCGGCGACAACCGCCATCAAAAGGGTCGCCAAAAACAACGCGCCTGCATGCGGAATTAGCCAGCCAGACCAAAACCGTTTGATCAAATCGGTGCTCGACCCCGATTGTTTGGCAGGAGCCTTAGTGATCGTCTTCATCCGGCGTTGGCCCGTTTGGATCGATCAAACGGTGGGCATGGATCACGAAATAGCGCATATGGGCATTGTCCACCGTGCGCTGAGACGCGCTTTTCCACGCGTCGCGTGCTTCGGCGTAATTAGGAAAAGCGCCAACAAAATCCATCGCCTTGAGATCGCGAAACTCAACATCCTCTAAGTCCTGAACTTCTCCACCAATCACGAGGTGAAGCAATTGTCTCTTTGGGGTGGCTTTACGTTCCATTCGTTCCTCACGACAGTTTTACATGGTGGACGCGTTCAATCAGTAAGGGATGCAGAGGCTTGCCCGCAACCACCAAGCTTTTTTGGAGAGGTACAGCCTTATTGTAAACAAAGGCTGCACCTTCATGTGTGGTCGCAAGCGCCCCCGCTTCCTCGACGATCACATGGGCTGCGGCCAAATCCCAGTCGCTCTTGGCCGATAAGGCGATCGCGCCATCATAATGGCCTGCAGCAACCAAACACATCCGGTAGGCGATAGAATTGCGCGATACCACGTCCATTTCAGGCCAGGGCTTTGGCCATGCGGGATGTCGAAACATGCCGGGATCACCCAACATGGCGCAGCCTTCAAGCTGATCGATTTGGCTTGGCTGAATTGTGACGCCGTTCAGACGGGCCCCACCGCCTTGAATGGCGTCAAACATTTCCCCGGTTGCGGGATTAAACACCACACCCAAGACGGGTTGGCTATCGACCAACAGACCGATGCAAACGGTAAAATGTGGTTTGGCTTTGATAAAGGCGCGTGTGCCATCAATCGGGTCGACTACCCAACAAAAACGAGCGGTTTGGCGCGATTGATCATCGACGGTCTCTTCTGACAACCAGCCATAATCCGGGCGCTGTGCCAATAGACGCTCTTTCAGCAAGGCATCTATGACTAAATCTGCGTCACTGACAGGATTATTGGGAGATTTGTCGCGAACATCCATCTGCGTGCCGAAATAGCGCATGGCAACGGCACCGGCCTCTGTGGCGGCTTCCAAAGCGAGCGCAAGATCAGCCGCTAGATTCATCCCTCAGGCCCCAGCAATCGTCATTGCGGGGATCAAAAGGCTGGGGCATTGAAGGGAGGTGCGTCCCCCATAATCAGTGCCGGGGATAAGCTTGCTATACATGTCGAGCATATTGCCCGCGACGGTGATTTCATTCACCGGACGCACGATCTTCCCATTTTCAAACCAAAGACCAGACACGCCAACCGAATAATCGCCGGTATTCTGATTGAAACTGGGCGATAAAGTTTCAATCACCAAAAGCCCGGTGCCCGCTTGGGCCTGTAAGCCCGCAAGGTCATACGTGCCGGGCATGACCATCACATTGCTAGAGCCAATCCCCGGTGCCCCGCCGGGATTCAAGCTGGCATGGCCCGTTGATTTCAAGCCCAATTGCTTGGCGCTTGCGCTATTCAAAAGCCACGTTTGCAAGACGCCATCTGTCACCAGATCACGTGCCGCGACAGGCAGTCCCTCACCATCAAACGGATGCGACGACCATCCGCCTTTTTCCACAGGATTGTCAGTTATGCGGATATTTGACGCAAAAACTTGCTGACCCAATTTGTCCCGCAGGAACGAAACACCGCGCGCGACCGAAGCGCCCGAGATCGCCCCCAAGAAGAAACTGATCAGTCGACTAGCAACCCGATTTTCAAAAATGACGGGCGCAACACAGCTTTCAAGTTTGGTCGCCCCCAAACGCGCGAGGGTGCGCTGGCCAGCACTGCGGCCAATCTCAGCAGAAGCCTTCAAATCTTTCAGAAAGCGGCTGGAATCGCTGTCCCAGTCGCGCTCCTTGTGGTCACCGCGCTCGGCAATAGCCGATAAGCCGAGCCCCCAAGAAGTGCCCCGATACCCACCGCGAAAGCCATTGCTGGCCCCGTAATAGACATGGCTTGCGCCCCATTCCGCGCCCGAGCCGCCTGAGTTGGTAATGCCTGCAATATCCAGTGCCGCCGCTTCGCTCTCCAAAGCACGGGCTTCCAGATCGGCAATATCGGGTTCAGTATCGTCCCAAAGCTCTAAATCAGTCATGTTTTTGGCAAGTTCACTTGCCTCGGGTAAACCACACCATGGATCTTCGGCAGCAGCCTTTGCCATCGCAACCACCCGCTCTGCCAATGCATCGAGTGCCGCCAAGCTGAAATCGGACGTCGATGCCCCAGCTTGCTTCTTACCAATCAAAACCCGCAACCCGGCCGAGCGGCTTTCTTCGCTTTCAACAGATTCCAGATTGCCAAGTCGCACCGAAACCGACAGGCTTTTACGGTCAACACAGGCCGCATCGGCCGCTTCAGCACCAAGGGATTTTGCGCGGGACAGGAGCCGATCGACGGCTGCATCAAGTTTTGAGCTCATGAAGTACTTCTAAAGCGGGTTTGACTCGATGCGAAGTCCATTGCGCACAAAAGCTTCAGTGCGTCCATTTTAGAAATGTGTCGCCTCATCTGGTCGAGGGCTAAGACCTAAAGGGCTGAGTCCAAATCACTGCTCAACAATTGCTCGGCAAACGCATCGGCATCAGCCGTCAGCGCCTTTTGCTCATTCAGCCACGACTGGTAATAGATGAAGCCACCAACACCCAAAACCAGCGTGGCAGCTAAAGCCCCGAAGGTCTTCACCCACGTCTGACGAGGGGCAGTCTGTGCACCAAAAGCAGCCATAGCAGCCGCTTCAATGCGGGCAGCGGGCATGTCAGGCACAGGGCTCGCGTGATTAAGCACGTCAGCCAGAGCTTTATTCAGCGGATGATGATCGATGATACTCATGCTGCATGTCCTTCCACGGACGCTTTTAACAAATCGGCCTTCTCAGGCGCAAGGGCTAGGCGCAAGGCGCGACGCCCGCGTGCCAATAAGGATTCCACGGCATCCACACTAATGCCCAGTATCTCGCCGACCTCTTTTGCGGACAATTCCTCATAATGGGTGAGCACAATGGCGGCGCGTTGACGGTCGGGTAGGCCCGCCAAGGCAGCATCCACACTCTCACGCAGAGCGGATTGATGCAGCCTCGTATCGGGCATAGGCCCGGGGTCGAGCGGCTCGGGCGCTTGATCTTCGTCAACAAAGCGCCCTGCTTTACGTAAGCGGTCAAAACAGAGGTTGGTGGTCACTTGGTGTAACCACGTCTCCACCCGAGCCCTGCCCATCTGCCAATTTGGCAGGACCTTCCACAAGCGGATCAGGGCCTCCTGCGTGACATCTTCGGCTTCAGTGGCGTCGCGTAAGAGACGCCAGCTGATCCGCCATAGTTTTGGCGAAACAGCCTTGACCAGCGCAGCCGCTGCCGCACGATCACCGCGGCCGGCTTTGGCGATCAAACCCGCGTGGGGATCAAAGACAATCGGGTTTGACACGCAAGACAACCTTAACCTGACTTACCAAGGACGACCGGGGCCGCGACGCGGACCACCATCACGGCCTTGACGGGCAGCAGCAGCGGCTTCTTCACGGGTCAAACGCCCATCCTTATTGGCGTCAGCCCGCTCAAACATCGGATCAGGACGCGACACCCATTCTTCACGGCTGATTTTTCCGTCCTTATTAGCATCAAACGTGCCCAAAGGTGGCGGTGGCGGAGGACCGTCGCGGCGCGCCTTCATCTTGTCGCCCATTTTGCCGCGCATGGCATCGAGTTCATCACGCGTAATGCGACCATCCTTATTGGCATCCAAACGGGTGAACATGTCTGCCGACCGCTGTTGCATCTTGGTTTGCTTTTCTTGCGCGCGCGCGTTCATTGCCGCGTCAAATTCAGCGCGCGTAACCGCACCATCCTTATTGGCATCTGCCACAGCCATCATGTCACGGCCCTCGCGCGGTTCACGAGGGGGGCGGCCTGGCATGCCCTCTGGACGTGGAGGACGGGCCGCGCGCATTTCTTCTTCGGTGACAAACCCGTCTTTATTCTTATCAGCCCGATCAAACATGGCGACACGCGCGGTGCGCACTTCCTCCATCGTGATGGCACCATCCTTATTCAGGTCAGCCCGCTCAAAAAAGCCCGGACCTTCGCCTGGAGGCGGCGGAGGTGCCTGTTGGGCCAAAACAGGGCTTGCCAGCATCATAAAGCCGGCGGTGGCGATAACAGTCTTCAAACGCATGATCGGGCTCCTTCGTGCAGCCGACCTTGGGGAGAAGGCCGAGCTCATTGGTGATCTGCTCGTAAAACGCGCGGGAAAAACTATTCCGTCGCAACTGCTGTAATCTGATTAAAATGATGTCGAATGAGGGCGCGTGCGTCCTCATACATGGCAATTGCTGTGTTAAAGTCTGGTGCATCAAGACAGTTTGCGACAGCCTGCTTTAGTCCAGCTGCCGCACGGCTAGGCTCAAAGTCAGAACCAGCTGCAACCGCGAGGAGTTGGCGCACATTTTGAAGTACACACCCAGCTTGTACCAATCGGCCCGCTTCTTCCCCATTCAAAAATCCATAATGGGCAAGGGCTTGGATCGATTCTAACGTATTGGCATGCACGATGGGCTTGCCTGAACTAGCGACCAATAACTGATGATATTGGGCAAAAAACTCCAAATCAATCAGTCCACCGCGTTGGCGCTTAACGTCCCAGCCACCGCGTACGGGATGGGCGGCAGCCATTTTCTCCCGCATGGCAACAATTTCGGTGGCAAGGGTTTGCGTTGGCCGCGGCTTTTGCAGTACCCGTTGAGCAAGGTCTGCGATTTCAGCCATCAGGCTGCGGTCGCCCGCGACAGGCCGCAAGCGGGTGAGCGCCTGAAACTCCCACGTCCAAGCTTGGCTGTCATAATAACGCTCTAAAGCAGACAAGCGTACAGCAACAGGACCCGCTCGGCCCGACGGTCGCAATTGCATGTCGACTTCATAAAGGCTGCCTTCGGCTGTCTGGACGGACAAGGCAGATACCAAGCGCTGCGTCAGCCGCGTGTGCCATTGTTCTGCACTAATTGGCCGTCTGCCATCGGATTCGCAGTCTGGATCTGCGACATCATAGACCATCATCAAGTCGAGATCAGAATCGGCTGCCAATTCCTGCCCGCCGAGCTTGCCCCAAGCGCAGACCGCTACCCGCCCTGGAATCAAGCCATGGACTTCCTTCATTAGATCATAAGCAACCGGCAAGAGTGCCGATAGGCTGGCCTCAGCAAGGTTGGAATAAGCCATTCCAGCTTCGTCGGCTTTCGCGCGACCATGGAGCACTTGAAAACCAATGCGGAACATTTCCTCGCGATGGGCGCGACGCACCGCATCAAGGCTCTCTTCAAACCCTTGGGCTTGGGCCATCCCAGCCTTCAATACCTCCAGCCGGGTCTGAGGTTCATCCAAGGATAGGGGCGCGGTGAAGCGCGGCGACAACATGGCGTCGAGAATGGCCGGACGTTGGGCGAGCACAGCCCCTAAACGCGGGGCCAAGGCCAAAGTGGCACAGGTTTCCTTTAAGATCAGCGGCTCTGCCTTGAACAATGACAAGACCTGCACCCCTGCGGGCAAAGCGGCAAAGAAGTCTTGGAAGCGCACGAAACCGGTGTCGGCCTCTCCGGTTGCTGCAATGGCTTGCAACAAGTCCGGGGTTAGGGCGGTCAAAAGCTCGCGCGCGCGCGCGGTCCGGGTTGCCGGTATGTGGCCATGGTGCCACCCACGAATGGTTCGGGCAATTTGGCTCGGTTCGGTAAAGCCTAGAGAGGCGATGGTCTCAATCGTCTCTGGGTCATCTTCAACGCCCGTGAAAACCAAAGACCCCAGCGGACTGGATAGTGGCTTGCTGTCGGGGAATAGTTCACGCACGCGGGTACGCACCATGTCGCGGCAAGCATGTATGTCGCGGTCAAGGGCGGCAAGGTCTGCATGGCCAGACAAAGCCGCCACACGCGCACGCCGATTGGCATCGGCTGGCAATTTGTGCGTTTGCTCGTCGTCTAGCATTTGGATCCGGTGCTCAATCGCCCGCAAGAAGCGATAGCCTTGGGCTAAATCATCCCGCGCAGCGGCATCAATCCGGCCGGCTGCCACCAAAGCATCTAAAGCCTGCAACGTACCGCGGACGCGCAAACTGGGGTCGCGCCCACCTAGAATCAGCTGCTGGGTTTGCGCAAAAAACTCAATCTCGCGAATACCTCCCCGCCCAAGCTTCACATCAAACGCCGGGTCATCTAAGTCCGTTGAACGACGAACGGCATGGATTTGTCGCAGGATGGATTGCACATCGTCAATTGCGGCAAAGTCGAGATTCTTCCGCCAAATGAACGGCTTTAAGTGCGAGAGAAGACTTTTGGCCGCTTCGAAATCACCACCAATCGGTCGAGCCTTGATAAAGGCCGCCCGCTCCCAGTTTTGGCCGACACTTTCATAATAGGCCTCTGCGGCGCGCAGGGACACGGCAACAGGTGTTGAGGCAGGATCGGGGCGAAGTCGCCAATCAACCCGAAACACATAACCTTCGGGCGTCACTTCTTCGAGAATGCGCGATACCGCTTGCACATGGCGGACGCAGACACCGCTGGCCGCGTCCTGATCATCGACCCGGAAGGCGTCGCGATCAAAAAAAGCGGCCAGATCGATATCGCTCGAATAATTGAGTTCTTGTGCGCCATGCTTACCCATGGCGATGATAAAAAAGCCCGGAACTTGAAGGGGCGTCAAAAAGCTTGCGGCATCTCGGCTAGCAGCGGCGCGGCTCGCCAAGATCATGGCCGTCTGCGTGGCTCGGTCGGCCAGATTAGACAGGGCCAAGGTCACATCGCCCAATTCTAGGCCGCCACTTAAATCGCCAAGCGCACAGGCAAGGTGGGTATCGGCTTTGGCGTGGCGTAGAATGGACA
Organism: Aquidulcibacter paucihalophilus; assembly: GCF_002105465.1. GTDB lineage: Bacteria > Pseudomonadota > Alphaproteobacteria > Caulobacterales > Aquidulcibacteraceae > Aquidulcibacter > Aquidulcibacter paucihalophilus. Next base: position 33,535 of record NZ_NCSQ01000084.1, read on the forward strand.
TAGCATCAGTCATGGCAAGATCTTTTGCCTGCTCCGCCTCTACCAGACTGGCAGCCAAGACCTCCGAAACGGGTCGATCAAGGATAGCGTGTGTCGTTTCCTCGCGTCGCTGGCTCAAACGATCAAGGTAAGGAGCAACCATTCGCGCCGCGTCCAAAGCATCCGATAAAGAACCAAGCGGTCTGATCTTAATCATCATACTTTAAGCGGCAGGATCAACCGCGCCTCCAGACCGTACGTCTCACCGCGCGGCAAGCCATCGGCCAAGGTCAGCCGTCCGCCATGTAATTCTGCAATCGCCACCGCCAAGGAAAGACCGATACCAGAGCCCGGCAAAGAACGTGCACTATCCAACCGCACAAACCGCTCCAGCACGCGGTCTCGCTGATCGACGGGAATTCCAGTGCCACTATCCTTGATGCTGATAGCCATTTGGTTGGCTGGCAAGCGTTTAGCCGACAAATGCACCTCGCCCTCGCTTGTGTATTTGACCGCATTATCCAGAAGATTGGAGATGGATTGCGCCAAAAGGGACCGATCAGCCATTATCATCAGCTCAGGCTCTATTTCAGTCGTGAAGACAAGGCCCGCCTCTTCAATCACGGGCTCAAACAAATCGGCCAATTGGCCAAGCAACAGGCTAACATCCAAAGGCTCAAGCTTTCCGCCTTCCCCTGCTTCCAACCGAGATAAACGCAAAACCGCATTAAAGGTTGCAACCACACCATCTAATTGGATTAGGGCATCTTCAATTGCGTCGCGCAATTCCTCGCTGGATTGGGCTTTGGCTGCTGCCCCTTCAAGACGCGCACGCAGCCGGGTCAAAGGGGAGCGCAAGTCGTGAGCAATCGAGTCGCCTGTGGTGCGTGCGGCCGCAACGAGACGATCGATACGTTCCAACATGGCATTGAGGTCTTCGGTCAGATCGTCAAACTCATCACCATCACCGGGTCGTATGGTCCGCACAGCTGCCCGCCGTTTGAGGTCGCCTGCCATAACTGCCCGTGTCGTGCGCGTGAGTTCGTCCACGCGCCCCGCGGCCTGTCGTGCCGCCATAAAGCCGCCGACGAGGGCGAAGGCCAAGACCCCTGCCCCACCCATCCAGATCACGCGCGCAACTTGGTCTGCAATCTGAACCCCCGGCCCGAGATCACGGGCAACAAATAAGCCGAAGCCGTCGGGTCCGGCCAGGAAGAGACCACGTGCCCGCCGACGTTCAATTTTCCCGGTCTCTAAATCGGGCCGCTCGTAGCTAAAGCCTGATGACACAGCGCGCGCGGGCTCTAGCGCACTATTGGGATCGGGCTTATCAATTTGGGAAAGGTCGATTGGCGCGCCATCAATATTGCCAGATAATACTTTGCCATCTGGCTGTACCAAAACATAGAGCGAGTCACTGGCGCGGGCGGCGCGTTGGATCACTTCCATATTCAGACCATCGACATTCTGGCGTTGCCAGATATCAGCTAATTCGGACAATTCTTGTCGTGCAAACCGATCAGCCTCTAAGCCTAGCCGGCCAACCGTAGTGGCATAGAGAAAGCCCAAAAGCAGGATTGCAAATCCTGCAAATAGTCCTGCAAATGCCATAGCGACGCGAAACGTCGTGGTGCGCATCAGCGACCGCAATGGCAAGAGCAGTTTTTTGATCATCGACCCTAGGCTTCGAGCCGATACCCGGCACCACGCACCGTGTGCAACATGGGCTTATCGAACTCTCGATCAATCTTAGACCGCAAGCGCGACACATGAACGTCAATCACATTGGTCTGTGGATCAAAGTGATAATCCCATACCTTTTCCAGCAACATCGTGCGGGTGACAACCTGATTGGCATTTCGCATCAAATATTCCAGCAAGCGGAACTCGCGCGGTTGAATGTCGATCTTCCGGCCTTCGCGGCGCACCACGCGGGCCAGCAGATCCATCTCTAACTCGCCGACTTTGAGGTGGGTTGAAGGGGCTCCCCCTTCGTGGCGACGGCCCAAAGCTTCGACACGGGCGATCAGCTCGCTAGCGGCATAGGGTTTAGCCAGATAATCATCACCACCGGCTTTGAGGCCCTCTACGCGATGCTCGACATCGCCCAGAGCGGAGAGGAACAAGACTGGCGTTGCAATACCCGCAGTCCGCAAGTCTGCAACGACACTGAGGCCGTCTTTCTTTGGCAGCATCCGGTCGAACACGAGGACGTCAAAAGCGCCGCCGCGTGCCATCATCTCGCCCGTGGGACCGTCGGCGGCCAAGTCAACGACATGGCCCGCCTCTTCTAGAGCACGCCGCATGTAGAGTGCGGTCTCTCCAGCATCTTCAACAATGAGAACACGCATTGGATTCCCCCCTAACGCGTCGATTACTTTTTGGAACCAGGCTTAGACGGGGTGCCCAGAGGCAGTGGCACAAACCCGCCACCACCACTTTGGCTTTGCACAAAGAGCCCGATGAACGAACGACCAGCAGCACGCGCGGCTGCGATTGCCGCATCCAAATCTTCGGCCGAGCGCACTTCCTCGTTATTGGCCGTCAAAATTGCATCACCCGCACGAATGCCGCGTTCGGCTGCGCGCGAATCTGGATCCACTTCCAAGATCAAGACCCCAGCTTCATTCGGGGAAAGCCGCAGGCGGGTGCGGGCCTGAGCCGACAAGGGGCCAACACTCAAACCAAGGTCATTGGTTGCGGGGACCGATGGGGGTGCCGCACTTCCCGCACCAGCAGAATCGTTTTGGCTCAATTGCTGCTCGGAGGGACGCGCGGTGATGGTAACGGGCACCGTGCGACGGACACCTTTCGCACCAACAATATCCAAGCGAACCACTTCACCCACTTGGGTTTGTCCAACCCGACGGGTCAAGTCAGCAGAGCCCTCAATCTTCTGGCCATTGAAAGCAACCACGACATCACCGCGCATCAAGCCTGCCTTTGCCGCTGGTGCACCGGGTGTAACACTGGCAATCACAGCGCCCTTAACATCGCTGCCCAGACCAAAACTATCGGCCATTTCCCGGCTGGTGTCTTGGATAAGAACGCCCAACCAGCCGTAGGTAACTTTTCCCTGCTGAATGATTTGTTTGGTGGTGCGATCGGCCAAGGAGGCTGGGATGGCAAAGCCAATCCCAACATTGCCACCCGAACGCGAGAAGATCGCAGTGTTCACACCAATGACCCGACCACTCATATCAAAGGTTGGGCCACCGGAATTGCCGGGATTGATCGGGGCATCAATCTGTATGAAGTCGGCAATATTATTGCCTTCGCCACGAATATCGCGTCCCAAAGCCGAGACAATGCCAGCTGTTGCGGTGCCACCCAAACCAAATGGATTGCCAATGGCCACGACCCAATCCCCCACGCGGACACGAGCCTCGGGCGCAAATTGCACATAGGGGAAGCTGCCGCCTTCAACCTTTAGAACAGCCAAATCAGTCCGTTCATCACGCCCGACAACCGTAGCTTTCAATTCCCGGCCATCCTTCAAAGTAGCCGTGATTTCCTTTGCCTTTTCCACCACATGATTATTGGTCACAATGTAGCCGGTTGAGGTGATGAAAAAGCCAGAGCCACCGCCACGCTGTTCACGAGGACGGGCATTACCGCGCTGGTTTGGCATTTGTTCAAAGAAGCGGCGCCATTGTGGTGGCATGCCCTCAAGATCATCTGCCGAAGGGCCGCGCTGATCTTCATCGGCAACTGCGACGACTTCCAGCGAAACCACAGCTGGGGAAACCCGATCGACAAGGTCCGCAAAGCCTGGCAGCGTCGCCGCAGCCTTTGGCGCTTGGGTCTTAATCTGCTGGGCCGTCGAAAGGCTCGGGGAAAGAATCTGACCTGCGCCAAAGGCTGCCAAGCCGAGCGCGAGTGCCGCTGCCCCGGTCAGGACGGGACGACGCAAAAAGCGCTGCGCTTTGGTCTTCTGAGCCACTTGGCCAGAATGGGTAGTCTGATCTTCACCGTGCTTATCCAACGACATGAAACTTCATCCTGCAGTGTGCAACAGCCCGCCATTCGAGCCGCGCGTTAGCCACACTATGACAGGGCAAAGATGGCCAGACCATGGCCAAAACATTACAATGATGTCATAAAACCAGATATCGGATGAACTTGCTGTTAGATTGCGATTTCAGTCTGTTTTAGACTTGGCCTCGAACTCGCGAAGGGCCGCAAGGGCTTGGGCATCATCAATGGCAGGCATATCCGCTGGCACAGCGTGGCCACGCCGACTGGCAATATAAAGGCCCAAGCCGCCAAGTAACAGCAGGGCCAGCGGCGCGCCCCATAGCGCAAAAGTGTCCATGCCAATACGCGGGCGAAGGAGAACAAACTCGCCATATCGATCGGCAAAAAAGCGACGAACCTGTGCATCGCTATCGCCTGCGGCAACACGCTCACGAATGGCTTTGCGCATGTCAACGGCAATCTCGGCCGATGACAAGGCAACGGGCTCATTCTCGCACACCACGCAACGGATTTCGCGCGCGAGGTTTTGGGCACGAGCTTCCAAAGCTGGGTCACTCAAGGGTGCTTCCACCGCATACGCACCCGTCGGCGCTGCGAAGCAAACCATCCAGCCAAGCACAAGAAACTTGATCAGCTTTTGCTTCATTCCGCAGCGACCCCGACGCTGGATGGATCAACCGGTGGGGTGCTTGCCCCGCCGCGCTTCGACTTGGCCGGTTGCGGCGCGCCAATGCGCAAGCGACGGTCAGTCAAACTCACAGCCCCGCCGAGCGCCATCAAGAAGGCACCTCCGAAAATGGCGACCACCAGCGGGTTCCAATAGAGCCGGACGGTCCATGCCATGCGACCATTGATTTCAGCGGGATCCCCCAGAGCCGCGTAAACATCGCCAGCCAGAGACGACCGCAAAGCGACTTCGGTAGTGGGCATGCGGGCGGCGGGATAAAAGCGGCGCTCTGGGGCCAGAACAAGTTCCCGCTTCCCATCGGTCACGATCAATTGCGCCCGGTCGGCATAGTAATTTGGGCCTTCTTCTGCCGTCACCGCTTTCAGGGTTACCGTCCGGCCTGCAAAGCTTGTCGATTCACCCAAGCCGAGCGAGGCTGTGTGTTCAATGCGGAAAGCAGTCTCAGAAACGGCACCAAGGACAAATACGCCCATGCCCAGATGGGCGATGGTCATGCCCCATGCCGCACGTTGCAGACCCTTTACACGCGCCCAAACTTGCGGGGCTGGCAATTTGCCAAATCGGACGCGGTCAAGCACTTCGGCAATCGCCCCACAGACAAGCCAAGTACCAAGACCGATGCCAATTGCCGCCAAGGCCTTCCCGCCCATAAAGGCCCAGCTTAAGGTGATGGTTAGTGCCGTCAAAGCTGCGGCGACCCATAGGCGCTGCAGCACGGCCATGATGTCTCCGCGCTTCCACGCCAGATAAGGTGCGATGGGCAAAGCCAAGAGCACCAGCGCCATCAGCGGGGTGAAGGTCAAGTTGAAGTAAGGCGGGCCAACAGACAAGGCCCGCTTAAACACGGCCTCGCCCAAAAGCGGATAGAGCGTCCCCACCAAAACGGTCGCAGTTGCCACGGTCAAGAAGAGATTGTTGAGTACCAAGGCCCCTTCCCGGCTAATTGGGGCAAACAACCCCCGATCTGAACCCAAACTTGGACCGCGCCAGGCAAATAGAGCCAAGGCTCCGCCAGTAAAGGCCGCAAGGATCATCAGAATAATGAAGCCACGCTCAGGGTCGAGGGCAAATGCGTGCACCGAAGTCAACACGCCAGACCGGACCAAGAAAGTACCCAAAAGGGAGAGCGAAAATGTGAGGATTGCCAGCAAGACCGTCCAACTGGCTAGACCTCCACGCTTTTCGGTGACAATGGCTGAATGCAGAAGTGCGGCACCCAATAACCAAGGCATAAAGCTCGCGTTTTCAACGGGGTCCCAGAACCACCAGCCTCCCCACCCGAGCTCATAATAGGCCCAATAGGAGCCTAGCGCGATCCCAATGGTCAAAAACGTCCAAGATGCCAAGGCCCAAGGCCGCACCCATCGGGCCCAAGCCGCATCAACGCGCCCTTCCAACAAAGCTGCAACCGCCAAGGAGAAAACCACAGAAGAACCGACATAGCCCAAATAGAGGAAGGGCGGATGGGCTGCCAACGAAGGATCTTGCAGCAAGGGATTGAGGTCAGCCCCTTGCAAAGGGGCTGGATCTAACCGAACGAACGGGTTTGAGGCAAAGGCCAGATAAGCCATCATGACCGCCGTCAAAAGGCCTTGAACGCCAATCGCGCGCGCGCGCAAATCCCACCGCAAGCCCTTGGAAAAATGCGCCAGCATCCAGCCAAAGCCAGCCGAGATCAGACACCAAAGGACCATGGACCCTTCATGATTGCCCCACGTGCCTGCAATCTTATAAAGCAGCGGCTTCAGGGTATGGCTGTTCTTCGCCACATTTTCGACGGAAAAGTCAGAGCGGATAAACGCGCTCATAAGTGCGAAAAAGGCCAGCGCAATGGCAAAGAATGCAATATCGGATGCGGCTTTTGACATGGCAGCAAAGCGCCCATCGCGTGCATGGCCACCCCACAAGCCAGTAGCTGCCTGTGCAAAGCTGGCGAAAAGGGCAAGGAAGATAAGGAAGTGTCCGAGTTCTGCGATCATACCCGACTATGTACCCCGCAGGCTGTTGGGTTCAACCTGTTTCCACTGCTCAAAACGAAATTTTGGCGATGGCCAAGTTCACGTTTACTTCGAACCGGTGTGAGCCGGATTCACCATCCCGGCACCGGTACCCAAATTGCTTTGGGTGTTGCTTTGGCTGACCGGCAAAGGCGCATCACGCCATTGGCCCGAAGCCTTCAACGCATCAGCCACTTCCTTGGGCATATAGTTTTCGTCGTGACGGGCAAGGATCGTGCGGGCTTCAAACGTGTCGGGGGCGGTAAACTTGCCTTCGGCCACAACGCCTTGCCCTTCCCGGAATAGATCAGGCAACACGCCGCGATAGCTGACGCGCACGTCGGCTTTCATATCCGTCACGATAAAGTTTACGCTGCCATTGTCGCTGCGCACCACGGTGCCCTTGGCTACAAGACCGCCGATACGGGCTTGCGTGCCGGCTTCAGGTTTCTTGGCTTGCGCGTCTGTCGGGGAATAAAAGAAAGAGGCCGTTTGACGCAAAGCCACGCTTGCAACCGCTGTCGCGCCCAGCAGAACTATCCCTGCTGCAGAAATCAGAAGAAGGCGGCGATCACGTCTGCGCATGGCTCTTACTCAATCTTTCCCACAAACTACTGCGTTACGTCGCAAATGGAAAGAAACCTTTCCCTCACACACACTCACCTTTTCGGCATCGGAGCTGAGCCCGATGCACCATTAGCTTCCGCGCTCGGCGCACTTTCAAGCGCGAGGCTGTACACGGCAGACAAGAGCGGATCGCGCGTCTGCTGGCTTTGTCCGACCGTGAGAATATCACGCGCCTCCTTTAGTCTGCCGGTCATCAAAAGAACCCGCGCCGCCGACAAGCGCAACGCCGGATCGGCTGGGTTTTCAGCGATTCGATCCACGCGTTTGGCAATCATTGTGTCAATGAAGGCCTTTTGCGCTGCCGGATCTGTCTGGGCCATCCCGGCCATCGGTGGCTGACTATCACCATCTGGCCCACGATCCAATTGTGACAAGACCTCTGCTACACGAGCGACTAATTGGCGTTGACTGTCAGGTTCCTTTTCATTGGCGATATAGGCCGATCGCCAAGATGCCAAAGCTTCTTGTTTCTTGCCAGCCTGCCAGTCCGCAAGCCCCAGAAAGAAGCGCGCACTTGCGGAGTTCGGGTTGAGTTGCAGGGCTGCGTCGAAAGCTGATTTGGCATCAGCACCCACCACGCCCTTGTTCAAACGCATCAAAACAGCGCCAGTTTCCGCAATCAGTTCGGCATTTTTTGGATCGCGGCGCAATGCCGCCTGAAAGGCCCGCAAAGCATCTTGGTCGCGCCCGGCGCTACTGAGGACTTGCGCCATCAAGGCGTGGGGCATTGGGTCGTCGGGCGCTTTCCTGGCCTGTTCCTGCAGCAAGAGCATGATCTCATCTTCGCTCAAGGTTTCAGGCGCGCGCGACAACAGTTCTGCTTCGCGTTGGGCAAAGGGTTGGTCGGTCTTTTGTGGCGACCCATAAAGAAGATAAAGCGCCCCTGCCCCCAACGCGATGGCGGCAGCCACACTGGTCAATGCCAATTTGCCCAAACGGGGCCCTTCGCTCAGCGTGCGGTCACGAGCTTGGACGAGCCGACGTCCAATCTCCAGCCTTCCAGCTTGTGCGGCCTCTTCTGAAATTCGGCCTTGCGCCAAATCACGGTCTATCTCTGCGATTTGATCCTGATAGACTTGCAGGTCTGCCCGGTCGCCTTCAAGCGCGCCACCCCGCGCGCCTGCCCGCAACACCCACCAGGCTGCCCCCACGAGGGCAACAAGCAAGCTAAGCCAAAACAATCCAGCAACGAGAAAAGGGGGGAGGTGAGTCATGATGAAGGGCGACATGCACGCTCCCACCCTCCGGTTCAAGGCTTCAGGGTGAAAATGTCGCAGGCAAAGGCTTCAAGCTTGCGCGATCAATCGTCGGCTTAGGCCGCCTTTTTGAGGAAGGCTAAGATCCGCCGCTCAAAATTCTTCGCGGGCATGGGGCCATCTAGAGCGGTGATCAACGTAACGACAGCGTTGATCCAATCTTGAAAATGCGGGGAAGTTTCCCCCTCACGTGCAACCCGAACCAAACCTTCGCACACCGCATCCAATTGACCGGCACAGGTCCGGCTCGCATTGTCACGGAAGCCGCCAAAGCCAGCGAGAGGCGCTAAAAGGCGCGTAGCCACCAAGAATTGCATATGGCACCGCGCCACTTCAACCTTGTTCGGATCAATCGCCGCCCCGTAACGAGGTTCCGTGAGCATGCCAGCATTTTTTTTGCGAACCATATCCATCGGCAAAGCTTGCTCGAGTGCTTTGACCGCTGCATGGCAGATCATTTCTAACCGCGAGCCCACTTGGCTACAAATGGCCGTCAATTCTTGCCGCCACGGACCATTTGGCGAAAGAATTGTATCGCGCGTCATACCATGCACCAGCTTGTTGTGGCGGTCGATTGCCACAGCAACTGCTTCCACATCAAATGTTCCGCCCAGGGCGGCATGCTCAATCACGGCACCTTCGCGGCGCAGCAAGGCAATGACCCGCCGCCTCACGACAGCGAAATGGGTTGTATCAATCTTGCGGTCATCCACGCCACGCGACACGCGCTGTAACACGCGCAAAGCTTGATATGGCTTGGGCAAAACCGACATCGTCAAAAGCAAGATTTCAGTTGCGGCTTGAGGACTACGGTTTTCAGCTTCTTTTACAGCGTTTGCCAAACGCAGGATTGACTGTTCATGCATGTCGCCGCGCAAACTTTGAACACCAGTCCAAATCTCGCGTCCCGCCTTTTCAGCTTCAAGAAGCGGGATTAAGCGGCCCAAAACATGGGCTGCTTCAGGCATTTTCGACAAAGCGCTCAAGCGCTCGGGTGGGATATCCTGGATATTGGACAAAAGTTCGGCCCGCATTTGCTGGGCATAATCACGGGCCTGGGTCATGTCGCCGCGCAAGCTTGCGGCCGTTCCTAAGGGCTCAAGGTCAACATAAGCATCAGGCGCAAGCTGGCCAATAATGAGCTTCCAGACCTGACCCAAGCCAATGCGCGGCAGGGAACCCGGCATCAGGCGATGCAGCGGACCGTTTTCGAATAGGTTTTCGAACGGCTCAAAAAACAAGCGGTCGAAACTAAGGACGCGGGTGTGGGCTTGGCCGGTTGCAAAGGTGGCAGGAATGCCCGCTTCGCGCATGGCATCGAGCAATTCGCCAGTCGGGATCGATTGAACACCTTGAACTTTCATGCGCTCCAGAAGCGCCCATAGCTTCCCAGCCGTTGTAGGCGGGGTCGAAAGCAACAGGGCCTTTAGGGCAGCAATCTTGTCGTCGGTTAGAACTGTCATCTGCGAAAACTCAAGTCGGTACTCACTTGCGGCCAAATGCAATGTAGCCGTCCAGCACGCTTTCGTAGCAAAAATGGGTTAATTTGGTGTTTGCAGAGATAAAGACAGTAAAATTTAAATCTAAACAGATATTTCGGCGGCAGGTAGCAATAATAGCGCGCGCAATCCTCCCAATTCAGATCGATCTAGCCTTAGGCTACCACCATAAGCGCGTGCCAATTCATCGCAAATCGACAAACCAAGCCCGGAACCTGGTAAGGTTTCATCCAAACGTGCGCCGCGTTTCAAGGCCGCAACTAGGGCATCGCCTTCTAAGCCGTCACCATCATCCTCAATCGTGATTTCAATCTGCCCATTTGCGGCCAAGCGTGCGGTAATTTCCACAAGCCCGCCCCCATATTTGCAGGCATTTTCCGACAAATTGCCGATCAAGTCCTCCAAATCTTCTTTTTCGCCACGAAAGACCAGATTATCCTCAAACCGGGCTGAAACCTTGACTCCATCGGCTTTGAATAGCCGACCGAGGGTGCGGCTTACATCCTCGATAACAGGGCCGATCGGGGTGCGCGCACCTAAGGATTCTGCTCGTGCGGCAGCCGACGCCCGCTTCAAATAATGCTCAACTTGGCGCGTCATGGCTTGTGCTTGACGGGCCACCAGATCTTCAAACTCGCCTTGCCGGTATCTCGATTCATTCAAAAGAACCGACAGTGGGGTCTTGAGGGCATGAGCCAAATTGCCGACATGGGTGCGGGCTCGCTCAACCACTTCTTGATTATGGGAAATCAGCGCGTTGAGTTCCCCGGCCAGAGGTGCCAGCTCTTTTGGGGCATCTTCATCCAAGCGGTCACGCTCTCCATTACGGATCATGGCCAGCTCTCGTCCCATGCGACGCAGGGGTTCGAGACCCAATTGCACCTGCAGGAAAATCGCCCCCAATAAGCCGAGCGCCAGCGCCAAAAGACCCAGTGACAATGCCAGATTGAACCGGTCGCCTGCGGCCACCGCTTCGCCTGTGTCGGCCCCGACCATCAACAGGGTCTGACTGCTCCGCCCTGGCAATTGTACCAGTCGGGCAGCTACCCGCAGGCGCTCTTTGTCGCGGCTCATTTCAATCGTTTGGGTGAGACCAGGTTGGGCAAGGACCTGTTCGACCAATAGCAAAGGCGGCTCAAACGGCTCATCCCAGACAGAACGCGAACTAACCCCTGGACCTGCTAACTTCGGGCCTGCCGCGACATCGACAACCCGCCAGTAATGGCCAGACAAGGGGCGGACAAAACGCGGATCGGTTGGCGGACGCGGCACCCGCAATTGCCCTTGACCATCAGTCTCAATCGTCGCAGCCAAAGCATCAATGGAGACGGCTAGTTCACGATCAAAGGCCTCAAAGACCGAATTGCGAAACAGAGCCGACAGGCCATAGCCCGTTGCGACCAGCACCAAAGCTGACCAAATGGCGGCGACGGCAACCAGTCGCCCCGCAAGGGATCGGCGAGGCCTCACCCTTTACCCGACGTGCTGGTGGCGTCTGGATCTAGCAATTGATAGCCCAGACCTCGGATTGTTGCGATCCGATCTTGGCCAATCTTCTTACGAAGTCGGCCAACAAAGACTTCGATCGTGTTGGAATCGCGGTCAAAGTCTTGGTCATAAATATGTTCGATCAGTTCAGACCGCGGCACAACACGCCCCACATGGTGCATGAGATAGGTCAAAAGGCGCAACTCGTGACTGGTTAGTTTTACGGGATCGCCTGCTACGGTCGCGCGTTGGGCGCGTGGGTCCAACCGAAGGTCGCCACATTCCAGCGCCGGGGTGGCGTGGCCAGCCGCGCGGCGGACAAGCGCCCGCAGTCGTGCCAATAATTCCTCAATATGGAATGGCTTGGTGAGATAGTCGTCTGCCCCAGCATCAAAGCCAGCGACCTTCTCGCTCCAGCGATCCCGCGCGGTCAAAATCAGCACAGGGACGACTTTACCAGCATTACGCCACCGTTCCAGCACAGTCACGCCGTCAATCAGGGGCAAACCCAGATCAAGCACGATGACATCATAGGGTTCGGTCTCGCCCAGAAAATGACCTTCTTCGCCATCGGCTGCGACATCAACGGCATAGCCGGAATCTTGCAAAGCGCGCTCGAGCTGACGCCGCAAATCGGGATCATCTTCCACTACCAGACAGCGCATGCACTCTACTCCCTCTCCTGACCACATCCCGCCTGTCCGCGACGGCGAACTTCGGTAATGTGATAAACTAGCCTTGGCGACCAACAATCTGACCAGATTGGGCATCGACTTTGAAGATCATGATGCGGCCCCGCGAGGCCTGCCAACGCACAATATAAAAGGGACGCCCATTTTCGGTCACGAGTTGCGTATCAAGCTGATGGCCGGGTTCAATGGCGTTTATCATCTCTAAGACCTGGATGAGGGGGACGTTTTGGCTGGCCAGTTGAAAGAGGCCACCATGACGCCCATCTGCCCGGAACACCAAGCCTGTGGGGCTTGAAGGTGCCGCAGAGACCCGTCCTGCTTGCGCAGGCCCCACCAGACTGAGGCTGGCTAAGAGAGACGAGCTCAACAAGAGGGCGATCAGCTTTTTCATAGGGCCAAGATTACACGTATGGTTCTGAACGTGGACTAAACGCGATCGATCCGTTTCGTTCATAGAGGAGGCCGATCCCTGTTACTTTACCCGCACTCTTGAGGCTGTAACAATGCGGTAACGATACAAAAAACACTCGATTATAGTGCTGAAGGCTGCAATCGGGCCGCTTTCGCCCAATCATAAGCAGCTGTCACAAATGCTTGAAACAGCGCCGCAGCGTCAGGGGTCTCCTCAATCAGCCGCTCTGGATGCCATTGCACCCCCATCACAAAGCGGCGATCTGGCCGTTCAATGGCCTCTACCAGGCCGTCATCAGAATAAGCTGAGATCACGACTTGATCGCTAATCTCCACCAGAGCTTCGCGGTGGAAACTATTCACGTGAAAATGGTTGAGGCCAGTAATGGTATGAAGCTTGGTGCCGCCGGTGACCTTTACGCCATGGCGGGTTGTCCGGTCATCATGGGCAATGCTGCCATCGGTATAGGATTTTGCATCCCCGCTCATTCGACATCCCGATAGGCATCCGAGCATTTGCATGCCATTACAAATACCAAAATAAGGTCGATCTTCTGCCAAGAATGCTTCAACCAATGCCCGCTCGATCGCAAAGCGGTCTGATTGGGGCGCATAGCTTTCTTGTCCATGGACATACCATTCGGAAGGGAATTTGATCCGCGCGCCGGTCGACATCAAGCCCGCACACTGCTGGCGCGCAAACTCGAGAGAATCCGCAGCATAGGGCAACCCCACAGCCACACCGCCAGCTTTCTCAATGGCCTTAAAATAGCTCTTGCCTGTGTCATAGGACGCGCCGCCTTGGCTGGTGTTTTCGTCCAGAATGATGCCGATGATTGGTTTATCGCCTAAAAGTCCCATAGCCCTATATCCTTCGCCCAAGGCTAGCGCTTTGGAGGCTCGTCGCGACGAGACCAAGTGGCCAAAAGCGCCTTCAATTCCGCATTGTCACCCTCAGGCAGGCCCAAGATCAAGCGGATAAACAAGTCCCCAGGTGCGCCGGGTCGTGCCACACCCTTGCCTTTTAGGCGCAGGATTGTACCGGAATTTGCATTAGGTGGGATGGTGAGCGAGACGGTGGCATTGGGAATGGTTGCCTCAACGCGTCCACCTTCAAGAATTTCGCTCAAGGAAACGGGCAGGTCCATCCGCACATCATCGCCGTCGCGTTGAAATACGGGATGGGGTTTGACCGTGACAGTCACCATCAGATCGCCAGCGGGCATGCCACCTTGGCCTGGACCCCCTTGGCCGCGCAATCGAAGGGTCCGACCTGTTTCAACCCCAGCAGGGATCGACACGTCAATTGTCCGATCACCAACCTTCACCCGTTGTTTGGTCCCAGCGATTGCCTCTTCAAAGTCAATTTTGATGGTAGCCTGAATATCTTGTCCTTTGGTCCCGGCTTGAAAGCCTGGGCGCGGGCCGCCGCGCGCGCCAAAGGCAGCACCAAACAAGTCGCCAAACATATCTTCAAATTCGGGTTGCCCCGGTCCCGTAGCCCGACGCCCAGCCCCACCAAACGGCCCGCCAGGACCAAACGGGTCGCCACCGCCAAACGGACCGCGCGAACCGCCACCGCCAAAGCCAGCAAATTTTGGATTGCCATCGGCATCAATCTCGCCGCGATCATATCTTGCCTTGCGGTCTGGATCATCGAGGAAAGTAAAGGCGGCCGAGACGCGTTTAAAGCGCTCTTCTGCGGCCTTATTGTTTGGATTAGCGTCCGGATGCAATTCCTTGGCGAGCTTACGATAAGCTTTTCGAACCTCGGCAAATGGGGCTCCGCGTTGAACGCCAAGCACTGCATAAGGTTCTTCTGCCACGTCTTGATCTCCTGAAGTCCTGCAACATTAACCGCCCTGCCCCAATGCTTCTCACGGGGGCAGTCCGTTTTCTCAACAGGTGACTTAGGCGCTCTCAACTTGCGGCGAAAGGGGGGCTAGCGATTGAGTTGCACGCCGACACATTCCTCCAGTGGATAGCCCAGGCGACCGGCGGGCCCGCGCTGACAAATGGAAACGGTGATTTGGGTCTGTTGCCCTCCAAAATCGGCCAGCTCATCGCTGGCTGGATAGAGGTAAGATGGCCCCTCAACCTCATTTTCCCGCCCTGATTGGCTTCGGCGACAATCATATTGGCGCGGAAGTGCTCATAGGCACCGGCAACGCGCGCAGCCCAGTCAACCGGCTGCAAGCGTTGCTCAGAAAGGTCCGCTAGAATGATCGCGCGACGGCTAAGCCCGACCCCGGATGCGGCAGCCACTATGATTCCGCAGGTATCGGCATTGGCCCCCGCACCGACAGGTGGGTCCACAGCAACGACGATACGATCAAACTCGCCATCCAACTGAAGGGCACGCGCCTCGGCCATTTGCGTGCGCGTCCACAATGCGCCTTCGGGGTCTTCAACCAATTCGCCGTCGAGTTCTTGCCGCGCCCAAACCGAACCATGCCAACGCGCGGCTAGATCTTCGACAAATCCATGGGTGAGAAATTGCCGATTATCATGGGTGGCAGAGCGCGTGATCGCGCAGGTCGGATCAGCAAAAAGGTTTTTGAGAGCCGGGATGGGTCGAGGTGTAGTCGATAGAACCAATTGCGGGTCTGCGCCTAAGCGCAAAGCTGGTCTCAAGGTTGAAAACACCGCATCGGGCTTTGGCCAAGCGGCCATTTCATCGCCCCACGCGCCGTCAAATTGCGGCCCACGCAGACTATCGGGGTCTTCAGCAGAGAAGAGGAGCGCATAGCCGCCATTGGGCCACACCAAGCGACGGCGCGACACGTCAAACCGAGGTCGCTCATGCGGACTTGCAATGGCTTGTAGGCCCGATTGACCTTCGATCATCACATCGCGCACATCGGCAAACGTGGGACCAATCAAAGCCATGCGAGAGCAAAGGGCGTTTTCCATCTGCTCACGCACCCACTCGGCAGCAGAGCGCGTCTTGCCTGAGCCACGTCCGCCAAGAATGAGCCAAGTCCGCCATGCTTGGACGGGCGACAGCTGGCTGTTGCGCGCCCAAAAGGGCCAAAATCTGTGTAAGTGGGCGGCTTGTGCTTGATTGATTCCCGCGACAAATCGGTGCCGTCGATCTTCGGGCAGGCTGACAACCTCGCTGAAACGCCAGCGAAATGTCGTTCGCTGTGAGAAGGGCCAGGTGGGGCGGCTGATCGGCTTGCCTGTCACGTTGCATGTCTTTCTCCAAGCGCGCCAAAACGCGCGGGTCGTTGGTAGCGAAGACAAGGATGAGGCACGGCGCGTATCGGTCTGAGAGAAAGCGAGAAAAAACCGGGCGCCAAACAGCCAATGGCCCGAAAAATCGGCCCTTTTGACTGGCTCAGATAAGGATTTCTTCAGGGATAAAGCTTGACCCATGGGGCGGATCAGCGGCGTTCTCTGACCTCATTTAATGGACGGGTTTCAGGCTGATGCAGGGCGTCTTTCGCGCGGACCTTTTGGAGCGCAAAGCCAAAATCAGAGCCTATCATATGCGCCTACTGACCATTCTGGCAGTGTGCGTAATCGTCCTCATTTGCCTGACAACCTACGCAACCTGGCGGCACTTTTTCTCGGATTTGCCAAAGATTGCCTCTAACGAAGAAATATGGACCGCCAATCGCCGGACAAGTCTGGAGATGGTCGATGCCAATGGCGAGACGATCACCATCCGCGGGCCGCGCTATGGCCGCAAAGTCAGTGTCGATGCCCTGCCTGCCCACGTATTACAGGCCTTCTTGGCCGTTGAAGATGCCCGCTTCTTTGAACATGGTGGTGTGGATCTATGGTCAATCGGTCGGGCCGTGTTTGAGAATATGACGGCAGGCCACACTGTGCAGGGGGCCTCAACCATTACCCAGCAATTGGTCAAAAACGTCTATCTGAGCCCAGAGCAGACCTTTAAGCGCAAGTTGCAGGAAATGGTGCTGGCCTGGCAGATCGACAGCCGACTGACCAAGAAGCAAATCCTCGAAATCTATCTCAATCGGATCTATTTTGGTCAGAATGCTTATGGGATTGACGCGGCCGCGTGGCGCTTCTTTTCAAAGCATCCAAGCAAGTTGACCTTGGCTGAAGCTGCCATGTTGGCAGGTCTTCCCAAAGCTCCGGGTCGATTGGCGATGGATTTGACCGCCGCGCCGGCGATCGAGCGGCGCGCGGTGGTTTTGCAACGCATGGCCGCAGCCGGCTTCATCAGCCAAGCCCAAGCCGAAGCCACCATGCGCGAACCAGTGGTCTTGAAAGTCACGCCCGATATTCCAGAAGGCCAGATGGGCTATGTGATTGATATGGCGCAGAAAGAGGTCGAAAGCGTCGGCAATCAAGTCGCGCCAGACCGTATTTTGCGCCTGACTGTCGATGGCAAAATGCAAGCCGCAGCCGTGCAGGCGGTGCAGGCCTTGGTCGGTGATGGCACCGGTACCGATGTGACCCAAGCCGCCTTGATAGCCATGGATCGCCAAGGTCGCATTCTCGCGATTGTTGGTGGCCGTAACTATGATGAGAGCAAATATAATCGCGCCACCATGGCCAAACGCCAACCAGGATCAAGCTTTAAGCCCTTTGTCTATGCAGCGGCACTCGAAAGAGGCATGACGCCCGATACAGTCCGGGTGGATAAGCCGATTAGTTTTGGCGGCTGGCGGCCGCGCAATTTCAATGGCGGCTATTCGGGTGCGATGACGCTGTCGACGGCACTCACGCGCTCGGTCAATACGATTGCGGTGCAATTGGCCTCTGAAGTCGGGATAGATCGCTTGATTTTATTGGCCCAGCGACTGGGCATTGACAGTGAACTGCCGCGCAATCTGTCCATCTCGCTGGGGGCCGGAGAAGTAACGCTCTTGGACATGACCCGCGCCTACGCCACCTTGGCCAATGATGGGGTGCGGGTGGACCCCTATTTGATCGAACGGATTGATACCACGCGCGGTACGGTGGCCTTTCAGCGCGAGAACAAAGCGCCAGTCCAAGTCTATGAACCTTTGCGCGCGCGCCAAATGACGGCGATGCTCGCCGACGTGGTCGCCTTTGGAACGGGCAAGCGTGCGCGCCTGCCAGGCGGCCGCGAGGCCGCGGGCAAGACTGGCACCTCGCAAAACTTCCGCGATGCCTGGTTTGTTGGCTATACGTCTGACATTATTTGCGGTGTCTGGGTTGGCAATGACAGCTCCAGCCCGATGAATGGCGTCACCGGCGGCACCCTGCCTGCGCTGATCTGGGAAGACTTCATGGCTGCAGCCCATGAGGGCAAGCCTTTGTCCCCGCTACCCACGTTGGACGATCTGAAACGGCCAAGCCCCAATACGCTGGCAGCTTTTTATGAAAGCTTGGCCGATATGTTTGCCGCGGCAGGCGGCCAAGATGTCGCAGCCCTACCCGCTTTACGCAAATTACCCAGTCAGACAGCTGTCGCACCGACGCCGCCCGCCAATCTGGGCCGCTGAAATTAGGCGGCCTGACGGGCCGCTAAGATCATATCAGACGCTTTCTCAGCAATCATAATCGTTGGGGCATTGGTATTGCCCGAAATGAGACGCGGCATGATGGAAGCATCGACAACACGCAGGCCTTCCACCCCAATCACTCGCAATTGGGGGTCAACCACGGCCATGGGGTCCCGGCCCATCTTAGCGGTACCAACCGGGTGATAAATGGTAGAGCCGGTTTCACGGGCATAGGCGAGCAAGTTTTCGTCGCTGACAACACCAGAACCGGGCTCCATTTCTGCTTCGATCAAGCTGGCCAAAGAGGGGGCTTGTGCCATGCGGCGACCAATCTTCAGACCCTCGACAATGGTCTGTTGGTCCAAGCTATCGGCCAGATAATTGGGCCAAATGCCTGCATGCTGACTGGGATCAGCCGACTTGATTTGAATGCGCCCGGTGCTTTCAGGCCGCAATTGGCAGGGCGCGATGGTGAGACCCGGCTGGTCTTCCAACACCATTTTCTGCTCTTCAAACAGCTTCTTCTGGTCCATGGTGGCTGGCAGAATATGATATTGCACGTCGGGAGTTTCGAGGTCGGGCCGCGTCTTGACGAAGGCGGCAATATGCGCCGCCGAAAGCGTCAAAAGGCCTTTGCGTTGGAAGAGGAATTTCAAAACCTCGCCCACAAAAGCCAGCCCCTTGGTCATTTCATTGACTGACTTTACCCCCGCTTTCAGGCGATAGCGCATGCCGACGACATAATGGTCGCGCAGATTTTCGCCGACACCCGGCGCATCCACCTTAACCTCAATGCCATAACGCTTGAGAAGCTCAGCCGGGCCAATGCCTGAGAGCTGCAGCAATTGCGGTGAGTTGATCGCTCCACCCGAGAGAATTACCTCTTGCTTGGCTGACGCCGTCAGCAAATCGCCATCGACGGAGAACAAGACCCCTGTCGCCCGCTTGCCGTCAAACAAGACCTTATGGGCCAGAGCATAGGTGCGGATGGTCAGATTGGTGCGGTGCTTGATCGGGTTAAGATAGGCGACAGCCGCTGAACAGCGCATGCCATTCTTGACGGTCAATTGGTAATAGCCAATCCCCTCTTGGTTTTCGCCATTCACATCATCATTGCGCGGAATACCGGCTTCAACACCCGCCTGAATGACTGCATCAGAGACAGGATGCCTTTGGGTGACATCCGACACATGGAGCGGGCCACCGGTCGCATGGCCCTGCAAGCCAGAACGTTCTTGGTTTTGCGACTTCAAAAAATAGGGCGCACAATCATCCCAGCCCCAGCCTTCACACCCCAATTGCCGCCAGATATCATAGTCGCGCTGTTGGCCGCGAATATAGAGCAGGCCGTTGATCGAGCTGGAACCACCCAGCACTTTGCCGCGCGGCCAGATATGTTGACGACCATGGGTGCCGGGATCTTCTTCCGTCTGATAGAGCCAATTGACCTTGGGGTCCTTCAACGTCTCGGCGTAGCCAACCGGGATATGAATCAAGGGCGAGGTATCCTTCCCACCGGCTTCCAAAAGCAGCACGCGGATTTTGGGATCAGCAGTGAGGCGATTGGCCAAGACACATCCCGCGCTACCCGCGCCAATGATGATATAGTCATAGGTTTCGCCCGCAGGCAGATTGGCGTCGCTCATCCAAGTTTCCTCTGTTTTTGCTTTGATTTGCCGCTAGCTTAGTCGAGACGATGTCAAAGAAAAGCGGTTTGTGGGCATTGGGTGAAAAAATGACACTGCCGTCAACATGACGTTAGGTAAACTTTGGGCTTGACGTAACGGAAATCTCCCGTATTTGTTATAACACTGGCCAGCAAATCAGCTGCTCAGCTCCAATTTTAGGAGACAACGCCATGAAACAGCCCGATGCCCTCGCATCCCCAACTCAAAAAATGCTGTACCGAACCGCCGCCCTCACGGGGTCAGGCATCTTGTGGCTTGGCCTTGGCTATCTTGCGCTAACCTACGTGCCGACCATGCAAAAGCTGCAAGCGCCTGAACCACCCCCCATCGATATGGCGCGCCCTGACCCTCCAAAACCCATCATCCCGCCTAGGCCGGAACCAGATCGGCCCGTCAAAAGCCAACACGCCCAACACACCCCGGACCCTGCTGCTCCCCTAACAGAAAGGCCCACGACTGAAGTTGTGCCGCTCGGCCCAGTCGAAAGCCTAACGATTGGCGGCATCCAAGATGGGCCATTGGCCTTCTCGGGTGGGACAGAGACACTTGGGCAAACGATTGATCCCTTGCCGACAGAGGTAAAACCACAGACCCCGCCTGCCCCACCCCTTGTTATTAATCCAGTCCGTCAAGCTGGGGCTAATCCGGTATTTCCGCGCAAAGCGCTCGACCGCGAGATATCGGGCGAAGTGACGTTGAGCTTTACCGTCACGGCCGAAGGCAAAGTCGCCAATCTGATGGTGACCCATGAGGCACCAAAGGGCTATGGTTTTGCCGAAGCGGCGCGCAGAGCGGTGGAAGCTTGGACCTTCCAGCCCCAAACCATCGACGGGATCGCAGTTGCCTATCCCGCCCGTTATACAATCAGCTTTAAGCTGGAAGACTAAACTTTCGCCAAGCGGGTTGTGGCTTCTGCAGATGCTGCAGCCATAACCCGCTCCACGGCAACATCCGCGTCAAACCGATTGGCAATTGCCGCGATGGCCACTGATTGTTCAGGGTCAAAACTCAATTCTGCCAGCCAATAGGTGTTGGACCCATTGTGCCACAGGCTGCCGTCGGGTCGCTTCACCCATCCAAATGCGTAATCCGATGTCGGTGGCGGCGTATGAAGATAGCGCCAAGTTTCGACTTTGAGATAGTCATCCCGTCTGCCTTGATGGCCAAGGCTATGGGCAAGACCAAAGGCTAGCAAGTCTGGGACGGAGATATGCACGCCGCCAGCAGGTGCCATAGAGGCGGGATTATCCGCTTCGCTACCATGGCCGACCCCGATTAAGCGGCCGCCCAAAAGTGCCTTTCGATGGCCCTGCGGATTGCCTAAAGGTGGTGGGCCAAAACCAGCTGAAGCCAGGTTCAAAGGCTTGAACACTTCTTCCACCATCAAATCCTCATAGGCCCTGCCCGTAACGGCCTCGCACAGCGCACCTGCCAGCACATAGCCATTATTGGGATAAACCATGCCTTTTTGAGGGGCTAAGGCGAAGGCCTTTTTGACCCAAGTTAGGCGCCCTTCGCGTGGCCCGGTCGCACCCGCCTGCGCAATCATATCCAAGGGTGATAAATTGGTAGGCATGCTGGTTTGGCCCGTCATTAAATCGGCGAGCGTTCTGTCCTGATAGGCGGGCAACATATCCGGCGCGAGGGCGCCAAACGCGTCAGCCAGCTTCATGTCCCAAGACAACAGACCCCGCTCGACCAAGCGGGCGACCAAGGTGGCCGTCATGGATTTGGTGATAGAGCCGACATGCCAGAGTTGGTTTGTCTTCACCGGGGTGGGATCCGACGTAGCAAGCTGTCCCGCCACGGCCTCGCGCGTTTCGCTCGCCTGACCGTGCAGGATCGCAAAGCCACCTACCAAAGCTGGAATCTGATATTTGGTTTGGCCTGCTGTCACCTCGGCCTGAAGATCGGCCAAGTCCTTTAGCCCGCTCTTTTCAGGCTCTGCCCCTTCTGCCAGGCGCGACAACGTCAAAGGTCGCGCGCTGCCTTGCGACCACGTGCCTTCTAAGGAGCCCTTTTCCGTCAAACTCAGGGTCAAGCGCCCGCGGATAACCGAAAAGGTTACATCCAAGTCCGTCTCGCCGACACGGCCGCCATCCGCGGGGATGGGTCGGTTGCCTTGGTCGACAGAATAAAGAACCGGCAATTGATTGGCTTGGATGACCAAGACGAGGCGCAGCGTGGCAGGGCCCGCAACCAATTCCCCGCCCCAACGCCCGATCAATGCCTGTGCAGGCGCGGCTTCGGCACTCTGGCCGACCCCAAAAAGCCCAGCCAGAAATGGAAAGGAAATCAAAAGGGAGCGAAGCGAACTGCGGCGCGAAACCATAACCAATCCTAACATTTCAAACCTGTGAGACCCGCCTTAATCCATACCCAAAAACGCATTCACCGTCAGCCGTCCCGTGGCGGGATTTGGGTCGAAAGCAAAATCTTTCGGGATATGGGCGCAATGCAGGCTGGAGCTGAGATAGACAATCATTCGATTGAAGCGCGCTTCATGACGGCCAATCAACTCATAGATGGGGCTTGTCTCGTCAATATAGGCCGAAACTGGCATGCCGTGGTGAGCGACATCGGCATGCAGGGCTGCTTCAAAGGCCGCAAACCGGCCCGCGTCCACACTTTCAAAGCCCGTACTGCGTTGCCGATAAAAGGCGGTGCCACCTTGCGTGTCGCCCTGTCCCAAATACAACAGGGCCGCGACACGGCCATACTCCAGGCTATCAAAATGCGGCAAGCGCTGGATCGGCTGCAACTGATCGGACGGGGTAGTCACCAGCGAGAAATTGCATTCTCGCAGTCCCGCCCGGCCAGAATAGTCAAAACACCGCGGCAAGATTTCAGCCAAAGGCCCCAACAGCGTTTGAAACGACGATGGCGGCACTGGAGCCCGGATGCCGGGATAAAAGGGGCCATTTGGCGCAAAGCCGGGGCCCTGAATGGCTAGATCAACCATGGCAACCGGATCGGTCAGATAATTGTCCAACACCACCACTTTGATCGGTTCGCGCCCATGGTGATAGACGCGTGCGATCCGCCCCTGCGTTTCAAATTCCTCAACCGGATTTGATTGCAGCACCTGCCTTACACCCCATCCATCACAGCACGGCAATAATCCTGGGTGCGCTCTGCCTGCACACGCTTGAACGCCTCTGGACTCGGCGCATGCCGGCGGACCAGCAACAGCCCCTTATCGCTGGGCAGACTAACCACAACTTCGCCCGGCCGTGCGGCAATGGGCGAACGGGCCGAGACCACCATGATGCGGGCCCCCTCCGGACCGATTTTGCGGTCATTCAAGGTGAAGACATTATCCGTATTGCCCGCATAAAAGGCTGCAGACGTATAATCCGCTCCTTTGCCGATAAAGACCCGGACGGGGCCCTTGCTAAGGTCAAGCGCACAGGTGGAATAGGCCAAATCAGGCGAGGAACGCACAATCTGTTGGTTTTGCGGCGTCACCATATTGCCATGTGCCAAACGGTTGAGGCCACCAGAGGCTTCGCCAATTCGGGTCATGGCGATCGTCATGATCACGCTCGGGATAAGGCCGATCGTCAATAAATGCCCCAAAACCGCCAACAAAACACCGAATGCGAGCGGTTTCAGCCACAGGGCTTGCTTCTTTGCTTGTGCCATTAGTTGCCCCCCCCTGAAGTTGGCGTTTGGGTGCAGGAGATTTTCTTGACCCGGGGCAGTTTCAAGGCCTGTAGGGCAGCCTTCTCAACCGATTGTGGATTATAGAGGCGGATGGTCAACGAAAACGTGCCGCCGCCTTTACTGGAAAGCCATGGCCCGGGCGTCGTCGGCCGCGTCGCACTTAATGTTCCCGCCCATGTCGTTGCTGGGGCAACAAGGGCACGGGTTGCATCAATCGAACTTGCCCCATCTGTATTGATCGGCAACATCTGATTGGCCCCATAAATCGTGATGGACCACCAGCGGGTCGGGAGTGCCTCGCCCTCCAAGGCATAGATACAGCCTTCAACCAGCTTAGCCCCATCCTCATCGACATCGCGGTTGAAATAAACTGTCTCTTCTTTGGTCAAGGCGAGGAGGCCAACACGCGCGATGGTGGCCCGCAGCCAAGGATTGGCGGCAGCCGCCCCAACAGTTGGGTCAGTTGACCAACGACCCGAGACGAGCTTCGCGTCACTGAATAGGCCGCCTGAGACAGCTAACGCTGAGCCCACACCCAGGCCTAATCCTAAGACGCCGCAGATTAGCCATCGCCACATGGGCACTTCTCCCCCTGAGTTCTTTGTTGCGGTCAGCTTAAGCGACTGGGCAGGAAAGAATAGAGCCCCAATACACTTCGGTCGGCCTTCAGGGCTGAGCGATGGCGAGACACAGTTCTCGCCCGATCAGGGCGGCTGTACCCACGTCGCCGCTGTCCCACCGCAAGACCAACGCCTTGGCGCGCAAGCTCAAAAACGGGGCTTCTCCGCCAGCTGCAGACATGGCTAAGGCAGGTCCCAAACGGGTGGTCCACACAAGCGCCGGATCGCGATCTGTAGCCCAAGCCAAACCATCCACGCCACCCGGCGTCGGGACCGGCGTCAGCGCGCCATCGGCCGGCAGCGCGAACGGCCACGGGGCCGCTTTCGGTGCAAAAATAAGGCTAAAGGACAGTTTCTGCTTCAGCCTGATGACCAGAAACACATGCGCGCCTGATTGAACAGCAGCCAAGGCCAAGCCCTGCACGCGGCCTGTCATGGCATCTTGCACCTCACGGGAAGACATGGCGCGCAAGCCTGCATCTTCGGCATCCGATAAGGCTGCTTGGATCGCAGGCTCATTAACAATAGAGGCAGCTTGGACTTGGGAACTCGCGCCATCGCGAGCCCCTTGCGCCATCAAGCGCCAAAGGGCGACCGCCCCAGCCCCTGTTGCCGCCAGAACCAGAAGAAGCACAAAAACGCCTACCCCATAAGAGATAAAGCCCGGCGCATTGAGTGCCAAAGGTGCTAGGAGGGCTAAAAGCAAAAATGCGAGGACGAGCCCACCGGCAGATAGCGCGACCAAAACACCCTCTGAGCCAGTGCGCGCCTTGGCCGCATCAAACCCATCACGCAAATTCTGCATGAGATATTTGGGGTTCAACAAGAAGGGTGTGCGCGCCATTTCCCCCTTTTGGGCTGACTCTGTGATTTTGGGCAATCCTGCACCGAAAACGGACTAGACTTGCGCAAAATAGCGGTCCAGCACGCCTTCATAAATGGTGGCCAGGGTTTCAATGTCGCGTGTCTCCACCCGCTCATTGACTTGGTGCATGGTCGCGCCCACCAAGCCAAACTCGCACACGGGGCAATAATCCTTGATAAAGCGCGCGTCGGAGGTGCCACCCGTAGTCGATAATTCTGGCCTGCGCCCGGTCACGGCTTCACAGGCATCTTGGATGAGGTGGGTCAAAAGTCCTGGTGGGGTGAAAAAGGCTTCGCCAGAGACCATGATGGCAAGATCTATCTTGCCGTTAAATCCTTCTTCCGCACGCCGGGCCTCGGCCAGAAGCCACGTAGACAGGCTTTCACCGGTGTGGGCAGTATTGAAGCGGATGTTGAAACGGGCTGTCGCCTTTTCTGGAATGACATTGGTGGTTGGATTACCCACATCTATCGTCACAACTTCGAGATTGGAGGGTTGGAAGCCTTCGGCCCCCTCATCAAGCTTATGGCTTTGGATTTGGTGCAGAAAGCCGATTAAGGCCCGCACGGGATTGGCCGCCTTATGAGGATAGGCAACATGACCTTGAATACCCGTCACGCTGACGGTGCAATTGAGCGAGCCGCGGCGGCCATTTTTAATCATGTCACCCATGGCATCTGGATTGGTCGGCTCACCCACCACGCAGTGATCGAGGACTTCGCCTTCCGCCGCAATGGCTTGCAGTAATCTCTTGGTGCCATGCAGCGCGACGCCTTCTTCATCGCCAGTAATGAGGAAGGAGATCGAGCCCTTGGGCTTTGGGTTTTTCGCCAAATAGCGTGCCGTAGCCGCGACAAAGGCAGCGATCCCGCCCTTCATATCGGCGGCACCTCTACCGATCAGCAAACCATCTTGCAGGGCCGCCTCGAAGGGATCGACTGACCACTGTGCCAGATCCCCCGTCGGAACCACGTCTGTATGGCCCGCGAAGCAGAAATTGGGGGCCTCGGTGCCGAAGCGCGCATAGAGATTGTCAATATCTTCGAACCGATAGCGTTTGACGCGGAAGCCTAAGGCCTCCAGCGCCTGTTGCACCACGTCGAGCGCGCCAAGATCAGCGGGCGTGACTGAGGGCTTGCGGATGAGGTCACAGGCCAAATGAATGGGATCGAAATCAGATGTGGTCATAAGCCCAACCTAGGGCAGATTGATGGCTCTAGCCAGAGGCGGCCACCCGACGGATCGCAGCCATGGCTGCTGCATTGGCGATCAAGTCCGCGCCCTCGGTCCAAACAGGCTTGCCGGTTTGAATGGCGTCCACCACACCATCGAACTGATAGGCAAAAGTGGGGCGGCGAGGAAAGGTTTCGCGGGTTTCTTGGCCGTCAATGGTCAGTATCAATTCCGCGCCATATTGGGGGGCGAGAGGATTGTCGATATCCAGTCGGCCCCTGGTACCAACAAGTTCCAGCCGAGGCGGCTTGCGCCCGCCTTCAGGGTCCATATCGCAGATCACATCGGCCTCAAGGCCGGTTGGAAAGGAGAAATGCGCCGTTGTGCGCCGATCCACACCATCGGGTTCGAGGTCTTGGTGGGCGGCGGTTACAATGGGCTCTACCCCTGCCAAATGGCGCAACCAACTGACGGGATAACAGCCAAGGTCTGCCAATGCCCCGCCACCTTGGGAGGCTTGCCAACGAAACTCCCGCGCATTGCGGACGATGGGAACCGAAAATTCCGCTTCGCCTGAAACAAGCTCGCCCAATTGGCCAGATTGAACAATGTCCACCGCGCGACGAAACAAAGGATGCCACCGATAATGAAAGGCCTCGATCAAGCGCTTGCCGGCCTTATGGGCCGCAGCTACCAAGGTTCGCGCATCAGCCTCATTCACCGTGGCCGGCTTTTCGAGGAACACATGTTTGCCCGCTGCAAGGGCCTTGAGGCTCCACTCACAATGCCCCGCAGGTGGCAGAGCGATATAGACCACATCGACATCATCGCGCGCGATCACGTCCTCGTAGGTTCCAGCATGGGGGATCGCATGGGTCATGGCATATTCCAGCGCGCGCTCACGCGTCGAAGCCCCAATCGCCACCAGAATTGCATCTGGATTTTCAGCTAAGGGATCGATCAATGCGGGTTTGGCAATGCGTGCCGCGCCGAGAATAGAGAACCGAAGAGCCATCCACTTCCAATTCATCTTTACGGAGATAAAACTTAAAGGCCGCAGCCTTTATCCGAATCGATAAAAACGCAACGGCTCTACTGTGGTACCGTTCAGCAGCGGGTCAAGCCCTATCGATCACGAAAACGTGATAATTGTGACAAAGCCCAGATTATTTCTCAGATGGACGGTAAAATTGCACTAACCGCAGCGTTTAGAGCGCCATTCCGCGACTTGAGGCAAGCTTTCCCAGCCAAAAGCCGTTTCGCTTGGCCCCTTGGCGCGCAAGGTCTCAAGACGCGCCATACCTTCCTCATAAGTCGGAATATGGCCAATTGGCACCCACCAAAACGCCATATGGGCGGTCCCGAGTGAAGGAAACCATTCGGCCTTTTGATTATAGACTTTGACATGGGCCGTCTTCCATACAAAGTCTTCGAGTGCTTCAGCCGTCTTCCACACGCTCATATTGATTAGGAAACGCGGATCGTCGGAAGCGCGAATATCCATCGCATTGCCAGAGTCGGACTTGAGCCGCCACACAAAGCCCTCTGCCCGTTCGGCGATGGCATTTACCGCATCGATGCGGCTGGTGAAGCCCGCAAAGCGCGGATCATCCTGATCATAGCGCGATACGGAGACATTGATTTGGGCGAGATAATGATTTTCGGGCTGGGGAAACATGAAGCCTCCTAATCGCGCAATAATTCGTTGATTCCTGTTTTGGAGCGGGTCTGTGCATCGACGGTTTTGACGATCACAGCACAAGCCAAGCTGGGTCCACCCTTAGGGTCTGGTAAAGAGCCCGGCACCACTACCGCATAGGGCGGCACTTCGCCGCGATAGACAGCCCCTGTGGCCCGGTCGATGATTTTGGTCGATGCGCCCAAAAACACGCCCATCGAGATGACAGCGCCTTCGCGTACAATCACGCCCTCGGCCACTTCAGAACGGGCACCCACAAACACATTGTCTTCGATGATGACGGGGCCGGCTTGCAAAGGCTCCAACACCCCGCCAATACCTGTGCCGCCCGAAATATGGACATTAGCCCCGATCTGGGCACAGGAACCAACCGTTGCCCACGTGTCGATCATGGTGTTTTCACCCACATAGGCCCCGATATTCACAAAGCTTGGCATCAGAACCGCGCCCTTGGCGATAAAGCTGCCGCGGCGCACGACAGAACCCGGCACCATGCGGAAGCCTGCTTCGCGGAAATCAGCCTCTAACCAGCGCGCGGTCTTCAGAGGTACTTTATCAAAGGCGCGCCCAGCATGCTGGACCGGATGGGGATCATGCTCAGGGTCGATCAGATAATTGTCATTGAGGCGGAAGGACAAAAGTACCGCCTTCTTCAGCCATTGATGCGTTGTCCATTGACCGTCTGCGCCACGCGAAGCCACACGCGCCACGCCTTGATCCAACAGGGTCAAAGCCTGCCCCACGGCATCTCGTACAGATCCAGTCGTCTCAATGGAGATGGCGGTCCGGTCTTCCCACGCGGCATTGATGGTGGCTTCCAGATGGTTGAGATCAGTCATGGGCGTGGTCATTTTCAGCTAGCAGGTTTGGCCATAAGGCTTTCTGCTATGCCCGTGCTTGGCGCGTCACGCAATCGCTTGCGTCACTCGCGTGCGCGGGAATTAGAACAAACGTCCACCATTCGGCACGTTTTGATCAGGGGCAAATAGCACGACATGGCCATCCGCGTCTGGAAATCCCAAAGTCAGCACTTCTGAACGTATGGGTCCAATCTGACGCGGCGGGAAATTGACCACAGCTGCAACTTGACGCCCAACCAAGTCATGCAGACGATAATGCGTGGTGATTTGAGCCGAGGATTTTTTGACGCCCAAAGTTGGGCCAAAGTCGATCATCAAAATGTACGAAGGTTTACGCGCCGCCTCAAACACTTCGGCCGAGACAATGGTTCCAACCCGAATATCGACCTTCAAGAAGTCGTCAAAGGTGATGGGCTCTGCGGCGGGGGCCAGGGGATCGTGCAAATGGTGCATGGGAAAACCTAGATCGAACCCTTTTCTTCAACCACCAAAATCCGGGCTGCCCCGACAGGCCGCGCAATATGTTCATCGCCCACATTGGCGACAAAAACATCATTGGGACCAAGCCGTACGGTCTTTTCAACGCCATCGACCTTATAGGACATATCAACCGCACCATCGATGACCATAAAGACTTCGGCACCGGTATTGGTGTGCCAGATGTAAGGCTTGTCGGTCCAATGCAGCCGCACCGTCGCCCCGGCAATTTCGGCCAAATCCCGCGCCCCCCAAGCCCGCTCTGCGGTGAATTGGGTGATGTCTTGATGAATCTCAGCCATGCTGGGTTCCCGCTTCGACAACCGCTTCCAAGAAGGCGGTCAGATCATTGGTCATGTGATGGACATGATCGGGCGTCTCGTCGACAGGCCCGGCAGGTCGGCCATCGACAGGTTCATGACTCCAATCCTTCCATGACCAGACAAGGATGGTAGAAAACCCAAGTTCGTGTGCCGTCAACAAATTACGCGACAAATCTTCCACCATCACGGCTTTGGTTGGTTCAACCACATGGCGGTCAATCAAAACATCGAAAGCTTCCCGCTTGGGCTTGGGCACATAACCGGTTGCCTCAATGTCAAAAAGATCATGGAAAACATCCTCAAGGCCCAAGGCCTTCAAGGTGCGCTCGGCATGACCGCGCGAGCCATTGGTGAAGACCAGTTTCCGGCCGGGCAAAGCTTCAATTGCGGCGCGCAATTTCGGCGCCGGGACAACAGGGCTATAGTCCAGATCATGGACATAATCGAGGAAGGCGCTGGCAGGCATGTTATGCTCGCGCATCATGCCGTTCAGCGTGGTGCCATAGGTGGTATAATAATGCTTCTGCTTGGCTTTGGCCGCATCATAATCTAGGCCCAAATAGCGCCCAACAAATTCAGTCATGCGCTCGTCAATTTGGGCGAATAAATCACATTCGGCGGGATAAAGCGTGTTATCGAGATCAAAGACCCAATCTTCGGCCTGATAAAGTCGGGTCAACGGGCGTGTGGTCATGAGCGAATAAGGGTTCCTGAACCGGAGTCGGTGAAAAGTTCGTTGAGGATGGCGTGAGGCGTCCGGCCATCTAGGATGACGACCGCCTCCACACCGGATTCAATCGCCGCAATGGCGGTTTCTAATTTAGGGATCATCCCGCCATTCGCAACGCCCGACGCCATCAAAGCCCGTGCGTCCGCAATCGTCATCTCAGGGATCAGATTGCCATTGCCATCCTTCACCCCCTCAATATCGGTCAATAACAAGAAGCGCTTAGCATGTAGCGCCCCGGCTAAGGCCCCTGCAGCGGTATCGGCATTGATATTGAAGGTCGCACCAGCTGGGTCCACGCCAATAGGGGCAACCACGGGCACATAATCTTGCTCAGCCTTGATCAAGGTCATGACCAATTGCGCATCGACTTCTTTGGGGTCGCCAACAAAGCCCAGATCAACCACTTGCTCAATCAAGCTTTCGGGATCCTTGCGGGTGCGGACGACTTTTTCGACCGTAAACAGGCGCGCGTCCTTGCCCGACAGGCCCACGCCGCGCACATCGGCTTCCCGGCCTGCTTGGGTAATCAAATGCGCCAATTGCTTATTGACCGCACCCGACAGCACCATCTCGGCAATTTCCATCGTGGCTGTATCGGTGACGCGCAGGCCGTCGACAAACTCAGACTTTACGCCCGCCCGATTGAGCATCGCGCTAATCTGCGGTCCGCCGCCATGGACGACGACGGGATGAATGCCGACCAGCTTCAACAAGACCACATCGGCAGCAAAGCGTTGGGCGGTCGCCTCATCGCCCATCGCATGGCCACCATATTTGATCACCACCGTCTCGCGGTCATAGCGCTGGATAAAGGGCAGCGCCTCGGCCAAAGTTTTGGCGGTTGCAAAAGCGGTCTCAGCTTTGCTGGGGGCGGCGGTATCAGCAGTCATAGGCGATAGATTCCCAAAGGGCTCACAGGCAGGGTGATCGCTTTAGCGGGCTACGCCCTTCACGCCAAGCTGTTTGGGCGCTTTTAGAACGGCTCAAGGCCGCGCTATGCTGACTTTGAACCCGTCCAACCAGTACCCTAGCCTGGGCAGTGCCTACAGATGAGTTGTGCCAAGCGATTTGGCATCCATCATGGGTAATGGGGCTCCGGAGAGGCAGCCCAACCCGGTCGCGCATCCCCTCACCGAAACGTCTTCACCTCAAAGCGCCCCGTATGGGTGGCAATCCCGCGCTTCATGCCTTCGCTGACATAGGGCGTAGAGACATTGCCCATGGCATCGACCGCAATCAAGCCGCCATCGCCGCCTTGTGTTTCCATATCGGCCAAAGCCCCGGCGCAAGCCGACGCCAAGGTTTGCCCGCCATAGCGGACGCGGGCTGAGATGTCAGCGGCCACAGCGGCGCGGATGAAATATTCGCCTTGGCCCGTACAAGAAACGGCTACGCGCTCATCAGCCCAGGTCCCTGCCCCAATCAAAGGCGTATCGCCAACTCGGCCCGGCATTTTGTTGAGGAGCCCGCCGGTTGAGGTCGCCGCCGCCAATCGGCCAGCAATGTCGCGGGCCACAGCGCCAACGGTGCCATGGGCAAGCTCTCCGGGCTCCACCGGGCGGCGCACGGCAGGGGTGTAATAAGCGGCGGGGTCTTCAATCTCTTCCAACCCCATCTCGCGCGCGAAAGCCTTTGCCCCAGCGCCAACCAGCAGCACGTGCGGGGTTTCTTCCATCACGGCGCGTGCCACCATAATGGGCGAGCGAAAGCCGACTAAGGCCCCAACCGCGCCGGCCCGTCGCAGTGCGCCATCCATCACCGCGGCATCCAATTCATACTCACCCATGCCATTGGCCGAGGCCCCCTTGCCGGCAACATGGAAGCCTGAATCTTCGAGTTCCCGCACCATGGAAACCACGACATCGAGCGCAGACAAGCCTTCTTCCAGCATATCGGCCCCCCGCCTGAGGACTTCGGCCATATGGGCCTCTTCCCGATCATAGGTGCGACCACGGGCAGGCCCTGCCCCACCATGAAGTGCCAATGCCCAAGCCATGAAATGCTCCCGATACGCGGGGTGCCCAAAAGGACACCCAAGAAAAATGAGAAATGAGACATCCTGCTCTAGTGCGAAGCGTAGCACTTCGCTATGCCTTTCAAAACAGATTGCTCAGGAGACACATCATGAAGGCGCTTTTGTCCCATTCACCCGGCATGCCCGAGACCCTTAGCTTATCGGAATTGCCTGAGCCCGTCGCAGGCAAAGGCGATGTGATTCTCGATGTGAAAGCCGTTGGCATCAATTATCCCGACGTCTTGATCATTCAGGACAAGTATCAGTTTAAGCCAGAGCGTCCATTTGCGCCGGGGGGCGAAGTATCGGGCGTTGTCTCCGCTGTTGGCGAAGGCGTCACCCACCTCAAAGTCGGTGACCGCGTGATTGGGTCCACCGGTTGGGGCGGTTTGGCGGAAAAGATCGCTTTGCCTGCTGCGCGCTGCATCCCTATCCCCGACAGCATGCCGTTTGATGAGGCAGCGGCCTTCATCATGACCTATGGCACCAGCCATTATGGCTTGAAAGATCGCGGGCAGTTGAAGGCGGGCGAAACTTTGCTGGTGCTGGGCGCGGCTGGTGGGGTTGGTCTTGCAGCTGTTGAACTGGGTAAAGCCATGGGTGCCAAAGTCATTGCCGCCTGCTCAACCCAAGAAAAAGTCGACGTCTGCTTGGCCCATGGCGCAGATGAGGGCCTTGTCTACCCAACAGGCGAATTTGATGCCGAAGGCAAAAAGGCCTTGGCAGACTTGTTCAAAAAAGCCTGCGGCCCCAATGGCGCTGATGTGATCTATGATGGCGTGGGTGGTGCTTATGCCGAGGCCAGCTTGCGCGCCATTGGGTGGGAAGGCCGCTTCTTGGTTATTGGCTTCCCTGCGGGCATTCCAGCCATTCCCCTCAATCTGACGCTGTTGAAGTCCTGCCAGATTGTGGGCGTCTTTTGGGGCGCATTCACAGCGCGCAACCCAAAAGCCAATCAGGAAAACATCGCCGAACTAATGGCTTTATATGCAGCGGGAAAAATCAAACCCCATGTCTCTGCACATTTTCCATTGGAAAAGGGCGCTGAGGCGATCCGTCATCTGATGGACCGCAAGGCTACTGGAAAAGTTGTTGTGACATTATGACCGAAGCCAAGCCTCCCGGTGCTGTGATTGTGGCCGGGACCTTTCGGGCAAGGCGGGGTGTTACCTTGCCCGTCTTGGCAGCGATGGCAGCGATGTCGACAGCATCTCGAGCAGAAGAAGGCTGCGATCTCTATACTTATGCTGTGGATGCTTTTGACCCGATGACCATCCGGGTCTTTGAGATCTGGGCAGATATGGCCTCGTTCAAGCGTCACCGCGAGGCCAATCATACCAAGATTTGGCGCAGTAAATGGAATGATCTTGGCCTAGGTGACGCCAATCTGACTTCATTCGAAGTCGACAATAAAGCTGCGCTTTAGACGCGGCGACACTACTCAGGGAGCAAAACCATGGTTGGACGCGTGAAACACAAGGTTATTGTCGTAACTGGGGCTGCCAGTGGCATCGGCCTTGGGACGGTCGAACGCCTGATTGAAGAAGACGCTTTTGTTTTGGCCGCCGACATCCAAGATGAAAAAGGGGCCAATCTGGAAAGCCGCTTCAAGGACCGTCTGATTTATCGCCATTGCGACGTCACCGATGAAGCCCAAGTCAAAGCCATTCTGGATGATGCGGCAAGCCATTTCGGCGGGCTCGATGGCCTATTCAATAATGCAGGCTCTGCGGGTATTATGAGCCCGTTGGAAGAGGTCGAGTCCAAAGATTGGAAAGCAATTTTTGACGTGCTGGTGACTTCGGTTTTTTATGGCACCAAGCATGCGGTGCCGCATCTGGCCAAGCGCGGTGGTGGCTCGATCGTCAACACCGCCTCGATCGCAGGGCTTGAAGCTGGGTGGGGTCCAATTGCCTATTCCACGGCCAAAGCCGCCGTGATCCATTTCAGCAAAGTGGCTGCTGCCCAATTGTGTGCGAAACATATCCGGGTCAACGCAATTTGCCCGGGCCTGATTGCGACCTCCATCTTTGGCACGGCCTTAGGCTTACCACGCGAACAAGCCGATCAACTTGCCGCCCTCATCGCCCATCAGGGCGGGGCAGCCCAACCCATTGGTCGGGCAGGGCAGCCTAAGGATATTGCCGAAGCGGTCTTATTGCTCATGAGTGACGCCGGCAGCTTCATGACGGGCACGCATCTGGTCGTCGATGGCGGGATCACGGTGGGTCCACGCCATGCGTGGGACCCTGCCGCCCCCTCCCCCATGGCTTCCATTTTTGGCGATGCCGTGCCGTCACCCCAAAGCTAGATTCGGGCTTTCATGGATCCGTTCACAAGCCCTGCACAAAAGAAATTGCCGCTGTCGCCCAATAGCCTTGGTGCGCTGTGGATGTTGGGATCTGCGGCAGGTTTTTTGGTGATGGCGGTGCTGGCCAAGGGCTTGGGTTCAACCACCAGCGTTGCCATGCTGATCTTCTGGCGCTCGCTTGCGGGGGTCGTTGCGGTTCTACCCTTTGCTTTGATGGCGGGGCCGAAAGTGTGGAAGACATCAAGGCCCGGAAAGCTACTCTTGCGATCCAGCTATGGCACGATTGGCTTTTTTGCGGGCTTTTACGCGCTGGTGCATCTGCCTTTAGCCCAAAGCCAGGCTTTAAGCTTTTCGCGCACCCTGTTCATGACCATCTTAGCTGTCGTGATCTTGAAGGAAAAAGTCGCATGGCGGCGCTGGACAGCGGTCGGCATCGGCTTTGTCGGAATCTTGATGATGACCAAGCCTGATTTTTCGGCCCATGCAACCACAATTGATCCTGCAACGATGGCTGCTTTGGTCTCGGCACTGGCCTTTGCCTTTGCCCTTGTGACGGTCAAAGACCTGACCAAGGATCATTCGTCTTTGACCTTGGTGGTCTATGGCAATGTGTTCACGACTTTAGCGGGGCTGCCCTTCTTGATCCTCGATCCGGTTTTGCCAGATTTTGAGACCATGGGCCTTTTGATCGCCATGGGCTTTGCGGGCGTTGCCGCCCAGTCCTGTTATGTGCGCGCCTTATCCACCGGCGAGGCCTCTTTGATGGGCTTGATTGATTATATTCGCCTGCCCCTCGTGGCGGGCGCAGGCGTTATTTTCTTTCACGAAATCCCGGACACTTTAGCCATGGTGGGGGCCGCAATTGTGATCATCTCCACCATCTATATCACCTTGCGCGACGGCCAGACCAAGACGGCTAAGCCGCTTGGGCCCCCACCAGCCTAGCACCCCATTCGTTTAGGATGCCCAGCGTGATCAGCGCTTGGCCGCCATAATAAAGCGTCCAGACTGCAGGGCTGGTCAGGCTGTGCCAGGGCGAGCCTGGCTTAAGGGCAAACAGTTCGACGCCCAAAATCATGTCTGAGGTCGCAAAGGCCACCACACCAATCATGGCATAGGTCAGATAGGGGCTCTCCGGCAAAGCAAGCGCAGAAAAGCACATGCCCAGAATGATGACAAAATAGCAGCTCAACGGAGCCTTCATCGGCCCCAAATGCCGCCAGAGGATACCAAATAGCAGACCGGCGCTGGTTGCCAGCAGGGCAAGGGCTAGGGCGATCTGCCACGTCCCAACGCCATGTTGAAACGCGCCAAACTCAAAAAACAGCGGGATATAGCAGCCGTGCGCGATGGCAAAGGCGGCCACGCCCGCCATAAAGCGCTTCTCTCCCGGCCCAGCCAGCAATAAATCGCCGATCGCACTGGCCGCCAGGGCATAGAGGAGAAAACTTGGGCCTTGTGCTTGCCAGACGACGAGGGCAAGACCTGCCACTGCCGCGGTTTTCATGGCACTGCGCAACGGATTGGGTGCTTGTTTGTTGAAGATAAGGCCATAAAGGACCGCTGCCGCAGCCGATACCATCCATAGCCAAACCATGGGCTCAGCGAAATTAATCAGCATGCCTTAGCCCCCAACGCGTAAGGACAGGCCACCATCGACGCAAAGGCCTTGGCCTGTGATAAAGCCTGCATCGTCGCTGGCCAAAAAGAGGGCGACTTTGGCGATATCGTCTGGTTCGCCCAAGCGGCGCAGCACCGCCTTATTGGCCCAGGTGTCGGCAATCTCTGGCCGTTGGTCCCATAGGCCTTGGGTCATGCCGGTGCGGATGGCACCGGGCAACAACCAATTGGCGGTGACTTGATATTTGCCCAGCTCAATGGCCAACGCACGCGTAAAACCTTGCACGCCGGACTTTGAGGCGGAATAAGCCGCCAATCCCATCCCGCTGCCTTCGGCCATGACTGAGGCTGTATTGATGATTCGTCCCGCAGCACTGGCTTTCAGATCTGGGATCGCTGCACGTGTGAGGCGGAACATGGCCCGCAAGTTCACGTCAAGGGTTTGGTCCCAATCTTCATCACTGGTCCGTTCCACCAGACTATTGGTCGCGATGCCCGCATTATTGAACAGGATATCGACCCCGCCCAAATGGCTGCGCGCTGCCGCCAAGATTTGGTCTGGTGCATCCAAATCGGTAACCGACTGGCCGTGGGTTTTTATGCCCGACCCTGCAAAGGCTTGAACCAGTTTCTCACCGGGCAGATCAACCGCAAGCACCACGGCCCCTTCGCGCGCGAAGAGATGAGCGGTAGCCAGCCCAATGCCCGAAGCGGCCCCGGTGATAATGGCGCGACGGCCAGCCAAGCGTTTGGTCAAAAAATATCCCCTCTTTGCGTTTGCAAAGAAGGGATAGTGGATTAGGGCGCAGTGTCGATGGAAAAAAACTTGTGTGTCGGTTGAACTGCAGTCCGCAGACCCTGGAGGGGGGCTGGGGGGGCTGTTGGGAAACCAGAACCTGCGAGATGTTCTGCTGTCCAACCGACACTGTCCTTATCGACCCCGCTTGTGGCGCGATCTGGGTGCAAATGCGGCGGAATGGGGGCATTGCATTAATTATTTGTCATTTAACATCACCAAAGCATGAAGATGGTTTCTACTTGGTGTTTTACTTCGCTTCAAATGCGCCTAGATAAAGGCCATGAAATTCGCAAAAATGAACGGCCTCGGCAATGAAATCGCTGTCCTAGACGCGCGAGAGCGTCCTGTGACGCTCAATGCCAGCGCGGTCGAAGCCTTGGCATCGGCTGGAAAAGGCATTGGCTTTGACCAATTGATGCTGCTGCTGCCGCCAAAAAACCCTATGGCCGATGTCTATACCGAAATCTGGAATGCCGATGGGTCGAAAGTGGCCGCTTGTGGCAATGGCTCGCGCTGTGTGGCTTGGTATGTGATGCGCGAGATGAACCGCGAGAATGTGGTCATTGAAACCGAAGCAGGCCTTTTGGGGGCGGTCAGTGTCGGGCAAAACCGGATCAGTGTAGATATGGGCGAGCCGATTTTGGATTGGGAGTTGATCCCCATGGCAGAGCGGATGGATACCATCCGGATTGAACTGCAAGTCGGCCCGATTGATGACCCGATCCTGCATGGGCCTGGTGTGGTCAGCATGGGTAATCCCCATTGCGTCTTCTTTGTTCAAGATGCCGAACTCGCCCCCGTGGAAGCAGTCGGGCCCATGATTGAATATCACCCCCTTTTCCCTGAGCGCACCAATGTCGGCTTTGCAGAAATTGTCGCCCGCGATCATATCCGTTTGCGGGTTTGGGAGCGGGGTGCGGGCTTAACGAAAGCCTGTGGCACGGGGGCCTGTGCGGCTTTGGTCGCAGCCGTTCGCCGCCGCCTATGTGACCGGGTCGCTAAGGTCCAGGTCGACGGCGGCATGCTGGAGATCGAATGGCGAGAAAGCGATAATCACGTCATTATGACCGGTGCCGTCGCCCTCGAAACCGAAGGCACAATACGGGGAAACTAGGCAGATCGCAGCCTGATAGCTTGACGTGTTCGCCGTCAGACCCCAAGCACCCCGCGCAAGCAGGGAGTTTAGACTCATGGCGAATGTGGTGGTTGTCGGGGCCCAATGGGGCGACGAAGGCAAAGGCAAGATTGTGGATTGGTTGAGCGATCGTGCCGATGTGGTCACGCGCTTCCAAGGCGGCCATAATGCCGGCCATACATTGGTTGTGGGAGAAAAGGTCTATAAGCTCTCGCTCCTGCCTTCGGGCGTGGTGCAAGGCAAATTGTCCGTGATTGGCAATGGCGTGGTGGTCGACCCGCATGCGCTTCTCGATGAAATTAAGCGGGTTAGCGACCAAGGTGTGATGATTGATCCCTCAATCCTCGTGCTTGCGGATAATGCGACCTTGATCTTGGCCTTACACCGCGATTTGGATGGCGCGCGCGAAGCCCAAGCAGGTGCGGGTAAGATTGGCACAACGGGTCGGGGCATTGGTCCCGCCTATGAAGATAAGGTTGGCCGCCGTGCCATTCGCGTCGCCGATCTGGCTGACCCCGATGCGCTGGACGCCAAGATCGACCGCTTGCTTGCCCATCACACCGCCTTGCGCAAAGGGCTCGACCTGCCTGAGCTCGATGGCGCGGCGATCAAAGCCGAGCTTATCGGCCTTGCACCCAAGATTTTGCCCTATGCACAACCCGTATGGAAGGTGCTGGAAGAAGCCCGCCGTCGTGGCCGCCGCATCCTGTTTGAAGGCGCGCAAGGCACACTGCTCGACATTGACCACGGCACCTATCCCTATGTGACCTCGTCCAACACGGTTTCAGGCCAAGCTTCTGCCGGTACAGGCATGGGCCCCAATTCCTTGGGCTATGTGCTGGGTATCTGCAAAGCCTATACAACCCGCGTCGGCGAAGGCCCCTTCCCCACCGAATTGTTCGACGACATCGGCAAACGTATCGGCGAGCGCGGGCATGAGTTTGGCACCGTAACAGGCCGGCCACGTCGCTGCGGTTGGTTTGACGCGGTGTTGGTACGTCAGGCTGCCATCGTCGGCGGTATCAGTGGCCTTGCCCTCACCAAACTCGATGTGCTTGACGGGTTTGAGCAACTCAAAGTTTGCGTCGGTTATCGGATTGGCGACCGCGCCTTGGATTGGTTCCCCGCGGGCCTGAAAGATCAAGCCAGCGTGGAACCTATCTTTGAGTATTTCGACGGGTGGCAGGAAACCACACGCGGTGCGCGTTCTTGGAAAGACCTGCCTGCAAACGCCATCAAATACGTGCGCCGAATCGAAGAATTGGTGACCCGCCCCGTCGCCCTTCTCTCCACCAGCCCCGAGCGGGACGACACAATCTTGGTGCGCGATCCATTTGAGGGGTAAGCGCTAATGGAGCAAAAGCCACCGTCCACAGGCGCTGAAAACCCACCCAATCCTAGCTGGGATGATGAAGACGCCGATGATGCCCCGCGTGAGCTGACGCCGGAGGAACAAGCGCTGCATCAGGAAAATATGGCCAAGCTTGGCCGGGCCATGCGGGCCTATCTGATTTTGAAGATTGGCCTATCCGCGCTTCTGATTGCGGTCGTTATCAAGTTTTTTGGCCGCTAGGCTTTAGCGCCATAAGGCGCGAGGGTCGCGGGTACAGCTGACCTGGGTGCCGCCCACGTCCAGGGCCAAGCGGTTGGCCGTCGGCTCACCCCACGCAAAGCCCTCGGCCCGATCATCGCTATCTTTCAAGAGATAGAGGGTAAGCGAGGGTCGGTTTTGACCAATTGGCCATTCCACATTGCGCAGACGTAAGCGCAGCTTGGCAGGGCTGCCCCCGGCAAATTCAGCCGTCACCAAGCCACCTTGGTCGTGTACCACAAGGTCAGACACTGTGGCACGCTCAGCGCCCTTGGCAACTGAAGCCCAGCACGAGAAAGTCTGTGCCCGTTTGAGGCGCGTCGGGGGGGTATCACTGCCACCAAAGACCCGCACGCCGCGCTCATCCACGCCAACGTCACGTACCTCCCAGACATTGGCCGAAATGTCATGCTGCTCGCTGACCGACAGCACGCGCTTATCGGCATTGGTCACAAGCTTACACGCGGCGGGCCGCGTCGCCCCACTAAAGCCTTCCCCGCGCCGCCGCCAAATGATGTCGCAGCCCATGACAGGGGTGAAAGCATCTTTCTTGAGCTGACCTGGCTTGAGACCGTCCACCCCTTCGACGAGCCGCCACGCCCCCTCTAAGGGCTTGCCTTCCTTTGGCGCAAAACCAGTCAAGCGAATGCCGTTCAGGTCAGGATCAACACGCAATGTCCAGATGCGCTGGCGGGCAACGGGCCCTGTTTCCCCCCCTTTGCGATACTCGACATAGAAGCTGACGGGGCCGAATTCAGGGGCTTCAATTGGCTTGACCACGGCATGCAAGCGCTCATGGCGCAAAGGCAGCGGCACATTGAGTTCGGGCTCAAAAAAGGTCTGCAACTCATTGTCCCAACGCCCCGTCAACAAATCGGCGAGGTCAAGTAGGTCCTTATTCAAGACCTCCTGCATCGCGGGCGTGAGTGGCTTTACCGGCACAGGAACCGGCGTGGGGGCGGCAAGTTCTGGCACGCCGGCCTGTTCGGCAATCGATTGGGTTACCAGCTCCTTGAGAACACCCTCTGGCGTCATCTCGGGCGGTAAAGCTTGGGTTGCCCCAGAAGGTGGCGACAAAACACCGCCTGTGGGGGGTGCCTGCGCGCCCGAAATTGTTGGCAACAAGCAGGCAATGCCGGCCACAAACAGGGCGGCGGTAAGATGGTGCTGGCGTGTCGTAATCGGCATGTCCAAACCCGTTTAGCCCCCGCTTTCCCCAATAAGGCGAAAGACTATGTCATGATTTTGTCAGACCCTGCCAGCCCCCGCTCTGCGATACCCGCAGGTTCGATTAGGAAGCAAGGGCGGTAGGGCTATGAGGCGATAAGGGTGCGGTCGCTGGGATGGTCGCAGCGGTACTGCCAACCAAGGTTGGACTGGTGCTGGAAGGCGTTGGCGTCAACAAACGGGCAAATTCGCTTGCCACCATGGGCTTGCCGAACAAATAGCCCTGCAACGTATGCACGCCCGCCGCTTTCAACACCGCATGCTGGGTTGCCGTCTCAACCCCTTCCGCCACCACTTCGCGCCCCAAGGCCCGGCCGATACTGGAAACGGCTTGGATGATGGCCAAAGCCTCACGCGAGGTTTTGGGGTCGAGATCAAGGCTGGTGACGAATTCGCGGTCGATCTTGATCTTGTCGAACGGGAAGCGGTGCAGCGAGGTCAAGCTGGAATAGCCCACACCGAAGTCGTCGAGCGCCAGCTTACAGCCCATGGCTTTGAGTTGCGCGAACAATTGCCGCACGCGGTCTGGATCGCCCAAGAAAGCCGTTTCG
This sequence comes from Aquidulcibacter paucihalophilus, assembly GCF_002105465.1. GTDB lineage: Bacteria > Pseudomonadota > Alphaproteobacteria > Caulobacterales > Aquidulcibacteraceae > Aquidulcibacter > Aquidulcibacter paucihalophilus. The sequence goes on from NZ_NCSQ01000084.1 coordinate 74,946, forward strand.
GTCACTTCCAGAACCACGCGGGCCGGATTGTAACCTGTCTCAGCAAAGAGTTCTTTCAGATCGCCGACAAAATTTTCGTCGATCAATTCTAGGGGCGACACGTTCAGCGCGATGGGCAAATTGCCCCAATCGGCGGTGTCGTTGAAGACTGCTTGGCGGACGAAATGGCCGATATGGGCAATGAAGCCAGACTTTTCTGCGATCGGGATGAAGATGTCTGGGCCCACGCGCGCGCGGCCACCGCGATCCCAGCGCAGCAAAGCTTCGGCCGACACCACTTGATTGCCCATGCGATCATAGAGCGGCTGATACACCATGCTGAGGGCACCGGTCTCAAGATCAGCTTCAAGCTCATCGCGCAAGGCTTTTTCTTCGGGCGACAAAGTCACCGTACTCAAGACTTCAACCACCGAAGCCTTTACTTCCGGCTTGATGACCGGGGTCTCAGGTTCTGACAGATCGGTTTCCATCAGCTGCGCCAGGCGGTCGAGCGTCATGTGCAAAAGCGCGATCGCGCGCTCAATCTCAGACGGGGAGACGGGCGTATTGTGAATGCGAACAGCAGCTTCAATGCCACCGGCAAGCTTGGCTATCGCTTTCGCACCAATATTAAGGCTCATGGATTTGAGCGAATGGGCTGCTTTTGCCAGACGCTCGCGATCGCCAGCATCCAAAGCTTCTTGCATCTCGATTAACGTGCTGGGGGCGTGATTGCGATAAAGGCCAACCGCGCGCACGACGAAATCGCGTCGGTGCGTTTTCAGATCGCGCAGGAAAGGCAGAATCACGGCATCGTCAAATAGTCCGTCTTCACCGCTATCCTCGGCCTGCTCGCCCACAGACATCGCCACATCATCTGAACGGGCATCCATCATCTCAAGCGCCTTGGTCGCCAGATGGGCCGGTAGATTGGCTTGTAGGATTTCGCCCAGTGCCACCAGAGTAAAGGGCTTGTACAACACGCCGTCCATACCGCATTCAGCCCAAGCATTGGCGGCGGTTCCAACCACATGGGCCGTCAATGCCACGACCGGCAGACGCTTGCGCCCTTCTTGGGCCTCGAGTTTCCGGATCGCGCGCGTGGCTTCAAAGCCGTCCAAAACGGGCATCGAGCCGTCCATCAGCACCAAGTCATAATCCTTGGTCGCCAGCATGTTCAGCGCGTCTTGGCCATCGACAGCCGTGTCAGCCTTGATTTCAAAGCGCGACAGGGCTTCTACCGCCACTTCGCGGTTCACTTCGCCATCGTCAACCACCAGCACACGGGCGTCGGGATAAGCGACAGTAATGGCTTGGTTCATCAGCCCACCCTGGCTGATCGCGAAGCTCGTGCCATTGCGCAGGGCATTGATCAAATGATCCAAGTCGGCATGACGCACGGGCCGTTGCAGCTCGGCGACGGCCTGCCCTGCCCGCACCATGGAATCGGCTGCCGCATCATCTGGATCGGCAATCAGCACCAGCTTCTTGGGGTTAAAGCCGGGGGGCAATTCGGTGCGGTGGGCTTTGTCGGCGATGAGAAGATCGGGCTGCAGGGCCTCTGTTTGACCCAGTACTGCCCCGGCTGCCGCAAAGCGACGGCTGATCGCCCAAGCTTCGACTTGGCCTGCGACAAACACCTTCACGCAGGAGGGGACATCGGCCTCTTCCAAATGGGGTGGAGCCGCCAGAACGCGGGCCTCGCCGGTTAGAGCGGGCAAGCGCACGTGAAAGCTGGTGCCATGGCCCTGCTTACTTGTCGCGCCAATCTGGCCGCCCATCGCTTCAACCAGCCGCTTAGAGATCGATAGGCCCAGACCCGTACCACCAAAGCGGCGGGTCGTGGTTTGGTCTTCCTGCGAGAAGGCCGAAAAAATGCCGGCAATCTTATCTTCGGCAATACCAATACCGGTATCTTGCACGATCAAGCGCCAGAATTGGCTGTCGGGGTCTGGTTCAAGCCGAACCAACACATGGCCGGTCTCGGTAAACTTCAACGCATTAGACACAAGGTTGGAGATGACTTGGCCCAAGCGGACAGAATCTGCGGGAACCAGCTTGGGCGCTTGGGGGTGGGCGGAAGCCACCAATTCCAAGCCCTTTTCACGCGCCTTGGTATGGAACAAAGCCAAGACATCATCGACCAAATCGAGGACGTTGATCTCGCAAATCTCAACTTCGAGCTTGCCGGCTTCAATCTTGGAGAAGTCGAGAATGTCGTTGATGACGGCCAGCAAGCTGCGGCCGGACTTCACAATCGTATCGGCATGGCGCTTGGCTTTGGCAGGCAAGGATTCGGCAGCCAGAAGTTCTGCCATCACCATCACGCCATTCATCGGCGTGCGGATTTCGTGGCTCATGGTCGCCAAAAAGTCTGATTTGGCGGCATTAGCCCGCTCGGCGGCATCGCGGGCCACCAAATAATCGCTGGTCCGGGCGGCAACTTCAGCTTCCAGACCCCGCATGTGCGCGTCAATGCGGCGGTCGCGCTCGCCAATGGCTTCCAACATGGCGTTAAAGCCGGTCACAAGCGTGCCAACTTCGTCGGTCGTGGTGGCTTCCACCCGTTGCGAGAAGTCGCCCTTCTCGCCAATGGCGGCTACAGATTTGGTCAGGTCAGTCAGCGGTTCGGTCAGCGCGCGTTGGATGCGCCGGGAAATCTCTAAAGACAAAAGCAACGCGAGAAAGGCGATGCCCAAGACGCTGCCGATGGAGCGGAGCAGCGGGGTCAAAAAGTCGTTGGCCATATGGACGACGACAACGCGCCCTAACACCTGTCCACCCAATTCGATGGGCGAGACGACTTCCACCGATTTGGTGGTGATCAGCGCGACAAGATTGGGATCAGCACTTTCACTATCCAGCCGCACATCGTTGCGCAAACGCGTGCCAGAGCCATTTTCAGCCAGCGACATGCCATTGGCCAATTCCACGCGCGCATAGACAATCCCCGGACTGCGAGAAATGGCGCGAATAGCGATAAAGGCCCGTTGCCGATCTTGCGCCTGAACGGCCTCAGCCGCGCTACTGGCCAAGACTTGTGCTGCCGTGCGCATTTCAGACCAACGCGCCTCTGCATGGCGGGTCATGTCTTGATAGGCAAAAATCATGGTGACGGGAACAACCGAGAAAATCACCGAGCCCAAGACCAGTGCCGCCAAACGTGAGCGAATGGAGCTTGGCTTTTTAGCCTTTAGGACTTTCTGCTTTGGAGGCTTTTTCTGAGATTTCACCTGATCAAACCCGGGTAGTGGCATCAGGCTGATTAAGTAGCGCGGACACATTAAGTGCGGGTTAAGCCAACAGTTTTTGGCCACTGATAAAGCTGACAACGGGGCTGCAGTGCGAGGACTTGGTTTGACGGGCGGTTAACTGATTTAAGCTATATCCCGTGCGCAACAGGAGTTTAATCAACGTGCAAAACGCCGTTCTCAGCCATCTTTATGGGCCGTTGGTGACAGCGTTCGCGTGCCTCTGTGCCAGGGTCGCGCCCTATGACTGACTTTGGCAAAGCGCCCGAAACCAAAGTGGCACCCCAATTTGTCGCGACAGATTATGCGCGCATTCTGGTGGTCGATGACGACCCTATTTTGCGAGAATTTGCGGGCGTCTATTTATCTAGCCCAACCATAGAAGTTGAAGTGGCCGAGGATGGCCGCGTGGCCCTCGAGCGCTTGAAGCAAGGCGGGATCGATATTGCCCTGGTCGATCTGGAAATGCCCATTATGGATGGCTTTGAGCTGATCGCCGCCGTCCGCGCTGAACCCAGCCTTGAGAATCTGCCCATTGTGGTCATTACGGGCCGCGAAGATATGGAGGCAATCGACCGCGCCTATGGCACGGGGGCAACCTCGTTTGCGATTAAGCCGCTCAACTGGCGCTTGGTCAGCCACCAATTATCCTATGTGCTGCGCAACAGCCGTGCCGATGCCAAACAACGTCAAGGCCGCCGCTTGGCAGAACAAGCCGATGGCCTGAAAACCAATATTTTGCGCTTGATGCGGCATGAATTTAACACGCCCTTCAATGTGATCTTGGGCTTTGGCCGTCTGATCGAGAGACATAGCGATAATGCAGCCATTCAAGGCCATGCCCGTCAGATCTTGATGGCGGCGGAGAAGTTTAGGCGCATGCATGACCAATTGATGGAATCCGCCCGCATTCTGTCGGGCGATATAGAAGTCACCAAAAAGGTGTTTTCCGTAGCAGATTTGATTAAGGCTGCGGCGCGCGAAGCCTTGCGAGCGGGTGGCAAGTCTACGGACCTTAAACTGGCCGACCGGACGGGGAATTGCGAAATCACCGGTGACTATGACTTGCTGTTGACGGCTTTGCGCAATCTTATCGAAAACGCCTTCACCCACGGCCAAGCGCCGATTCATGTAATCGGGCAAAGAACCGCCACGGGCCGTGTGGCGATCCGCGTCTGTGATGCAGGCCAAGGCATGGACCAAACCAGCTTCGCGCTGGCAATACAGGCCTTCAAGCAAGGTCATTCTGCCTTACACCGCACAGAAGATGGCCTGGGCTTGGGCTTAGCCACCGCTGTTGGCAGCTTGAAGGCTGTCGGTGGTGAAATACATCTTGTCAGCGGCGAAAATGTCGGATTTGGTATTGAGATGGAATTCCCACTCGAATTAGACTGAATATTCGTACCTGACTAGACATCATCCTTGCTAAGCCTAATCATAATTTTTTAATGTTTACGAATACTGGTTAAATCTGTGCGTCCATTTTAATGTCATGTTTAACTTGCAGGCCTATGAGCAAACTAACAGCAGTAGGCATGCAAGATGTTTGACCAACTAAGCCACAAAAAATTACGGCGAGGAAACATCTCACTGGTTGGTGCTTTGGCACTGGTGCCTTTGAGTTATGCGGTGCTATGCGGCGTGGAGATGGCTGGGATCGCCAAAAGCAAAGCGAATTTGCAAGCTGCCGTCGATGCCGGAGCTTTGGCAGGCGCAGGGGAACTTAGTGTTTCTACCCGTGGCGATGACGGTATTCGCAGCACGGCTATTGCCTTAGCTACCCAAGCCATCAGCGGCATGACCGACACCACCCAGCCCAGTTTCACCGTCGAAATTGATCGCCAGGCTGGCACCGTCCGCGTGACTGGCCGGGCGCAGTTTCAATCGATGTTTTCGGGCTTGGTAACAAGCAATGCACCGCTCGAGACCACCTCCACAGCGGAAACCTTAAGTAAAACGCCACTCTGCGTGCTGCAAATCGATCAGACCGCTGCGATTGGGGCGCATGTAAAGGGGCGGGCCATCATTCGAGCACCGGGCTGTTTGGTTCAATCCAATTCCGGAATCTCAGTTATCAATTTGGCACGCATTGAGGCCGGCGTTGTCCAAGCCGTTAAGACTGCGACAGGCACGATTACGCCCGCGGCAAGTGTGGGAGCTTTGCCGATTGAGGATCCGTTTCAGACGCTTGACCTTAATCCCCCCTCCGGCTGCTTAACGAGCGCAGAGAGCATCCAGTACAGCGGCAACGAAACTGTTAGCTTGCCACCTGGTGTGCATTGCGAACAAATCTCGATCAATGGCAATGCTAAAATGATCTTGGAGCCCGGCGAGCATTATTTCAAAGGCGAGATGGAGTTTAATGGCAATGCCACGCTGAAAGGCGATGACGTTGTCTTGATCTTTGACACCAACCGCGCCTTCTCGTTTGGACAAAATTCCACTGTTAACCTAACTGCCCGCAAGACAGGTCCATTAGCAGGGTTTCTGATTGCGACAGGTCGCACCAATACCAAGCGCTTTTCCATTTCCTCCAGCAAGGTTCGTGAATTGCTCGGAACCATCTATATACCCGGTAGCGAGCTTTACATCTCGGCAGCCGGGAATGTGGCCCAAGACTCCGCTTGGAGCGTGATTGTCGCCAAGTCTTTGACCTTGGACAACAACCCTGTCTTGGTGATCAACAAGAATTATGTCGGCTCGGGCGTGCCCGTCCCGCAGGGGGTCGGCCCATCGGCAAGCGCGCCAAGGCTGGCGCGCTAATCAGCCAAAGTTCGACGCAGCAGCCATGCCCCCCATCCGGCTAGCAATGGCGTGAAACTCGGCCACTGTCTCATGGATGATCTCATGAGCGGTCTTGATCTCGTCAATCAGGCCTGAGGTTTGGCCTGCGAGGCCGACAGCCGCCTCCATATCGCCGCCAAAATAGAGGTCGAGTATGCCCTTAAACGTATCGGGCGGCATCACACCAGCCTCGTAGATGGCAGCCGTTCTCTGGGTTTTGAGCGCGCGAATACAGGGGCTTGCTTTCTTATTGAGGACGTAGGTCCCCGTCTCTTTGGCATCGAGGATGGCTTGCTTGTAATTGTGGTGCACGGGGCTCTCGGCACAGCTGACAAAGCGCGTGCCCATTTGAATGGCTTCAGCCCCCAGCGCGAAGGCCGCAGCCATGCCCTTGCCGTCACAAATGCCGCCTGCTGCGACCAGAGGCACATCGGTGACACGCCGGATCGCCTGCAACAGCACAAGGGTGGAGACTTCTTCAGGGTTCTTAAACCCGCCACCTTCGGCCCCTTCGACCACCAGACCATCAATGCCTGCCTCCACACATTTCAGCGCCGCATCGACCGTGGGGACGGCGTGATAGACGACAATGCCAGCCGCTTTCAGGGGCGCGATGAATTTGGCTGGGCTGCCAGCTGACGTGGTAACAAATTTCACCCCAGACTCACAAATGAACTGTAAAATCGCGTCATTTTTCAAGAACATGATCGGAAGATTGACGCCAAATGGGGCTTGGGTCAGGTCCTTCATTTTCAAGATTTCGGCTTGGCAATTCTCTGTTTCACCCGAAGATGTTTCGATGATCCCCAAACCACCTGCCTCACAGACAGCCGAGGCCAGCTGCGAACGGGCGATCCACCCCATGGGGGCTTGGATGATGGGGTATTTCGCGCCCGTGTGGGCCAAAAAGCGGTTCATCTGGATTTCCTTTTGATGAGAGGTTCTAACGGCCTGGCCGATAGCTGCGCGTAATTTGGCCAGCCAAGTCGCCCCGTTTGAACAAAACCGGCTTGGTCTTCTTGGCAACAAAGAGTTCGCCCTGATCGGCATAATGGGGCGAGGTTTTATCCAAAGTCGCCGAGCCATATTGGTGGATGCTGCGCGAGGCTAGATTACCCTCTTTGTCCCAACTGACGAACATGATGAACGTATCGCCACCATTGGCCGTCAATGTCCCGTCCTTTTGGGTCTCCCCATAGACCGCCCGATAGACGTCGGGGCCCCCGTCAATCGGCAAGTCCAGCTTGCCGCGTCGATAGCGATTAACCTCGCCCCAGCTGGGGTCCAACCGCCCGAAATGGGTTTTGAGTTGGGTAATGGCCGCATCTAGAGCTGGCCGCAGGGGTGGCAGGGGCTCACCATTTTCCGCCGCACGGCCAATCGGCTGTCCCATAAGCACCGCTAAAGCTGCGCCGCGATTATTCCGATCGGTCCGCCTATCCCACGCTTTCAGAATTTTCTGTGCTTCTGCCAAATCAGGATTGCCCGTGGCATCATAAGTCAAAACCTCGCGGATCAGGCCAGCCAAAATGCTTTTGTCACTATAGGCCAAATCATACTTATAGGCCTCAAACTCTTCCGCCGAGATGGACGTGTCACGGGCATAGGTCTCGAGAACACGATATGCGCGATTGGTCATATTGGTCTGCAAGCCCAAATGCGCGCCTAAACTTTCTGGGCGAATGTTGTCTGAGCCATCGGTTGCAACCAGTGGCGTATTATTGGAGTTAAACACCAACCCCGATTGCGGGTTCCAAAGCTGGGGCAACTTGTCGAAAGCCACCCTGCCCTGCCACAAGAGATCGCTGCGGTCACCCGGCAAAATTCCCTGCCACTCCACGCCATCCTTGCGGACGGGGAATTGGCCATTTGACAAATAGCCGATATTGCCGGCCCTATCGGCATAGATGAAATTGATACTGGGCAAGGCCTGCATCGCCATAGCTGCCCGCCATTCTGTCAGGTTTTTGGCCTTATTGATTGCCATATATTGATTGGGCTGGCGCAGTTCATTCTGCCCTGCATAACTGACGGCAAAGACGCCATGATCAGTCTCAAGCGCCGGTCCATGCACAGACCACAAAAGGTCGCGCTTAACGGTCCACAGGATCGGGCCCCAGACTTTGACACGGAATGTGGCGACCTTCTTTTCAAAGGCCACCCATTGACCGTCCAACAGATAGTGGCCGGGCTTTTTGGGGTCAGTGGTCAGACGATAGACATCGGCCAGATCGGGCTTATTGACGGTGCTGGCCCAACCCAAATTGGCATTATGACCGTGCAGCATGAAGGGAGAGCCCGGGAAGAAGCCACCCGCAACATGCCAGCCTTCACCGCTTTCAAGCACGGCCTCATACCACGCCACCATACCATCATAGGGCTGGTGGGAATTGACCAGAAGGCGGGTTGCGCCATCGGTGGAGCGCTTGGGCGCAATCGCAATGCTGTTCGACCCCTTTGGCGGGGCTTTGTCCGGCCCTTTCGCGGGCTCTAAAATCGACTTGAAAACCTTATCCAGCCCGTAAAAGAACGGCCCACGGTAGACGGTGCCTGCCGCGACATCCTTGCCGGACAGCGGCAAAAGCCCTGCGGGCACTTTGGCAGGGTTTTGCGCTGCATATAGATTGATCCCATCGGCATAGGCTTGCATGATCGCGCGGGTCTCTGGGGCAATCTCACGCTCATAACCTGCATGCACATGGTCCCAAACCTTCAGCAATTGCACCAGATAATCGCCAATGGCCGCATCCTTGCCCTTGGTCTCGCTCATCGTGCCGCGCGTGGTCAGCACCGCTTCGGCAATGGTCGCAAAATCATCTTCAGAATGGGCATAGCCCATGCCAAAGGCGACATCGACGTCGCGCGGCCCAGAAATATGGGGCACACCAAATTTATCGCGCTCAATCAGGGCATTATAGGCTTTTGCCTTTTCAAGATAAGGCGCTGGATGAATGCTCTCAGGGAATACCGCCAGCCGAACACCAGCCGCATAGGCCCCGCCGACTAGGATCAGGACTAAAAGACCAGCCCACAGGCCGATCTTGCTGCGTCTATGCATGATGTTGCCCCCGTGAGCGCTTATGAAGCCGCGCCCTTGACCCATCTTGGTAACGCAATTGCGGGCAAAGTCTATGGGGGCAGACCTGGGTCCGCCACAAGGTGTAACACGCACCAACGAGACCCCCCAGTCACCTAGAGGGTCCCAATGACCAGAAGTGCCGTGCCTTAGCTAACAACCGCCATCGAGGTTTCGTTGGCCGGTGGCGGGAATTGGTCATGGACAAAGGAATTGGTCTCAAAGGCGAGTCCCGGCGCGATACGAGAGCCATCCGACCTAATCACCTCAAACCGCCAAGACTGCGCCCATAAGGCAGCAGCGTGGCCGGGCGGCGACGTCAAAGACCGCTGCACCGTGTCGCTTCGCATCACCGCCATGCTGGTGGAGGTAGTCAGGGTGAATTGATAATTAAGCTCAACCTTCCACTTCACGCCGACGCCACCTTCCCAGCCAACCTTCACGCCAACGCTATGGGAGAAGGACTTGCTTTCGGTTTCGGTGATCCCAACCATGGTTGACTTTGATTGGGTCTGCGGCAGCGAAGTCGTATTGTTGTTGAAGAGGACCAAAGACCAATAGGTCCATCGTTCAATCGTACAAAAAGGATTGGCGATTTTGTCCAAAGAAGGACGATCGGTTCGATCAAACAAGCAGGTGAAGGGTAAGGTGACTTGCCGATCGCAAACGGGTTGGGTTGTCGCAGGCGGTGCCTGGCGGCTTTCGAGATTGGGAGCAACCTCCGGCGTGTTCACGACATTGGCTTCCAGCGGCACCAAGATCACACGGGCCAAGCCGGCATTTGGCGGGGTTGAGTAATTAGTGGTGCTGATAAACGTATCTGGCTCAAAGACAGCTTTGGTTGGGTCAGCCGATGGGTCCTTCAAAATGACAGGCCAAGCTGCGATATCATGGGTCCCGCCCGATCCCGCGTCTTGCCACGCGCAGCCGCCGGCAAACTGGCCCGCGGCAACAAGGTCTGCCCGCAAACACCACACATCATTCACAGAAGGCTTTCCATGACCTGTTTGTGCAACATCACCCATTGCGACATAGCCCGGTGGCGGCACTGGTCGCCAAACCGACCCATCCCAATCAGCCCCTGAGCCGGAATCATTCCAAATCCAGACATAATCAATCGGAGCCGCAACCGCTTTATTGCCGCCATCGGCAACCAACATGGAAGCGCGCATGCCATTTATAGGAGCGTGATTGCCAATAACGACGCTACCAAGGGGGCGAAACTCGCCCTGAGGCTCGGGGTGGTAAAATGCACCATTCATTCGGGCACCGCTCCCCCAATCTGGGTAGCGTAAACTAAAGGCTGAGGTAAGCGTCACTTTGAGATCACCATAAGACCGAAATTCGTTCATAAATTGCTCCTTCTCGTCCACCGATTTAATTACCATAAGTAACATCCAATAAATTACAACTATAAATTTTTATCGGCTTCTGGCCGACTCAAGGAAGCGGCACTGCAGGAAGGGGAGAGAAGGCGGCCTGCGATTTTTCGCGACAAGTCCGCCCGTCTGGTTTAGCTAAGGTCAAAATCATAATTTGCGGAGAAAACACCATGAGCGCCACCCAACTCCACGGCCTTGAATTGCGGTCCACGGTAACGTCGGAGGGCAAATTAGTCCTCAATCTCGAGCCGGTTACACTGGATGAACCCGGCCCCGATGAAGTGATTGTTCAGGTTGAGGCTTCCCCCATCAATCCGTCTGATTTGGGGCTTTTGCTTGGCCCGGCGGATATGGCGACCCTAGAGGCCAGTGGCACGGCCGACCGGCCTGTCCTAACTGCAACCATCCCCCCTGCCCGCATGGGCATGATGAAGCCGCGCTTGGATGCGTCTATGGCTGTGGGCAATGAAGGCGCGGGCACGGTGGTGCGCGCTGGGGCGAACGCGACGGGGTTACTTGGTAAAAAAGTCGGCATGTTTGGCGGCTCTATGTATGCCACTTACCGGAGAATTCTTGCTCGCGACTGCTCGCCACTGCCTGATGGTGCAACCGCGGCTGACGGGGCCTCGATGTTTGTGAACCCGTTGACGGCCCTTGCCATGGTCGAAACCATGAAGCGTGAAGGCCATGTCGCTTTGGTTCATACGGCGGCGGCTTCAAACCTGGGGCAGATGCTGAATAGGATTTGCCTCGCCGACGGCGTGCCCTTGGTCAATATCGTCCGAAGCGCTGAACAGGCCAAAATTCTGAAAGATATTGGCGCGAAATATGTTGTGGATTCAACATCAGAGACTTTCCAAGCTGATCTCACCGATGCCGTCACAGAAACCAAAGCCACCCTCGCCTTTGATGCCATTGGCGGCGGCCGTCTGGCCAATTCAATCTTGCATGCGATGGAGGCTGCTGCCAATCGCAACGCCAAGGAATATAGCCGCTATGGCTCGTCCACCTTCAAGCAAGTCTATATTTATGGCGGCCTCGACCTGCGCCCCACCGAATTGGACCGGGGCTTTGGCCTTTCGTGGAGTGTGAGCGGCTTCCTCTTGACGCCCTTCTTGCAGAAGATTGGCCTCGAGGCGGCCCTCGGTTTGCGCCAGCGTGTGGCGCGCGAGCTGACGACAACTTTTGCTAGCCATTATACTTCGACCCTGTCCTTGGCCGAGGCGTTGCATCCAGACCATGTGCAGGCTTACGCCCGCAAAGCAACGGGCGAAAAATATCTGATCAATCCGAGCCTTTAGGCCTGGCCCGCAACACGTAGCGCACAGGCTGATGGTCGGTGAAGGCAAAGCCTGTGTCGCTGGTCGTGACGCTTAACGCCTCCACGCCCGGCGAAACCAGTGCGCCATCAACGATCGTAGTATAATTTCGCCCGGCGACATAGGGCTGTTCATTGGTGCGCACGCTGGGGGTGCGGGGGTCAAACACCAAATGCCACCCCTGTGGAATGCGTGCCTGAGGCATGTCGCGAATCCAGAATTGCGCGGCGGGATCGGCGGTATAGGGAAAGTGGGTTGGAGCAAAACGCAAATTCCAATCCCCGAGCACCACCACATGATGGCCGCGCGCATATGCCGCTTGAGCAAGGTCTAACACAGCGCGAAACTGTGCCTCGCGAACTTGGCCTGAATCAAAGGCGGAGAGATGGAGATGGATCACAGTCCAAGGTTCATCGGCCAAGCGCAGATCGAGCATCTGCACATGGTAGCGCCGCGTCACGAACCCGGCCAGTCGCTTTGGGTCATCCGGGAGGCGGACAAGGCTTTGGCCAACCAATCCGACCCGCGTCGCCACGCCTAACCCGTGCTTTAAGCGAGGCACGCCGTGATCGATGTCAGCGCTCATCATCATGGAGGTACCGGGCAAAGCCGTTGCGACTTTTGCCACGACATCACGGCCATAGGTCAGAAGACCGGGTCGAGCCAATTCCTGGAACAGATAGATATCGGCCTCAAGGGCCTTCACTTGCTCAGCGATGCCCGTAAGATTTCGGTCCACGCTGTGTTTGGACGGCGGCAGGATGCGCTTACCGCCATCGGCCTTGAAGTCAGCATCCTGACCCAAGCCTGCATAGCCAAGATTCCATTGCACCAAAGTCAATTGGGTCGTCTGTGGCGGGGGCAGTGTCACCGCGGGGGCCTGCACGGTCTCCAAGACAAGCGGCTTGCGGTCATCCAGATGCTGGCAGCCGCCCAGAAGCGCGATGAGCACCATCAAGCAAAGGCCAATCCGCATCCTGTGTTGCGATGCGGGAATCAAGATCTGGGTGGCGCGGTGCTCGCGCGCTCGACCAATGCTCCTTGAACCAAATAAGGCTCTGCGCTTGGCGCGGTTGCCTGATGGATCAAAAGCTCAACAGCTTTGGAGAAAGTGGCTGCAATAGGCTGGTCAATTGCCGTCAGTTGCGGCGAGGTAAAGCGCACGACCGGTGTATTGTCGAAGCTGATCAGGGACAAATCCCTGGGCACCAGCAGATCGCGCTCATGGGCGATGTCCAAAGCCGCGAGGGCCATTTGATCATTGCTCGCGATAATCGCGGTCGGGGGAGTGTGTAAGTCCAGCAAGGCGGCTGCGGCGAGACGGCCACTTTCATAGCTGAAATCGCCTTGGACACATAAGCCTGCCTCGGCAAGACCGGCTTTGGCCATTGCCTTACGCCAGCCCTCAACCCGCCAATGCGACAAATTATAGTCTGGCGTCCCGGCGATAAACCCAATTCGCTGATGCCCTAACCCGATCAAATGCTCGGTCGCTTGCGCCGCAGAGTCCGCATCGCCCATATGAATGGCAAACCCACTGCCCGGACTTAAGGACCCGATGCGGGCAAAGGGAATGTCGCGCCGGGCGAGCAAATTGGTGATCAAGGGGTTCTCAGAGTGGGGCGGGGTTAGAATAATGCCATCGGGCTGAAGCGCGGCGATCGTCCCACTTAGCTCGCGCTCCACATGGTCATTATGGGTGTCGACGAGCTCAAATATCATGCGATAGCCATGCTCCGCGCAGGTCAACATGCCCCCCAAAAGCATTTGGTCAACCCAGTCAGCCCCACGACGCGCCCGCCATTCGGCAATCGTCCGTTCGCGGTCATTGATGACCAGAATGAGGTAAGAGCGCGAACCACTCATGCGCTGGGCGGCAATAGAGGGAACATAATGCAGCTTCTCGATCGAAGCTTGCACCCGCGCCTTCATTTCCGGGCGCACATTGGGCTCATTATTGATGACACGGCTAACGGTCTGCAAGGAGACACCCGCATCGGCGGCAACATGGGAAATGGTGACCGATTGGTTGCGACGGCCCATAACCTACCCCTTCAACCCCTGACACCGATAGGCGCGGGCAATCTGTGCGGTTTCCAAGGGGGGTGACTCAGACTCAACGCGCATAAAAACTACTCTCGATGGAACAGTCATGACCTTGATATCCCGCCACAAATTCCGACAAAAGGTTTAACGGCTTAACCCTAAAGAATCAAAGGATATATCAAACTTACACAGCAATTTGATTACTCTCGATAAGCTTAGATCATCGTTGCTTTGGTCCAAAAACAAAGTCAATCGATTGCAAGTTTAAACTGGGACCAGGCTTGAAACTGGATGGAAAAAGCGAGCCTTGAGAGTTAGCTCAAGGCTCGCTTTAGGTGGATAGATTAGAATTCTACCCGTGCCATCACGGTGAAGCGGCGGTCGTTGCGGAAGGCCGAACGCGTCACACGTGTGCCCTTAAAGTCGATGACTTGACTGGTCTGGGTCACTTCGTCGAGCAGGTTCACCCCCTGGATACCAAACTTAACGCGGGGGCTCCATGTATAGAAGATTGAGCCGTCAAGCTGGCCTGTCCCCTCGCCGTAAATGGGCGAGAAGGGGAAGATGACGTCGCGCGGGGTTTGTAGGAATTCCGACCGCCAATTATAGGCCAAACGCATCGCAATCGGGCCCTTTTCATAGAAGCCGACCGCATTGATCGTATGTTCGGAAACACCGGCCAAGGGCGTAGACCCGGCAAATGGGCTCTGCTCGGCGCCGAGGTTCGAGTTGCTGAAGTCACCGGCATCCACATAGGTATAGGTGAATTGGGCACCCAAGCCGCTCAACAAGCCCGGCAAGAAGTCATAGGTCTGCTGATAGGAAAGCTCGACGCCCTTCAAGGTGCCGCCATCGCTATTAACCGGACCATTGACCAGAATATCGCCGTTGACACCTTTTGGACTGGTGAAGCGGCGGACCGAGGCCCCGCCATTCACAATGCCTTGGATGTCCTTCATGAAGGCCGAAACTGAGACATAACCCACTTTGGCAAAATACCATTCGTAGGACAGGTCATAATTCCAGGATTCGATCGGACGCAGCAAACGGTTACCTGTGCCAATCTGGAAGAGCGGCCCTGTTGCCAGAGTACCGCCCGCTTTCAGGCTGGCCGTATTGTCGGAAATGCCGCCACCTGTGGCGAAGGCATTTAAGTCTGGGCGTGAAATCCCTTTCGACGCGGCAAACCGGACCAGCATGCCATTGCCAAAGTCTGCCTTGGCATTGAAGCTTGGCAAGACATGGTCGAACTTAATGTCGGCGCTATCGTCCAGCTTTTCACCGGTAAAGAAGGATCCAAAGGCTGCCAAACGTGTCGGCGATAGGCCGCAATAGCCCGGGGCTACTTGGCCCGCTTGAACTGCATTACAGGCTCTTTGCAATTCTGCAACGCTCACGATCCCATCGCCATTACCGCCGATATTGACGCCGTTGACGATGTTGACGTTATCGAAGAATTCGCCGGTCGGAAGTTGGATATTGCCAGCGCTTTGGACCGTGGTCTGCACATAGCGCAGGCCAATGTTACCGGTAATCTTAAAGTCGCTGGAAAATTCCTTGCCGAAGTCCACGCGGGCAAAGGCGGCCGAGGTCAATTCTTCAACGTCCGAGATTTCACCTGGAGTCCAAGGGCCACCTGCGACATTGTTGTTGCGGGCAGAGATTGGGAACCAAGCGTTCGGGGTCAGGGTGTAAGCGGTGATCGCATTAGCCTGCTTGCGGATTTCGCCGCTCAGATAGTCGCGAACCGTATTATCGCCGCCGAAGAAGAAGGCAGAGCCATCACCCAGGGGCACAGGCACATTGCCGCGCTGGAAGTTGTCGCCAAATGGATTGCGAATGGCGGACGAGCCTGGGAAGTCCTTGGCGTAAGCGCCACCGCAGCCGAAGGCTTGGAAGTCACCGCAGTTCCAGTTGCCACCGCGACCGGTCCAAGGTGCACCTAAATTGCCCCAGTTGGAGAAGTTGGCATTGCGGGTGATGCGCGAGCGATCACTCCAACGCGCACCAAAGCGCACGCCCTTGAAGAAGCCATCTTCCTTCAAGTCATATTCGCCGTCGAGACGAACGCTGGTCATCTCGCCTTCGTTATAGACTTGGTTGTCCAGCAAGAACCAATAGAAGGTCTTGGATGGATCAGTGAAATAGCTGGCGGGCGAGTTTGCCGAACCGGGCTGCAGGAACTGCACGATCGGCGTGTCACCCGTATTGTCGATATAGACATCGCTATAGGTCTGCATCGCCGAGATGAAGCCATTCTCGGTTCGGTCCGAGGCGATGTGCTGAGCTTCAAAGTTGAAGCGCATGCGATCGGTTGGGTTAAACTTCAAGGTGAAGGACACATCTTCCGTCGAGGCTTGATCTTCGCGTTGGAAGCGCAAGAGTTCGGTTGGGATACCGCGACCGCCTGTAAATGGCTGAAGCTGGGTCAATGTACCCTTGGCAAACTGATTGCCGGCAAACGTTGCCGTCGTGCCAGGTGCCACAACAGGGAACAAAGCATCGTCATTGACCAGAGCCAAAGCCGAGAATTCTTCCAAGGTGGCTTCGGTGGTTGCTTTCAAATATTCAAGCGTGGCCAACCAGCGCTTGTCATTGCTTTCCCACTGACCCACGATCGAGATCGCATCGCGGTCGCGCGTCAGGTCGGTGGTGCGCACGCCTGCGCCCTTAGGCACAAACACGGCATTGGTTGGTGGGAAGTTGGATGCGTTGAAGGCCTGGCCGCCACTGAAACCGCCCGAACCCACCGCACGGACGCGGATACAAGCCGAAGTCAGTGAAGCATCGCGGTAGCAAGGGTCGGTGATTTGCGACGCGTCGGTCTTGGTTACCAATTGCGATTGGGCATAGGCCAATTGCACACCAAAGGTGCCGACTTCGGTTTCATAGGTATTGGAACCCAAGAAGGAGAAGCCAGGCGACCATTTCTTCGCCATGTCGCCGTAATTGCTTTCAATCGTGCCAGCGAAGCGTGGGCCCTTTTTGTCGAGCGGCTTGCGGGTAACGAGATTGACGGTGCCGGAGATGCCGCCGTCAATCATATCTGCCGTGGCATTCTTAAACACTTCGACGCGGCCCAAAAGCTCTGGCGAAACGTCATTGAAGGAAAGTTCGCGGCCACCGTTGGCGGAGAAGATATCGCGGCCATTCAACTCAGAGCGCACATAGGGCAGACCGCGGATGATGACGCCCGAACCTTCGACCGAGAAGCGGTCTGGGTCATTGCGCTGCTCAAAGCGGGAGATATTGATGCCGGGAATGCGTTGCAGCGCTTCTGCCACCGAACGGTCTGGCAAGGCACCAATGTCTTCAGCGGTCACCACATCGACGAAGGTGTCGAGGTTGCGCTTGATCGACTGCGCATTTTGCAACGAACGGCGGAAGCCGGTCACAACGATCACTTCGGCAGGTGCCTCAGCTTCTTGGGTGGCAGGGGGTGCGGCGTCTGCTGGCTTAGCCGGTTGTGGTGCCGTCTGCGCAAAAGCAGGCTGAGAAACCAGCGCCAAAAGGGCGAGACTGGATGCGGTGGTCAAAGCGGTGAAACGCCGTGACCGAGACGTGGCGGTGCCTGCGTTGAGTTGATAGGCCAAATTTTCCTCCCCTGACTCCCTTCTTTTTTGAAGGAAGCTAATCATATTGTGCGAGCCATAACCGGAATTGAGAGCGTTCACAAGAAAAAATGAACGTTCACATTTGCGTCATCCGTGCTAGATGGCAAGAAAATACAGTTAAGATGACTCAGGGGGTGACGAGACATGGCAATTGAGACAATCGTAATCGTAGGTGGTGGCACGGCGGGCTGGATGGCAGCCGCCGCTTTGTCGCGCTTGCGTGCGGGTAAGCCAGTCAATGTCATCGTCATCGAATCAGAACAAATCGGCACAGTTGGCGTCGGCGAAGCCACCATTCCGCCCTTCCTCGACTTCAATCGCCTGCTGGAAATTGACGAGCGCGAGATGTTGTCTGCCGTCCAAGGCAGCTTCAAGCTCGGCATTCAATTCGTCAATTGGGGTAAGATAGGCGATAGCTACATCCACCCGTTTGGCAATTATGGCTATCAAGTCGACGGTGTGTCCTTCCACCATATTTGGCACAAGTTTAAAGAGGCAGGCGACAAAAGGCCGATCCAGATCTTCAATATAGAGACCATGGCAGCCCATCATGGCCGCTTTGCCCGTACCGAGGATTATCAGCGCGACGATCTGCCCCCGATCAATTATGCCCATCACCTCGACGCCGGCCGCTATGCCAAATATTTGCGGGCTTATGCCGAAAAGCGCGGCGCGATCCGGATTGAAGGCAAGGTCAATGATGTCGCGTTGGATGGCGAAACGGGCTTTGTCACCTCTGTCACGATGGATAATGGCGTTGTCATTGATGGCGATTTGTTCGTCGATTGCTCAGGCTTTAGAGGTCTGTTGATCGAGCAGGCGCTCAAAACAGGCTATGAAGATTGGTCAAATTTCCTGCCCTGCAATCGCGCTGTGGCCCTGCCCTGTAAGCGCGACGATGGCAGCCCACCCCCACCTTATACACGCGCCACCGCCCATCGCGCGGGCTGGCAATGGCAAGTACCTCTCCAGCACAGGAATGGGAATGGCCATGTCTATTGCAGCGATTTTATGAGTGATGATGAGGCGCTCGACATTCTGGTCCATAATATCGCAGGCAAACCGCAAGCGGAGCCTAATTTCCTGCGCTTTGTCACCGGGCGAAGGAAGAAGTTTTGGAACAAAAATGTCGTAGCCTTGGGTCTTGCTGCGGGTTTTATGGAGCCCTTGGAATCAACTTCCATCCATCTGATCAATACCGGGATCAATAAGCTGATTGCCCTTCTTTCGCTCGATGGCATTACCCAAGCGCAAGAAGATGCGTTTAACCGCCTGACCGGTAAGGAATATGCCCGCATCCGCGACTTCTTGATCCTGCATTATAATGCCACCAGCCGCGACGACAGCCCGTTCTGGAATTATTGCCGCAACATGGTCGTGCCTGAAAGCCTGACCGAAAAAACCGACCTCTTCCGCCTCAATGGTCAAATTTTCCGCGAGGATGACGAGCTTTTCACCGAAACCAGCTGGGCGGCTGTGATGATGGGCCAGGGCATCACGATGCAGGGTCATAATGCGATGGCCGACGCGCTTTTGAGCCCCAAGACCAGCGATGAATTACGCGGGATCGAACAATCCATCCAATTCGTAGTCCAGCATATGCCCAGCCATAAGGACTATCTGCAACGCTATTGCCCGGCCCCGATGTAGGGGGCTCCGTCTGGGACACCTCGGCGCACGGGCGCTCCCCTCTCCCAGAGGGAGAGGAGAAGAGCAAGCTTTTGACGTCCCGGCTCGTTGCTTTGCTTCGGCGGGGGTGACATCCCCCTACGGCATCAGAACCTGCAAGCCGTTTCGCCGCCATCATCAACCAGCGTGACCGCAGAGATCGACATTTCAAAGCTGCCGCTCGATTGGATCGAGACAGGCATGCCGACAGGGCTGCCCTTTTTAAAGCAGGACAGTGGCAGAATTGCACGCATCCAGCCTTTTTGTTCGGCATGGGCCAAGGACGTGGTGATATCGATCTCATCGCGGCAATTGGGTCCGCAACCGATCGACAAAGTCACAGGGCCATTTGGGCGCGTGCCGACTTGATAGTCGATCCGGATCGCGCGACCTGCGGCCAAGGCGGCAGGGTTCAGCGCGGCAGAGGCTTCAAAGCCGAATGAGCCACCTGCTTTCCAGCGGATGGTGCGGGCATCTTCCTGCGCATTGCGGTCCAAGGCGACCACTTCGACCGAGCCGTCAGCGCTTTTGCCCTTCGCGCCAGCCAAAGTCAGACGTTGGCCCTTGCCATCGGCAGCCACCAACGTGAAGGGGGCAATGCTTTGCCCTCTGGCGAAGATCGCGACGTCATTTTCTGCATTTGGTTGGCTCAAGGCGCAGCCCTGATCTAGCTGGCTCCAAGTAGCTGTCGCACCATAGGTCAAGCCAAAGCCATAGGAGAACAACGGCTCATAATGGGTGTCACCAAGATTAAGGGCATAGGAATCACAGGCTTTTGGCCATGAGAAGGACAATTTACCCTTGAAGTCGTTTTGGACTTTGCCATCCTTGGTCTTTAACAAAACATCGGCAACCCCACCGCCTTCGCTGCCGGGCAACCAAGCAGCGACAAAAGCATTGGCGGCGTTGAGTTCCTTATTCACCCACAAAGGACGGCCAGTCAGGAAAACGGCCACAACGGGGATTTGTTCGGCTTGAAACTTCTTCAGCAAAGCCAATGGCTTGGCATCGCCATAGGTTAGGTTTTTGATGTCGCCCATGAATTCAGCATAGGGCTTTTCCCCAAATACCACGATGGCGACGTCGGGTTTCTGGCGATAGCTGCCATCGACCGAGAGAATGGCTTTACCGCCAGCAGCCTCGGCCTGTTTGGCAATGCCGGCAAAGATGGATTCAGCACCGGGGAAGTCGGCATTGGTCAAGTCACCACCGCCTTGCCAGGAGATGGTCCAGCCACCAGATTGCTTGGCGATATTGTCTGCCCCCTCGCCTGCTACCAGAATGGTCTTGCCGGGATTGATCGGCAAAACGCCGTCATTTTTCAACAAGACGAGCGATTCTTGCACGGCTTTACGGGCAACCGCCCGATGCTCTGGCGCGCCCAACAACTCAAACTTACCGCCCAATTTGCGGGCCGAGGGCGCAGGCAGATCGAACAGGCCATAACGCATTTTGACGCGCAAGATTCGGCGAACGGCATCATCCAAGCGCGTTTGCGAGATTTTGCCACTCTCCACCGCGGCCTTCGTATTGGTCAAAAGTGCCTTCCAGTCCTCGGGCACCATGAAGATATCCAGGCCGGCATTGATCGAGTCTGGGCAGTCTTTATTGGTACAGCCCGGGATACGCCCATGGCCGTTCCAGTCCCCCACGACCAGCCCGTCAAAACCCATTTCGACCTTCAATAACTCAGTCAAATAGGATTTGCTGCCATGCATCTTCTGGCCATTGATGCTGCTGAAGGAAGCCATCACCGTCTGCGCGCCGGATTTTAATGCCGCGCGGTAAGGATAGGCGTGGAGTTCAACCAATTCAGCCTCATTGCCGACGGTATCGCCCGTATCAATGCCCGCCGTGCCGCCATCACCGAAGAAGTGCTTGGCCGTAGCAATCACATGTTCTTGGCTTAGGAAGTCCGGACCCATGCCTTGCAGGCCTTCCACCATGGCCGCGCCCAGTTCCGATACAAGGCCCTTATCCTCGCCATAGCCTTCATAGGTGCGGCCCCAACGGTCGTCGCGCACCACAGCCAAAGTTGGCGCAAAGGTCCAGTCAATGCCGGTGACCTTGATTTCAGCCGCCGTGATGCGGCCAATCTCCCGGATCAGGGCAGGATCGCGCGTCGCACCCAAACCAATATTGTGCGGGAAAATCGTCGCGCCAACAACATTATTATGGCCGTGTACGGCATCGGTTGCCCACAAAACAGGAATGACGGGGCTGCCATCGGCATGGGGTGTGCGCGAGGCTTCCCAGAAAGCATCCGCCAGTTTCAACCACTCTTCCGGCTTCGAGCGCTCATTGCCGTACGGGCCGGAATTGCCACCATTCAGGATCGTCCCAAAACGATATCTGGCGACATCCTCAGGTGTAATGGTCGAAATATCGGGCATGATGAGTTGAGCGACTTTCTGCTCGACACTCATGTTGCTCATGATCTCGGTGATCCGGGTTTCGACTTTGTCTTCCTGCTGGAAACCAGACGCACATCCAGAAAGCCCGAGGGCGAGGGCGAGGATGGGGGCCGCATAGGCGCGGAACGATTTTTGGACAAAGGGCTTCATCTGGGCAAGCATCATCGATTTCGCCTTCGCTTACTGTGCTGCTGCAGTGTTTTGACGGTGGACGAACAGGCCGAAGAAGACGAGCCAAGCATAGCCCAAGATCGGCACGATCAAAGCCACCGACAGGCCGACATGATCTGCGGTAAAGCCTGTCACCAATGGCAGAATGGCCCCGCCCACAATGCCCATGCACAAGAGCGCTGCGGCCTTTGGCGTGTCCTCATCATTCAGACCAATGACGGTCTGTGAGAAGATGGTTGGGAACATGATGGAGTTGAACAAGCCAATCGACAGGATGGCGATGGCGGCAATCTGGCCCGTCAGCACCATGGCCGAAGCCGCCAAAGCAATCGCAATCACAGCAAACACCGCCAAAACTTTGCCGGCGGGGAAGCGGCTTAAAATATAAGAGCCGGCAAAGCGACCTATCATCGCCCCGCCCCAATAAAGCGCGACCAACTTACCTGCTTCTGCCTCGCTTGTGCCCAACACGCTGGCCTGGCTCAAATAATTGACCAAGACCGAACCAATGGCCACTTCGGCACCAACATAGGTGAAGATGGCAATGACGCCGAACAAGATTTTCTTATGGGCCAGCAAATGAAATCCAAGGCCCGAGGTGGCTTCGGTCTTGGTCAACGGGGGCAACAGATCGCGCTTCAAATAAAAGACAATCAGGATCAGCACCAAAACCGTCGCAATGCCCAGATAGGGGGTCTGAAGGGCTGCCGCTTCGGCCTCACGCAAAGCTGCCAAGGCATCAGGCGTGAGGGTCGAGATGTCCTTTGGAATTTCAGGCCCACCTTCCAAGATCAGCTTGGCCCCAACATAGGGGCCGATGAAGGTGCCGAAGCTGTTGAAGGCTTGCGCCAAAGTCAGGCGGGCAGAACTGGTTTCGGCAGCCCCTGCGATGGAGATCACGGCATTGGCGGCAACTTGCAGGATGGTGATCCCTGCAGCCAATACGAACAAGGCAAACAAAAAACCTGAGTAAATGCCGATATGGGTCGCCAGCACAAACAAAATGCAACCGCCAATCATGACGGCCAGACCCGCAATAATCCCGCGCATATAGCCGACTTTGGCCACCAAATTGCCCGCTGGGATCGAAAAAACGAAATAGCCCAAAAAGAAAGCCGATTGCGTCAGCATGGCTTCGGCATAGCTGAGATTATAGAGCCCGCGGAATTTGGGGATCAGAATATCGATCAAAACGGTCGCAAAACCCCAGATGAAGAACAAAGCAAGCGACATGAAGAACAAGGTTCGGTCGTTCACATTGCCCGCTTGCGGCTGTACATTCACTGCGCTTGGTCCGGCCATTTTTGGTTTCCTATCCTCAGATTATGGGTGCTTTTCGTTTCTTATTTGGTCTCGCAAACAGGCAAACCGCCCTCAGTCCCCGCACATAGCGGTATCATGTGAGCGTTCACATTTATAGACCCTAACCCAATCAATTTCCATTGTCTTGGGAAAATTCTTCGGGGAAACACCGCGAAGATTGCGGCCTTCGGGCAGATTCCCCCCAATGGCGAGGTTTAAAATCAGATAGAAGGACTGATCAAAGGGGGCTGACGGTCGGCTTGGGCTTTGAAGCGTGTGCCAGGTGGCGGGGGTCTGGGTGGCATAGGGCACCCCATCAATCGACCACACCATTTTGCTGCTATCCCAGTCCAGCGTGTAGGTATGAAAGTCGTCAAGATTGCCCAAAAGGGGCGTCGTTTTCGACAAAAAAGTATTTTTTGGCCAAGCCCCGCCATAATGTAGCGTTCCCAAAATGGTGTTTTCAACCCCCTTTTGGCAGGTCGGGCAAGGTTCACCCAGATTGACTGCCTCCATAATATCAATCTCGCCAGAGGCGGCCCAAGGCCCATAAACCTCATCGGCGGGCAGCATCCAGATCGCTGGCCACGTGCCCTGGCCTTGTGGCAAGCGGGCGCGCACCGAAATCCGGCCATAGCGCCAATCAGCCTTACCCTTTGTCGTCAGTTTCGCCGAGCTATAGGGCAATGTCACCTGCTGTTCGCGCGCTGCTTTGTGGGTGCGCTGTTCTAGCGGCAAAGCATAGCCGCGACGGCGCTCCTTGCGGGCTTGAATGACGAGCTTGCCATCCTTGATGAAGCTGTTTTCGGGCCGGTCGGTATAGCATTGCCTTTCATGATTGCCCCCACCCCAACAATCCACGGTATGGCTCCATTTGGTCCGGTCGATCTCTGGACCGTCAAACTCATCTGCCCAGACGAGCGACCATGTGGCAGGGGTTTCCACTTCTGTGGCCCCGCTTTGTGCCTCGGCCTGATTCCCAGCCCCGAGGGCAAAGGAAGCCCCGATGAACGCGAGCCTAATCGCCCGCAATCTCGCACATTTTCCCGCCCAAAAAAGACCCACAACACCCTCCCCTTTTTGGGACAGTCTGCCTTGCTCACCCCCACCTGCATAGCAACAATGCCAGTCCTCGTGCCTCAGCGACCATCCTTCCCCAAATTGTCAGCGCTGTCAATTAGGGTCTAGAGGTGGTCACGGTGAGAGGATTTATAAGGCACTGAAAGAAAAGTGGTGCCCGGAGCCGGAATCGAACCAGCGACACGCGGATTTTCAATCCGCTGCTCTACCGACTGAGCTATCCGGGCAACCTGTCGGGAGGCAGGCGTTTAGCGGATCAGATTGTCTCTGTCCACGGGGTCCTCTGCATCGGGTATGCCATTATCCTCTTCTTGAACAGGAATTGCATACGAACCATTGAGCCAACGGCCCAAATCGAGGTCGGCACAGCGCTTGGAGCAGAAGGGGCGATAGGCGTGCTCGGTGGGCTTGCCACATTCGGGGCAGGTACGACTCATGCGATCACCACCTCACATTGGGTCTGGCCGGGGCGGCCAAGGCGAAGCTGGAATTGCCCGCCAATCGTCTCGGCAATGTCTTGCCGCCAACCGATGGAATCGGCCTCCAAAAAGGCCAGCGGTGCGGCTGGGGCATAAAGAGTTACACTGCGACCCTTGGCACCTTTCAAGGCGGCGGCGAGACGGTTGATGCCGTCGATGGCCACAGTCTCTGCCGTGGGTTGGCCCGTGGCATCCAGACAGATGTCAGCCAAGGCTTGGCGGCGCTTTTGGCGGGCAATCTCGGCAATGCCAAAACGCGAAACGGGCAGGACCTCGGTTTTGGGGGCGGCAACGCCGCCATTTTTTTCTGCGTCAAAGGCACTGATGAGCGCTTTGGTTAAAGCTTCCGCATCGCCTTTACGGCGCGGTCCGGTGAAATCCACGCAGATGAGGCCGCCAAGGCCGCGCAAACGGATTTGCCGCACGATTTCGGGCACAGCGGCGAGATTGAGGCCACGGGCAAAGCGGGCCGGATCGC
Source organism: Aquidulcibacter paucihalophilus (assembly GCF_002105465.1). Taxonomy (GTDB): domain Bacteria; phylum Pseudomonadota; class Alphaproteobacteria; order Caulobacterales; family Aquidulcibacteraceae; genus Aquidulcibacter; species Aquidulcibacter paucihalophilus. The sequence continues at coordinate 99,989 of NZ_NCSQ01000084.1, forward strand.
TGCCGCCTGTTTCGCGATTGGCGCTATCCACATCAATTGCGGTCAAGGCACGCGTACGCTCTATCGTCAGCCGGCCGCCGCCTGCGATAGGTACTTCTGGCTGCAAGGCTGCTTCATAGGCCGCATCAATCCGGTCAATCTCGTCCTCATCGGCCTCGCGCGGCTCTCCGGGCCAGCCCTGCCAAGGCGTGGCATCCTCTAAGAGACATGGGCAAGGCCCCCGGGGGGCGAGGCCTTCATAGGCGAGTGCTGGGCCCTTACCGCCTTCGGCCTCGCGCACCACACGTACCGCGACCGCCGCCCCAACGCGCAGATCAGCCTCACGCTCACGCCCAAAAGGCGCAAAGGCAGGCTCGCCCACGCCCAGATCAACAAAGGCCCCACCCATGCGTCCATCAATGGCTGTCACGCGGCCTGCATAAATCTGGCCCCACCGCACGCGGCTTTCATGGGTGGACCAACGCTCTAAGCGCAATTCCACGATCCGGTCGCGGTCAAATAAGGCAGCCCGCAATTCGCCAATGCGCTCATGAATGACAATTTCGCGCGTGGGTGGCTTCGGCGCGTTCATGACACCACCCTCTTATAACCAAAGCCCTCAAGCAACGAGACAGTCTCATAGAGCGGCAGGCCCATGACGCCCTCCCACGAGCCATGTAAATGGGTGCAAAACGCCCCAGCCAAGCCCTGAATGCCATAGCCACCGGCCTTGCCCATCCATTGCTCACTATCGAGATAAAAGCGGATCTCCGCTTCGCTGAGGCGTTTGAATGTGAGGCGGGTCTCAACCGCCCGGCTGGCCTTGGCAGCGCCGCGTTGGACGGCGACGGCGGTCGTCACGCGGTGATTGCGCCCTGACAAGAGATGGAGGCAGGCCAAAGCCTGTTCGCGTGTTTCTGCCTTGGGCAAAAGTCTGCGCCCCACCGACACGACGGTATCTGCAGCCAGAATCAAATCATGCGGGTGTTGCAGGGCGATGGCTTCGGCCTTGGCACAAGCCAGCCGCAAGCCATGCTGGCGCGCCGTTTCATGGGGCAGAGGTGTTTCGTCCAGATCAGCTGGACAAATCGTGTCGGGTACAATCCCGACTCTGGCCAGAAGCTCTTGTCGGCGCGGCGATGCGCTCGCCAGAATAAGCTTCATGGGACTTGTTTTACCGGAAACGATAGGTGACCCGGCCTTTGGTCAGGTCATAGGGGGTCATTTCGACCAGAACTTTATCGCCGGCGAGCACGCGAATGCGGTTCTTACGCAATTTACCAGCCGTGTGGCCGATAATTTCATGTTCGTTTTCAAGACGGATGCGGAAAGTGGCATTGGGTAGAAGCTCTACCACGGTACCTTGAAATTCGAGCAATTCTTCTTTTGACATTGGGTCTCCCGGCCGCAAATGACCTATTGGGCTGACTACTCAGCGTGATTGGCGCGCTCTATAGTCTGTTTTGGGGGTAAAAAGCCAGTGCTATGGGTGTTGAAGCTGTTAAACTGGGGCCTGCGTGCCACAGATAGGTCAGTTCCTCTCACAGCTCCTGTCAGTTTCCTCTGCGTCCGTCTTGCGGCATGGGCCGTTTTCGCCCATCTGAAGGGCAGAAGACCAATTAGAGAGCTTTATCCCCGTGTCCGCCTTTACCACTGAAACCGTGCTGGATGTCCAGCACTATACCGACCGCCTTTTCCGCTTCCGCACCACCCGCGCCCCAGCCTTCCGGTTTCGGACGGGCGAGTTTGTGATGATGGGCTTGGAAATTGCCGGAAAGCCATTGGTGCGGGCCTATTCGATTGCCAGCCCCAATTGGGATGAGGAATTGGAATTCTACTCAATCAAAGTGCCCGATGGGCCTCTGACGTCCAAGCTCTGCTCTATTGAAGTCGGCCAGACTGTGCTGGTCGGGCGCAAACCCGTTGGCACGTTGGTGCTCGATGCGTTGTTGCCCGGCAAAAGGCTTTATATGGTGGCGACGGGGACGGGTATTGCTCCTTTCGCCAGCCTGATCCGCGATCCTGAAACCTATGAGCGCTTTGACGAAGTTATCCTGACCCATACGTGCCGAACTTCAGATGAGCTGACCTATGGGATTGAGTTGGTCGCCAGCCTGAAAGACGATCCCTTGGTGGGAGACTATATCCAAGCCGGCAAATTGATCCATGACACGGCTGCCACGCGCGAGGCACAGGGCGCTAAAGGCCGCCTGCCCGCCCGCGTTGCTGATGGCAGCTTCTTTAAAGAACATAATCTGCCGCCGTTTAACCCAGACGAAGATCGCGGCATGATTTGCGGCTCGATGGAAATGCTCGCCTCCTGCAAGACCATGTTTGAAGAAGCAGGCTTTACCGAGGGCTCAGTCAGTCAGCCTGGGCAATTTGTCTATGAAAAGGCATTTGTCGGCTGAGCGATTGGTGCTAGGCCTCGACCATGGAGACCATCAAGCTTTGCCTCATTGTCGCGCGTGGCCGCAATCATGTGATTGGGGTCGATAATGACTTACCGTGGCGTTTGGGCAGTGACCTAAAAAACTTCAAAGCGGTCACTTTGGGAAAGCCTGTCATCATGGGCCGCAAGACGTGGGATTCAATTGGCCGCCCCCTGCCCGGCCGGCCAAATTTGGTCATCACACGCGATACGGATTTTGTGGCACCAGGTGCCAGTGTGTGGTCGAGATTGAGCTTGGCGAAAGAAGCGGCCAAAGCCATGGCAAAGGCCACCCAGCAAACCGAAATCTGTGTGATAGGTGGCGGGCAAATCTATGCCGAGGCTTTGCCCTTTGCCGACCGGCTCTATCTGACCGATGTCGATGCCGCGCCAGAAGGCCATACTGTCTTTCCAGCTCTGGATGAAAGCGCGTGGATCGAGACGTCGCGCACCCAATTTCGCGCTGGGCCAAAGGATGACCACGATTTTGTGGTTCGCATATTGGATCGGGCCGCTTAAGCCGCTTGTGTGCCCTGATAAAGACGTAGAATCTGCAGCGTCGCCCCATCATTGCCGGGCTTGCCGCCTTCATCCAATTCTTCTTGCAAGGCGACACTGTCAATTTCGGCCTGCAAGGCGCTTGCAAGCTTTTCGCCCAATACCGGATCATGGCTGCTCAACACTTCCCACAGGGTGCGTGTCATGCGCAGGGCGACATCGGCATCAATGCGAACGCCGTGTAATTGGGACTGTTCTTCTTGGGCGCGGGAATTCTGCATCTTCGCCTCCACTGTCAAACTCAAAAAAATGGTTCCGATCGAAAAAGGGATGTTTACTGTTGAACCCAACCTACGCGTAAGATAATTTACAAATAGTTGCTGAAAACTTGCATGCAAGCGCAGAAACAAATTTAATTACCTGAATGGACTTTCCCAATGCCTGAAATCCAAGCGGTTGCGCTTGCGCTTTCAGGTGCCGAGCTCATCTTGCTAAAGCCCGTCTGGACCGACATGATGGGCGCATTCAGTTCTTCTGCTAGGTGAGCAAGCCCATGCCAGAGCCAGAGTCACACGTGCCTTGGCGCGGCAGTGGTGCAACCAAGGGCCGCCAGATCGGTGCCTTAGCTGAATTCCTGATCTTGGAAGTGACCTCCCAATCCAAAGTCTATAAGCAGAAACTAGACCGCTTGTTGCGTACGGAAATGAAGATTCGCCCGCGGCATGGGGAATTTGAAGTCGAAATCCTGATCGATCTCAATCGCGACTACCCAGCCATCGACCTCGACAATGTGGCAAAAGCGGTCCTTGACGGCATTAAGGGCGCGGTTTTCTTTGATGATGCGCAAGTCATGCGCTTGGTGGTGGAAAAGCGCTGGGCAGAGTCAGAGCGGGTCCTGGTGCGAGCTTGGCCACGGGGCGATCAGGCTTAGTCCAACGCGCGTGCCCAACACCGTGGCATAGATACAATTTGTTACAACAAAGTCAGTAAAATGCCCGAATTGCCCTCGACAGACTTCGCCGTATGCGTTTGAAATATCGCGACAAGCTTCATGAGGGCGGATGATGCAAGATTGGCGCGAAGATAAGACCTTTTTCGGTGCGGCCATCGCGCTGCCGGTCATCTGGTTTATGATCTTTTTTGTTGTGCCGATGGCCATTGTTTGGGCCTATTCGGTCGGTGAAAATGTTGGTGCGGTTGATATCGCGATCACCGGTACATTTGCCAATTATGCGAAGGCCTTTTCGCCTGAAGTTCTGAAAGTCATGGGCGATTCCGTCGTCCTCGCCTTCATTACCACGATCATTTGCCTTGTGGTCGCTTTCCCTGTGGCCCTGGCCATGACCTTTGCCGACGAAAAGCAAAAGATGTGGCTTTTGCTGTTAGTCATGCTGCCCTTCTGGACCAATCTGTTGATCCGGACCTATGCGCTGATTGCCGTGATGCGCACTTCTGGCGTGATCAATTCCGGGCTCGAGGGGGTGCACGGTCTTTTGGCCCTTACCGGGCTGCCAATGGGCACGTTTGAACCCCTGCCCTTACTGTACAACAAGTTCGCTGTCGTGGTGGGCCTTGTCTATGTGCATTTGCCCTTCATGGTATTGCCGCTTTATGCCGCGCTCGACCGCTTGGACAAAAGCCTGATTGAGGCGAGCCTTGATTTGGGGGCAGGCCATTTGGAAACCATCCGCCGCATCATCGTGCCACTGGCAGCCCCCGGTATTGCGGCCGGCCTTGTGATTACCTTTATCCCGGCCCTTGGGGCCTATCTGACCCCTGACCTGTTGGGTGGGCCGGATGATCTGATGATCGCCAGCCTGATTGAACGACAATTCAAGCGCGCCAATGACTGGCCGTTTGGGGCGGCTTTGTCCTTTATCCTGATGTATATCACGCTCATTTTCTTTGCCATTCGCGCCTTTATGGAGCGCAAGGGCGGAAAGGTGGGCGCACACTAATGGCCAGGAAAGTCGCCCGCGCGCCCTTAGATTACCTCAATATGCCCGCGATGAAGGCGTGGCTGGCTGGGGTGTTTATCTTCCTCTACACGCCATTGATGATCCTGATCCTATTCAGTTTCAACGATTCCAAGGCCAATATTGTCTGGAAGGGGTTCACGCTCAAATGGTACGTCAAGGCATTTGAAAACACCCAATTGCGCGAAGCTTTACTCAACTCGCTTCTGATCGCAGGGGTTTGTACGATTGTCTCGGTTGTGCTGGGGGCCTTAATGGCCTTTGCCTTCTGGCGGTTCAAATTTCCCTTCAAGGGCCCGCTTGAAAGCGGGATGAGTTTGCCGATTGTGGTGCCTGAAATCTGCTTTGGCGTGGCGGTCTTGCTGTTCTTCGCCAAAATCGGATTCCCCAACGATCTGCCCTATCCCTTCAATCTAACCCAGATCATTTTGGCCCATGTGACCTTTGCTTTCCCCTTTGTCGCCATTGTGGTGCGGGCAAGGCTGGAGAGCTTTAATCCAGAATTGGAAGCAGCTGCCTTGGATTTGGGGGCTTCGCGCTATCAAGCCTTTCGCGATGTGATCGTGCCCCATATGAAACCCGGCCTGATCGCCGGTGGCCTTCTGGCCTTCACCCTGTCGTTGGATGATTTTGTGATTACCTTCTTTGCGTCCGGGCCTGGTACCATCACCTTCCCGGTCAAAGTCTATTCCATGGTGCGCTTCTCGGTCACGCCAGAGGTCAATGCTGCCTCTACCATCATCATTCTGATCACGGTGATCGCTACCGTCCTTGCCTTGCGCGCCCAAGCCGCTACCACCAAAGAGAGCTAAATCATGAGTGATCGTGACACCATTATTCGGGTCGAAGAAGTTACCAAGCGCTATGGTAAGGTGACCGCAGTTGACCGCGTGACGTTGGAAATCCCGCGCGGTGAGTTCTTTGCCCTCTTAGGCCCTTCCGGCTGCGGCAAAACGACCTTGTTGCGGATGTTGGCTGGCTTTGAAATGCCGAGCGAAGGCAAGATTTTCATCGACGGCGTCGATATGTCGACCATCCCGCCCAATAAGCGGCCCGTGAACATGGTGTTTCAATCCTATGCCGTTTTCCCGCATATGACGGTGTTTGAAAATGTCGCCTATGGCTTGAAGTTCGATAATGTCGCCAAGGCCGACCAATATGGTCGCGTCATGGCCGCCTTGGCCGATGTGAAGCTGGATCATCTGGCCGAGCGCAAGCCCGATCAGATGAGTGGCGGTCAACGCCAGCGCGTGGCTCTGGCCCGCGCGCTTGTCAAAAAGCCCAAAGTTCTCCTGCTGGACGAGCCGTTAAGCGCGCTCGATGCGAAACTGCGTGAAGCCATGCGCTTTGAACTGGCCGAGCTGCAAGACAAGATCGGCATTACCTTTGTGATGGTGACCCATGATCAGGACGAGGCCCTTGCCATGGCGTGCCGCTGCGCCGTGATGGACCGGGGCAAGCTGATGCAAACGGCCACACCTTCGAACCTGTATGAATTTCCTGCCAACAAATTTGTAGCCGACTTCATTGGTAGCGTAAATTTGTTTGAAGGAACCTTAGAAGTTGACGAGCCCGACCATGCCATTGTCCAGTCGGAAGAATTGGGCGGGCGGATCTTCTTTGACCATGGCGTCTCGGGTGCGGGTGGCGAGAAAATGTGGGTCGGCATTCGTCCAGAAAAGATCGAATTGCTCAAGCGTGAAGAGGGCTCTACCCCGCCGACACCTGAAGACGCGCCCTCAGGCTGCAATGTAACGGCAGGAACCATCCGCCAAATATCCTATCTCGGCAGCGAGAGCATTTATGAAATCGACTTGATCAATGGGCGGCGCATGCAGGTCTCACGTCCCAATCTGTCGCGCTGGGATCAAGAGGACTTCACGTGGGATGATGAAGTCTGGCTGCGTTGGCATGGCGATAGCCCTGTCTTGCTGCAGAGCTAGAGGCCCCTAGATGAACGCACGACCCATTCTCGGCATGATTTGTTGCCAGCGCCATGTTGGCACCGAATATGCCCAAGCGGTGATGGAGCGCTATCTTTATGGAGTCAGCCCGCATGTGGATGCGATTCCGCTCTTGATCCCTTCCCTGCCCGCTTTTGTTGACGCAGAAGCCGTGGCAGGCCGCCTCGAAGGACTGTTGTTAACGGGCTCGCCCTCCAACATGCAGCCCCACCGCTATGGCGAAGATCGTGACGATGCACCCGGGCCGTTTGATCCCAATCGCGATGAAATGGCGATGGCCTTGGCCGATGTGATGCTGAAAGCTGGTAAGCCCGTCTTTGGCATTTGCCGGGGTTTTCAAGAACTCAATGTCCATTTTGGTGGCACGCTGCGGCGCGACATGGCCGACCCAGCGCGCGCCCTCCAACATCACGCCCCCGATGGGGTCAGCTTTGATGCGATGTTTGCCCATGAGCATGACGTGACGCTTGAAGAAGGCGGGGCCATTTTGGCGGCCATCGGCCAAACCACAATCAAGGTCAATTCGGTCCATTATCAAGGCGTGGACAAACTCGGGAAAGACTTACGCGTCGAGGCCCGCGCCCCCGATGGCGTGGTCGAAGCCTTTTCCAGCACCGCCCGAGGCGGGCCTGTCCTTGCCGTGCAATGGCACCCTGAGTGGAAGCCCGAAGCCAATGAGAACAGCCGCCAACTATTTGGCTTGATGGGTCGCGTCTTGCGGGGTGGGTCGCTTTAAGGGGCGATATTGGGCGCATCAGCGTCGGGTGCACTTTCTCTATCGTGTCATCCCGGACAGCAAAGCCCAGTCGCAGACCTTGTGACGCGAGCTTCCCCCAAGGTCGCCGCTGCACCCGGCAACGCAAGCTCTCCCGCGCCCACAAACTGTCGTTTTGCCCGCAGCAAGAACCAGCTTCACTGGTAACAAACGGCTCACGGAGCTGTTACCCAAAGTTAAACTATTTGTAATTTGACCCCAAAGATTGAAAACCTAACTGACCGGCTGGAAGCCTGATTTCCAGTCGCGTTTCGCGCGACTCCTTCTTGCAACTTGGAGGCTAGATATGCGTAGAACTTTAGTGGCCGCAACGGCCGCAATCGCCCTATATTTCAGTGCCGGTTCCGCCTTGGCCAAAGATGGTGGCCTTTATGGTGGCGTATTGATTGGCAGCCAAATCGGCACCGAACGCAATGTTGATACGATTGGCACATCCGCCTTTAACACCTTGGTGCCAAATAGTGCACCGCGCCAACTGAAGCCAAAGGTCGAGGGTGTTACGTATGGTGGCGTGCTTGGCCTCAATTTCGGGAGCGATGGCGCGCTGGTTTGGGGCGTGGAAGCCGATGTGATTGGCGGCGGTGACTTTAAGTCGGCTTCATTCTCTGGTGCCCCCATTCCCGGCCTAGCCCCAGCTGGCATCACAACTTCAGCCACCAAGGAATATAGCCTACGCGGGTCGCTGCGGGGCAGACTTGGTACCTCATTGACCGACGAAATCTTTGTTTATGGCACGGGCGGTGTGGCCTTTGCCCAAGTTGAAACCAAGGCTTCGGTTGTGGCCAATGGTGCGCCGACAGTGGCTTGGAACGGGACTAATGAAGAGACCCTCACCGGCTGGACACTTGGTGCCGGGGCAGAGTTCCAGATTAATGATGGGATCATTCTGCGCAGTGAATATCTGTACACAGACCTCGGCGATAGCACAGTTACCGCCGCCGGTAATTCAACCGTGCGCGGGATCGCAGCTTTGAACGGCATCGATTATGTCGCCCGCACCGATTATCGTGGCGGCGAAGTCCGCTTGGGCCTTTTGTTTACTTTCTAAGTCACGATCCGATTGCAAATTCAGAAATCCTAGGGCCGCGTAGCACCCGCTGCGCGGCCCTTTAGGTAAGATCGGCCGACGCATGGCCTTGCGCCACAAAGTCACACGAGGCCCCCCGCTGGCAGCGCACGTCTCGGTGGGGATGGCGCTGCTTTGGATTTCTTTTTGTCTAGTAGCGGTTTGGTGACCCTTCTGGTCACCCAACCGCTTCCTCTAGCGTGATCGGGCGATTTGTCGCGTCAAATCGCCCACCAACAAGTGAGTTTGGCTTTTGGGGCAGGCACAGCCTGCACCAACGCCTTCCAGATAAAACCTTTTTCACGGTGTCATCCCGGACGGCGCTAGCCGATCCGGGATCTCGTATCGCACATGCGTAACCGGGTCCCCGCTCTGCGCTTCGCTTCGGTGGGGATGGCATTGAGGCGGCGGGGAGAGTTTTTTTATCTAGAAGCGCTTTGGTGACCCTTCTGGTCACCCAACCGCTTCATCCAGTGTGATCGGGCGATTTGTCGCGTCAAATCGCCCACCAACAAGTGAGTTTGGCCTTTGGGGCAGGCACAGCCTGCGCCAAAGCCTTCCAGATAAAAACCTTTTTCACGGTGTCATCCCGGACGGCGTGAGCCGATCCGGGACCCTGTGCCGCACAAGCACAAGGAGGTCCCCGCTCTGCGCTTCGCTCCGGCGGGGATGACATCGTTTTGGATATTTTATCTAGAAGCGCTTTGGTGACCCTTCTGGTCACCCAACCGCAACCTCAATTGTTTCTGCGACATCGGGGTAGTCAAGTGTCCGTTTTCTTCGAAAACGGACACTTGACTACCCCGATGTCGCGGCCATCCTCGATACTCCATTTTGGTGAAACAG
>NZ_NCSQ01000022.1 GCF_002105465.1 Aquidulcibacter paucihalophilus
CCCTCCTTCAGGTGCACCCCCGGTGGTTTCCCACGCGGGGCTAGAAGTGTTGGTGCTGGTGTGAGGCCCCCCCTTAACGCTGTCATCCCGGACGGCGTGAGCCGATCCGGGATCCTTTTCCCCATGTGTGCATCTGCGTAACGGGGTCCCCGCTCTGCGCTTCGCTTCGGCGGGGACGACAGTGGTTTTGGTTAGGTTTTTTATCTGGACGCGCTGTCATCCCGGACGGCGCTAGCCGATCCGGGATCTCGTGTTGCACGTGCGTAACCGAGTCCCCGCTCTGCGCTTCGCTCCGGCGGGGATGACGGTGGTTTTGGTTAGGTTTTTTGTCTAGCCGCGTTTTGGTGATCCCCTTGGTCCACCAAACCGCTTTGAATATCGTTTTCGGGCGATTTGTCGCGTCAAGTCCAGATTTCCTGCGGAAATCTGCCGCCCTAGGTCCACCTCCTTTTTTGAAAGGAGGTGGACCTAATTTCTTGATTTAAACGCGCAACTTGGTTCCAAAGAACCAAACGCGCGTCCATGGCGCGAAGCGGACTTGACCCGTCAAATCGCCCACGAACAATTGAGTTTGGCCTTTGGGGCAGGCACAGCCTGCACCAAAGCCTTCCAGAAGAAAAGAACGATAAGCGATGCCATCCCGGACGGTGCAGCCGAGTCCCACAACGTCCCCGCTCTCCTCTTCGTTTCGGCGCAAATGACATCGTGGGGGTGGCGTGGCTTCCTATTTCCCGCCTGAAATTGCTTTGCGCAATTGGCGCAGAATGTACCAAACGCCGAACACCACAAAAGGGGCAGAAAGGCCAGTGGCGGCTTTGGCATTGAAGTGGAAAATCGTTTCGGCCAAGCCCTCCATCGCAAAATGGATCAGGCCTAGTGAGTAATAAGAGATGGCAGCAACCGACAGGCCTTCCACTGTCTGTTGGAGGCGTAATTGTTCTTGACTACGGCGGTCCATCGAGGCCAAGAGACCGACATTGATCGCCTCTGAAGCGACTTCAACCCGCGTGTTCAGCATTTGCGTCGTGCGGGCGATCCGCTCAATCACATCCCGTTGACGCTCGGCTACCGCCACGCAAGTTCGCATGGCGGGGGCCAGTCGCCGTTCCATAAAGTCTGAAATGGTGGGGCGACCCTCAATGGCTTGCTCGCGCAATTGGCCGATCCGCTCTTGCACCAGCCCTTCATACGCGCGGGCAGCGGCAAACCGATAGGTGGTTGCCCCGACCAAAGCTTCGGCTTGCCCAGCTAAAGCCGCTAGGCGTGAGAGAAGGTTGCGGTCGGCTTCCACGCCTCCCTCGTCGGCAACTTGCATGGCCGAGGCAGCCGCTTCGGCTTCAAAGCGCGCCAAGGTCGCTGAGGTGGAATTGGCCAGCGGGAAGGCCAAGAGCGCCAAAAGACGATAGGTTTCTATCTCGAACAATTGTTGCAAGACACGGCCAGCCGTTACAGGATTGGGGTCAGACTGAACCATCACAAAGCGGGTAAAGGCATCGGGGCCGGGGCGGAAATCGCTGAATACGTCGATCGTGCCATTGGCAACACGCGCAGCAATCACGTCGCTATCGGCAAAGGGCAGATGCTCGGGCGCCAGTGTCGATAAAACGACATGTGCCGCGCACAAGACTTCCCCTGGCAAGTCTGCCAACCAGTCCTGCGGGATCAAATCAAGTGCTGTGGCTTCAAACATAAAGTCTGGCGTTGCGGGGCTGTCTCGAAACACGGTCCAAGTCGAGATTTCGGTGTGACGCTCCCACCGCAAGCGCCATGTGCCGCCATCCACGACGCACCAACGAGCGTCGGGCCCCGGCTCTGATGTCCCTATTTTGCGGCATAAGGCCGCCATATGGGCACGGTCTGCGCCAACCCCGCCTTCGCCCGACATGGTGGCGATACGTGAGGCCAAATGAGGTACTTGCACCGGCGTAGAAGGCCGCGCATGCGCCTCTGCCAGCAAGAGATCACGCTGGGGATGAAACTTCCATTGTAAACCTTGCCGTCTCATGCTCTTCTTCTCCCAAGATCCGCCTGAACGGGTTGGCTTGCCGCCTGTCACAAGCTTGTCAATGTAAGGCTCTGGTTCGCACGACCTTAGCAGGTTATTGTCACACCGATGGTTAGGGGGTCACACGGGCGATAGTAGTAGAACATTTGACAATCGCTGCGGGGCGAATTTGCGGTGACCGCGCTGTGGACACATTCGAAACATGGCCAAGGCCGATGATCAATCTGTGCTTTGATTCCCTGCAGGATTAATTGGAACCCAGCTGATGTACAGAAAGCCGAAATGGAACCGGGAAGGGATGAATTGGCCGCATCGCCAGTACAGCCGCTTCATCCAAGTCGGTGATCAAAAGTGGCACTTACAGACAATGGGCCAAGGCCCACCGATTCTATTGCTGCATGGAACGGGCTCATCTTGTCATACTTGGGCGGGCCTTGCCCCCGTGCTTGCCGAGCAATTTACCTTGGTCATGCCAGACCTGCCCGGGCATGGCTTTACCCAAACACCCCCTGAATCGGGGCAGTCCTTAATGGGCATGGCAAGGCTTGTTCGCGATTTGCTGACGGCCTTGGATATAGAGCCCACAGCCCTGATCGGCCATTCGGCGGGGGCGGCCATTGCGGCGGAAATGACCCTTTCGGGCTATGTTCGCCCACAAGCGATTATTGCCATCAATGGGGCGTTTCAGCCCTTTAAAGGCTTGGCGGCACTTCTGTTCCCGGTTGCGGCCCATGTCCTGGCGCTCAATCCTCTCACCATTTACGCTGTCGCCAGTGGCGCGAAAGATAGCCGCAGGATCGAAAAACTGATGCGCAGTACCGGCTCTGAAATTCCCGCTGACATGGTGGCCAGATATCGTGATCTCTTCACCGCACCGGGCCATGTTGCTGGTATGTTGGGCATGATGGCGAATTGGAACCTTGCCCCCTTGGTTCGAAAGATGGCAGGGCTTCAGGTGCCAATCTATTTGGTGTCGGGTGCAAAGGATGCTGCGGTGACCCCGGCAAGTGCCCAGACCTTGTGCCAAACCGTCCCCCAAGCCCGCTTCATCCCACTGCCGCAACTGGGCCATTTGGCGCATGAGGAGGATCCAAACGCTGTGGCCGCTGTGGTCTTCTCTGTTCTCGGCCCGTCCGCGACCTAAATCTATCCCGCCTGACGGCAAATGGGTTTAAACTAAGGGCCTGTAACGCCAAACTTGCTGACCTGCTTGTTTAAGGGTTTGCCCGGGCCTTGCGTCCACTCAAATTGCGGGTTTAATTGTCCAATGAATTTTACAACACGACCCTCCGACTTCGCTGCGGCCCGTGCCGACACCCGTCCTCATGCCATTGTCATTGGCGCAGGCTTTGGTGGCCTTGCGGCTGCCATCCGGCTTGGCGCCAAGGGCTATCGGGTCAGCGTCTATGAAAAATTGGATGGCCCGGGTGGGCGCGGCTATGTCTATCGACAAGACGGTTTTACCTTTGATGCCGGTCCCACCATCATCACGGCCCCTTTCATCTTTGAAGAATTGTGGAACATCTGCGGTAAGACCATGTCTGACCATGTGCAGTTGCGCAGCATCGACCCCTTTTACAAGATCCGGTTTGACGATGGCACCATTTTTGAGGCCACCGCGGACTTAAAAGCCATGCGCGCCCAAGTCGCGCGTTTCGAGCCCGGCGATCTTGAGGGCTTTGCTCGCTATATGATCGCCAGTGAGGCGATTTATGATGAGGCCTTCACCAAGCTGGTGGATCAGCCGTTTCATGAGCTTTCGACTTTGTTCAAGTCTGCACCGGACTTGATCCGTTTGGGCGGTTTCCGCACGGTTTATGGCAAAGTGTCGGAGTTTTTCAAAAATGAGAAGTTGCGGGTGGCGTTTAGTTTCCACCCGCTTTTGATTGGCGGCAATCCTTTTGCCACCACTTCTTATTATTGCTTGATTGCCCATCTCGAGCGGACCTTTGGTGTCCATTATGCCTTGGGTGGAACCGGGGCTTTGGTGCGTGGCATGGTCGAATTGATCGAGGGGCAGGGCAATCATCTGGTCTATAATGCTGAGATTGACGAGATCATAACCGAAAACGGCCACGCGGCTGGGGTTCGTTTGGCCAGTGGTGAAACCGTGCAGGCTGACCTTGTCGTTTCCAATGCCGACCTTGGCTGGACCCATACCAAGCTGTTGCGCAACGTGCCACGCAAAGTATGGACGGACGAAAAAATCGCCCGCGCGGATTATTCCATGAGCTTATTTGTTTGGTATTTCGGTACCAATCGAAAGTTTGAGGATTGTTATCAGCATACGATGGTGCTGGGGCCCCGCTATAAGGAGTTGCTGACCGACATCTTTACCAGAAAGACCCTGGCCGAGGACTTCAGCCTCTACTTGCATCGTCCAACCGCCAATGATCCGAGCCTTGCGCCGGAGGGATGCGATACATTTTATGTCCTAGCCCCCGTACCGCATTTGGGTAGCGGCGTCGATTGGGCCAGTATGGCCGAGCCCTACCGGCAGAAGATTGAAAAGCGTCTTGAGGAAACCCTGCTGCCGGGCTTGTCTCAATCTATTATTTCCTCGCACATGTTGACACCGCAAGATTTCAAAGACCGCCTGCTTTCGACCAATGGTGCGGCTTTTGGTATGGAGCCAAAGCTGTTCCAAAGTGCGTGGTTCCGGCCGCACAATATCAGTTCGGATGTGCCGGGGCTTTATTTCGTGGGCGCGGGCACGCATCCCGGCGCGGGGCTGCCCGGTGTGGTCTCGTCGGCAAAAGTCATTGATCGGCTAATCCCGCCCGCAAGTGCTTGGGCTGGAAAGGTCAAAACCGCCTAGGCGTTCAACAGGTCTGCGTGTAGGCGGGCGGCGGCAAGCCGTCCCGACAGAGCGGCCATAGGGATGCCGGGGCCCGGATGGGCAGAACCGCCGGCGAGGTAAAGCCCTTTTACGCCGCTGCGCGCGCCCGGTCTTTGAAAACTGGCCATCGGTCCATGATTGGCACGCCCATAGAGCGCGCCGCCACTGGCTGGAAACAGGGCATTGAAACCATGTGGGGTGGTGATCTGAGCTTGGTCAACAGATAGCGCCAGGCCACAACTGGCCATCATCGCCCACGCGCTTTCTTGCGCCATGCTTTGCGCGTCTGGTCCATACTCCTCCCAGTCGCCAGTGGCGGGGGCGTTCATCAGGATCAACAAGCGTTCGGGCCCATCGGGGGGCAGGCACGCATCGTCACGGTCTTGCGCACAAATATAGATTGTTGGGGTCTGCGGTGGGCGTTGGCTGGTAAAGACATCTTCAAATTCGGCTTTGTAGTCCTTCGAAAACAAGACGGTATGATGGGCGAGCGCCAAGCCACTGGTGGTGGCTCTCGCGCACCAGGTAATGGCCGATTGTGAGCGTTGCGGCAAAGCGACGGGCTTAGCGGCGGGCACGACATCGGGCCCTAGCAGACCGCGACCAAGGGCAGAAATGTCACCATTGAACACAATGGCATCGGCGGACATGGCCACACCGTTCTTCAACATGATACTGCTGACATGTCGATTACGAGTCTCAATGCGTTCAACATCGGCTTGAAAGTGAAAATGCACCCCTTGGCTGATCGCGAGCGCCTTCAGCGCTGCAGCGACTTTCGCCATACCGCCTTTAACCCGCCAAACCCCCTCTTGCTCGACATGGCTGACCAGCATCAAAGTCGCAGGTGCTGCAAAGGGCGAGGAGCCACAATAGGTGGCATAGCGGCCAAATAATTGCTTAAGGCGTGGGTCGCGGAAATAAGCCCCGAGGGCACGCCACATCGTCTGATGCGGGGCGGTCTGCCACATCGCCCCCAATCGGTTGAAGCCAACCCGGGCGACAAGCTCTATCGGGTTTGGTCTTTGGCTGGCGATAAAGGGTCCACGCAACGTCTCGTAAATGGCCGCACTGCGCTTGCAAAAAGCCAGATAGCCCTCGGCATCTTTGGGGCCAGCAAATTCGCGTATCGCCTCGGCGGACTCCTCGCGGTCGGCATAAAGGTCCAGATCACCGCCCTGTGTCCATGCATGGCGGGCCAAGATGGTGGCTGGCAGTAAGGTCAGATGATCCTCAAGGACTAAGCCTGCATCCTCGAACAGACCGTCAAACACCCATTTCATGGTGAAGACGGTCGGGCCGCCGTCAATGAGACTAGTCCCGACCGGCACGTGGCGCATTTTGCCGCCTACATCGGCGGCCCTTTCCACAACGTCGACGTGATAGCCCTGGCGGGCAAGATCGATGGCGGCGGCAAGACCGCCCATACCGGCGCCAATGACGATAATTTTCTTTGCTGTCACGAAGCCGCGCCTGCGGTCTGGCTCACACGATTGCGTAAGCTTAATCGGATCAGGCGGTGGTGGTAGAGGATGATGGCAAGGCCCGTCACCAAAGGGATGGCCCACAAGCCTGGATGCAACGCCATGGACGGCATGAGGCGCACGGCGCCAAACGCCGAAAAGGCCGTATAGACCGAGATGCCAGCCCCCACGATCGCCTTCACATGTTCCATCAAATAGACTTTCGGGCCGGGGGCGGGGTTCAGCATGAAGAAGAGGTTCGTACCGGCTGTGGCAAAGCCGACGATAGACATGCCCACCATCAGATATTGGCCGATGAGTATTCCTTCAATCGCACAGGCAAAAGCGGCGGCGATCAAAATCGGTTGTAGGGCTATGTTCAGGCCTCGGCGATTGGCCGCGTGATTGGCTTTATTCTTGATCGTTTCTAAGCCGTACCACGCCAGATTGATGGTCAAGATCGCCAGGTAGAACATCATGATGCCAAAGATGCCGCGCACAAAGACAGCGTCTTTCAAATGTGGATGGGTGCCTAAGGGATCAATCAGGGTGCAAATGCTGAGCAATAGGGCTACACAGCCCGCACCCAGAATGGACCGTGCAAAAATTTTACCCCACAGCCGGTGAGTTCGGTTACCCTTCTTGCCAAGCACTGGAACCCAAAAGCTAACCAGCCCCACCGCTCCAAATGCGATATGGATGGCAACCAACGTGTGAAACAAGGTAAGCATCACTGTCTATCCAGTCGCGAGCGTCTAACGGGCTGGACATAGTGACGCGTCAAGCGTTAGGCTTCAAGGGGTTGGGCGCGGCTTTTTGCGGAGCGATCAGGATGAGTAGGCTGGGGTAGACGGGTGGCGGCGGACGGTTTTCACGCGCAAGATGCATTCTATAAGCCGCCCCGGCCTGCACCGATGGGGCCATTGGCCAGTCTGGTCCGTGTGATCCGGCAAGGCGATGGTGATCTATTGAGTCTGATGCCTGCCGATGCCTATTTGTTGCCTATGGGGCCACTGGGCTATTCGCGCCGTTCGATCAAGATTGTGAATGATCCGGCTTTGACCAAGCCTATTCTGGCCGATCCCGAAGACATTTTTCCTAAGAATGATCTGATGGTTGGTGCGCTGACGCCCTTGGTTGGCGACAGCATGTTTGTGTCGAGCGGCGCGTTATGGCGGCAGCAACGGCGGATGATCGATCCGGCCTTTTCCCATATTCGTTTGGCGAAGGCCTTTCCGTCTATGGTCGGCGCTTTGGATGATTTTGAGGCCCGTCTGCAGGCAGCGGCAGCTTCTGGTCAGGACATGTCGCTAGACCTCGCCATGGGACAGCTAACCGCCGATATTATCTGCCGCACGGTGTTTTCGGCCTCGCTCGCCAATGACACGGCGCGCGACGTGTTTGAATCCTTCGCCTTTTTTGAGCGCAGTGTGGCCCATGTGGAATTGGTGCGCCTGATCTTTGGCAAACCGTTTGACGAGATACCTCAGCGTGCCGATGTGTTGGAGGCTTGCGCCCGCATTCGCGGTCATATTGGTCGCCTGCTCGACACGCATTTAGAGGCGGGCGCACAATTTGATGATATTGCCGCCGCCGTCATAGCCGCGCGCGACCTTGAAACCGACACGCGCTTTAGCCGCGAAGAACTGATCGACCAATTGGGCGTGTTCTTCTTGGCTGGCCATGAAACCACCGCCAGCGCGCTGACTTGGGCTTTTTTCATTGCCGCGATGCAACCCGCAGTGGCCGATAAAATCCGTGCCGAAGCGATTGATGTGGCAGGCTCTGGCCCAATTGAATTTGAGCATGTGAAGCGGCTCAACTATGCCCGCAATGTCTTTAAAGAGGCTTTGCGCCTCTATCCACCCATTACCTTTATTCCAAGGGTTGCCGCCCGCGCGACCACAATCGGCACGCAGAAAATCAAGCGCGGCACCATGGTGATGATCGCGCCTTGGGCGGTGCATCGCCATCACTTGTTGTGGTCTAACCCCGACGTTTTCGACCCTGACCGCTTCTCGCCAGAACGTGAGCATGAGATTATTTCTGGGTCCTATATTCCTTTTGGTGCGGGCCCGCGTGTGTGTGTCGGTGCAGCTTTTGCGACAACGGAAGCAACCTTGATTCTTGCACGTATCTTGAGAACTTATCGTATTGAGGTGCAAGAGCCCGAACGCGTGCGTCCTGTCGCGCGTCTGACCACGCGTCCGGCACAAGAAATTAGAATGAAGGTTACACGCCGCGCATGAGCCAAACTGTTTTGATCACCATCGGCCGCTTGCCCAAAGCATTGGACTTTGCCCGATCCTTTAAGGCGGCGGGTTGGCGCGTTTTGGTAGCCGAGCCGTTTAAGTCGCATTTGACCGGTGCATCCAAGTGCGTTGATCGGTCCTTTCAAGTGCCTCCGCCCTCTAAGGGCAAAGAGGCCTATCTGGTCGAGCTCTTGCGTCTGATTGAGGACGAAGCAATTGATCTCGTCCTGCCCTTGTCGGAAGAAACCATGCATGTGGCGCATCTGGCGGGCCGATTGCCCAGCCGAACGCGCCTTTATGCACCCCCGGTCGACCATCTTCTGGCGCTGCATGATAAAGCGCGCTTTCCATCCCGTGCCCAAGCGCATGGGCTGCCGGTGCCGGCAACGGCCTTAATCGAAACCCCCGAGGCCCAAACCATTGCCAGCCGCCACGACTTTGTTGTGAAGCCCATTTTCTCATGCTCTGGCCGCGCGGTCAGTCTTCACCCGGCAGGCACGTCATTGATCGGCATTGCAGCGACCTTGACCGAGCCCGCGGTGGTGCAAGTCCAAGTTAAGGGCAAACAATATAGCACCTTTGCCATCGCCCATGCCGGCAAGGTTCTCGTCAATGTCATCTATCAAGGGGCGGTGATGACCGGCAGCGTCGCCGTTGCCTTTGAGCGCGTAGAGCTTCCCGCTATCCAGGGCTGGGTAGAGAGCTTCGTTCGCCACGAAAACCATAGTGGCTTTATCTCGTTTGATTTTTTTGTCGATGAAGCTGGTAAAGCTTGGGCGATTGAATGCAATCCGCGTGTTACAAGTGGCGTGCACTTCATCGAGACAGAGGATTTAGCCCCCGCTGTTCTGACTCCAGCCACCACGCCAATTCGCTTCAAACAAGCCAAGCTGATGCAGCAATTCTACCCGACCCTGACGGAAGTGCAGGCCGCGATGTTTAGAGGGCCGCATTATTGGGAGCGGCTGAAAGTGCTGCGTACGGCCAAGGATGTTACCTGGGATGCCCGCGATCCCATGCCCTTTATCACCATGCCGATCACCGCTTTTTCGATCATCGCCATGTCGATCCGCCAGCAACAAACCTTTGGCCAAGTCTCTACCCAAGACATTTCTTGGTTCGAGGGTGAGCGGTTGGAGGCTGCCTGATGCGCGCTTGCCTAGTTTTTCAGTCCATGATTAGCTGCCGCGTGCAGGTCTTGGACCTAAACCAACAGATTGGATGGGCATGCTGAGTTTCGCAGCCGAGAGTTTGGATATGGCCGGGCCAGCGCCACGTGCGCTGCCCTATGCCACCCCATCTGACCGCGCCGCCTGTCGGGATCTGATCAAAACGGGCTCGCACTCTTTTTATTCGGCTTCCCTGTTGCTGCCAGAAGCGCTGCGCGAGGCCGCTTATGCCCTCTATGGCTTTTGTCGTTTGTCCGATGATGCGGTTGACGTGGAAAACGGCCAAGGGGATGCCATTGCCCGGCTGCGGACGCGGTTGGATGGTGTTTATTCAGGTCGCCCCCAAACCGAAGCGGCTGATCGTTGTTTGGCCGATGTTGTGCGCGCCTATGGTATTCCGCGCGCGGTGTTTGACGCGTTGCTCGAGGGCTTTGAATGGGATGTGGCAGAGCGCACCTATGAGACTTTGGCCGATGTCGAAGAATATGCCGAGCGGGTTGCAGGTTCAGTCGGGGCTATGATGGCCGCCCTGATGGGGGTGCGCGGTGCTGCCATGGTCGAACGCGCTTGTGATCTTGGCGTGGCTATGCAGCTGACCAATATCGCCCGCGATATCGGCGAAGATGCCCGGCAAGCTAGGCTCTATATCCCGCGCAGCTGGTTGCGAGAGGTCGGGCTCAATCCCGAAGCTTGGCTGGCGCAGCCTCATTTTTCGCCGGCCATTGCTGCGTTGACGGAGCGCTTACTGGCGCGCGCAGATGAGCTTTATCGTCGGGCAGATCAAGCTATTGCCCGCTTGCCGGCGACAGTTCGGCCCGCCATTTTTGCGGCGCGCTTGCTCTATGCCGAAATTGGCAAAGTCATCCGGGCGCAAGGCTATGACTCCGTCTCAAAGCGCGCCAGCACCACAGCCGCCCGCAAGGCGTGGCTGGTCGGTGCTGCCATGCAACGGGCAGCACGTCCGGCCCCGAAGGGTGAATTATCCACTACTCGTGGGGTCGGAAGACCCTTGGTGGCCGCGATTGTTCATTCGCCACCGGGTTTTGGTCCCGCAAATCAGCGCGGGCAGAGCATTAAAGACGATCTCAATTGGGTCATTGATCTGTTCTCTGACCTCGAACTGCGTGATCGCACCGGGAGCCGAAGTCGATGAACCCCAATCTGATGTTCTTCCTCGAGTTCTTATTGTTCAGTGGCGTATTTTTGGTGTTTGCAATCTGGCAAGTCATCTCGCTTTCGCCCAAGCGGATTGCCGCCGAAGAGGCCAAGAAGCAGGCTGAAGCCGAGAAGGCGGCGGCTTTAAAAGGTTCGGCGGGGCATCCGGAAGGGTAACATCGCCCGCACAATTGGCATTTTCAACCGATCCAGATCCAAGGTCTCGTGCATCATCAGAACTTTCTCGCCCTCAAGCCGGCTGTCGAGGGCGGATCGCGCATAGAAAGGGGTATCCTCGAGGGTTTTAATCACGCGTGCCGGCTCTGGCCCGTCTGACCAGGCTTCACGATCTATCCCCCAAAATGTTCGGCGCAAACGTCGTTGTGCGGTCGGTTCGGTTTCTGAAATGCTGCCATCATGCGTCACCTTCAAACATGTGCCCTTGCGGGGCCCTGCTCGATTGGTGACATCATAGAATAGCCGTAAGTCCTCGCCGCGATGGGCCCGTCCCCAGTGCCAATCGACAAAGGCTCTCTCGAGGGGTTCCTGCCCAGAATTGGTGTCAAAATAACCATCGCCGGACCAAGACAGGTTTGGGCTATCGAATTTCAGTTCGACCCGAGCCCGTGGCGCCAAGGGGCGCCACTGATGGCGACCGTTGAGGTCGAGATCAAAACAGGCTTCAGTCTCTACTTCTGGGATCAGCCGAATCCGGCCCTTCAAGCGGGAGGGAATGGGCACGCAAACTTCAAAGATATCCGCCACCAATTCACCACCCGTATAATGCAAGGAACTTGGGCCGACGGAGAAATGGTGGGCACGCCGATCTAATTGATCTGCCCGCCGTTCGGTCATCGCCCATCGGCCGCCTGCACCATCCAAACGGTACAGGGCCACATTGATCGCGCAATGGTCAAAAGGGTTTTTCCACTTCGACCAAGCATAATAGGGGGAAAACACACTTCCGATGAAAGCAATAAGCGTCACGCCATACTTGCCATCATCGCTGACCGCATCCAGATACCACCAAATATAGCTGCCATCCCCGCCCACCGGCGCGGTAAAATTGGGGCCCTTTAGGCTTTGATTGGGAGAAAGCTGCACCATTGAGACGTCAGTTCCATGTAAAACCGTCAAAAAGTCAATTGACCTAGACGCTAACCTGTGTCCAAATCCTATGACAGATTGAGGTTGGAGAGCGAGATATGTCGCATACAGCACGGATTGAGCGGGCATTGGAAGCCGCCGTGGCCATGGCGCAGGCGGATGATGCAGCGCCCGGATTGGCTGCCGCTCTGCGCTATGCGGTTTTTCCGGGCGGCGCGCGTGTCCGCCCGCAGCTTTGCTTAGCCGTCTCTGCTGCCTGTGGTGGGGCCAATCCGGAACTGGCTGATGCGGCGGCTGCTTCGATTGAACTCTTGCATTGCGCCTCCTTGGTTCATGACGATTTGCCTTGTTTCGATGATGCCGATTTGCGGCGGGGTAAGCCAACGGTGCATGCAAAGTTTGGCGTGCCCTTGGCCCTTTTGACAGGCGATGCCCTGATCGTCATGGCGTTTGATGTCTTGGCGCGTGCCGGCGCGCAGGACCCTGCAAGGCTACCTGGCTTGATTTCCTGCATCGCACGCGGCGTTGGTGCGCCCTATGGAATTGTGGCCGGACAAGCTTGGGAGTGTGAGGCGTCCGCACCGGTTGACGCCTATCATCAGGCCAAAACGGGTGCGCTCTTTGTTGCCGCAACGACCGCAGGCGCTTTGGCCGCGGGTGCAGACCCCACGCCGTGGCGGGCTCTGGGCGAAGGATTGGGTGCAGCTTATCAAGTTGCGGATGATCTCTTAGATGCTTTGGGAGATTGCGAAGAGTCGGGCAAAACCAGTGGTCGTGACCATGCTCTTCAACGGCCAAGTGCGGTGACCGCTTTGGGTGTGCAAGGCGCAGTGGCCTTGCTGGAATCGCATTTGGATCGGGCGGCCCACTCCATTCCAGATTGTGCCGGGGCGAAAGCCTTGCGCGAAACGGTGCGGGTTCAGGCGACACGATTGGTGCCAAAGCAACTTGCCCGCAGTGCCGCCTAGATTTCCATGATCCCGCGTTCTTGGCTTGATGCTTGGACGGCTTGGCGCAATCGCTTGGTTTCCAGTCCAAGCTTCCAGCGTTGGGCTGCCGGCTTTTTCCTGACCCGACCGATTGCCCACACAAGCGCGGATCGATTGTTTGGTCTCGTGGCAGGGTTTGTCTATTCTCAAGTTTTATTGGCATGTGTGCAATTGCGCTTGCCGGAACTCTTGTCGGATGGTCCCAAAACCACACAAGCCTTGGCCGAGGCGATGGACTTGCCGCTTGTGTCTGCCGCGCGGCTTCTGACCGCTGCTCAATCGCTTGATTTGGTGGAATTGGCTGGGGCGGATCGGTATGCCTTGGGCATGCAGGGGGCCGCCCTTCTTGGCAATGCAGGGCTGGGCGACATGATCCGCCATCATGCCTTGTTTTATGCCGACCTTGCCGATCCCGTGGCGCTCTTGAAGCAGGGCGGTGGTCAAGGACAGCTGGCATCCTTCTGGCCTTATGCGGCCTATGATCGGCCCGATCAAACAGAAGCGGCAGCTATTTCCCCTTATTCGGCCCTGATGGGGGCCACCCAACCGATGATTGCCAGCGATATTTTGGATGCCTATCCACTTACAGGACATCAGGTCTTGATGGATGTCGGAGGAGGCGAGGGGGCCTTTGCTGCGGCTGCAGCTCGCCACGCGCCCCACCTGAACGTGCGCGTGTTTGACTTGCCCGCCGTGGCCGACCGGGCGCGTGCTGCATTTGAAGCCAGTCAGCTTACCCATCGGGCTCAAGCGCTTGGCGGCAATTTTCTTGATGGCGTTTTGCCCAAGGGGGCAGACATCATCTCTTTGGTGCGAATCCTGCACGACCATGATGAGCCAACCGTCATGAAACTCTTGCGTGCGGCCCATACTGCCTTGCCTGCCAACGGCGTCTTGATGATTGCCGAGCCTATGTCAGGCTTTCCCGCGCGGGATCCAATGGCCGAGGCCTATTTCGGCTTTTATTTGATGGCCATGGGACGCGGCAAAGCCCGTACTCCTGCCGAGATTAGCGCGATGGCACGTGCGGCTGGCTTTAGCCGCATCGTGAACAAACCAACCAGAACCCCCATGCTGGTCCGTGTTTTAATTGCCTATCCCTAAGTCGATCCGGCCAAAAGCCCCGATAAATCGGCCATTTTGCCAAAAAACTTTCCCTCAGTGATCGTTACGATTCTGCGTCAGTTTGAATTGACATATCTAATCGTCCAATTAGAGTGACACCTTGGAAGAGTGGGTGTGGCTGCTGCATTCACGAAGGAAGTATGGGCATGGAAACTTTGGCCGTTGTTCTGGAGGCACCCGAGAAACTCTCGCTGAAAACGCTTGAGCTTAAGGATGCTGGCCGCGACGACGTCATTGTGGATGTTCACTTTAGCGGCATTAGCACGGGTACCGAACGTCTGTTGTGGAGCGGGCGGATGCCGCCATTTCCGGGCATGGGGTATCCGCTCGTTCCGGGTTATGAATCTGTTGGCCGCGTGTTGGACGCTGGTGATGATGCGAAAGACCGCATTGGTCAGACGGTCTTCATTCCCGGTTCGACGGGCTTCATCGGTGCCCGCGGTTTGTTTGGCGGCGCGGCTCAGCGTCTGGTTGCACCCAGTACGCGAGTCATTCCGATTGAGGAGAATTTGGCCAGCCGCGGTGTGCTGATCGCCTTAGCGGCAACAGCCCGCCATGCGATTGCCGACGGTGCGCTTCCCCCCGAATTGATCATTGGACACGGCGTCTTGGGCCGTCTTTTGGCCCGTATCGTGGTGGCAGAGGGATATCCTGCCCCCGTGGTTTGGGAGACCAACCCCCACCGGCATGCTGGGGCTATCGGTTATGGCGTTTGTGATCCGTCTGATGATGATCGTCGTGATTATCGCGTCATCCTAGACGCCAGCGGTGCTGGCACTCTGATTGATAGCTGGATCGGGCGCTTGGCCCGTGGGGGCGAGATTGTTTTGGCTGGCTTCTACGACCAGCCCATCAGCTTTGCCTTCCCCCCAGCCTTTATGCGCGAAGCACGTATCCGCATCGCCGCTGAATGGACCCCGGCCGATCTGGCCGCGACGTTAGAGCTCGTCGCTGATGGCCGTCTTTCCTTGGACGATCTCATCACCCACGAAGTCGAAGCCCAAGGTGCCGCCGGTGCCTACAGGACAGCATTTACCGATGCTGCCTGCCTAAAAATGATCCTGGACTGGAGAGGCTGCGCATGACCGTAACGCTATTGGATAGACGTGCACTGGTAGAAGAAGCTTCGCAGGAGCCTGATCCTGTTCACACGGGTGAAGTCACCAAAGAGACGCAGGTCATTGCCATTTATGGCAAGGGCGGCAGCGGCAAAAGCTTCGCTCTCTCCAACCTTAGCTATATGATGGCGCAACAGGGCAAGCGCGTCCTTTTGATTGGCTGCGACCCAAAATCTGACACCACTTCACTGCTCTTTGGTGGTAAATCCTGCCCGACCATTATTGAGACCTCGGCCAAGAAGAAGCTCGCTGGTGAAGAAGTTCGTATCGAGGATGTATGTTTTGTTCGCGATGGCGTCTTCGCCATGGAGTTGGGCGGGCCTGAGGTTGGGCGCGGCTGTGGCGGTCGCGGCATTATTCACGGGTTTGAGCTTCTAGAAAAACTTGGCTTCCATGATTGGGGCTTTGATTATGTTCTCCTCGACTTCCTGGGAGATGTGGTCTGCGGTGGCTTTGGTCTCCCGATAGCCCGCGACATGTGCCAAAAGGTGATTGTTGTTGGCTCCAACGATCTACAATCTCTCTATGTGGCCAACAATGTCTGTTCGGCTGTGGAATATTTCCGCAAATTAGGCGGCAATGTCGGTGTGGCCGGCATGCTGATCAATAAGGATGACGGCACCGGCGAAGCCCAAGCCTTTGCAAAGGCCGTTGGGATTCCTGTCTTGTCAGCTATTCCAGCGGATGAAGATATTCGTCGGAAGTCGGCCAATTATCAGATCATTGGCACACCAGGTGACACCTGGGGCCCCTTGTTTGAAGAGCTTGCCTCCAACGTAGCTTCGGCCCCACCCGTTCGTCCAACACCCCTAAGCCAAGATGGCCTCCTCGGCCTGTTTGCACCTGACCAGACGGGTGGCGACTTCGTTCTGCGCCCGGCGACCCAAGCCGACATGCGCGGCGGCGTGTTTGCTGAAAAGCCAACGCTGGAGGTGGTCTATGACACGGTGTAACCAGCGATGACCGACTATCAAGCTCCCTTCCGACCGCTGCTGGATGATGGACCTGCTTCCCAAGATCAAGCAGGGCGAGGATGCCATGCGGGTGCAGAAACCATGGCTGCGGCTGCCAAGGCAGCAGGAAAGTCTGATATTCTCGACCTCTACGCAGTCGATTATCCAAAAGGTCCACACGACCAACCCCAAAGCATGTGCCCCGCATTCGGCTCTCTGCGCGTGGGCTTGCGGATGCGGCGCACGGCAACCGTTTTGTCTGGCTCGGCATGCTGCGTCTATGGTCTGACTTTCACGTCCCATTTCTATGGTGCGCGCCGTAGTGTCGGCTATGTGCCATTCAGTTCTGAGACCTTGGTCACCGGCAAGCTATTTGAAGATATCCGCGATGCGGTATTCGAGCTCGCGGACCCCCTCCATTACGACACAATTGTCGTGACAAATTTGTGTGTGCCAACTGCGTCGGGCGTGCCGCTTCAGCTTTTGCCAAAAGAGATTAATGGCGTGCGCATCATCGGGATTGATGTGCCAGGTTTTGGCATCCCAACCCATGCGGAGGCAAAAGACGTCTTGGCAGGCGCGATGTTGCGCTACGCCAGAACCGAGGCAGAAGCTGGCCCCGTTCAAGCTCCGCAGAACCTGTCCAAGGATCGGCCTACCATCACGCTTCTGGGCGAGATGTTCCCCGCCGATCCTGTCGGCATCGGCATGATGCTCGAGCCTTTGGGCTTAGCTGCTGGGCCCGTTGTGCCGACGCGAGAGTGGCGAGAACTTTACGCGGCACTTGATTGCGCGGCTGTTGCCGCTATCCACCCCTTCTATACCGCGAGCATCCGCGAGTTTCAGACGGCTGGTCGTAAAGTCGTCGGGTCCGCGCCGGTGGGTCGGGACGGTACGGCCGCATGGCTCGACGCGATTGGGGACGCTTGCGGTATTGCCCAAGCAAAAGTCGACTTTGCGAAAAATCGCTTCTTGCCCGCCATCAAGGCTGCCTTGCTAACCGCACCTATCAAAGGCCGCCTAACTGTATCGGGCTATGAAGGGTCGGAGCTTTTGGTTGCGCGCTTACTGATCGAAAGCGGGGCGGAAGTGGCCTATGTCGGCACGGCTTGTCCGCGCACACCTTGGTCGGAGCCCGATCGGGAATGGCTCGAGAGCAAAGGTGTTCTGGTTCAATATCGGGCATCCTTAGAGCAAGACATTGCCGCCGTTGACGCGATCAGGCCAGACCTTGCCATCGGGACTACACCTGTGGTGCAGCATGCCAAGCAATTGTCTATTCCCGCGCTGTATTTCACCAATCTGATTTCAGCTCGGCCCTTGATGGGCCCCGCCGGTGCGGGATCGCTTGCGACTGTCATCAACGCCGCATTAGCCAATCGCGCGCGGTTTGAGAAAATGACCGCATTCTTTGAAGGTGTTGGTGCCCACGACACAGCGGGGGTCTGGGAGGACACACCGGTCGATCGGCCAGAATTCAAAGCCAAATATGCCAAAGCCTTAGCCGCTTCACGTGCAGCAGAGGAGGCCGTGGGAACATGACCTTAGTGCTCGATCACGACCGCGCTGGTGGTTATTGGGGGGCTGTCTATGCCTTCACCGCAATCAAGGGCTTACAAGTCATTATTGATGGACCGGTCGGGTGTGAAAACCTGCCTGTAACGTCGGTCCTGCATTATACTGACGCCCTTCCTCCCCACGAATTGCCTATCGTTGTGACCGGGCTTGGCGAAGAGGAATTAGGCCAAACGGGTACTGAAGCCGCGATGAAGCGGGCTTGGAAAGCACTCGACCCGCATTTGCCCGCCGTTGTGGTGACGGGCTCTATCGCCGAAATGATTGGCGGCGGGGTGACGCCAGAAGGAACCAATATCCAACGCTTCCTGCCGCGCACCATCGATGAAGATCAATGGCAAAGTGCAGACCGGGCGCTGACTTGGCTCTGGACGAATTTTGGCACCAAGAAAGTACCAAAACTTAAGCCCCGCAAAGAAGGGGCAAAGCCGAAGGTCAATATCATTGGCCCCGCTTATGGCATGTTCAATCTGCCATCTGACTTGGCAGAAATCCGCCGCCTGATCGAAGGTATTGGTGCTGAGGTCGGCATGGTCTTTCCGCTCGGATCGCACCTAGCAGACGTGAAGCGATTGGCTGAGGCCGAAGTCAACATTTGCATGTATCGCGAATTTGGCCGCAATCTTTGCGAAGTCTTGGAGCGGCCTTACCTGCAGGCCCCCATCGGCCTTGAATCCACCACGTTATTCTTGCGCAAACTGGGTGAACTGACCGGCCTGGATCCAGAGCCTTTCATTGCCAAGGAAAAGCATACCACCATCAAACCGATCTGGGACTTGTGGCGCTCGGTCACGCAAGATTTCTTTGGCACAGCCAGCTTTGCCATCGTGGCCAATGAGACCTATGCTCGCGGCGTCCGTAATTTTCTTGAAACAGATATGGGCCTGCCCTGCACCTTCTCTTTCGGCCGTCGAGCAGGTGTGAAACCCGATAATCAAGCAGTTTTAGAGGCCCTCAAGACCAGTCCGCCGCTGATCCTTTTCGGCAGTGTGAATGAGCGGATGTATATGGCGGAGCTTGGCTCTCGCGCCTGCTTCATTCCAGCCAGTTTCCCCGGGGCGATCATCCGGCGGCATCTTGGGACGCCGTTCATGGGCTATTCCGGCGCCACCTATCTGATCCAAGAAGTCTGCAACGCCTTATTTGATGCCTTGTTCCATATTCTGCCGTTGGCTGGGCAAATGGATAAGGTCGAGGCCACACCGGCGCGTCGGCATGTCGAATTGGCTTGGGATGATGATGCCAAAGCGGCACTTGATGCCATTGTCGACAAACAACCTGTTCTGGTTCGCATTTCTGCCGCAAAGCGCCTGCGCGATAGTGCCGAACGTGCTGCGCGCCTAGCTGGCGAAACCACCGTAATTCTGGAGCGCGTGAAGCGCACCCAGCAAGAAATGGCGTGAGGGAGCGATCATGATGTCCTTCGTCCCCACGATCCACCCCATCTCCTCCCGGGCTGCTGCCCGCGGATCGACCCCTTTGGCGCAAATGATGTGCGCCTTCCCAGCCGCCGCGACGGGCTCCGCCGCGACCGGTCCAGCTGTGGGGATTACCACAGCAATAGCCGTCCCAATCAAAATGGAGGGTAATTAATGGCTAGAGACCCAAGTACAGACACATTGACCGGTCTGACAGCACAAGAGGCGAAGGAATTCCATCGCCTGTTTATGCTGGGCTTCATCGGTTTCACTGTGATCGCGATCGTCGCACACTTCCTAGTTTGGTCGTGGCGTCCATGGTTCCCTGGGGTTGGCGGTTACGCCGAACTCCAAGGCGCGGTGGAGCATGCAGCCCAACTGGCACAGACCTTTTTCGGTTAAGGGAGATAACTCATGTATCGGATTTGGCTTCTGTTTGATCCCCGCCGTGTCCTGGTGGCCCTCACGGTCTTCCTGTTCACGCTGGCGATCTTCATCCACTTCATCTTGCTCAGCACTGACCGGTTCAACTGGATCGAAGGCCCAAAAGCCCCAGCTCCAGCCGCAGCTCTGCAACATGATGGCTCAGCAAATACCTGAGCATAACCAACAGCGCGTGTCTGAAAATCCTTTCGGACACGTCCGTGGTGGCAGACGTGCAAGGCCCCCCTGCTTTGTTCGTCTGCCCCGCATTTCATTCATCTCACGAATTCTTTGAAGCAGGCGCTTCTCAGAGCCAAGGAGGACGCGGATCATGGCCTTGCTGAGTTTTGAACGCAAATACCGTGTTCGGGGTGGGACGCTGATTGGCGGCGACCTCTTCGACTTTTGGGTGGGGCCCTTTTACGTGGGCTTCTTTGGAGTAACCGCAATCTTTTTCGCTGTGCTGGGCACGGCATTGATTGCCTATGGCGCGTCCTTGGGGCCGACATGGAACCCGTGGCTGATTGACATCCAGCCGCCGGCTGAATCGTATGGCCTTAGCTTGGCCCCCTTGAAAGAAGGTGGGATCTGGCAAGTCGTGACCATGTGCGCCATCGGCGCATTCTCATCCTGGGCGCTGCGTGAGGTCGAGATTTCGCGCAAGCTTGGCATTGGCCTGCACGTGCCCTTTGCCTTTGGGATGGCGATCTTTGCTTATGTGACCTTGGTCGTCATTCGCCCAGTTTTGATGGGTGCTTGGTACCATGGTTTCCCTTATGGGATTTTCACGCATTTGGATTGGGTGTCCAACACCGGCTACAAATACATCAACTTCCACTATAATCCGGCGCACATGGTGGCTGTCAGCTTCTTCTTTGTGAACACCTTCGCATTGGCGTTGCACGGCTCTCTCATCCTGTCTGCGACCAATCCCGGCAAGGGCGAGGTGGTTAAAACCCCGGAACATGAAGACACATTCTTCCGCGACGTCCTTGGCTATTCCATCGGTACACTTGGGATCCACCGCTTAGGCCTTTTCTTGGCGCTATCGGCTGGCTTCTGGAGTGCGGTGTGTATCGTCATCAGTGGTCCAGTCTGGTCGCTCGGTTGGCCCGAGTGGTGGGACATGTGGCTTAAACTCCCAATCTGGGGCTAATAGGCAGGAGCACGCACAATGGCTGGCTATCAAAACATCTTTACTCAAGTCCAAGTACGCGGCCCCGTCGAGCTCGGGGTTCCGCTACCGAAAGGCAGCTTGGAACGCGATGGGGAAGGCTTTATTGGCATTTCTCGTCTCTTGGGCATCATTGGTAATGCGCAAATTGGGCCAATCTATCTGGGTTGGACCGGCATTGCTTCACTCTTCTTTGGCTTCCTCGCCTTTGAAATCATTGGTCTCAATATGTTTGCTTCGGTGAACTGGGATCCGATTGAGTTCATCCGGCGCCTGCCTTGGTTGACCCTTAATCCACCCCCACCCGAGCAAGGCTTCAACCTGTTTCCGCCACTGGACCAGGGCGGCTGGTGGGTCATGGCCGGGTTCTTCTTGACCACGTCCCTGATCCTCTGGTGGGTCCGTACCTACAACCGGGCGAAGGCACTGGGCTTGGGCACACATGTTGCTTGGGCTTTTGCTTCAGCAATCTGGCTCTTCCTCGTTCTGGGTTTCATTCGCCCAGCCTTGATGGGTAGCTGGAGTGAAGCGGTGCCATTTGGGATCTTTACCCATTTGGATTGGACTGGTGCCTTCTCCATCACGTATGGCAATTTGTTCTACAATCCGTTCCATTGCCTCTCGATCGTCTTCCTCTATGGGTCGGCTCTCTTATTCGCGATGCATGGTGCAACCATTCTTGCGGTCAGCCGATATGGCGGTGAGCGTGAGATCGAACAGATCACAGATCGGGGCACGGCCTCAGAGCGGGCCGCCTTGTTCTGGCGTTGGACCATGGGCTTCAATGCTTCGATGGAATCGATCCACCGTTGGGCCTGGTGGTTTGCCGTTCTGACAACACTTACCGGTGGCATTGGCATCTTGTTGACCGGAACTGTCGTCAGCGACTGGTATGGTTGGGCTGAAGTCCATAATTACGCTCCACCGCGTTAAGCTGACGCGTATCCTTGGGGCCAATGCACGTGCATTGGCCCCAATTATCTTTGTTTTCGAGAATATCCGACGACTTAGCCCCAGCCTCGCAACGCAGGCTCCGCTGGTTGCCCTCGCAACATCCAAATTGCCCCTCTTGCCTTAGAAGGAAGCAGGCCATGCGCGAAACCCCGCTCTTGGATAGAATCCAAACTCCGGCAGACATGCGGTTCTTGGAACGCGAGGAACTGACCCAATTGGCTGGAGAAGTTCGCGATACCATGATTGATGCAGTCTCGGTCACAGGCGGTCACTTGGGTGCGGGTCTGGGCGTAGTTGAGCTGACGGTTGCGCTTCATCATGTCTTTGATACCCCGAATGATATTCTGATCTGGGATGTTGGCCACCAAGCCTATCCCCACAAGATTCTGACAGGTCGTCGCGACCGCATCCGAACGCTGCGTCAAGCCAACGGCCTCTCGGGTTTCACCAAGCGCAGTGAAAGCGTATATGACCCCTTTGGCGCAGCCCATGCGGCAACCTCGATTTCTGCAGCGCTCGGCTTCTGTGTAGCGCGCGATCTCAAGGGTGAAAGTAATCATGTCATCGCCGTAATTGGCGATGGCTCTATGACTGCCGGCATGGCCTATGAGGCGATGAATATCGCAGCATCTTCCACCAAGCGACTGATCGTCATCTTAAACGATAACGATATGTCGATTGCGCCACCGGTTGGCGCGATGAGCAATTATTTTGCGCGCTTGTTGTCGGGGCGCTCATTTCTATCGCTGCGTAAGGCGGCCAAGAAAATGATCGAAGTGTGGCCTTTACCTTTGGCAGATGCTGCCCGTAAGGCCGATGAATTTGCCCGTGGGATGGTTCAAGGCGGCACGTTCTTCGAAGAGCTAGGGTTTCATTACATCGGGGTCGTGGACGGTCATGATCTCGATACGCTGGTCCCAATCTTGCGCAATGCCAGCGAGATTGACCATAAGCCAGTGCTTGTTCATGTTCGCACCCAGAAGGGCAAGGGTTATGCTCCCGCGGAAAGCGCAGCCGACAAATATCATGGCGTTTCAAAATTCAACGTCATCACTGGCGAGCAGCAGAAAGCCCCGGCCGGTCCGCCCTCTTATACCAAAGTCTTCGGCGACTCCTTGGTCCATGAAGCGCGGAAGGATTCTCGCGTCGTAGCCATCACGGCCGCCATGCCGACGGGCACGGGACTGGATGTGTTTGAAGCCGCTTTCCCAGATCGCATGTTCGATGTTGGGATTGCGGAACAGCATGCCGTGACTTTTGCGGCCGGACTTGCTGCCGACGGCATGAAGCCATTTGCGGCAATCTATTCCACCTTCTTGCAGCGCGGTTATGATCAAGTCGTGCATGACGTGGCTATCCAGAAACTACCTGTACGTTTTGCTATTGATCGCGCCGGTCTCGTTGGTGCAGACGGGGCCACCCACGCAGGTTCGTTTGACATTGGTTTCCTGGGTGCCTTGCCGGGTTTTGTAATGATGGGGGCTGCAGACGAGGTGGAGCTGGCGCGGATGGTTGCAACTTGTGCAGCCTATGATGATGGGCCCAGCGGCGTACGCTATCCCCGTGGTGAAGCTTTAGGCCTTGCAATCCCTGCAGACCCTGCACCGCTTGAAATCGGCAAGGGCCGAATTGTTCGCGAGGGGACAAAGATCGCGCTCTTGTCGTTTGGGGCTCGATTGAGTGACACCTTGCGCGCCGCAGATCGTCTCAACGCCATGGGCTTGTCGACGACTGTGGCAGATGCCCGATTTGCCAAGCCAATTGACGAGGATCTGGTTCGCCGCTT
Source organism: Aquidulcibacter paucihalophilus (assembly GCF_002105465.1). GTDB lineage: Bacteria > Pseudomonadota > Alphaproteobacteria > Caulobacterales > Aquidulcibacteraceae > Aquidulcibacter > Aquidulcibacter paucihalophilus. The sequence goes on from NZ_NCSQ01000022.1 coordinate 23,506, forward strand.
AGCGCGTGAGCACGAGGTCTTGATTACCATTGAAGAAGGTGCGGTGGGTGGCTTTGGCGCGTTTGTTCTCCACTTCCTCGCCAAAGAAGGGGCGCTGGACAAAGGCTTGCGCATTCGAACGCTAACCTTGCCTGATCGTTTCCAGGATCAAGCAAGCCCGGCGGCGATGATCGCCGAAGCCGGTCTTGATAGTCAGGGCATTCAGGCTGCGGCCTTAGGGGCGCTTGGGCTCGACGAGGCGGCGTTGCATGCAGCATCGGGCTTAGTCCGTGCTTAAGGTTCAGCTGACGTGCCGTTACCAACGGCAAATCGCTTGATTTTGATCCCCTATTTGGCCAAAGGCCTCGACGATCTGCCCAGCTTTCTATAGAGGCTTTAGCGAAAGCATGGGGAATTTGCGTGCCGGACATTTTCCTATCCTATAATCGAGAGGACCAAGCCAAAGCGCGGCTGTTTGCTGATGCGTTTGCGGCTGAGGGCTTCAAAGTTTGGTGGGATACAACGCTCCGCGCCGGTGAGGCTTATGACGAAGTGACGGAGCGGGCGCTTCGCGATGCGGGTGCTGTCGTTGTCTTATGGTCCAAAAAATCTGTAGCTTCGCGCTGGGTTCGCGCCGAGGCAACCGTCGCCCACCGCCAGAAGACCTTGGTCCCCGCCATGATTGAGGCCTGCGAACGCCCAATCATGTTTGAACTCACTCAAACGGCCGAACTTAGCCATTGGTCAGGTGACCGAGCAGATCCTGCTTGGCGGTCATTCTTGGCCGATGTGCGCCAACATTTGGCTGCCCGATCCAAAGACGACGAGGTGAAGAAGCCTGATGCCCCTCTTGGCGAAGTGCCCAGCGTTCAAGAGGTTTATTCAGATCCAAAGTCGAAGCAAGGCGTCAATCGGCGCATGCTGATTGGCGGTGGCGTGGCAGGCTTAAGTCTTGCCGGCACTGGGTTGATATGGTGGCTAAACCGCCAAGAGCAAAGTGGCGGTCTCCATGGGTCGACAGCACCAGAAGACAATCGTGTCGCGGTGCTGCCGTTCAAGAATCTGAGTGGCGATCCGAAGCAGGATTATTTTGCCGATGGACTTTCGGCAGAGGTTCGCGCCGAGCTGGCGCGCAATGCTGCATTGCAAGTGGCGGCGCAGACATCTTCCTCCGCTTTCAAGGATCGGACTCAGTCCGCGAAGGAAATGGCAGAAAAGTTAGGCGTTGCCTATTTGCTCGATGGCAATGCGCGCAAGGCCGATTCCACGGTGCGAGTGAATGCTGAATTGATTGATGGTCGTACGGGTTTCAGCTTGTGGGCCGAAACCTTTGAGCGCCCGCTTGATAATGTGTTCGCGGTACAGAGCGAGATTGCGGCATCGGTTACCACCGCGCTGGTCGACCGCGTCGCGCGCCAGGCCTCTGAAGGCAAGCTGGCCAAAGGGCCTGGACGGGTCAGTTCTGGCGGCACTGAAAATGTTGCTGCCTTTGAGCATAAACTTAAGGGTCGTGCCTTGTTTGAGTCCGCTTTAGGCGGGCAGACCGACCTTGATGCCTTGGCTGAATTTGAGGCTGCCCTCGCCCTTGATCCAAATTATGCCGCCGCTCATGCATGGCGTTCGCGCACGCTTTCGGTGTTATATGGGCAGTCCATGGCATCAAGCACGGCAGAAAGGATGCGACTCGATGCCATTGAGGCAGCGCGTCGTGCTGTGGCCATTGCCCCCGATTTTGCCGACGGATACTCGGCCTTGGGCTTTAGCCTCTTTAATGTCGGGTTGGACGTCAAAGCTGCAAAGACGGTTTTCGAACAATCGGTTGAATATGGGCGGGGCGATGGTGATGTCTTGACTGGTTTTGCGGTCTTCTGTGCCCGCACGGGTCGGTTCGGTGAGGCGGCTGCCACGATTGCACGCGCGGCAACTTTGGACCCCTTAAATCCAACTGTGTTTCGCTCGGCTGGCACAATTGAGCTCTTGGCTCGCCGATACGCCGCAGCACTCCCTTTCTTTGATCGGGCCTTGAGCATCAACCCAAAGATGAGCGTTGCACCCAGCCTTCGTGGAACAGCTCTCATGCTGCTGGGGCGCCAAGGGGAAGCGCGACAGGCTTTTGAAGCCGAACCAAATCGCGTCTTCGCCCTCCCGGGTCTTGCAATTTTGGATCATCAGGCCGATCAGAAGGCTTCTGCGCAAGCCAATTTTGAAAAACTTGTTCGCGAGGCCGGGGACTCGGGCCTCTATCAGCAGGCACAGGTGCTTGCTATGTGGGGTGAGTTGGATCGTGCAGTGGCGCAATTACGACGGGCCTATGAGGTCAAGGATGCAGGTCTTGCCAATCTGTATACCGATCCCCTCCTCGACAAGCTGAAGGGCAATTCAGAGTACCAGCGCCTCCTGAAAGTAATCGGCTTTGTTTAGGTCTCTATGGGAAGGATCTTTGGTTCTCAGGGAGGCGCTTGGCCGCTCTGATCCACTCAATATGCATGGCGATACGCGTATAGACGCCGGGGAATCCTCGAAAGCCGCATCCCTTTCCCCAACTCACAATGCCAACTTGGATCGGCGTGCCCTGCCCATTGACGATCGTCATTGGTCCTCCGCTATCGGCTTGGCAGGCATCTTGGCTCTCCTCACCGGTGCGATCATTTAACATCTGACTATCTGGTTCCCGCGCGCACAATACCGTTGAATTGATCCGATCGGGAGAGGCAAGCTTCTCAGCACAGGGTGCGGTTGGCATGCGCTGTAATTGGACCTTCTGCAAGATTGGGGAGAAGCTGTCTTTGTCTCGATAGGATGTGAGTCCCCATCCCGTGACCGTAAAGAGTTGATTTGGCGTCAAAGAGGGGCCCGAAGGCAAATCGCCGTGCAAAGTGATGGGCTGAACGCCATAGCGTGACAAGTCCCACTTCAGGAGCCGCTCATCCACAAAATGTAGAAGGGCGATATCGTTGAGTTTTTGGTTCGAATTATAGCCTGAGTGACGCACGGCCCGGTCAATTCGAAAGCTTACCCCTTCATCTTTGCTGATGTCGCGGGCACCAAGTCGTACGCGATATTGGCTTAGATCGAAATTCGCATCCTCAAAACAATGCGCCGCGGTCAAAACCCAATTATTACCAATATAGGAGCCACCGCAGAGTACATGGTCCTTCCAATTCTGATAGGGATTCCTGCCCTCTTTGAGATCATAGGCCCGAAAGATCTGCACTTGCCAGGGGGCTTCTCCTGGCCCGACGCTTTGCCCACCAATGATTGTCTCTTCGCACGACTGAAGGGCGCTTTGTCCCGCTCTGCACGGTGGCAGAGTTTGGCTTATGCCATCGGGGGTCGGCTCAGCGTCCAACTCCGCACCCCCCAAAATCCCTGAACCCGGTTCTGGTTCGGCTGTCGCTTGGGCTTGGGCAGATAAGGGAGAGATGGCGATAACCACGCTGATCACTGCGACCGCCAGCAACTGAACGTTCGAAAAGACGTGTTTGGGATTGGCCGCGTTCTGGGTCATGTTTAGGGCTCCACAGGCATTTTCTAAATCAGATTAGGCAAGCGATTGCCCATATTTGCCCATTTTGGCGCGGCTGCAACAAAAATCGGACCCCCTGGTAAACAAATCGGAGCGGAGAGGCAGGATGAGGGCCTGAAAAGAGCCTGACTTGCTATTTTCATCATTGCCAAATCGGCGGGTCAGCATAAGCTCTAGGTCCAATTGTTTGGGAGGGTCTGAAATGTTGAAATTGAAACTCATTGCGCTTGCCGCTGTTGCCGGCATTGCAGTGGCTGGTTGCAGCCAACCAAAGGCTACCGAGCCTGCCGCTGACGCAGCGGCCACGAATGAAGTTGCACCTGCGGCTGATGCTGCAGCAGATGCTGCTATGAACGCGACGGACGCGGCCGCCGCGATGCCTACAGAAGGCATGAATGCTGTCGATGCTGGGACAAATACTGTCGAGGACGCGGTCCCACCGGAAGAAGATCGCGCAAACCCCGACCGTCGAGCTCCAGCCAGCTCCGAACCTAAATAAGACTTCATCCTCAGCAGGATCTGAACGTCGCGTTCGGCAATTCAAAGGCGGGTGCAAAGCAGGGATGCGTGTGCCCGCCTTTCTCATATCGCCACCCGTTCGCGCTAGCGGAGTGTCGTGACAGTTTCGGGTGCGGCCATAGCCCGCCTGATCCACCCTAAATGAGCCGAGACGCGGGTATAGACGCCGGGGACACCAGGGGTGGCGCAACCTTTGCCCCAACTCACAATGCCGACCTGAACCGCGATCACCCGCCGGCTGTCAAAGTGATAAACCTTTGTGTTTAAGGGGCCGCCGCTATCGCCTTGGCACGCATCTCGACCTGGCCCAATGGCGCAAATCACGCTGGCATTGACACGTTCGGGTGCCTTCAAAGCTTGCGCGCAGAACTCGTTCGGCATCCGGTTGAGTTGGAAACCTAAAAGATACTTCGAATTGCGACCGTCCGGGCCTACCGATGTCACCCCCCAACCCATTGTGATGAGCTCCTCTTCCGGCTTCAAGCGAGGGCCCTCCGGCAAGCTCCCGTGCAGCGCGATGGGCTCTATGCCAAGTTCGCGAAGTGGTCTTTTGTTTGGGCGCTCATCAACAAAGCGAACCAAGGCAATATCATTGAGTTTTGTCTTCGGATCATAATCCTGGTGGACGACGGCACGATCAATTCGAAACGCGACACCTTCGGGTGTTGATAGGTCTCCAACACCGAGACGGACGGTAAGGCCATAGCGCCGCATCTCGTCACGCTTGATACAATGAGCGGCGGTAAGGATCCAGTTTGGCGCAATCAACGACCCGCCACATAGATGATTAAGCTCCCATAGGGGATACTTGCGAAGCGTCGTGGCGCGATATTCTGACGCGGGGATATTGGTTGAAAGCTGTGCTTGCCACGGCGCTTTGTCTTTATCGAGAAAGAAGCCGCCAATGCCTTTATGGGTGCAATATTTTGGTCTGCCATCAAGGAAATAGATACACCCGCCCAAAACATCTAAGCGTTCAAAAGGGGCTACCTCAAGGTCCTGATCTGCCTCACCTTGAATCGTTTCGGGCAAAGCGAAGGGCGCATCTGGCTCTTCTGACTGTGCTGCCGCGTTGGAGCCCATAGCGGCCACCGCCAGGCATGCTATGCGCAACAATCGTATCCAGAGGGGGGAGCTTGAAGGAGACACAAAAGTTATCCACCATGGATCAATTAGCTATGGAGTATCGATCAGGTGGTGTAAAAATCAAGGTGTGAAAGGGCGAATTCGGCCTCATTAAACCCTCGACGAGAGCATTAGGCTCCTGTAACGCTGGCATAGGGATTGTTATTCTAGGTTGGAAGACGACGTGGCGCAGATGGATGTTTTGGAGGTGCGACATTGTCGCCTCGAGAGCCTTTGGCCCAGTAAGGAGAACCCGTTGCATGAAGACCCGCTAGGCGGCTTCCATGTCTAACCCTGCTCGATTTCCAGCGCCTTCCGCCCCTTCGATCCGACTTTGCTTGGGGGTTACTGGTCACCGCGACGCCAATCCCGCCTTTTCAGTTAATCGAAGTGCCATAGAAGAAGCTTTAGCCGAAGTATTCGATTTGTTTGATTTGGTGGTCGCTGCCGAGCGCGTGGCAAATCCGACTAAGGTTGTTGCTGAGACCCGGATGCATTCCTTGTTGGTTGATGGCCTCGATCAAATTGCAGCGCGTCAAGCCCTAGGGCGCGCGTGGGAATTGGTCGCGCCATTGCCATTTGGCCGTCGATTGAACACAGCGGTTAACGCCCATCCGCTAAATGCCGACGAAGCTCGTTTTCTTCTTTCGGGGGATGGGGTCTGTTCTGCGGCAACGCAAGAGCGGGCTACCATTATTGACGACCTTGTCGAGTCTGCTCGACTCTTTGAGTTGGCAGATCGAGATGCATTAATCGAGCGTCTCTATTTGGCAAAGCTCTCCGCTCCGACGGATGTAGATGCGGCGCAGGCATATTCTTTTGCCGCTTCTGAGCGTGTTGCATTGGCTGCTCAGGTGATGATTGAACAATCTGACATGGTCGTTGGTGTCTGGGATGGTGGAAGCACCAGCTTCGTTGGGGGTACCGGACATACCATTGCGCTCGCATTATCAATGGGCACGCCCGTATTGTGGATTGACGCACGTAACCCACGGAATTGGCACATCTTGCAAGTGCCAGAGCATTTGGCCGCTTTGCCGCACTCCGCAGGCGAAGCGCGCCAGCCGATAGCCGAATTGCGGGCGCTTGTGGAAACTGTTTTGCGACCAACACCTGGTAAGACCATGGCGCATAAAGGGGACCACGAAGACGGACTTAAGGCTCTCGATGCCGAAAAGTGGCGACCAAAGAGCCAGTTTATATGGCATGGTTATCGTCGGGTTGAGGCTTTCTTCGGTTCAGAGCGGATGCGCGATCGGTTTCGCAATCTCACCATTCACTATGAAAGCCCGGACGCGATCTTGACCGGTAGCGGCCAATCGCAAATTGAGGCGGCCCGCAATCTTCTGCAGCAAGACCCCAGTTTTGTTACGAGGATTTCAACCGACATTCTAAAGCGGCTTGCATGGGCTGATGGCATCTCGTCGCATTTATCCGATGCCTATCGCGGCGGGATGGTGTTGAACTTCCTATTTGGAGCTTTCGCCGTGGTGGGGGGCATTGCCTACCTGCCCATTGCATCGAGTGAGCAAAAGTGGATTTTTGCCGGCTTTGAGCTGGTTTTGCTTGCCGGCATTCTCGCAATCACGTGGGTTGGTCAGAAGCGACGGTGGCACAGGCGTTGGTTTGAAACACGCCGTGTTGCCGAATATTTGCGCCATGCAACCATCCTCCTTACGCTGGGTGTGGCGCGTCCAAGTGGTCGCTGGCCACGGGGTACCCAAACGTCTTGGCCAGAATGGTACGTACGTCATGGCTTGCGAGATGTTGGTTTGCCGCGCGTGACCATCACGTCGGCTTATCTGCGGACAGCGCTATCTGATCTTGTTCTACGTCATGTCGCGGCACAGAGTGCCTATCACCGACAGAAGTCCAAGCGCCTGCACAAGACACATCATCGTTTAGACCAATTGTCCGAAGCCCTCTTCACCCTCGCCGTACTTTCGGTCTCTCTTTATCTTGCCCTAAAGCTTGCTGGCTCAACCCAGGTGATCGACAAGGAAGTGGCGAGCCATTTTTCAAAACTCTTTACCTTTCTTGGTGTCTTTCTGCCGACCTTTGGCGGTGCCATCGCATCTATTCGCTATTTCGGTGATTTTGAGCGTTTCTCCGCTATTTCAGAGGTCACAGCCGAAAAGCTTGATGTGATTGCCGAGCGGGGAGCGCTCCTACTTGCTGGCCCTGATGATCTCATTTCTTATGCGCATGTCGCCGAACTTGCTCATGCTACAGATGACGTGGTGGTGAATGAGATTGAGAATTGGCAGTCTGTGTTTGGCGGAAAGAATATAACGGTGCCAGTCTAGTTACTAATGGGTTTTATTTGCGGGTTTATACCAATGATGATCTATAGTTATCTGGCCCATTTTGGTGCAGAGCCATATTAATACTAGGGACGATAAGTTATTCACTATCAGTTTTACCTGATCTTTATAGTTTTGCTCTAAGTGTGTCCGCAGTGGAGATAGGTTTCTCGAATAGAAGGCACCGTCTCACGTGCGCATGTCAGAAGGAAAAGTCCGTTGAAAAAGTTTCTACAAAAGTTTCGGAAGGGCCAATCTGGCGCAACAGCCATTGAATATGGTTTGATCGCCGCCTTGATTGCTGTTGTGTTGATTACCTCCTTGGGTCGTCTTGGCAACAATATGAGCCTTCGCTTCAACAGCATCGGTACATCGATCGGCAGCCGTTAAGCCTGAAGATAATCATTGGGGATTATATCCCTCAAGCAAAAGAACGGGGCCATCAGGCCCCGTTTTCATATCTGCGATTTCAAAAGCGGGTCGGGCTTTAGAATTCATATTCGAGGCTAAGCGTGAACGCGCGACCGCGTGGGTCGGTTACACGTGGGTCCCACGAGCTACCGCTGCCCAAGTCAGAATCATAGCTCAAGGTGAAGGGTGGATCTTCATTCAACAGATTTTTGATGCCGCCCGTGATCACCATATTCTTGATCCCGCGATAGGTCACAGTGGTGTTATAAGTCGTGTAGCTCTTCACGCGTTGCTGATAGTTTGGTGGAACAAATACGCCCGATGCAATGCCCAGATAGTTCGCATTGTCCAAATAGCTGGGACGGTAGGACTGCGACAAAGTCGCTGACCAGTCACCGCGGGTCAGCGTCACATAGGCATTGTGTCGCCAAGACAGGGTCAAGTCTTGGAAGCGGGTCCATCTATCGACTTCATTCGCGCCATAGGGCGCTGACGGTAGCAGCTTAGATTGGCGGTTGATAATATGGGTACCGTCGAGCGCTGCGCTCCACTTTGTGCCCATGATCTCGCCGCTATTGCGCAAGCTGATTTCCATACCTTCCATCAAATTGCCGCCAGCGTTCAAGATACGGCGGTCGATGGTTATGATACGGCCCGACACAGGATCGCGAACGAATTTGCCCTCGAAGTCAGAATAGTTCTGTTGCAATTGCGTGCGGGTCAGGGTTGCGATTGTGCCGGTGCGCTCAATCCGCCACCAGTCTACCGAAGCCGACGCATTCTTGGCAAAATTCAAGACAAAGCCAAAGGAAAGATTCTCAGCCTCTTCGGGGCCGAGGCCCAGATTACCGCCGGTGATTTCACGGACTGGGCCGAGGTCCAAAATGTTGCTGCATCCGGGCAAGGTTGAAACAACCAAGGTTGGGCAGGTTTTGGGATCCACCACTGCTGAGCCCAAAGCCAAGTCGACCGCTGTTACACCATTATAGATTTGGTTGAACGATGGAACCCGGAACCCAGTGCTATAGGAGCCACGGAACAGCAACATGTCCAATGGCTTATATTTGAATGAATATTTTGGATTGGTTGTCCGACCAAATCCGTCGTATTCGTCAACCCGCCCGGCAATGGTGAATTCAAGGTTCTCAAGGACTGGGAAAACCATTTCAGCAAAAACAGCCTTCACATCCCGGCTTACGGCGCTGAGAGCATTGGCATCATCAAACGGGGCCCCCAGAATGTTAGCCCGTTCTGCAGCTACACGACGATCGCCATTGAACTCGTACTCTTCTGTACGGAAGTCGAAACCAATAGCCGCGTAGGCCTTGCCGCCTGGAAGGTCGAAAATCGGCCCGGACATAGATCCGTCAAATTGGGTGACGGTGAACTTGCCACCAAACAGGGTGACACCGCGAGCAGAGGCTGTTTCGAGTGCCGCAAGCGCGGCGGCAGTTTGCTGTTGGCCGGGCAACAGGAATGGATTGATGACCCCAGAGTTGAAGACATTCACAATGCCATTGTTGCGTTGAACGCCATTAACCGTGAGTGCGTTGCGGTAATAATACCCGCTGCCCAAAGTCGACTCCGCTTCACTGGTGGCCTGAGAAGCGCCGACGCGATAATTCCAGTCACCAAATGGCAGGGGGCCGTCGGCACCCAAGAAGAAGCGACTGGTTTTAGTATTCGTGCTGATTTCGCGACGTCCGCACTCAATACAGCGCCAGCGCATTGCGATTGGCAGGTTCAGTGCGCGGCGACCAGCCAAAGCCGTATCGGTTGGGAAAGCAGCCACCAGCGCATTTGCGATCCGGTCATAGATTGCTTCATTTACACCTGGAACTCGGAAATAAGCGAAGTTCAAGGAGGTTGAGTCAGGACCGCTGATTGCCGTCGCATTGGGAATGAGCTGAATGTGCGAGAAGCGATTGTCCGCGGTCGCATCCGAAGCGGTGAATTCGCCGACAATCTGATGATTGCCGAGACGATAAACAGCACGGACCAGACCGTTTAAGGTCTCTTGTTCTTGTTGAATGCTGGCCTGCTCACCTGAATCCCAAGAACAAGCCAAACTTGCCGTTACCGAATTGGTGGGCGAGAACCAAAGCTGCTCTGCGTAATCGTCCATATCTTTAATGGCCGAACAGCCAAGGCCACCCGGTAAAGCCAATGGGTTCACACCATTGGTGTAGCGCAGCGTGGTTGAGCCTGGGACCAGTGGTGCAGTTGCGGCGGTGCCCCAGAGTGTACCATTGGGCGTAAAGGGGGTGGCTGAGGTGGTTGCCAGCGGGAAAATAGTCCCGAAAGGCGTACCACGTGTGTCGACGGACAGACCGCGATTGATTTGGAAAGTATCGATAAAGTCGCGCTCACTTGCCAGCAATTCTTCGTTTTTCCGATAGCTGACGGTTGCCATAATATTGAAGTTTTGGGTCGAGATATCCCCATACCCGCCCAACAATGAGGCTTGATAAATGTTCCCGCCGCCCTGCTCGGTCACGTCGGTGAAGACGCGCGCGTTCAAGCCTTGGAAATCTGTCCGTGTGATGAAGTTGATAACGCCACCGATGGCATCGGTACCATAAATTGCCGATGCCCCATCTTTCAGAACGTCTATGCGCTGCATGGCAGCAACGGGCAATTGGTTGATATCAACCGCGCCACCATTGATCCCGTGCGCTGCGACGCGACGCCCATTGAGTAGGATCAAAGTCCCCGCCGAGCCTTGGCCGCGCAGGTTTGCAAATGAGCCACCACGAGCGCCACGGTTCTCAGTCACGTCAGCGTTGGAGGCAAGGTTGTCGATACCGGCAACGTTGGCGGTTAGATAAGCGATCAATTGCTCGGGGCTGGTTATACCTTCGCGCCTGAGGTCGTCTCGGCTGACGATCTGCAAAGGCAGGGCACTCGTCTCGACTTGCCGGCGGATGCTAGATCCGGTCACGATAATCGTTTCGACCGGCTTGGCCTCGGCCTCTGGTGTGGTGGCAGCTGTTTGTGCCAACGCGGGGCCGGCTAAACAGGTCAACAAACCGACCTGTGCCCAGTTGCGAAGTTTCATGGCTTATTCTCCCAAAGCTCAATGCGAAAACATCAAAAGGTATGGGAATCTCGGTCATGACGCAGATGCCAGTAACTGCCGATGCCCCCATCAGAAAGAATATACTAATCTTGTGTTGTGTTGCCGCGCAAGCGCGACGGTGGGGTCGCGAGGCGCCCAAACGGCTTTATGAAGCTGAACTTCCTCAATGTGATCACGCCGTGTGCACGTTTCTTGGGCATCATTGCGAAAATGACACACATCCGGAGTAGGCACATGCCATGCTTTAAACGATCCCCCCAATCATATGGCTGATCCCTGCGGTTAACCCCATCGCCAGCGCCCCCCAGAACGTCACACGCATGATAGCGGGTAAGGGTTTAGCCCCGCCGGTGGTTGCGCCTAGTCCGCCAAGAACGCCAAGAAAAACGAGTGCGCTAATCGACACAGCCGGGATAATGATCGTTGCTGGAACAAGGACAACAGTGGCCAAAGGCAAGGCAGCTCCAACGCTAAAGGTGGCGGCAGACGTCAAAGCAGCTTGAATGGGCTTGGCGGTGGTGTGTTCGCTAATGCCCAATTCGTCACGTGTGTGGGCGGCCAGCGCATCATGAGCCGTCATTTGGACAGCGACCTGATGCGCAAGGTCCCGTTCGAGACCTCGAGCCATGTAGATTGCTGTCAGTTCGGCAAGTTCGTGATCTGGGGTCTCAAGCAGTTCTTGACGCTCCTTCGAGATATCGGCAGCCTCACTATCGGCTTGCGAACTAACCGAGACATATTCGCCCGCTGCCATAGACATAGCGCCAGCCACTAGGCCTGCGACACCGGTCAAAAGGATGGAGTCCCGTGCTGCTGCTGCGGCAGCTACACCCACAATGAGACTTGCAGTTGAGACAATGCCATCATTGGCACCCAGAACGGCGGCGCGAAGCCAGCCAATGCGAGCAATTGCGTGGCGTTCGGTATGTCCAAGATGTCGCGGCATGGGGTTCTATTCCTTGATCAAGAAATCGTGAGCCAGTTACTTGCGCCAATTTTGAAGCGGCGTCGAGCAATCACAGCCGTAATCCGCCCGGCATTGGGTTCTGAGTCTCGTGTGGGCTTCAATCCAAACAGAAAGCCGCCTAAATGGGGCTGAAAGTTGACGAGGTGCCGGCATGATCCCAATTCATTTAGACCCAGCGAAGACTAGGATCGGCTTGGTGGGGCGCGGCCCCCTGACCGTTCGTCGATTGGGATGGTTTCAGGGTCTAGGTGTTACCCCTTTGCTCTTCTCTGATTGCCCCGGACCGGACCTTGCAGCGGCAGCAGGCTCTGAATTGATTTCACGTTTGCCCAATTCCGATGATTTGCTTTCCCTGCACGTGTTGTGGGTGGCAGATCTCGAGCCAGCAGAGGCCGAAGCTTTAGGGGCTGTGGCGCGCGCTGCAAAAGTGCTTCTCAATACCGAAGACGTTCTTCCCCTTTGTGACTTCCATACGCCAGCCATCGTCCGTCGTGGCCGTTTAGTGTTGAGCGCGGGGACTGGCGGCGGGAGTCCCGCGGCGGCCTCATTTGCGCGGGAACGTTTGGCTGCCGCCTTCCCTGAGGCCTGGGATGAGATGATGGAAGCTCTTGCCGCTGAGCGCCTGAAAATGAAGGAAGCTGGAGCAACTATGGCCGAGATGCGGGAAGCGGCTTTTGCGAAACTGATCGCTGCCTTCGGGCCTCCAAACCTTGGCGGTTCCTTCTAGGGTAGAACTTCAAAAGCTTCGACGATTCCGCCATTGGGGGATTGCACCCAAGCTGATTTCACTCGGCCATATGGCGCGAGGTGTGCCGTCAGATTCGTGGCATTTACTTCGATGCCTTTTGCCCGCACCTTGGCGATCCACACCTCGAGATTTGCAACGGGCAGCCGTATGGCGACAATCCCGCGATTTGAAAAGCGGGCGCGGGAGGCATGGTCGACCCCTTCGAGACCAACAAAGCGCATCAGCTCAACCCGACCATCTTCGCTTTGGCTCTCCCATAAAATCCCCGATCGTCGCGGAACTTGAGTTGAGAAATTGACGGGCAAGCCGAAATTGGTGGCGACTTCGGTCGTGTCTTCATAATTTCCAATGAACCAAGCGCCAAAGCCCAAGCCCTCTTGAAAGAAAGCGCGTTCAGCTTCGAAATCCTTGACCATGGTCATAACATTGAACACCCGACTGATGCCCTTTATGGTCTCCCACCCTTCCAGTTTAGGTACCAACCGCTCATAGATCGACACATTGACACCATCGGGTCCGCGGATCACGACATTGCGCAATTGAACGCCACCGAAGCTGAACTCTTGTGGACTGTTGTAAGCCGTCCAGCCACGGGAAATCGCCTTGTTATATAGCGTGGTCGCGTCTCGTGAGCGGGTCATCAGCGAAAACCAGCCACCCGGATCCCAAGCCTGTGCCGCCGGACGGATTGGCTCTGATTTTACGCCCTTCAAGGTGACCAAGCGGATCCAACCTTTTGCGTCACCTTCATTCACCAGCAGCACTTCTGTGCCTGTAACCGTGCCTTCTAATTTCCAAGCTCTGAGAATAACGGGGTCGATCGGCCCACGTGACGCCACTTTCCATCCCGCGTCTTCTGTAAAGAAGCTAACCCAAGGGCCAGGCTTTGAGACATGAACAACCACCTCCTGCCAACCTTTGCCGATCTCTGGCTGGAACGACTTGGCTGTTACAGAAGCAGGACTGACAAATAAGGTCAAAAACGACAGGAGAGCAAAGAGGATCGTACGCATGCGAACACTCTAGCCGTGCTTTCTGTGAAGTCGAGTGCGGATTTTGGCGTACGGCTGAAGAGCTATTGCGGCCGGTTGATCAATAGGGTCGCGCGCGCCAAAGCTACAAAATGTGAGACACCCTTTGGGGCAGCCAAATACACATCCTCCCAGTCCGGATGGAATTTGTTCTTGAACCGCCGGACGCCTTGGAAATTGTACAGCTTCTCGCCATGTTCATACATTAGCTTAGCGAGATTGGTGACGAAAGGTGAGCGGCTACACGGCTCGACGCCAGCCAGCGGCGATGTATTTAAGTCAAACGCCTGATAGCCTTCCGATTTGGCCCACAAGAAAAGCTCTGCGAAGAGATAATCCATCACGCCGTTCGGTGCGTCTTCTCCATAACGCATCAGGTCGACGCCAATGCGAGATTTATCTGCGGTAGGCCAAAGGCAGGCAAATGCAGCGATATGGCCATCGGCCGCACGCACGGTCGCCAGAGGCAGCCGATCAATATAGTGGACATCAAATCGGCCAAGCCCAAAGCCCTTTTCGCCCCCTGCCTGATGTGCCAGCCACTGATCAGAGATTGTCTGCAAACGAGCGAGATTAGCACGCACGGCACCCGGACCTTCAATGCGCACGCTAAAATGGTTCTTAATGTGTCGATTACGGTGGGTCCGAATGACTTGGCGTTGTTTGCCGTCAAGAGAGAAGGTCTTGAGATCCAAAATTGCGCGTTCGCCCGTCTTTACCTTATGCAAATTCAGTGCTTCAGCAATGGGGTCAAAATTTGGACCAATCCCATAAAATGCCGGCTTTGCACCACGATTTCGAGCTAGGTGGATAAAGCGCTGTGCAAGGCCTGTGGCTTCTTCTGCTTGGCCAACTGGCGCACCAAAGGCCAACCAAGTCCGCCCTTTTAGAGCAAAGCTCAAAAAGCTGCGACCCGAGGGGGAAAACAGCAAACGTTTGTCGCCCAACAGGGCTGCATTGGACTGCGGGTCGCAATAGGTAGCCCGCGACAAGATTAGGTCAGCGCGCGCCAAATCGCCTTCATGCACCTCCAACTTTGGTTTGCTCAAACCAAAACGGCGGGGAAGCAATCGCGGAGTGGCAAGTTCAGCTGTCATACTCATCCTAGTAGGTGTGGCAGAATGTGATTAATCAAAGACTGACACGCAACCCGAAAGACGCATCTGGCGTAAACGATCTTGAGACCTATATCTAGGAAAGCTCTGGAGCGATTACTATGCTATTTTCCAAACAGAAGAAATTACAAATGCCAGCGGCTCACGAAGCTTTGAAGGGCAGACCTACACCGCTAGATGTGCCCGCCGGTCACTTTGTCAATGGTCGGCCACTAAAGGGTCCTTGGCCGCAACCCCTCAAGACAGTGACTTTCGGTTTGGGTTGCTTCTGGGGCGCAGAGCGTAAATTCTGGCAGACGCCAGGCGTTTACGTAACGGCGGTGGGCTATAGCGCTGGCTACACGCCAAATCCGACCTATGAAGAAGTCTGCAGTGGGATGACAGGGCATAATGAAGTGGTTCTGGTAGTATATGACCCTAATGAGATCACTTTAGAGGCTTTACTGAAGGTTTTTTTCGAGAGTCATGATCCAACGCAGGGTATGCGCCAAGGAGGGGACATTGGTACCCAATATCGGTCTGGCATTTATGTGAATGATATTCATGACTTGCAGGTTGCCGAAGCTACGCGTGGCCAGTATGCAAAGGCTTTGGCAAAATCTGGCTATGGCCCGATTACCACCGAAGTGATGCAGGCACCGGAATTCTATTATGCTGAAGATTACCACCAACAATATTTGGCCAAAAATCCTGGAGGTTACTGTGGGATTGGTGGGACCGGCGTGGCTTGCTCGATCGGGACCGGTGTTGAAGTCTAGTAGGAAATCTACGCCGTGACTGACACAGATGTCATTGTTGTCGGTGCCGGCGCGGTGGGACTAGCGGTTGGCCGCGCGCTTGCTGTCCGCGGTCAAAGTGTCATTGTGCTTGAGAAGAATGGTCGCTTTGGCGAAGAGACTTCAGCGCGCAATTCCGAGGTCATACATGCGGGCATGTACTACCCAACGGGCTCGTTGAAAGCCCGCCTTTGTGTAGCGGGCAAACATGCCATGTACGCCTTCTGTGCTGAGCGTGGGATATCCGCTCGGGCGCTTGGCAAATTGATAGTCGCCCCTTTGGCCTCTGATGTCGCCGCTCTGCAAGTTATCCATGATCGCGGCCACGCCAATGATATTCCGGACTTACAGATTTTGGGCCCTGAAAAGATCAAAGAAATGGAACCCGAGATCGTGGCCCAGGCCGCCATTTGGTCCCCTTCGAGCGGGATTGTAGACAGCCATTCATATATGTTGGCTCTGCTGGGGGTGATCGAAGATCATGGGGGAGCGCTTGCTCGCAATGCACCTTTCTTGGGCGCTACACCGATTTCTGGTGGTTTTGAAGTCCGGGTTGGTGGCGATGAGCCGATGACATTGACAACGCGCAAGCTTATTTTGTCCGCCGGTCTTTGGTCTACCCAAGTTGGTCTTGCGGTGCAGGGCCTTGATCCCGATCTGGTGCCAGATACCAAGTTCGCAAAAGGCAATTACTTTACTTACAACGGTAAGGCCCCCTTTTCGCACCTTATTTATCCAATGCCATCAGCTGGTGGGCTGGGCATTCATGTGACACCGGATATGAGCGGCCATGCCCGTTTTGGCCCGGATGTTCAGCCCGTCGAGACTTTGGATTATCGCGTCGATGAAAGCCGAAAGGCCATCTTTGCCGAGTCGATCCGCGCTTATTGGCCAGGCTTGGATGAAAGCCTGATGCAGCCCGATTACACCGGCATTCGGCCCAAGATCGGCAATGCACTCAATCAGTTTGAGGACTTTCGGATTCTGGATCAAACGAGCCATGGACTTGAAGGCTTGGTTTGCTTGTTCGGGATCGACTCTCCGGGCCTAACCTCTTCCTTCGCGATTGGGGAAGAAGTGGCCACCCGCTTGGCTTGACCTAGCCGATACGGGAGAACCGACTTGGCTCTCCCGATCGAAGGTGCAGTTTAAAGGCCGAGCGCTTCTTTGACGGCTTGGTGCATGATCTGCCCGCCCCGTACATTAAGGCCCAGAGCAAAGCCTGGATCTTCGGCCAAGGCTTGATCGACGCCCTTATTTGCCAAGGCTAACATGTAAGGCGCCGTTACGCCGTTGAGGGCGTAAGTTGAAGTCAAGGGTGCAGCACCAGGCATGTTCGCTACGCAATAATGGACCACGCCATCGACGACGTAGGTAGGTTCTGCATGGGTTGTCGCACGAGAGGTTTCAAAACAACCGCCTTGGTCAATCGAGATGTCAACCAGAACAGATCCATCTTTCATCCGCGACAGCATATCCTTGGTGACAAGCTTGGGAGCCGAAGCACCGGGGATCAAGACAGCACCAATGACTAGGTCCGCTTCGATGCAAGCTTCTTCAACCGCATCCGGGGTCGACATCAAGGTAGTGACCATGCCGCCAAATTGGCGATCAATCGCGACTAAGGCAGCTTTAGACCGGTCAAAAACAGTCACATCCGCGCGCATACCGTGTGCGATTTCGCACGCATTGAGGCCTGCCACGCCGCCGCCCAATATAACGACCTTAGCTGGGGCCACGCCCGGTACGCCGCCCATAAGCTTCCCGAGCCCACCTTGTGGCTTTAGAAGACAATGTGCACCAACTTGGGTCGCCATGCGGCCCGCAACTTCGGACATGGGTGCCAAAAGCGGAAGCCCGCCATCGCGGCCCACAACGGTTTCATAAGCAATTGCGGTGCAGCCCGAGGCCATAAGGGCTTTGGCTTGTTCCGGATCGGGGGCCAAATGGAGATAGGTGAACAGGACATGGTGCGGCCTTAAGCGTGCACACTCGATTGGCTGAGGCTCTTTCACCTTCACGATCATGGTTGCGGCTTCAAAGACAGCGTCGGCGTTGGCGAGAATCTTCGCACCCACTTTTTCATAGGCCTCATTGGAAACACCAATTCCGGCACCAGCATTGGACTCGACGAAGACCTCATGTCCCGCGGAAACGAGTTGGGCGACGGTGCCTGGAGTGGCGCCGACTCGGTTTTCTTGAGGCTTGATTTCCTTGGGCACGCCAATTTTCATGTCTGTCTCCTGTTTTGAACGAAGCTAGCACGCTTCGAATGGCGGTTCCGCGCAAACTTGCCCAAGCTTTCCAGATCTGTTAGCTGAAAGCGCTACGAAAAGGACGTTTAACAATGGAAACCGTTGCACTTGATGATAAGGACCGCGCTTTGCTTCGCCTTTTGCAACGAGACGGGAGGGCGAGTATTGCGGCATTGGCTGACAAAATTGCCTTATCAGAGAGTGCGTGCCGCCGACGACTGGACGTTTTGGAAAAGTCAGGCGTATTGGAAGGATATCGAGCTGAGCTGAATGCAGCAAGTTTGGGCTTTAGTTTAACGGTGTTTGTCTCGATCGCACTCGGTGCTCAGACTGATCGTGACCTTGCAGCATTTGAGAGCGCCGTTCGGGCCGCACCAGAAGTATTGGAATGCTGGCTGATGACGGGGGATTCCGACTATTTGTTGCGGGTCGCAGCCCGCGACGTGGCGGATCTAGAACGCATTCACCGTGAAGTACTTACTCGCCTCCCAAGCGTTGTTAGGGTCAATACGGCACTAGCGATGCGCGCAGTGTCACCCCTGAGAGGATTACCGATACGATGAGGCATGCGAGAAACTATCTGGCCTTAGTCACATCCCTGTTGCTTTCAGCCTGTGCCAGCGGTGCGCCGCTATCATCGGGCAAGCCTTACGATCTGACGCCGCCACAGAATTTAGTGGCAGAGGGTATTTCCTATAGTCAAAGGGCCTGGCCTGGCGCTGTGCCTATGCAAGTTGCAATCGTTGAGATCGACTTGAAGACCCAAGGCCTTTCATTTGCTATTTCTGGCGGCGACCTATCAGACACGTCCGAATACCGATCCAAGACAACATCGACATATCTGCGAGAGTCGGGAGCAGTGGTTGCAATCAACGGCGGCTACTTTGGCCCGGTCGTCGCAGTCGAAGGCCAACCGCAAGACGCCCAAGGTTTTGCGAAGTCCAATGGTCGAGTCGTTTCATCCGCCGCCGCGCCGGAAACAGCTGGGGTCGCCAAAGCTGTTGTGTGCTTTGACCGAAAGCAAGTACAGATTTTGGCAACTTTGGCTTGTCCTGATCACTTTGCCAACGGCCTCGCAGCTGGACCATTACTGGTTCAGGCCGGTGACGTCAAAGTTGATCCAAAGAACTTGACCCGTCACCCCCGCTCCGCTCTCGGCGTGAATGCCACCGGTGACCGGCTTTGGCTCGTGACGATTGACGGTCGGCAAAAGGGATTTAGCGAGGGCGCAAGTTTCGCAGAGACCGCCCTCATTTTACAGGCTTTAGGCGCGGCCAATGCTATCAATCTTGATGGTGGCGGATCCACGACGTTAGTCTATCGCGACCCCGTACTTGGTCCTCGCGTCTTGAATCGACCCATTCAAGGCGGTATTCCGGGTACAGAGAGGCCAGTCGCCACCCATATTGGTATATTCCTCAAAGCCAAACCTAAGGGCTGATACTTGGTTTATTGACCAGCCGTCAGGCCGCGCTGGGTCACCAGATAGGTCGCAAAAGTACCTAACCAATGACCGCCTTCATAATGCTCGCCCGTTACCGCAGGCAATGCGATATCGCGATGGGCCTTGGCTGCAGCGAGCAATGCCAATCTCCGCTTATCTGATGCGGGGAGCCCTGAGGCCATCCCTTCTAGCATCCAAGCACGCGACAAGTTGAGGCCATCGGTATGGGCTAACTTACCGTCGGTTCGGTCGGTCACGATGCCGACAGGCAACCAGTCCGAAGTTCCGGTGTTGGGGATGGTAGGTAATGCGACGCTCAACCATTTGGCGTAGGCTTTCGGTGGCAGTACGCGGCGCATCAAATCTGCTTCGCCCAAACAAGCGGACACAAAATCTTCTCCGCCAGGCTCAAACCGCAAAGGGCAATCCCGGTCATTGCCATAATAGGTCATGGCTCGTTCATCGATCAGGGCCAGAAAGTCCGTATCTTGCACTTCGACCGCCCAGTCGCGGGCAAGGCCCAAAGCAAAGGCGGTTTGGGAATGTTCTCCCACCCGCATCGGGGTTCTAAGCTTTGGTAGCCAGCTTTTGAATTGGCCTGCCGCCCGTTGTTCTAACGGCGCAAAATCAGCGGCCCATGTCGCAACGCTGGCATCTTGCTTTGCCCATTGTCGCAATTCTGCACCCAATTGCAGCATCCAAGCTAAGCCATAGGGGCGCTCAAACCCGGCTCGTCCTGGGGCGTTCATATAGGCAAGCTCAACTTCCAAATTGGCTTTGGTTAGACTCTTCGTCAAAGCTTGACGCGCAGCCGGAGCATAGGATGCCTGAGGGTAAAGTCGCGCTAGGCGTGCCAAAAGCCAATGTCCGTGCACCGATGAATGATGGTCGAAACAACCATAAAACGCAGGTGTCAACTGACTAGGCGTCTTTGCATCTTCAGCCGAATTCAAAACATGAGCGATTTTATTCGGATATTCTGTATGAATGCAGGAAAGGGCAAGGTTGGCAAACTTTGATGTCGCCTCTTCAAAACCTGAAGCGTTAGCAAACATTGAATTCATGGTTGCGAAACATAGGGCAAGGATGGGCAGAAGTGAAAGGCGCATAGATTTGTTTGCAACAACCAATCACGCGAAACAAGACCTTATTTTTCAGGCGCAATCATAGCAGGAAGGGTTTTAGCAATTTGGAAATTCTCAGCACGTTCATCGGGGTGCAGAGGAACCATGCCTCTGCCTCTTAGATAGCCTCGCAGCCCCGCCGCGTGATCCGACAAAAGCTCCATGGCAAATTCTTGTAAACCGGGCACAACACCGACATTGGCCTTCTTCACATAGAAGTACAGTGATCGTGACGCGGCATACTTTCCGTCAATAATCGCCTCTGCGGAGGGCACCACACCATTCAAGGGTGCAGCCTGTAGGCGGTCCATGTTCTCTTCAAAAGATGAGAAGCCGAAAACTCCAAACTGTTCGGGTGAACGCGACAAAGCTTGCACAATCAGACTGTCATTCTCTCCAGAATCCTTCCAAGCGCCATCTTCGCGAAGGGTTAGCGCTTTTTTCTGAAACTCTTTGTCGTCCTTGTCCTTCAGAGCTTTCATCTCTGGGATTTCTTGAGCGCCTTTGGCCATGACGAGCTCGGCAAAAGCGTCTCGCGTGCCGGATGTCGGCGGAGGACCCATCACGTCGATCTTGATAGATGGTAGATTAGGATTGATGTCGTTCCACTTCATATACGGATTTGGAATGAAGGCCTTCTTAACAGGGTCGTAAATCTCTTTTGCCAAAGCTTGGTAAACTTCCTGCTTGGTCAAGGTCACAGGGGTCGCGGCCTTAGAATTCGCGATTACAATCCCATCATAGCCAAGTTTGACCTCTACAATCTCAATCACACCATTCTTCTGACATGTCTCAAACTCACCCTTTTTGATCCGGCGCGAAGCGTTCGAGATGTCTGGGAACCCTGGGCCTAATCCACGACAAAAGATGGCAAAGCCACCACCCGTACCGGTAGATTCTACGCGTGGAGTCTTAAAGCGGCCGCGAGCAGAGAATTGTTCTGCAGCTGCTGCTGAAAAAGGAAACAGTGTCGAAGAGCCCACAACGGTTACGCGGTCTCGCCCACCGTTTTGATCGCAGCCAGATAAGATTAGGGCGCCGATTGCCAGGGTAGTAAGGCTAAAGTGCTTGAAGGTCATATCAACAATCCAAACTGGGCGGCTGCGCGAGAGAGGTGCTTGAGCATTTTATGGTGCGTTAGTCTGCCGATATGACATCCACGCTTCAATATTGTGACAAAATCACGACAATACCGACTTGTTAGGCTAGAGCATCTTTTTCAATGCATAGACAAAGTCCAAGGCCTCACGGGGAGTTAGTTGGTCTGGGTCTAAGTCCATCAAGGCTTTTTCCACGGCATTCGGCACCGCAGAGATTTCAGGCTCCGGGTTGGATGCAGCAAACAATGGCAGGTCATTTAATGCGCTTGGGCCGCCATTGTTTTGGGTTTTCTCCAGCTTAGCCAAAACTGATTTCGCTCGGGCAACCGCACTTGGGGGCAAACCTGCAAGCTTAGCTACCTGTACGCCGTACGAGCGGTCTGCAGCTCCATCGACCACTTCATGCAGAAAGACCAGTTCGCCCTTCCACTCCTTAGCGCGCAGGCTGGCATTGCCACATGCACGCAAACGCTCTGCCAGAGCAGTCAACTCATGATAATGCGTGGCAAATAGCGCGCGGCATTGATTGGACTCATGCAGATGCTCTGCGACTGCCCATGCAATCGCTAAGCCGTCATAAGTCGATGTCCCTCGTCCGATTTCATCGAGAATAACAAACGCGCGGGGGCCAGCGCGGTTCAAAATTGTTGCAGTCTCAACCATTTCGACCATAAACGTTGATCGCCCTTTTGTCAGGTCGTCAGATGCCCCGACCCGGGAAAAAATCCGGTCTACAAGACCCATTTGGAGAGACTCAGCTGGCACAAAACTGCCTGCTTGGGCCAGAATTGCCAATAGCGCGTTCTGCCTGAGATAGGTTGATTTTCCAGCCATGTTGGGGCCGGTAATCAAGGTTAGTCGCGGTGCTTCTGCGCCGCTACCATCAAGATGGCAGGCATTTGCGGTAAAGATCTCTCCTGATTTTCGCAGGGCTGCTTCGACAACTGGGTGCCGCCCCCCGCGAACCGAAAAGCTCAGACCTTCATCCAACAACGGACGCGAGGCGTCTACCTCTACCGCCCACTCGGCAAGCCCCGCGGCTACGTCCAAGGTCGCTAGGGCATCGCCAACATCCCTTAATCCTGCGCTGTGGGCTACCACTTCTGCTAGGGCTTCGTTCCACAGCTCAAGCTCTCGGGCGAGCGCGCGTTCTGACGCCCGTGCGATTTGACCATCCAATTCCATCAGCCTTTGATTCGTAAAGCGAACTGCGCTGGCTGTAGTCTGGCGGTGGATGAAGAGCGCATTGAGCGGCGGGCTCATCAGCGCTTCAGCTTGCTTGGGAGTAGCTTCAATGAAAAATCCCAAGACCGCGTTGTTTCGGATTTTTAGAGGCAGGCCTGATTGCTGCGATACTTCTGCTTGAAGATTCGCAACCACTTGTCTCGCATTCGTCGAAAGCAGGCGAATTTCGTCTAAAACTGGATCAAAGCCTCCTGCGACGAAACCTCCATCACGCGTTAGGAGCCCAGGCTCTGGAATGATCATGGCCATTAGTCTATGCGCCAACGCAGCTAAGGCAGGCTGGTGTATTAGGCTAAGATGCCTCCGTACCAATGCCAGTTCCTCGGGCAAATCAATCGCAAGACGTGCGCTAATTTGAGCCCCTTCAACGAGTGCGATCGCGAGCGCTCTTAAGTCACGTGGCCCGCCTCGGCCCAGTTCAAGTCGAGACAGTGCCCGACTAACATCTGGGATTTGACTTAAGGTTTCGCGTATCTCACGTCGTTGATCGCTGTCGCCGACCAGAAATTCGATCGAGTTTAGACGAGCTTTAATAATAGGCAGATCGAGCAAAGGTCGACAAAGCCGCTCTGCCAGCAGACGGCCACCAGCAGCGGTGCGGGTGCGATCTATTGCGGCAAGCAACGAGCCTTCCCGAGTCCCGCGTTGTGAGCGATCTAGCTCTAAACTTACTCGCGTTGTCGCATCTATTGCCATGATGCCTGAAGTCTCAACCCGCTTGGGGGGCATCAAACGTGGGGCGAGCCCAGCTTGGGTTAAACTGATGTAATCATAGATGAGACCTAACGCGATCAGTTCAGCTTTGCCGAAAGTGCCAAAACCATCCAGTGTCTGAACGCCGAAACCCTGCTCCAAAGCACGCGCCGCCGACTTTGCGTCAGCCGTCTTGGCCGGGCGCGGCGTAACCGAACCTGAAACCGATGCAATGGCTTTTGCGCTGGCTTTGCTTAAATCGCTGTCGACAATTACTAACTCACCAATTGATAAAGCCGAAGCTTCATCGATTAAGCGCTGGACTGGGGCTTCCATCACAGCAAATTCACCAGTCGAAACATCGGCCCAGGCCAAAGCTGCTTCCAGCCCGCCTGCTGCGTATGACAGTGCTGCTAGTCTATTTGCGTGACGCGGGTCCAGCAAAGCATCTTCAGTCAATGTGCCTGGGGTAATGATACGAACCACATCCCGCCGCACTACCGATTTGGAGCCGCGCTTGCGTGCTTCGGCAGCATCTTCGGTTTGATCACAAATCGCGATTTTGAAGCCTTTTTTGACCAATTTTGCGATGTATGCGTCAGCAGAATGGGCCGGAACCCCTGCCATCGCGATATCCTCCCCCAGATGTTGACCCCTCTTGGTCAACGCAATATCGAGCGCTGAAGCTGCGGCTTTGGCATCTTCGAAGAAAAGTTCGTAGAAATCACCCATGCGAAAAAATAGCAAAGCATCGCGATGCTGTTCTTTGGCGGCCAGATACTGCGCCATGACGGGTGTGGTTCCAGAGGGTATCATCAGAAGGGTTTAGCTGCGGATTCTTTTGCTGGCAAAGTGTCAAAGACTGTTTTCAAAGTAGACACACGTTGATCGAACGCTCGGCCCAGTCTAGCAAGGATCAAATAGGACAGCGTAGGACGAAAAACATCTGATGAGCAGTGAGCGCAAGACTTTCACAGACCAAGAGGCTCTCGATTTCCACAGCCTGCCAACGCCGGGTAAGATATCTGTAGTTGCGTCGAAGCCTATGGCAACTCAGCGTGATTTGTCGCTTGCCTATTCTCCCGGCGTTGCGGTGCCTGTGCTGGCGATCTCAAAAGATCCCGACACAGCCTATGACTATACATCAAAGGGCAATTTGGTCGCCGTTATCTCAAATGGTACGGCAATCTTGGGTTTGGGTAATCTCGGCGCGCTGGCATCAAAGCCAGTGATGGAAGGGAAATCCGTCCTCTTTAAACGCTTTGCCGACATTGATTCCATCGACATCGAGCTGGATTCAATGGATTCCGAGGAAATCATCACGACAGTCCGAAATATCTCCTGCACCTTCGGTGGAATTAATCTAGAAGACATAAAAAGTCCTGAGTGCTTTATCATTGAGAGTCGCCTCAAAGAATTATGCGACATTCCGGTCTTTCATGACGACCAACATGGTACCGCCATTATCGCTGCAGCCGGCCTGATTAATGCGTGTGAGATTACGGGGCGTGACTTCAAAGACCTCAAAGTCGTTGTATCTGGCGCTGGCGCTGCTGGCCTATCATGCATTTCCTTGATCAAAACACTGGGCGTGCCACATCAAAATGTCATTGTTTGTGACAGAGATGGCGTTGTCTATCGCGGTCGCGAAAAGGGCATGGATCAGTTCAAGTCAGCGCATGCGGTCGACACCCCGCTTCGGACTTTGGAAGAGGCGATGAGGGGTGCTGACTGTTTCTTGGGCCTATCTGCCAAGGGCGCGGTGAGCCAAGCCATGGTAGCAAGCATGGCTCCAAATCCGATTATTTTTGCCATGGCCAATCCCGATCCTGAAATTCGCCCAGAAGAGATTATGGAAGTTAGATCTGACGCGATCATCGCTACGGGCCGTTCCGACTATGCGAACCAAGTCAACAATGTTTTGGGCTTTCCATATATATTCCGCGGTGCACTCGACGTCCGCGCGAGAACCATTAACGAGGAAATGAAGCTGGCAGCGGCTCGAGCCTTGGCAGAGCTTGCACGCGAGGATGTGCCGGATGAAGTGATGGCCGCTTATCATGGCCGCCAATTAAAGTTCGGTCCAGGCTACATCATTCCGACACCATTTGACCCGCGCTTGATCGCGGCTATCCCACCAGCAGTGGCGCAAGCTGCGATGGACACCGGGGTAGCCCGAAAACCGATTGAGGATATGGGTGCCTATCGAGATCGATTGGCCCAGCGCCTTGATCCTACAGCTTCGTTACTGCAAAGTCTGCAGGAGACAGTTCGTGCCAACCCGAAGACAATTGTGTTCGCAGAGGGCGAAGACCCCGCAGTGATCCGCGCTGCGTATCAATTTGAACAATTGGAAATGGGCAAGGCCATTTTGATTGGCCGCGAAGAACAAGTCCGGCGCAATAAGTCACTGGTGGGTGTGCCTGAAGACTCTGGCCTCCAGATATTCAATGCCCGCCTTTCTGATCGCAACGTTGATTATACAGATTATCTCTATCGCCGTCTGCAGCGTCGTGGGTATTTGTTGCGTGATTGCCAGCGCATGATCAATCAAGATCGAAACGTATTCGCTGCAACAATGGTGGCAATGGGTGATGCAGATGGAATGGTTACAGGGACTACTCGGACGACCGACCAAGCGCTTGGCGAGGTGATGTTGGCGATTGACGCGCCTCCTCGGACTAAGCCAATCGGCCTTTCAGTTTTGATTTCTAAGGGCCGAACCATTTTTGTCGCCGACACCAACGTGACCGAAATGCCGAACGCTGAAGATCTGGCGCGCATTGCGATTCAAGCAGCTGGCGCTGCTAAGCGTTTGGGTTTCGTCCCCCGTGTTGCCTTTGTGGCCTATTCCACGTTTGGTCGCCCTATGGGTGAGCGCTCCGAGAAATGCCGTGAGGCAACAGCTATCTTGGACCGGATGGAAGAAATTGACTTCGAATATGAGGGGGAAATGTCAGTTGGTGTGGCGCTGAGCGCTGACTCACATCGCCTTTATCCTTTCTCGAGGTTGTCAGGTCCTGCCAATGTTTTGGTGATGCCAGCTATTCACTCGGCCCGCATTTCAACAGATCTGGTGGAGTTTTTGGGTGGAGCGACTGTATTGGGACCCATGATTGTTGGCCTGAGGCACCCTGTGCAAATCTGTTCGCTTTCGGCTCCAGTGTCTGAAATTGTGACCTTGGCGACTTTGGCCGCCTATGATGTGAACCCAGTCACACCGAGCAAGCGCTAGGTCGTTAGTTCACCATGGTTGGGAATAGGATTGCCGCGGGGCAAGCCCGGTCTCAAACTCAACCAAAATGTCGCGAAACTCTTCTGCGGTTGGTAAATCGGCTGAGCCGCCCTTAAACCGGTAACCCCAAAAGGACGAGATGTGCGAAATCATGCCCATAGAATGTCCGAGGTCCAAAAAGAATATAGGTGCCTCTAAAAGAAAGCGGCGGAAGGCCGCCGTATTGCCTCGGTGCACAAGGTCTGCAAAAGCATCATCATAGAGGGCCAAGACTCGACTGCAGTTTCGGGCGGCTTCGCGGATCCGTTTTCGGATAGAGGCCTTCAAAGCCCGAATTTCCTCACGCGTTGCAGCGTCATTCCGGCCTGATGGCTTGATATGTTCCATCTCTTGGGTAACCCGGATGAGGCTTTGAATCATTTCAGAGAATTGCCATTTGTAATAAATGAACCCCTTCCAGCTGAAGATGCCTTGGGTGAACTGATCGCCATGCAGACCTAGGGTCTCTCTCAAAGGGTCGAGTCGCGTATCCGCATTCGCAGAAAGAAGGGCATCAGCCAACTTTCCAACCAGACCAGCACTAGTTGCGCCCGCCTTTGTTTGGAACGCCATGCGGATCAGAGGGGCCATCTCAGCATTCGTGAAGCTCTGCATGCGACTTGTGTCAGCAGGAGAGATCGAAAAATAGCAGTCTGCTGGCTGGTGGTGGTTTCTACGCAACTGTTCCCGGACCAAAAATGGATCGAGGGAGGGCAATTCGTTGAGCAAGGATAGCACAAGGAAGTCCTTCTCCAGCTCCAACTCGCGATAACCAACCAAATCGCAAATGGCCTGGCGGAAGCCTTTCTGGTTTACGAATATCGAACGTCCGCCGAGTTCGAGGTCGTCAAAATCCAAAGGAAAAATGATCTTGGTGGCAACCGCAGCGGAGTTCGGCAACAAATACCCTTCGTCTCGTCGAAGCCTATGCTTAACTAAGATCGAACGGTTTAGAAGATCATCGGTAAACAGAGGTGCCTTTTTACGCATTGGATCGTCTGGGTAGCGTTTCGCAACCAGGTTTAGATTCAGCACGCGACTTGTCGAGGCTGAAGTTGCCAAAGCAGCTAGGTTACGAACTCCAGACATAGACCAGCCTGTTCCCAATGCGCAAAAAAGCAAGGACCAAAGTGTTCTCACTAGTAACAGGGGGTGAAGGAGTAACTAAGCCATTCAATAAAATTTTTTGAAAAAGGCCTATTAGGCCAGAAAAAATCACTTTTGTGCAGTCAGAAACAGTCAAAAAATCAATATTCTGGTTAACACGCCAAACACATTGGTCAGAGTGCAGGTCTAAGAGATCGCCTTGTTGGCCATGCCCAGGCCTCTACCGTGGCGGTAGTTCGAATCTTGAAACCACATGGCAGAACTAAATCGCCAACTGGCCGAGCGAGGATTTGCGGTCGACCTTGATTTGGAGCCTAAAGCTCGCTCAGCCCTCGCCGAGCGCATAAGTGCTCACAAATGCACTTCAGGAAGATGCTGCAATCAAGAGGGGAATTGCCAATTCGTTGGATGTGTTGGCAGCATAGCCCGGGTTTGGTTTATCCGTCAGATGCAGACGCACTTGCCTGACACTCCGATGGAACAGCGCCACAACAGTCTTTTGGCGATAATTCTATGACCTTCTTCCGTGGACAGATCATTGGCGCAATCTTGTTCCGTTGCCGTTTAACTTTTTGTCACCCACGCCTATCGGAACCGGAACACCAGATCCCACATAATCTGTATTGATAACAAGCCGGGCATTTCGATCTAAAATTATGTCCTTGGCAACAACGACGCTCCACTTGGAGTCTTCAGCCACAGAACCCGCAGCATTAATCAGCAATTGGGCATTGGGCAAATAAATGGTACCCAGAAGTCTGTCGACGAAGCTGGAGGATATCTCCATGTCTTCCTCATTGTCTCTCGTTGTGACGATCACAAAACCAGCCCAATCACCGGTTGTTCGGCCGGTTAGAGAAATGGTTGAACTTTCTGTCGCGTGGAATGTCTCTTCTTCATCAAAGATCATCACGACATTGTCGCCACGAAGGGTGCCATTTCCTCGAACAGTAAAGTCATAACAAAAATAATGTTCCCCCGGACCTAGGGTTAGAGTGCCGTTCCCCCATACCAAGACGTTTCGCTTGTGCACGCCAGCTGGGAGGGTAACATTCATTGTACCGCTAACGACAAAGTTAACCATTGGTGTGCCAGCACAAGCATTCATCCGCTTGATGCTTCTGCTCCTGAATGGGTCTGCGACGCGTAGCGCGCCATTATTGGCTGCGGGCGTAAAGCCTGTTCCGATCGCGCTTCGCGATGCTTGAATCGTTCCCGCAGTGATCGTTGCCCTGTTTTTGGTTGCCATAGAGCCGTTCGAATGTACTAAGCAGTTATTCGCTTGGACGCCGCTGTTGTTTGATGCACTCAAGCCTACAAGCTCGTCGTCGCCTTCATTCTCTGGGAGGGCCAATATGCAAAGTGGCTGTTGGTTCAGTGCCTCCGCAGTCGCGCTCACTTCGATTCTGAAGCCCCCGGGGGGAACCATATTGCCGAAAAATGAGCCGCGTAGCCCGACTCCGTTAACTTGGAATCCACCATTGGAATTCTGGCTTGCGTTAAAGGTCATGGCTATTCGCGGAGACAAATCAGAGACTTGGTTCATCGCGAACGTTTCCGCAAAGCCATTGGCATTCCGGGCTGAGCCACCAGCAACGGCCAGTTCGCGAGCACCAGCGAGAGCGGCGGCATCGACAGCAGCTTGCATTCTCGCTTTCTCGCTACTAAGCGACACCATCTCAATTGTAATCACTACAATCATGGCCACAGGGACCGCAATAAGGCCGGTTACCACGGCTAAATTGCCGCGATCCCCGCGCCGCCTAGTTCTCTGTCCCCTTGAAAACAACACAGCTGGCCGTTACCTTTACGTAGTAAAGGGTAGATAAGCAGAAACTGGTGTATTAATGGTTTATGCATTGGCCGCGCCAAGTGAAAACCGCCTATCTGAACTGTTATTCACCTCCTTTTGATATTGGAGACAAATTTAAGGCCGTAGGGCCACTTATTCGCTGCATCCAAATATCTTGATTTTCAGTCGCAAGTCTTCCTGAAGAACCAGCGCGGATAACCTACCGGGCCAATGGGTCAAGTTCGCGATAGTTTTTCGCGTGTCTGATGATGGCATTGTTTGTGACGTGCCAGGGGTGAAGTCCCTATGCTGGTCAGGTCACGCTAATTCAGCATGGTCAAAGTAACCGAATTAAACAAAACGATGCAACTTTCTGATGCTAATTGGTGGCGTGGCGCAACGCTATATCAAATCTATCCACGAAGCTTTGCCGATTCAAACGGCGATGGGATTGGCGATTTAAAGGGGGCAACCTCCAAGCTCGACTATGTCGCAGAGCTTGGAGTAGATGGAATCTGGTTGTCTCCATTTTTTGCCTCACCCCAGCGGGACTTTGGCTATGACGTCAGTGACCATTGCGCCATCGATCCTATGTTCGGGAACATGTCAGATTTTGACGCTCTGATCGCCAAAGCGCATTCTCTCGGTCTAAGGGTAATCATCGATCAGGTCTGGTCGCACACGGCGATTGAACATGCGTGGTTTCAGGAAAGCCGTCAAAGTCGCACAAATCCGAGGGCGGATTGGTATGTTTGGGCCGAACCACTGTGTGATGGATCCTGCCCGACGAATTGGCAGAGCTGGATGGGCGGCGGCACATGGACTTGGGAACCCCGTCGCGGCCAATACTATTTGCATAACTTTCTACCCCAGATGCCCGACTTGAATTTTCATTGCCAAGAGGTTCAGGAAGCCATTTTGGATATAGGGCGGTTTTGGCTCGAACGTGGTGTTGATGGCTTCCGGTTGGACACGGTGAACTACTACTTTCACGACAAGCAGCTTCGCAATAATCCGCCAAAGACCGGGGAGAGTCCGGTCACGATGCAGCGGCACATATATAATGTCTGTCAGCCTGAAAATCTGCCTTTCCTGAAGCAAATTCGAGGATTGTTGAACGAGTTTCCAGGTAGCTTTGTCGTTGGTGAAATTGGCTCCGATGACAATCTCGCTCGTATGATTGAATACACGGCCGGATCAGATCATCTACATACCGCCTATTCATTTCAGCTATTGAGCAATCGCGCTGACCCGAGACACTTCACCGAAGCGATGGTACCATGGACTAAAGGGCTAGGCACACTAGCTTGGCCGTCTTGGGCGTTGAGCAATCACGACTGCGAGCGGGTGGCCAGCCGATGGGAGCTCGATGCACCATCAGATCAAGTCGCTCAATTCGCTTTAGCACTCCTCCTTGCTCTGCGTGGCACAATTTTTCTGTATCAAGGGGAGGAGTTAGGACTTACTCAAGCAGAAATCAGATTTGAGGACTTAAAAGATCCACTCGGGATTGCCAATTGGCCTGCTAACAAAGGCCGTGACGGTTGCAGGACTGTTCTGCCGTGGCTCCATGATCAAGCCTTTTTGGGCTTTTCAGACATGAAGCCTTGGTTGCCAGTTATAGAAGGACATAGGGACCATAGCATCAACCTTCAAGCCAAGAATCGAGCCTCGGTATTGGCTTTTGCGAAGCGTGCTATTGGATTACGCCAGTCGAGTGCTGCTTTGCGCCACGGCGATTTCGAAGTACTTCACGAGGATGACTCCTGTCTCATCTTTTCCCGCAGTTATTCTGGTGAAACTTGCCTGGCGGGCTTCAATTTCTCAGGCCAGAGTCAAAAAGTCCCCGCTCCCAAGTCGCTGCTTGAGCAACCGGCTTTGACTGTCGGCAAAGTATCGCTCGACAGGAATGAAATCTTGCTCGGTCCGGTATCGGCCTTTCTGGTCTCTCTTCCCTCGCTATCTAGCCAAGGATTCTGTCCATGAGTCTTGTTCTCAACCCTGATCTCGATCGTCCCTTTGCCCTGAAGCCAGAACAGCTCCAAAAGTTTGAGAAAGACGGCTTCATCCATTTGAAATCGGTAATGTCGCCAGCTGTATTGGCTGAGTATGGTCGCGAGATCACAAAATTGACCATCACGCTCAACACCCAGACTAAACCACTGCAGGAGCGAACGACGTATGATCGCGCCTTCTTACAAGTTATGAATCTGTGGGAACAAAGCGAGCGTGTAAAGGCTTTCCTTCTTGGTAAAACTTTGGGTCGTATCGCTACAGAACTGATGGGTGTACGCGGTGTGCGTCTTTATCATGATCAGTCGCTCTACAAAGAGCCTGGTGGTGGGATCACGCCTGCGCACGCAGATCAGTATTACTGGCCACTTTCAAGTGACCGCACAATTACCGCTTGGATTCCATTACAGGACGTCCCCGCAGAAATGGGTCCGCTTAGTTTTTACGCCGGTAGTCAACATGAAGCATTTGGTCGAGACCTCGGCATTTCCGATGAAAGCGAAGCCGCCATTACAGCGATGATGGAAGCACGTCGCTTCCCGTTAATCCAGAATCCGTATGGGCTTGGCGATGTCAGCTTTCACTTGGGTTGGACGTTCCACAAGGCCGGACCAAATGTCTCCACTAAGCCGCGAAGTGTGATGACCATAATCTACATGGATGTAGACATGGTGCTGCAAAAGCCAACAAACGGTATCCAAGAAGGGGACTGGGTCCAATGGTGTCCGGGCGCACGCATTGGCGAAATCATCCAAACACCAAAAAACCCCATAATCTACGAGCGTGCAACATGCTGAGTTCGAGCCAAACAAGCAGCCGCAAGGGGCTGGCCGCGATTACCGATGGCCGCGGCGGATTTGCTTTGGATTATGTATCTGTCCGGGCGCCAATTGGGGACGAAGTAAGGGTAGCACTTGGTGCCTCCGGTATATGCCATACAGACTACGCTTCTCTATCTTGGGAGGGACCCCTTGTGGCCGGACATGAAGGAGCCGGTTGGGTCGAAGCCGTTGGACCTGATGTTTTTGATTTGGAAATTGGCACTCCTGTTCTGCTGAACTGGGCAATACCTTGTGGTCGCTGCAAGCAATGCGAAACTGGTCACGCCAACATCTGCGAGCGTTCACATGGGGTTGATCCTGAAACCTACGGAACAAGTCGCGCTGGACAAGGGCATACCA
Organism: Aquidulcibacter paucihalophilus; assembly: GCF_002105465.1. Classification (GTDB taxonomy): domain Bacteria; phylum Pseudomonadota; class Alphaproteobacteria; order Caulobacterales; family Aquidulcibacteraceae; genus Aquidulcibacter; species Aquidulcibacter paucihalophilus. The sequence goes on from NZ_NCSQ01000022.1 coordinate 56,313, forward strand.
TTTGGCAGGACCAAGCTATTGAGCGTGCCTTTAATCTTGGCACATTCTCAGAGTTTACCTTGGTTCGCCGGTCGGCTGTAACCCCACTTTTGCCGGAAATTCCTGTCGAGCATGCCTGTATTCTGGGCTGTGGCGTTATGACGGGCGTGGGCTCTGTTCTGAATGTCGCGCAACCAAGTCCCAGCGATACACTCGCAATTGTTGGCTGTGGTGGGGTGGGTCTTTCGGTTGTGCAGGGTGCACGCTTGGCCGGTGTCAGCAAGATTATAGCGATTGACCTTCGGCAGGAAAGCTTGAACCGCGCACGCAAGATGGGGGCCACAGACCTTATCCTTGTCGATCCATTGGACTCCAATCATGATGACCTGGCCGCACAGGTTAAAGCCAAGACAGCGGGACGCGGCGTGGATTTTGCGTTCGAAGCCACAGGTGTTGCAGCGTTAGCATTTTTGCCGTTGAAACTCATTCGCAATGGCGGGATGGCCGTCCAAGTAAGTGGGGCCCATGGGCCAGTTGAGGTCCCAATGCCTATGTTCTGGTGGGATAAGCGGTATGTAACTCCGCTTTATGGCGGCTGCGTCCCTGATCGGGACTTTCCTCGCTTGATGCACTGGGCAGCTGAAGGTACGCTTCATTTATCGACAATGATCTCCAAAACCTATCGTCTCGAAGCTCTTAGTGACGCCATCGACGATATGTTGGCAGGCCGCACTGCAAAGGGTGTCGTTATCTTTGAGAATGGCAGAGCCCATGTTTAGAACTTTTGAGAATGCGGAATTAAAAGCAGATACATTTGGGCTGTCTCATGTCACCGTTAAAAGTAAAGCCTTAGGCAGGCGGGCAGATGTCACAGTTTTTATTCCCGAAGGTCTTGAGGCATGGGCGGACGCTCCAGTTGTTACATTGTTGCATGGTGTTTTCAGTTCTCATTGGGCTTGGGCATTTAAAGGTGAAGCGCACCTGACCGCGCGAGCGCTAATATCGCAGAAATTGATCCCGCCCATGGTGCTCCTTATGCCATCCGATGGTCTTTGGGGGGATGGGTCTGGCTATATTAAGCATGCCGATGCTGATTATGAGAAATGGATTTTAGAGGAAGTTCCAACAATCGCTTACGCACTAACATCGGCCTGCAGTTCTGGCTCGCCCCGATTTTTGGCCGGACTGTCCATGGGTGGCTTTGCGGCCCTTCGCCTTGGCGCCAAATTTCCCAATGCTTATAGGGCTATCAGCGCGCATTCGGCAGTGACTAACGTTGCCCAATTGACCCAGCTGATTGAAGAGGACACCGCCGGGTGGAGTTCTAATCCAAGCGACCAAGACATATTTGCAGCCATGCAATCGGCTCATGTAAAACTACCCTCCATCCGCTTCGATTGTGGCACAGAGGACGCCCTTCTCCCTGCAAACCGAGAACTCCACCATAAAATGGCAAGCCATGGCCTGATACATATCTTTGAGGAACTTTCTGGCGGCCATGATTGGGACTATTGGAAGTCCAACTTGCATCGTACGCTCTTGTTTTTCGCCAAAATAGGCAAAGGGGTGGCTGCAAATGCGAGCACTTAAGCGACTTATCTTTTGGCTGTTTGGATTTGTGACATGGATAATGGTCACGCCAGTCGAGGCGTTAGAGAAGCAGCCATTGAATTATGTAGATCCGTTCATCGGAACAGATGGCACCGGCCATGTCTTTCCAGGCGCGGTCGTACCGTTTGGCATGGTTGCGCCAGGTCCTGATATGGAGGATCGGGGTTGGAGCTACTCAAGTGGCTACCAGTATCAAGGGCGCTCGATCCTTGGTTTTTCCAACACGCATATCAGCGGGGCGGGTATTGGTGAGCTTGGCGACGTTTTGCTCCAGCCCTCATCAGGAACTAGATGGACCCGAAAAACTGTCAATTTTCGTAGTTCCTTCGACAAGGTAACCGAGAAAGCAAGCCCTGGCTATTATGCTGTAACTTTGAAGGATCATGGCGTTCGTGTAGAGCTCACAGTCGGCCAACGCGTCGCAATTCAGCGCTATCGCTTTGACCATTCGGGCAAGGTGCAGGTTCTTCTCGACCTGCAGCACGGTATTTTGTTTGGCGATGGCCCAAGAGTTTTGAAGTCGGAAGTGAAAACGGATGCTGTGCGTGGTGAAATCAGTGGCACTGTTTGGTCCAAAAACTGGGTTGAGCGTGAGGCATCCTTTATTGTACGTTTTAGCCGGCCGATTTCGAATGTCATAACTTTGCCAACCCGCCCTGGAGACCAAGCCCCGCGCTTGATTCTGGAGTTTGACCTTAGACAGAGTAGAACTTTAGAGGCGCGCATTGCCCTGTCGACTGTGGATGTGGCTGGGGCCCGTGCCAATCTTGCTGCTTTTGGGCAGCCACGTTTTGACGTTGTCGTGCAGTCTGCTCGTAGCCAGTGGAGCACCTTGCTGCAGAGAATTGAGATCGAAGGCAGCGATAGGGAGAAACGAATCTTCTATTCTGCCCTTTATCGAACCTTGATCCATCCAAGCGATATTGCTGATGTGGACGGACGGGTACGAGGTCCGACCGGCCAAATCATCAATGCAAAAACGGGGCACTACTATAGCACTATGTCTCTCTGGGACACGTTCCGAGGTGTCCATCCCCTGTTTACCTTGATCGTACCCGAACGCGTCGATGGAATGATTCAGACTATGATTGAGCATCATCGTGCCCAAGGCTATTTGCCTCTTTGGACTGCCTGGGGACGCGAGACTTGGACCATGATCGGCAATCCAGCATTGCCTGTTATCGCTGATGCGGTGGCAAAGGGGTTTCAAGGCTTTGATAAGACCGAAGCGCTAGCGGCGATGATTGCTACCTCAACTGATCCGCGACCTGGTGCACCCGCATGGGCACAACGTGACTGGCGGGCTTACGAAGAGTTTGGCTATCTGCCTTATGATCTGAATGAGGGTGAAGCAGTTTCAAAGACACTAGAATACGGTATTGGTGACGACGCAGTGGCGCGTGTCGCGAGGCATTTAGGCAGGCATGAAATAGCTCAAAGATTTGAGGTCCGGGCCGCCGGTTATCGCCATTTATTCGATCCATCAACGCAAACAATGCGCGCTCGTAACAAGGCGGGTGGCTGGCGAACCCCTTTTGATCCTTTGGTGCCCACTTCGCCTATGAATAATCCAGGCGATTATACAGAGGCCAATGCATGGCAGTACACAGCCACCCCAGCACTTCATGATGTAGAGGGCTTCCGTGCGCTAGTTGGTGGATCAAGTGGCTTATCGCGTTGGTTGGATCAGTTTTTTTCCTTGCCATCGCTCGGCGATAACAAACACCTGGGCCAAGAGGCGCTCATCGGACAATATGCGCATGGTAATGAGCCAAGCCACCATATTGCTTGGTTGTACGCCTATAGTGACTCACCTGAGCGCGGCTACAAGATGATCGAGCGGATTGCCCGAACTTTTTACTCGGACCGTCCAGACGGCATTATTGGTAACGATGATTGTGGGCAGATGAGCGCATGGTATGTCTTTGCAACTTTGGGCTTCTATCCGGTTGAAGCTGCGAGTGGGCGATTCACCTTGGGGCGCCCTCTTGCGCCCAAAGCAACGCTTCACTTGGCTAACGGAACGGTTCTATTGGTTGAGCGGTTGGATATGCAGGATGTGGAGTTAAACGGGCGTGCTATCTCTGAACCAACCATTGACTACAAGAGCCTAATGGCTGGGGGCAGGCTGAAGTTTCCCCATTTCAACGCTCAAAAGCCGAAAGCTAACTGAGAAGGCGCTGATGCCAAGGTAAGTAGAAGGAGAACGCATTGACGTGGGCTCAAATAGAGGCTCAACGCTCCGTGGATTGGGAATGAGAAGGTGACTGACCTGGCCAGTATTTTCCAAGGCTGAACTGCGATCAAGTTTGGATCTAAGGCAAGGCGCATCATGTCTCGCCGGCTCCGATAGCGCATAAGGCCAACTAGGGTCCAACCTGGATCTGCTGGCGTATTCCATGCATAAACATGCCAGCAAACTTTCCGCCCCACGATGGCAGGGTGGCGGCCACACACCAACAGCACAGGTATGAAGCGCTCTAGGTAGCGCTTAAGAAGCGCAGTGCCACGAACTCTTTGAACCGTCCTCGGATCCTCTACTTCTCCCATTTCAACCTTGACAAGATTGAGCATCAGAAACTTAGTACCCATTCGCCGAGGGCCACATACCGGTGAGGTATGAAC
>NZ_NCSQ01000024.1 GCF_002105465.1 Aquidulcibacter paucihalophilus
GACTCTCATAAAGAACGAGGGACCCTAAGGGCTCAGGTCACGGTCTGCGGCTTCCTGAAAGGCTTCGGCAATGTTCTGCTCGGTTTGGCCGACATACATGCCGAAGAGATCGCTGCCCCGCTTTTCGATCACTTCCAGCCCCATCCGCCCGGCAATCCAGTGGGCAAAGGCGCTCTTGCCCGTTCCTGGCAACCCATAAAGGCAGAAGGATAGGGCGCGTGTTTGGCAGGCAACCGCCTGATCAGCCAGATGGGCGAGGTCGCAGTCGGCCTGTGCGAAGGCGGGGTCAAAGCCCATGCCGGCAAGGTCCTTCGCTGAGGCTGGCCGACGGACATCAAGGGTGCGGGTGACGCTGCGCGCCACAATAGTTACGTCCTTCTCGTACCCGCCGGCCAGTTTTGCTGCTCGCGCCGCCAAAGCCACCACAGCCGGCGGCGTGCCGTCTTCAGCGAGCGCCGCCAAAGTTTCCGGGGGAACCTTGAGCTTCTGCTTGGCAAGAATTCTTTGGGCTATCTTCGCGGATAGCTCAGCACTTGGTGTTTTGATTTCGATTGAAAGGCTCATGCGGCGCAGAACGGCGTCGCCCAGATTGCCTGCATCATTTACAATCAGGATCGTCGGTGAGGCCAGTTCTTCCAGCATCTGGTTCATATAGATTTTTGACCCGTCGCGCTTTCTGGCGGGCGCAAACATTCGCCGCCAGCCACCTGCACCATCATTGAAAACATCGTCGGCTTCGTCAAAAACCAACACGGCATCCTTGACGTTTCGTGTCAAAGCCGAAGCCATGGAGAGGGCGGCAATGCGGTCAGACCGACTGGCTTCATCGCCATCGGAATCGGCTTCGCCCACCATCCAGGTCTTGGCCCCAGCCTTAGCAACTAAAGTCTGTGCAAAAGCTGATTTACCTGTGCCAGGTGGCCCGTGCAGCAAGATCACAACACCCTTCGCGTTATCGGCCAAAGCACCTTGGATCAAGCGAAGCGCGACATCCCGAACCGGTGCCAAGTGCTTAAAGTCTTCCCATTTGGTGGGCACCTCACGCTGCTTGCAGCGCCTGCCGATCAAATCCTGCACGATAGAGCGTTGCCCGGAACCTGAGCGAACTTGTGCTGTCCGCAAAATAGGCGACGACAGTTCCGCATCCTGAAGGCATTGCGAGACAAGTCGAATGCGACGCAAGCGACCACGTCGATCGGTCACTTCTTCAAATTCACTCGCGCTCAGCCCCAAAGTCATGGCAACTTCGAGCCATCGCATATCAAGTCTGTTTTGGTAGTTGGGGATCTGGTCCCAGTTATCATAAAATACGCCACAGCAGAGGCTACTATATGCCGCGTCAGTATTAATCCGCAGCAGAAGTCCCAGCACTCGGCTTTCGGCAGAGGACAAACCAAATGCTTCCGACATGGCGTCGATCCGGCGTTGTAATGGGCTTTTGCGCGCCGGCAATTCGGGCTTTTCTGTTTTTGTCCAAGTCAGAACAGCTTTCCGCATGGCAGAGTTGGAGACCGGAATTTGGTCTTCCTTGAGTTCGGGATCGACGTCGCCAAAAGACGCTTCAAATTGATCAACGCTCGCCGCATAGGCTAGTTTCCTGCGCAAAGCTTCAGGCGTCACGCTCTCACCAAAAGTGCCCTGTGGAACGCCCAATGTACGATGATAAGTCGCCAGCCAACAAAGCGCATTCCTGAAGTAAATCGCTTCTCGAGGGGGGAGTTGAAGTTTCCGACTCGAGAGGCCCAAAATCGTGCGTGCGTAATCGCCCAGAATGGCGGCTTCATAGGGGTGCATGGGGACCTCTTTTGGATAGGGGATGGGGAGGGGAAAGACTCCATTCTATCCGCGAACGCGACAAAATCGGTCGTGCGCGCGCCGACTAGGAAACATCGGCACTTTCGCTGGAGAATGTGTTGAAAATCTCTTCCGAAATGCCCCGTGAAAAGCGGCTGTAACTTTGCCCAGCGCGACACCCCCTCGACCGTTAGCGACCAATTCTGTCGCCTTGGTTGGGTAAGTGCTTTCTATGGAGTTGCTGTGACCACCTTTAGAATTATACTCGCCCAATGACAGATCCGAAGATTTCTTTGACTGCCGCTAGAAGCCGCTCGCTGGCCGCATTGCGGGAAGCTTTTATCCGTCAACGCCCCGACATTCGCCTGGATGCTAACGGCTATGCCGACGACTTCCGCGACACGCTGCTGACCAGGGTTTCGCCGCAGGATTTCGAGGCAGATCTGAGTGCCGGTGACGGCAATGAGCTTCAAACGAAGTTCCGGGCAATCCATTCCTCGTCAGGCCTGGCGGTAAATTGCTTTGCACCCTTCCGCCGCCAGATCGTAGATCTGTCGATAAAGCGCGGCGAGACTTTTGACGGGCTTCAGTTCGAGCGCAAATGTCCGACAGGCCTTAGAGGCGGACGATCCCCTAATTTGGACGTGTTGCTTTCGGGCCTAGCTGGGATTGTCGGCGTTGAGTCAAAATTGAGCGAGTATCTGAGCCGGCACAGCGCGAAATTCTCGCCAGCCTATGAACAACAGATCCGCGATGATCGACGCGACAGCGGATACTTTCGTGAGATGGTCCGGCTTATGGCCGCGCCTGATAGCTATGTCCTTCTAGATGCCGCGCAATTGATCAAGCACGCTTTTGGCCTTGCACATACCTTCAAGGATAGGCCGACTTCATTGCTCTACCTCTATTGGGAACCGGCAAATCCGGAAGACAATCCAGCCTTCGCGGCCCACCGCGCAGAGATTGCCGAGTTTGCCGACCGGGTTGCAGGCTCAACGCCGAGCTTCTCAGCGATGAGTTATCCGGAGTTTGGGCGTGAATTGGAGTTTGCGGGCCCCGCATGGGTTCAAGCGCATTTGGCTGAACTCAGGCAGCGCTATTTGGTTCTGATTTAGGCCTTCAATTGAGCTGGTTCGATTTAGGCCTTGAGCCTGTCGCAACCGGTTCTGCCGTGTCTGTCCTACACAGAATTTAAGGGTCGGCTAATGCGGCCGAAGGAGCTCTCTCAGTGCGGATTGTGATCTTCATCCTGATCCTTATCGCGGTTGTCGATGGCATCGGTAAGCTCATGAATTTGGGCTGGCCGAAGCTAATAGTCTGTATACTGATTTTAGCGCCAGTGCTGATCTATGCCTTCAGGATTGAGGGGATGCCAATGGATAAGCGTGGCCGCCCGCTCTTGTTTGGCCTCTTGATGGCTATCCCGACAGCGGTCTTGCTCGCCCTGGTGTTGAGTTCGGACGGCCTTTTCAGTTAGGTTCAGACCTGATTACTTCGTCATTGCTTTGCTACTTTGTCCCTGCGCGACCGATTCTGTCGCCTTCATCCGATAGTGATAGCTTATGACACAACTTCTCTCTCCCTCCCGCTTCATCGATTTTTTAGCTTGCGCCCACAAGGAGGCCCTGCGTCGTGCAGGTGTCGAGAAAGATGAGGAAGATGCCAGCACCGTTTTGATCCAGGACAAGGGGTTCGAGCATGAGGCTGAAGTCCTAACAAAGCTCGAGGCGCGCTATGGCAAAGCGGTCGCCATTCCGACCGGGGTCAGCCTGGACGACAAGGTTGCGGCGACCCATCAGGCCATGCGGGAAGGAAGACCGCTTATCTATCAAGCAGCGCTGGCTGGTGCGCGTTGGATGGGTTATCCCGATTTTCTGGTCCGCGTCGAAGGACCGAACGGGCCCTATTATGAGCCCCATGATGCAAAGCTAGGCCGTAGGCTAAAACCTTCCTATGTCCTGCAACTTTCAATCTATGCCGATCTCTTGGCTGAAGCTGGCTGGCCAAGACCACCAGAAGGTCGGATCCTCCTGGGTGGGGCAGCGAACATCGATAATGATGAGGCAGGTTGGGTGAAGCTGGGTGATTTCGCCCATGTCACCCGGCGCCTCAAAAGCCAGTATGAGGCATTTGTCGACGCGGGCGCCTCAAATACTAAAGCTGTGCCCTGCAATGCCTGCAGCCAATGCAGCTATGCAAGCCGCTGCGAGGCTGAATGGCGCGCTGCCGACAGCTTACATTATGTTGCTGGCATTGCGAGCAGCCAGCGCCTGAAGCTGGAGACTAAGGATATCACGTCGCTGCAGCGTCTAGTGGATACCAATTTGACGGCACGCGATTTGGGAATTGGTGAAGAGGCGTTTGCTCGGATCAAGCGGCAAGCCGAGCTCCAAGCTAAATCGCGAGAAACCGGCTCGATGCATTGGGAGCCTAAGCCCTATGAGCGGGGCAAGGGCTTTGCGCTTTTGCCACCAAAGGAAGAGGGCGACCTTTATTATGATATCGAAGGCGATCCCTTGTTCGGCCCAACCGGGCTCGAATATCTGCATGGCGTTTGGGGCCCCTTGGAAGGTGGCGCGCCACGCTTCACAGCTTTCTGGGCTCATGATTACGCCGAAGAAAAGGCGAGCTTTGAAGCCCTGATGGATGCCTTTGCCCGTCATTTGAAGCGCTTTCCAAAAGCGCGCATTTATCATTACGCCCCTTACGAAAAGACTGCTCTGTGCAGGCTCTCCACGCACTACGGCACACGCGAGAACGAACTTGACGACATGCTGCGGCAAAAGCGCTTTGTCGACCTCTATGCGGTTGTCCGCCAAGGAATTTTGGCCTCAACCGAAAGCTATTCCATCAAGAAGATCGAGGCCTTTTACGGAATGGAGCGCGACGAAGCCGTCACCAGCGGAGGCGATTCCATCGTCGAGTATGAGCGCTGGCGCGAAACGGGCGATCTAAAAATCCTAGAAGATCTCGCAGCATACAACGAGAAAGACGTACGCTCGACAGAGGCCTTGCGCGACTGGCTCGACCAGATCCGCCCTCCGGGTGCCCATTATAATCCCGTGGGTGAGAAGGATGATGAGGCCGCGTCACGCGAGGCAGATCGCCTTGTCCGCGACGAGGCTCGTCTCGCCCTCGCTGAACAGGTGCGTGCTTCCAATGTCGCAGAGCCAGAGGTTAAGGACCTCGTTGCCGAACTAATGTGGTTTCATCAACGCGCCGACAAGCCTGCATGGTGGGCTTTCTTCGAACGAATGGAAATGAGCGTGGAGGATCTGATCGATGATCTAGACGCAATAGCTGGCTTGACGCGGATCGGCCCTCAAGAGGTCGAAAAGCGCTCCTTTATCCAGAAGTTTTCCTGGCCGCAGCAAGACACAAAACTCCGAGTGGGCGGGACACCCGTCATTGTCGAGCAAGGCGTGTCGGCGGGCACTTTGGTTGCGATCGACCGGGATCGCCGCACAGCCACCCTGAAGCGAGGTATGAATTCTGGTCCGTGGCCTGAGAGTTTCTCGCTTGGTGCCCAGACGCCTCTTAAAAACGACGGACTTCGCGCAGCCGTTCAAGCCGTCGCGCAGGCGCTCGCTGAAGGCGAAATAGACGGGTTGCACGCCTTGTTGGATTTTGCCCATCGCAGGGCACCAAATCTAAAGGGCTATGCAAAAGGAGAGGCAATCATTGCTGATGGCGAGGATCTCGTTGCCGGCACCATTCGCGCGATGCGGGCCATGCAATCGACGAGCCTATTTATTCAAGGCCCGCCGGGCACCGGCAAGACCTACACAGTCTCGCGCGCAATTGCGGCGATGCTGAAAGACGGCAAACGGGTCGCGGTTTCGTCCAATAGCCACCACGCAATCAATAATCTGATCGCGCGGGTCGAAACGGCGGCTGATGAGCTCAAGCACAGCTTCTTTGGCGTGAAGGTTGCCCGCTATAGTGGTGGCGAGAATGCCTATACGGGCAAGCACATCGTCACCTCGAGCGGCGGCAGCATTGCCGGTAGTCCTGATCTGGTTGCTGGTACGGCTTGGCATTTCTGCAAATATGATCTGGCTGAGTTTGACTATCTCGTCATAGACGAGGCAGGCCAAGTCTCGCTTGGCAATCTCGCCGCCATGGCGCGCTGTGCCAAAAACATCGTGCTGGTTGGCGACCAGATGCAATTGCCCCAGCCAGTGCAGGGCAGTCACCCCGGCGAGACTGGAGCATCCCTCCTAGACTATCTGCTTCAAGGTGCGGCAACGGTGGCCGCTGATCACGGCATTCTGTTGAATGTCTCTTGGCGGATGCATCCAGATCTGTGCGGCTTCATCTCAGACGCAATTTATGACGGCAGGCTTTCCGCCCACTTGCAAACCACAGGCCGGATCTTGAAACTGAAGCGTGAGGCAGATCCGGCCCTTGCGCCCTCGGGTCTGCGCTTCGTGCCCGTGCCCCACACTGGCAATCGCCAAGATAGTCTTGAAGAGGTCCAGCGGATCAAGGGAATTGTAACAAGCCTACTCTCGCAGATGTGGACGGACGAGAAGGGTAATACGCGACGCCTGACATTGGACGATATTCTGATCGTCGCCCCCTATAATCTCCAGGTCCAGCTCCTCCTCCAGCATTTGCCGGATGGGGCACGGGTCGGCACCGTCGACAAGTTTCAGGGTCAAGAAGCCCCGGTTTCGATTGTGTCTATGGCCACATCCAGCCCGGATGAAGCCCCCCACGGTACAGACTTCCTGTTTAGCCGGCAACGTCTCAATGTAGCTTTGTCCCGCGCCAAAACCCTCTCGCTCTTGGTCGCCAGCCCCGCACTTCTTGACTATCCCGCCAAGACAGTCGACGACTTGAGGTTATTGGATTTGTTCGTTCGCGCCGCAGGACACGGGATTTAAGGGATTTGTCTATGACCGAAGTACGCAAATTGACGATCAGCGAGGGGGCAATCCTGCAGGGATACTTGCGAGTGGGATCCTTAATCTCTCTGTTTCCGCCTGACACAATTGGCGGCAGCAACAAGAGTAAGCTGGGCGTCCCAGTTTCTATCCAGTTTGGTACTGCTGTGCCCGTCGAAACAGATATCGCAGGCGACAAGCTAATTCTTCGGGAACGTGGGGCCGTCCGCAAATTCTATGAGGTAGCAAATGCTGTTCCTGGAGACGAAGTCCTGGTCGAGCGTGTCGCCGAGCGAGAGTTCAAGGTTAGTTTGATTAGGCAATCAGGAGATCATGAAATGGCAGATAGTTCATTCTGGCAGGCATTGGCGATAAAGTTGGAGAGCCGGGATGCTGCTTGGCGGAACTCAGACAAGCATTGGGTTAGGCTCGCTACGAACAAGGGAGCCTATATCTCTGCCGTTCAAAACGCTCGAGAAAAATGGGTGCGGATCGGCATCGGATTGGACGGGGCACGCGTCAATGAAATGCGCCAACAGGCGCTCGCACGCCGTGCGAGCATAGAAGCAGCAGTCGGACAAGCCATGGAGTGGGATGGGGTAGAGGGCCGAAATAAGTATCAGTTCTTTCTGAAACTCCCCTGTGATCCAGCGGACTTGAGCGACAGACCCCGCCAGATTTCCTGGATTGCAAGCTTTGTTCCGGCCCTGGAGGCCGAGCTCCGTAAGTTCACCTGAGCCAATAAACATGGTTATTGACCGGATCAAACTCGATGCCTGTGTTGCGGCCTTCAGGTCCCAACTCGGTGGCTTCGGAAAGTTTACCGACACAGAGGGTTCCTACGCGGCCTACGAGCGGGCGTACAAGGACGAGCTGATGTCCGTTTACAAGGACCTGTTGGAACCCTTGACCGCAGGGGGTGGAGCCGATCAGGACTGGTTTGGGCAGATGTTATTGCTTCTGAAAAAGCCGCTGAAGAGCTTTGGTCCGAACCGCCGCCAGAACTTTGTACCCTGGCAATTGATCGATACGCTAGGTAAAGCGCCCGAAAGCTGGCAAAACGCAATGGGTCGGGCTTTGGGGAAAATGCTCGCCTCCCCGTTGCTGCCGGACGAGGCTTTTGGCGCTTTCCAGGCTGACTGGCAAAGCGCATCTGGATTGATCGAGAACAATACCATCGAAGCGGGCCTGAAGCCTACCAACGGCCGTCTGCATGCACTTGGCGGACTTCTTCTGGCTCTTTCCAGGCCGGAAGAGGCGGTCTTCGTCCGCCCGGGGATTTGGAAATCCCGGGGTTTGGCGCTCGCGAACGAGGATCTGTTTCCGGCTGGCGAGACTTTCGCGCAAGGCTATCAGCGATGTCTGGCGTTCGCACAGGCTCTTTTTATCGAGCTCCGGAGAATGGGCCTCGAGCCGAAGGATTTATGGGATGTGCAAGGTTTTCTTTGGGTCCTCGGGAAGCATGAAGACACAGATGCCGCAGAAGAACCCGAAATGACAGGAGAGCAAGAAATGCCCCCCCTCCATTCGCTCAATCTAATTCTTCATGGTCCTCCGGGCACAGGAAAAACCTTCCAAACAGCGAAAATCGCTGTCGAAATGTGCGGGGAGGTAGCCCCCGAGGATCGTGACGAACTCATGTCCTCGTACCGCCGGCTATCCGACACTGGCCGGATTGAATTTGTCACATTTCACCAGTCATTTGCTTATGAGGACTTTGTCGAAGGACTGAGGCCCGTCCAGATCGAAGGAAGTGCGGGTTTCGAGCTGCGACCGAATGACGGCATTCTGAAAAGAATTGCCGCTAAGGCGAATGCGGTTTCAACCGTGAATGCGGAGCCAGGCTTTAATGTCACCGGCAGACAAATATTCAAAATGTCGCTTGGCCGTGCCTTCATTGAAGAGGATGCTTATCTCTATGAGGATTGCATCGAGAACAACTATGTAGGGCTTGGTTATGGCGGCGATATAGATTTTTCCAGCGATGACTTTTCCAGCAATCTTGCAATCCGTGACCGGTGGCGGCTTGAGAATCCCAATGCCGTTGCAAATGACCCGAATATCCAACTAATCCATGCACTTCGTAACTGGATGAAGGATGGTGATCTGGTCATCATAAGCGAGGGTAACTCTCGTTTTCGGGCGATTGGCGTTGTCGCAGGTCCTTACGAGTTCAAGGCAGACGCAGCACCTTTCTACCGCCATCGCCGGAACGTAAAATGGCTCTGGCAGACAGATCAATCCTTACCTTATGACCTGATCCAGAAGAAGCGCTTTAGCATGGTGTCCTTGTACAACCTAGCCAACGCAGGGCTGAACCTAGAAGCTCTGAGCGACTTAGTCGCGCCAAAGCAGTTAACCGTATCTGGTCAATTGCCCCATGTTCTGATTATCGACGAGATAAACCGCGCCAATGTTTCAAAGACCTTTGGCGAATTGATTACGCTCTTGGAAGACGACAAGAGGCTCGGCGCACAAAATGAAGTAAAAGTTCGTCTGCCGTACTCCGGCGAGACTTTTGGCTTACCGGCGAATTTGCATGTTCTGGGCACCATGAATACCGCAGATCGCTCAATTGCCTTGCTGGACACCGCTTTGCGACGCAGATTTGCTTTTCAGGAAATCATGCCCGATCCCGACGTTCTGGTCGAAAGCGTCGACGGGGTTCCGGTCAAGGCTATCCTCGAGGGGCTGAACGAACGGATCGAATGGCTTTACGATCGCGACCACCTTGTCGGTCACGCGTGGCTCATGAGCGCTCGAACAGATGAAGAGCTGAGCATCTGTTTCCAGACAAAAATCATACCGCTACTAAAAGAGTATTTTCATGAAGACTGGGACCGCGTGCGCGCGGCGCTCGGTGAAACCGATAATACATCCTTCTTTGTAGCCAAATCCCCGATCAGGCCGCCCGAAGGCTATGGCGGGGCAGTAGACCGGTACCGCTACACAATCCAGGAAGGGCCCTACGGCCGTGCAGCCTGGCTGCAGGTCGCAGGCGACCGGCTATAGTGCCCGAGGTTCGGCGTTGGACTATTTTCGAGCATGGCGCTCTGCGACTGCAGGGCGACGGGCCAAGTGTCGAACAAGCTGACGCGCTCTTCGATGCCGCCGTGACCGCCAAATCGCACTTGCGTGCCCTGCACTGGAAGACACGTCTGGAACTGATGGCAGATCGGCATGTCGGGATTGTCACGGCTTCTGGATGCCAAGTGGAAATCTTGCCCAAACTCGAACGGGACAGCACAAGTATTTCCGAGCGGACTAGCCTTGTCCGGATGCTGCAACACTGTGGCGACATTCCTTTTGTTGGAGGCGAAGCCGCTTCGGCAAACTGGGATGATTCCGATTTGCTCGAAATCTTTGCTCGTTGCTATCTGCAGGCACTGTTAGTTGAAGCCCGGCGGGGACTGCCGCGCGCCTATATTCGCGAGGAAGACGACTTACGGGCTTTGCGGGGCCGTTGGGACCCCATCCGGCAATACACGGTTTTGGCAGCGAGGCCTAACCGGCTGGCTTGTGCCTTTGACGAGTTTTCGCTGGATACTCCCCTCAACCGAATGTTGAAGGCAGCAGCAAGGGTAGTGCGATTTGCGGTCACGCGGCCGGCAGTTCAGGCGCTTGCTCTCGAGGCCGAAGGTCTCCTCGAGGAAGTGACCGATCTACCACCTTCACATGCTGTTACACTCGCTCCCCTGATCGACCGGACCAATCACAGGCTACTCGATCTCCTGAACTGGGCGAAGTTACTCTTGCAGGGCAGCCGCCAAGATACACGAGGAGGTACAAGACAAGGCTTCCGGATCCTGTTCGATATGGCCGAAGTGTTCGAGCGCTATGCCGCGGCTGAACTTCGCTCCATCTACCAGCCACAAGGCTGGTCGGTTACCGCGCAGGGTGGACGTCTGAAACTGGTGTCCGAATGCGACACGGGCGTACAGGCATTCGAGACCTTGCCGGATGTGATCCTGCGGCGCGGGCCCGAGACCTGGATTATCGATACAAAATGGAAGCGCCTTGAACCGCCTTTCGATGCAAAGCACGGGGTCGCGCAATCAGACTTGTATCAGATGGCCGCATATGCCCGCCGCTATAATGCTCAAAAAGTAACCCTGCTTTATCCGCACTGGTCTGCTTTGGGTCCCGAACCGCTAGTCTTGAAATCTTGGAATTTGCTGCCTTTTGAACCGGACAAGACCATAGTCGAGATTGCCACCTTGGGGGTAAGTCCAGCCCATTATTCGTCCTGAGACTTTCGGATATCAAATTCTTTGCTCACCGTATGATGGTGCCCAAGGCTTTGGTTCCCCGCAGGGCCCAACGCGACATTGAAGGGAGAGTCGACAAATGAAGAAGCCAGAAACCGTAGCTGCACTTACCGATCTGGGGCGTGTACGTTTGTCAAAGTCCTTTTTTATGCGCGACATGCTCTATTCAGAAGTCGCGATGATGCATGGTCTGATCAATGTGCCGGATGATCCGGATCTTGCGATTGCTGCGGGCACTCGCCTTTGCGAAGACTTGCTTGAACCTCTTCAAGATCAGTGGGGGCCGATCGCCATCCGATCCGCCTACCGATCGTGCGAGGTCAATAGCCTCTGCAACGAGATGCAGCGTGCAGGCAAAGCGGGCTATTCTTGTGCCTCCAATGAAGCCAACTACGCCAAGCATATTTGGGATCGGCGCGACGCCGATGGATTTATGGGTGCCACCGCGTGCATCGTCGTCCCGAGTTATTGGGACGCCAATCATGAGACGGGAAGTTGGCAGGGCCTTGCACGCTGGATCCACGAGAACCTGCCCTATTCCAGCCTCTACTTCTTTCCAAAGTATTGGGCCTTCAATATCAGCGGGCACGAGAATCCTGAGCGCCGGATCGATAGTTATGTTGAGCCTAAGGGACGATTTTTGCCTTGATGGAGGCGATTGCTGAGTTTCGAATTCAGCATCCACATTTCCCGAAAGTGGATGTCTGACACTGCCCTGTCATCACCCGCCCATGCGTTGGTTGTAGAGCAGTCCGCCAAGCTTCCGGATACCATGGATGCTGATGACGCGTTGCTCGGCCAGTCTCGCTTCTTGCTCGCTTGGGAACATTTTAAACTGCACGCCAAGCCACCCTTTAGGTTGGGCTAGGCAATAAGCCTGCAGCTCTGGATTGACCATCGTTTTCCCAACCGGCCCATTACGAAGATCGTCTTTTGCCAAATGCGCTTTGAGCCGTGACTTGCTATTGGCAGTCCCGCAATAAACTGGCTTATCCTTTGCTATGTCCCATAAGAGATAGACGGCAGTGCCTGGCCAAGCAGTCATGGCGGAAAGCCTCGCGGCGCAGAACTCTGCGGACATGATTGGTCCTAAGTCAGTCATGCTGCTTTCCCCTTTTAACCTATTGTCGTTTGCAACTGCGAGGCGTCAGACCCGGTCGCCGGTATTGACTCGCCCATTAAGCATCGTTGCCGGAGCCTTTAATGAAGTCGTGCTTGGCTGCATGGAATTCCGTCATCCACTCTTGAAACTGCCCCTCGAGAGTCTCCACACGTGACTTCGCGTCTGCAATCATCTTGATTAGCACCGACCCCTCGCCTTTGACATAAAGCAGGTTTGAAAACAGGGCTGCGGCTAGGGTGTTGGCGGGATAAGGCGTGAAGCCCTGTCCTATTGCAATCGCAGGAATTACACTCGTGACCTTGGTTTCAATGAGTGTTGACCAGTCTTGACCGTCTCGCATCGCAGTAGACCGAATTTCATGAATGCTTTCTTCGGGATTATTCACACCCTGAACGCCAATCACATTTTGCGCCTCCGAACCGGGAAGAAACATAAGACGGTCAATTGACGCCCAAGGCAGGTGATTGACGACCGAAGTAACTGGGATTGGATTCAGCGCATCGCCCGGAGTTGGTTCTGAGACTGAGACGTCAGGCTGCTCATGTCCTAGATAGCCAGCTCCATCATCCGCGAAACGCAGGTTCGAAAATGGCCAAGCCTCGACCACCAAGCCAATCCTAATAGAAAGGGTGGATCCCACCTTTGTAGGAGCCAGCACCAGGTGGACTCGCTGTGGGTGAGACTCCAAGACTTGTGGCCTTGGATAGAATTCATCGTCACTTTGTGGGGCGAAAGTCGCATTATCTGTCCCTCTTCCGAACTGAAATCCGTGAATGTCGCCGATATGAACACGCGGCAACAGCCCCGGCACCGCCGTGTGACCCAACTCATCGGCAATGGGGAACCCGTCAAACAAGAAGCGATTTGGTATGGGATGTCCGAGGAAATCTGCCTCTTGGTCCATGTTATGTGCACTGCTTGGCGCACTTTCGAATTCGCCAAAAAACTTTGACGTGTCCACATCCACTGGGATCAGCCATAGCTTGTCGCCGCACCAGTGATTGAAATAGCTCTGTTCAAATTGGGCTAATGAAGCTTGAAAACGCTCCCGATAAACCTGCTCTGGCCAAGGTCGATGGAACAATTGAAACTTCGCCAAGCGCTCGAAATAGGTCTTGAGCCCGGGAACGGCGCTCTCTACTTGCTGGATAAACGCTTCACCGAGTTCTGCGACAGCGCGCGCCGCATCGAAATCGATCTTGGCATTCTTAAATGGATCCGGATCGTAGGACGTTCGCGCCAACAGCCGCAATATTGCTTCCGCCTCCATGTCCTCCCCGGACACAATGTTATGAGGTTTGAGCTTCAATGCCACTTTTGCCAAGTTCGCGAACTCTCTCGCAGACGAAGCGTACTCGTCTGTCTTCTTTTCCGCATCTTCCTCAAAGCGCACATATCGCAGTCGCTTGGCCCAACTATGTTCAAGACCACATTGGTCCCATACTTGGCGCAAGGCAACTTTGGGTGCGATGCCCAGGTCGAGTGCCAGTTCGGAAATCAGATCACCAAGGTTCCGTGCCATTTGCTTTCGATCCGCCAAGGGCAGCCGCGCTTGGTCTTTCAACTCGCTCCAAACTTGATGTGCTTTCGCATAGCGCTTCTCATTCTTATCGCGCTCAAAAGAAGAGTTACGCTCTTGAGCGTCGCTTTGTGGCCATGGCCCCCGCACTACATTTTCCATGTTTAGCGTCCCCATGCCTTGAAAGATTGTCGTCCATGTCCGCGTGCATCTGTTTTCTTCGGGCTACGCCGATACATTGTCAAAACTCGTCCACCACGAATGACCCAAGTTATGCGTCTTAGCCTTGCAATTTGTTCTGGCCGGACGCCCGCCCTGATCGCTAAAGCAGCTGCCCTAGAACTCATCTGAACGTGCACAGCGTTGTCATGAGCTGGCACTTCAATGTCTGCCCAATTTTGAAAAACTTGGCAGTCGTCTAATCGAATAGACCGGTCAAGACGACGTACTTCTGCATGTTGGGTCATGATGTCCTGCATATGTCTCTCCTATCACTACAAAAGCAGGATAGGATCATCCTCGGAAAACATCATTACCTTTATTGGGAAATTTTCTGGTAAAAAGTAGGACATATATTGGAAAATAATTCAGAGAATCTAGTCAGACATACCCCGGTTGTGCCTTTCACTGCCCCCATCGGCCCAAAATCCCTGCACCCCTACCCGTCTGCCCGCAACCATTCGGTCGGGCGCTACGCTTCCGCCCCGGTCTGGACAAGGCGAAACCACCGGGGTGCGGGCAGTCTTGCAGCGGTGCGGTTTGTTGATCTCGGCCGATGGGGGCGGCGCGAGCTCATGGTGAGTATCGCGTGAAGCAAAATCCCATCGGCGGAGGTCTCCGCCATGTCACTTTCAATCGCCGCAACTCATAATGCCCGCTATTCATCAGCATCCGATGAAGTTCGTCTCACGCCCCATGAGCGTGTCACAGCTCAAATCAGTTCTCTTCTCGAACGCGGTGTTCGACCCTGGATCAAGCCATGGGATGATATTGCGCCACCTGATGCGTTGGTCTTGCCCCTGAGATCATGCGGGACGCCCTATCGCGGCATGAATATCATTGCCCTTTGGGCTGCCTCATTGGAATGTGGCTTTCGGTCACGCCATTGGTTTACGTTCAAACAGGCCCTGGCCATGAAAGCCTGTGTTCGCAAAGGTGAGCGCGGATCCTTTGTCGTCTATTATACGCAAGTTGGCGATAAGTCAGATGGTGATGGAAAGCCTTCTCGGGCTCCCAAGGCCAAGGGTGCCAAAGGCGAAGAGACTGGTGAATCCCGGCGTATCCTGCGCGGCTATACCGTCTTCAATGCCGAGCAAATCGAGGGTCTGCCGGAAACCTATTATGCGCCTCCTGAAACGCCTGTCATTCCTCGCACCCCGATCACCATCAGTGAAGCTGAGACCCGTTGGGCTACTCTCTTCGCGCGCATCCCCGTTACCCTTCGCAATGGTGGCAACCGGGCATTCTACTCCAAGGCCGCTGACTATATCCAAATGCCTCTCCGCGAGGCCTTTCGCAATGGCAGCCAATATTGGGCGACGCTTGCCCACGAGACCGCCCATGCCTCCCGTCATGAGACCCGTCTTAACCGCGACTTTGGCCAGACCCGTTTTGGCGATGCAGGCTATGCTCTGGAAGAGCTTGTTGCTGAACTCGCCAGCGCCTTTATCGGTGCGCACATTGGCCTCCCCGCTGATCATCTCGAAGATCATGCCGCCTATATCGATGGCTGGCTCAAGGCGCTTGGTGATAATCCCTCGTCCTTTTTGACCGCTGCGAGCAAAGCACAAGCTGCGGCGGATTGGGTTTTGAAGGAGATGGGCGTGATGTGAGTTTGGTGCCATGTTCCGCGCAAACTCAACTCATAAGGCGGTCATTCCCCGAGTCCACGAATGGGGAGGAATGGCCGGTTGCTGAACGGCAGGTTTTGGGAAGCGATGCGCGCTTGGCTGACATTGAACAGGGCAAAACGGCTATGGAAGTTTTCGAACAGACCCGGCCGTTCGCTCAATTCTCCGTCAACGTCTCCTCGAGCCAACACCTGTCGCCGGCCGCGGCGAGATATCCGCTTGCTCACCAGCCAGCGCTGGGGGTGGGTGCGGATGGTCCGGGCTGGAGGTCGGGAAAGCAATTCGCGGCACTCCGCGGTGCCTTCGATTGGCTCAGCGAAGGGCGGCGATCCTTGCTTGCAGACCCATCGCCGTACCGACCTGAGCGCGGACCAGCCGGGCGACGATCTCGATCATGGCATTGCGCACGTCGATGCGTGCCAGAACCTCGGATGCATGATGGGCTAGGACGACGTCGATTACCTCGGCGATATTGTTGCCTATCGAGGTGCGGCCGAAGCGTTCGGTGGATGCCAGCGCCTGAGCCAGCCAGAGGACGCCTTCCAGGCGCAGGTCGCGGCCGGCTTCCGTCGTAAGGAAATGGGCGAAGTTCCCGATATCGTCCTCGTCCTTGGGCATCTCGCCCTTGGCCCAGCGGCGATAATAGTCGACAAGCTCGATGATGCGATCACGAGCACCGGATGGCTGGCTGAGTTCGATGGGAGATCCCAGTCCCAGCAACTTCTCCAGCATGTCGCGGCCACGATACCAGCGTCGCTTCGTGGTCCAGTCCGAGCCGAAGGCGTAGTCGAGCATGGCGCGCCAGATCGCCATGAAGCGCTTGGTGTCGATGGGCTCGAATAGCTGCAGGAACCAGCCCGCGGCGAATTGCTCCACGGCATGATAGCCATTGGGCCCGATTGCCAGGATCGAGCGCCATAAGGGATCCGGATCGTCTTTGGGCGCCGCCATTACGAACGGCGCCGCGATGCGCAGAATCGAATAGCCCATGCCGCTCGGCAGGTCGTATTCGTCATCGTCTTCGGCGTCGTCGAACGGATCGCCGTCGCGCTCTCCTTCCATGCGCCAAGCCTCGAAGGCCCAGAGCTGGCCGACCAGCCGGCGATTCTCCGGATCCTGCGCGGTGCGTTCGACCGCTTCGTGATTGAGCAGCCATGCAAAGCCCGGTTCGAGAATATGGGTGCTGAGGCCGACAAAGCGGCGTGACTTGCCGGTCAGCCGGCTGGGCCTCTCGGGATAATTCCGCGCGCGTCGGCGCTCGAGCAGGCGCTCGACCCGCCGGGCGATGCCGGCGGGATCAAGGATGTCGAAGGTGGCCGGCCGCCCAAATATCGGCTGGGCACGCAAGCGATCACGCCAACGCTGCCATGCCGGTGCATATTCGTCTTCCTCGTACCGCGGCGATAGCCGGGTGAGGCCGGCAAAGAGCAGCAGCAGGAAGTTGAGGCGGTACCATGCCGGACCGAGCCGGGCGCGGTGGCGCTCGGCCTGTGCCATCAGGGTTGAAATCGCGGCTCCGCTCCGGCCCGTCAGCACCGTGGCGAGTGCCGCGTCCCATGCCGCGGGCACCGGGGCGTCGAGCGCGGCGTGGAGCGCGCCGATGGCCGCGAAGCGAAGCGCCTCGCCGGCATTGTGATCCTCATCCTTCGGCAGCGTGTCGACATGGGCGATGACGGCGCGTATGACCGCCTCGGCTTGGCGCGCGGTCTCGGGGTTCTCGCGGTACCAGTCTCCGCCGCGCGCGATCAGCGTCGCTGCCGCCGCAGCGATCATCGGAAGCCGTTCGTTAGTCTCCGGCAGGGCGTCCGCCGGGTCGGGCAGGATCTCGGCGAGATACTGGGCGCTTTGCTCTGCAAGGTCCGCCGGGCGCGCCAGGATCTGCTCGCATTGGTGCGGCAGCGTCAGGGGTTCCAGCTTGGCATTGGCATTTGCCTGATAGGCGATCAGGTCGGCTTGCAGGTCGGCGGGATAGATCAGCCGCATGACCGTTTCGCCGGTTTCCTCGTCGGTTACGGCGTGCCGGTTGGCCGGATCGAATTCGCTTCGCAGCATCCGCTGCTCGAGCTGCCGCTTGGTATCGTCCGGTACCGGCCAGGCGGCCGCCGCAGCCATGGCATAGTTCGCGAACCGCGTGTCCGCGGCCGTGAGATCGGCGATGACGGTGCGTAGATCGGTGCGGCGATGCGGCGCGAGCACCCACTCGCGCGCCATGTTGAGGACGGCTTCGCCCTGCCGATACCAGTTGAACGTGTCGAAGCCGAGGCTGCCATGCTCGACCCGCTGTAGGTCCCAGCTATACAGGGCTTCGATCCCAACCAGCGGGCGTAGCGGGCCTTTGAACAGGTCGGGCCGATATTTCCCTAGATTGACCAGCACGCCGAGGATCGCGGTCGAACTTTCGAACGCGAGGAGGCGGTCGCACCATGGCGCGAGGTCCTCGCCTGCATCCGCCTTGAGAACGAGCCAACGTTCCAGCGCGTCGAGCGCGTTGAATAGCTGGCCGTTGGCGGTCGATTTCTGCTGCGACCAGCCGAACTGCCAGGCCGTTCCGGTAAATCGCCGGGTTTCGCCGTTGGGCAAGCTGAGGGAAATTGAGGGAATGACGGCATCCGGCGCGGCGTCCGCAGCCCAGCGTTCCATGGCAAAATCGAGAAGCTTATTGAGGGCAGCGAGTGCCCGCTCGGGCTGCAGCTGGAGAAACGGGAAGAACGCGCTTTTCCAGAAGATCGTCGGATAGCTCTGCTGGTCATATTCGAGACCAAGATCCCCCTCTGGACGCAGTGTGCGGCCATATTCGCGCGTCGGATTGCCTTCGATGATGGCGGCGAGCAGCACTTCCGAAGCGACCGCGGGATCAACTTCCATCAAGGGCGTGAGAGCGTTGCCGTGCAGCACGGCGTCGCGAAAGGGGCTCGCGAGCTTGCTGGCTGGCCCGAGCGGCCAAGGCGGGAGATCCTCGCGGGTGGAGATGAACCTCAGGGGAGGCGGGGGCTTCTTGCGCGCAGGCACCGCGTGCGCAGCGGCGGCTGCACGTGCGGCCGCAGCTGCGCGATCGGCGCTCCGCAGGGCCTCGGCACGGGCCAGCACCGCATCGGCGGGCTGCCTGCGCTCCGCCATCTCGAGCGCGAAGGCAGCGACATCGGCCGGCATTTCCGCCGCGCCGAGCAGAGCTGTCGTGTAGATGAGCTTCGCGTCGCCGCCGCCGCCATGTAACCGTCGCGCAAGGTTCTCGACCTGCCGGGTTCGGGCGGTTTCGAGTGCAACCCGCGCCATGATGTCGCGCAGCGGCATCGGCTGATCGCCCAGCATGCGGGGCAGCGAGGCGAGCCATGCCCGGCAGACTCGCGCCACGATCACTGCGCCGAGACCGCCAATGCGCTCGGGCTGCAGCTGGAAAAACCGGCCCATG
This sequence comes from Aquidulcibacter paucihalophilus, assembly GCF_002105465.1. Lineage (GTDB taxonomy): Bacteria > Pseudomonadota > Alphaproteobacteria > Caulobacterales > Aquidulcibacteraceae > Aquidulcibacter > Aquidulcibacter paucihalophilus. The sequence continues at coordinate 18,853 of NZ_NCSQ01000024.1, forward strand.
GGCGCCCACCGCGCCAAAACCGGGAAGCGCATGTCCGCCTCGAAATAGATGCGCAGGCCATTGTCGACTGCGAGATGCTCCGGGATGCTCGGCACGGTCGCGATATGGAGGAACCGGTGCAGCAGCCGTTTGAATAGCGCGCCCTCATCGGCGAACATCAGCTCGGCGCGGTCGACGAGATGTCGATCGAGCTGCGGGTCGAGGCACAGGGCGTCGAGCAGCAAGTCGCCCGCCTCGACATAGCCTGCAGCGGAGACGGCCGCGAACGCAGCATCCCAGCCATCCCTGGCCTGGTCGGGTTGGGAGAGCAGGAACTGGCCGAAAAGACGGAGCGCGCCGAGCCAGAGTGGCTGCCGGGCAATGGTCGCCCACTGAGGAATGTCGTCGGCGATTTCCTTCAGCCGCTGATATCGCGCCCAGTCGGCGACGAGATCGTGGCGGAATGCGATGCGGTTGCGCGCGTCCACGTCGAGCGGCAAGTCCTGCGAGCGCTGGTCGAACGCGGCCAGGTCGCCGCTCTCCAGGTCGCTGATCCGGAAGCTGCGCTCGAAATCCGCTTCGCGCACCGCAAGCCGAACGAGCAGGCGTTGCAGCTGCGCGCTCGCGGCGCCCTGGGTCCAGCGCGCCCATAGGCGGTCGGCGATCGCCGCGGTCGAGGTGAGGGCGGCGCTGTCGGCCTGCTGGAACGAGGAAGCCGCCGCGATCACCCAGCCGAGCGTTCGAAGATTGGCGAGCAGCGGGAGGATGTTGGGATCGCCGGAAATCCATCGTAGCGCCGGAACGCTGTCCAGAGCGGTCCGGACAGCGCCATTGGACAGGGTCGAGACAGGAAGTCTCGGCCAAGCACCCGCCGCCGCGACGCTCTCGATCTGGCCTTCGAAGCCCGAAAGCTGCGAGATGAGGACGACGCGCCATGCCTGATTGGTGGTGAGCGTGCGCAGGAAAGCATCCAGCTTCACCAACGTCGTCGCGTCGAGGCGTTCGACCGCATCGAGCACCAGCAGCTAGTCCTGGCCGGGCGCGCGCTCGGCGATGAATGCGAGGTCGCGATCGAGGCCGAGCGCCTGCCGGCGGGCGGCATTGAGGGCATCGCTCAACGCCTCGGGGCCAAGCCAGATTTGGACGACGCTGGGGAAGGAGATGTCAAGGGCGCGGCGAACCAGGGCCGATTTGCCGACACCTGAATCGCCGACGACGACGCAGCCGGTCCCATCGCCGAGCGCTGCGGCAATCCGCCCGCTCTCCGCTTGTCGTTCGACCACGTGGCCATTGGGGAGCGCCATTTCGATGCCGGCAAGATGGTCGACCGAAAGCGCTTCGAGCTGGTGCCACGCCCCGGCGATGCTCGGATGCGCCTTGAGGATGAAGCGCTGGCTGAGAACGCCCAGGAGTTCTGCGAGACGGATCGTGCCATTGCCGAGGCGCGCCGTCTCGGCTGTCTTGATCAGCGCCGCCCACAGCGCGTCCGTTTCCTCGGCATTTTCCGAAAGGAGCGCGCTACGGCAACGCTGCTTGGTCTGGGCAAGCGAAGTGGAGGGCTCGAGCTGGAAGTCGAGGGGGTAGATTTCCAGCGCCGATATAAGGGCCAGCGTCTCTTCGTCGCTCGGTCTTATGGTACCCTGCGTACCCGGATCGCGGATACTGTCGAACACGCGGCGATGGGTGCTGGTGGCGTTGATTCTGGCCAGCGCAAGCGTGGGATTGGCACCGGTAACCCATTGCTTCAGGTCGGACCAGATGCGGTCGAAGGCGACATTCCTGCCTCGCGTGACGAGCGCGATGGTATCGGTGGCGCGATTGAACGGGTCCGCCTTTCGCCACATCGACCATGCCGCTTCGGCAAAGTCTTCCGGCCAACCCGAGGCGCTGACCTGGACATTGCTCTTGCAGGAGATTGCGAGCCGGTGCTCGGTGCCGGCGGAATCGCGGCCGATGCAGATCAGATCGTCGATTTGCCAGCCGGCCGCACCCGCCTGGGAAAGCAGCCCGATGCCCGGACAGCCGATACCGTCTATCGTCTGGTCGAGCAGCATCTTGCTCAGCAGATCGGCGGCAACCAAGTCCTCGAAAGCGAAGCCGGCTCCGCTCGTCGAGCGGGTCGTCGCGACTTTCTTGCGTTCCTTCTTGGGATTGGGTTCCGACATGTCAGCCATATATCCGATATTTGCTGTCCAGCAAATATGGACAGAATAGGGAATATTCGCTATATGGCCAATATTCACTGGGCATCAAATTATGGACGAACCTGAAATAAGCGAGGCGGAACTGGTTTCCGCGCTGGTTGCCGCGATCGAGGCGCTGCCCGATGCCGGAGCGCATATCGTTCATCGGAACATGCCCGCTCACTTGCCGGGCGACGAGCGACGGGAGATCGATGCGCTACTCCATGTGGGGATCGCGGGGCGGCAAGTCCAGCTGCTGGTCGAAGTAAAGCGCGAGGCTTTCCCCCGCGATGTCCGCGAGCTGCTCTGGCAGTTTCGCAACTATGCCGCGCATCTGAACCCGGGCGCCGACCAGCTCATTCCCTTCATCGCGGCGCGATCGATCTCGCGGGGCGCGCGCGAGCTGCTTCGGGAGGAGAATGTAGGTTTCTATGATCTCGGCGGTTCACTCTTCATCCCGGGGCGTGACATCTATGTCCTGATCGACCGGCCGCCACCCAAACGGACGCGGCGCATCCTCTCGATCTTCGAAGGCCAGAAGGCCAGGACGATCATCACGCTATTCGCGCACGGCGATCAATGGGTCGGGGTCAGCGAATTGGCGGAGCTTGCCCAAGTCTCGCCGGCGACAGCGTCGGCTACCTTGAGCGCGATGGAGCAGCACGACTGGGTCGATGCAGAAGGGGCGGGGCCATCCAAAGTTCGCAGGTTGCGAAACCCCAAGGCGCTCCTCGACGAGTGGGCCGCCTATGTATCGGAGCGGAAGCCGCCAAAGGGCGCGCGCTACTATGTGCCGGCGGCGGACGCGGAGACGCTGTGCCGGAAGCTTGATCATGTCTGTCGGTCGTACGACCTGCCCTATGCCGTCACGGGCGAGGCGGCTGCCCAGCTCTACGCCCCCTATCTCAGCAGCATCTCGCAAATCCGTTGCCGGATGGCTCCGGGCCAGCTTCGCAACCGCGCCCTCGATCAGATGAGCGCCCGGCCGGTGAGCGAAGGCTGGAACCTCGCCGTGATCGAGAGCAAGGGGACAAACGACATTATCGTCGGCGACGAGATCGGCGGTGTCGCGCTGGCGCCGCCGCTTCAGGTCTATCTGGACCTCCTTCAGGGCTCGGGACGCGCCAAGGAGATGGCCGCACATCTGCGCGATCGGAGGCTGCTGGCATAATGGCGAAGCCGAAGACGATGGCTGGCTATGGCCAGCCGGTAACCGAAGCGTGCGAACGGGTCCTGGTGACGCTGCTCCGCAATCTCGGGCCCTGGCGCGATTCCGTGTTCCTAGTGGGAGGGCTGGCGCCGCGGTACCTGGTCAAGGCCCGTCCGCCGGAGGTGCCACCCCATGCCGGCACCGCCGATGTCGACGTCGTGATCGACATCGGCATGCTCGCCGATACCGAGGCCTATCGGACCCTCGAGGAGAACCTGCACGCAATGGGCTTTTCGCGTGCGACCAACGACAAGGGTGCGAAGCAGTCCTGGCGCTGGATCGCCGAGCTCGACGGCGGGGCCATGATCCTCGAGTTTCTGGCGGACGATCCCGAGCTTCGGGGCGGCCGCGTTCAGGAATTGCCCACCGAAGGCGGCGTCTCGGCGGTCAACATCCCACACGCCTCGATGGTCTTCGACCTGCATGATTCCGTCGAGATCACCGCAGAGCTGCTCGATGGCAACGGCCGCGCCACGGAGACGATTCGATACGCCGACATCGTAAGCTTCACCTGCCTGAAGGCATTCGCCTTTGATGACCGGTTCGAGCGCAAAGATGCGCATGACCTCGTCTATTGCCTCGAGAATCACGAAGGCGGCATCGATGCGGCGCGGGACGCCTTCGCTCGCGCCCTTGAGGGCGCGCATGGCGACGTCGTTCTCGATGCCCTGCGCCGTCTCGAGCGCCGATTCTGCGACGCCAAAGCGCCCGACGATTCCTACCGGATGGACGGCCCGGTGGCGGTGGCTCGCTTCGAGGACCGCGATGCCGCAGTCGACGAGGACGGTGAGGCCGCGAATCGGCTGCTGCTGCGCCAACGCCAGGTCGCATATGTCATCGCAGAACTAGTTTTCCCTCTCCTTACGCGGGAGCCGGCGTCAAGGGTGTGAACAGTGTCCTAATAAAATAGGCAACGTAGTTGAGCAGCCCTTCCTCGCGATCGAGGAAGAAACGGATCGCCCAAATATGCTTCTGAGTCAGCGGCCTCTTCGTGCCAACCGTTTTGCCGGCATTCCAAGCCATTCGGTTCTGCAGGGCGGGATCGAGGTGAGAGTAGGTCATCTTCATTCTCCTTAGCCGTGATTGGCCAAGGTTTAGGATGGGCACCAACCATTTAGGCTCGGCCAAAGCGGACATCGCCGCGCCTAAGTTCCTATGGCCGCTTTCGGGCGATGCCAGCGATCTGCCTAATGACGGGGATGAGGGCGCAAAGCTGGTCGTCCGAAGCTGGTGAAGCCCCCCTTAGCCCTCCGCTGCCAAAAGGGTGCATCTGTATTTCCTAGCCATTGTCGTCTGACTGTAAGATTGGCACGCAGGGCTTTTCCAAAGTCAGGTTTCAAATGTGGCCGCATTTGATTTGGCTTGCTGTTCGAATCTTCCAGTCTTTTTGCGGATGGGCCAACGGCAATCTCAATGACAAGCGTGCGGAAGATGTATGGTCGGCTTGTCACCTAGGCAGGCACCCGATCACAAACCCGCACAGTTTGCCTTTGGACCATCCCAATCCTCGCCGTGTTGGACGAAGGAGAAGTCAGCAATGCGATGCCAAAAAGGAAAGTACGGAAGTGTGCCGTTTGCCTTCGCTCTGACTTCAGCGCACAAACCCGTGGCTCAGGCGGGTGACGAGTTGCCCCTAGTCGGCTTTGCCGCCTTGATCTCATTTATAACGCCGACACCGACGTATGCCCCGAATTGGCCTCTCCCATGATGATAAGTCTCTCCAAGGTTTGCCTAGGTCTAATCCCGTGGCGGATGAATGACCCATCAGGGGAGATCACGTTGCACAGATCAGAAACTACAATCGTCGGCGAGCGATGACGATCTTCGATCTCAAGGGCCCGTGTTGTCGCTGCGCTCCGGCCCGCACCAAGCCCTTGCATCGCCCACAGCGGGGTAAGGGATAGGACCCGCTTGCCTAGTGCCGATTGATGTTCAGCTCCGTCGCAACCGCGACCCCCGACGGGAACACACCCACGGGATCACGACCAAGCAATGGAGAGACCATCATGGATAAGGCCAATTTCGAAATCGTTGGAAACGTCGGCAAGATTGAGATCAAGACTTTCGGCAAGACCGGCAAACTCGCAACCCTCAGCGTCGCCACTTCAGAGCGCTGGAAGACCGAAGACGGCACACAAAAGGATCGGACCCACTCACATGAAATGTGTCAATGACCAAAGTTGGGTTTTTAG
>NZ_NCSQ01000015.1 GCF_002105465.1 Aquidulcibacter paucihalophilus
CAAAGCGCTTCTAGACAAAAAACTTTCCCCGCCCCCTCAATACCATCCCCGCCGGAACGAAGCGCAGAGCGGGGACCCGGTCACGCACGTGCGACACGAGATCCCGGATCGGCTCACGCCGTCCGGGATGACACCGTGAAAAAGGATTTTATCTGGAAGGCTTTGGGGCAGGCTGTGCCTGCCCCAAAGGCCAAACTCACTTGTTGGTGGACCATGGGGGTCACCAAAGCGCTTCTAGACAAAAAACTCTCCCCGCCCCCTCAATGCCATCCCCGCCGGAAGGAAGTGGCAAGCGAGGACCGCCGCGAGATTGCGTCATAAGGTCTGGGACGTGGCCCGCGCCATCCGGTTTGAGCGCCCTTTAGGAAATCCCGCCTCAAGCGTGCAGACAAAGCCCCTTTACCTGCCCGCCAGTTTTGTTGTCAAAGCGCCAAAGGCTGCATCATGGATGGCGGCGGTAAACAGGTTAGATAAGACGGGGTGACTGCCAAAGCGGACGATGACGATCTGGTTTTTAGGATCGATATAGACACGCTGGCCTGCCACACCGAACAGATTAAAGCTTTGATTGGCGTCGTGGCTGATCCAGAATTGGCTGCGATACGACCAGCTGAGACGGGCCGAAATGGGGTTTGAAGCCCGAAACGCAGCATTATCGCCGCCGGCCTTGATCTTTTGGACGACCGCTGCCGGGATGATTTGCTGGCCATTGAAGCGGCCGTCTTGGCGCAACATTTCGCCCAAGCGGGCCAGGTCTCGGGCCGTAACATTGAGGCCTGCTGCAGCAATTTCTTGGCCAGCTGGATCAATCGCCCAAGTTGCATCATGTTCAACGCCCAACTTCTTCCAAACCCGTTCGGAGACGAGGCTTGCAAGGCTTTGCCCGCTGGCCCGAACAATCACCCAGCCCAAGGCATCGGTTGCCGCAGAGCGATAACGGAATGGCCCACCAGATTCTGCAAAGCGGGTTTTAAGTGTCGGGAGCGCTTCGTAAACGCCCTTAGGGGCTGGTAAATTGGTCGGGCCCCAGCCCCAAGCCAACGCATAGCGGTGAATTTCAGCATTGGGATTGGCATAGTTTTCGTCAAAGCTGACCCCATCGCGCATATCCATCAGATCGCGCACGGTTGCTGTTTCCCAAGCCGAGCCTGCAAGCTCTGGCACATAGGTCGTAACTTTAGCGGTTTCGTCCAATTTGCCATCATGGATCAAAAGCTCTGCCATCAGACCAACAAATGACTTTGTGACTGAAAACAGCAAATGTTGGCTTTCAGACCTCATGCCATTGGCATAACGCTCATAAACGATCTTGCCCTTATGTAAGACGAGCATGGCATCGGTATGGGTTTCGGCTTCAAATTGCGACCAACTGATCGTCTTGCCATCGGGGGCCTGAAAGGTCAGGCCATCGAGCGATAGGGGCTGGCTGGGCAAGGGACTAACAGGGCCACCCCGGGCAACACTGCGGGTTGGAAACAATTCGCGCACATGCTGATAGCTCCAGCCTGTGTAGGGATAAGCAAGGGCGTTGTCGCGGGTGACGCGCTTATCAGCTGGTGCCGGAAAGCCAACATTATAGCCGGACTTTTGCCAATCTAACCGAGGCTGGGGGGGCGGTGGCGTGGTTGGCGCTTGGGCCAAGGCTGCCCCGGCCGTCAAAGTGCCCGCAAAAGCGAGTGATGCGCAGAGCGCTTTCCTAAATTTCTGGGTCATGGCAGGCCTCCCCTTTTTGTTTATTGTCTTTCGATGGTGATCTTACTTGGCTGGAACCGCAAATAGTTTTGCAACATCTGCCGCGGTCATCAGCCGCAAACTGCCGGCCATTAGACCTTCTGGCAGGCTCAAAGCGCCAATCTGGTCGCGGTGAAGGGCTGTGACGTGGTTGCCCAGAGCAGCAAACATACGCCGTACCTGATGATAGCGGCCTTCATGCACGGTCAAATAAGCCGTACGCTCGCCCGTTATCTCAAGCTCTGCGGGCAAAAGCGGCTTGGTCTCGCCGTCGAGCATGAGACCTCCTGCCGCAAAAATGGCCGCCTCTGTGCCTTTGAGCGGGCGATCAAGCGTGACGACATAGCGCTTGGGCACATGGTGCTTGGGCGAGATGATTTTGTGCAACAGGTCGCCATCATCGGTCATGAGGATGAGGCCAGAGGTCTCTTTATCGAGCCGCCCCACGGTAGATAAAGCGGGGTCGCGCGCCCGCCATCGGTCAGGCAAGAGGTCATAAATGAGCGTGCCCGCCTCTTTGCGCGAACAGGTCACACCCAAAGGCTTATGCACCATGATGACCATGCCGGGTAAGGGATCAAGCCTTTTGCCGCGGATGAGCAGGCGGGATGGCAGATCTGCGTCTAGCCGCACTCGGGTGGCCTCGTCGCGCACCGCTTCACCATCCAAGCTGATCCAACCCGCTTTGGTCATCAGAGCAATATCACGCCGCGAGCCATAGCCCATATTGGCGAGCAAACGGTCGAGACGGGCAGTCTGTACCGGTCGGCTCATCGGATCGCCTGATAGACTTTAAAGCCTTGCGCCTCGTTTTTCAGCGTGAAGCTGGCAAAGCGGGCCTTTAAGGCGGCCTCATAGGGCAGATGGCGGTTGGCAGTAAGCCAGAGTGCGCCACCGGGGCGCAAAGCCTCTGCCGCTCGCGCAATCATGGCTACACCCAAGCCCTGATCCTCGATGCCAGCGCGGTGGAAGGGTGGGTTCATCACGATGGCGTCGAACAGTTGCTCGCCCGCCCCTTCGGCAACCAGATCGACCCAGACGGTGGAAAAGCGCGGATCGACAATCGCCTTATGGGCGGCTGCAATCGCGCGCCGATCGAGATCAAAGGCCGTTACAGCCGTAACCTGCGCGCTTTGGAGCACCTGGCGCGACAGCACCCCTGCCCCGCAGCCAAAATCGGCAATTTGGCCCGCCAGTGCGGGCAATACGTCGAGCAAAGCTTGGGTCCCCGCATCCATGCGGTCCCAGCTGAAGAGGCCCGGCTGGCCCCAAATGCCGAGATCAGGCAAGGGACGCAACTCTCCCTCGGCCAAGGCTTCGTCAATATGTCGTAAGGTTTCAGGCCGCGTACCTTGGCAGATGCGGTGGTGGCGCTTGGGCTGATCAGAAACCATGATACCAAAAGCCAGCAAATCTTTCGCAAGACGCGTACCGCCCTTATCCTTTGGGGCAAGGATCGTCAAAGGCGCGCCGGGGGCCAAAGCACGCAGGGCAAGGGCAATCTCATGGCGGCGTTCAATCGTATTGGCCGGTGCGCGCATCACAAGGCCGCCATAAGTGCCTTCTTTAAGGGCGTCCAAGCGAGCGGCACCTGGATGAACAGGGGAAACCTGCACGCCATCGTGCGGCACCTCGACCAGCCCAACGGGAATATCGCCATAGATCAAACTTCTGCTCATCAGCCTGATCTGAGCCAGATTGGATAGAGATACAAGTTCGCCACACAGGTTGGATGGCGCGCAAATGGAAGTTAGATCGGCATCCGCATGATTTCCTGATAGGCTTGGATCGCCTGATCACGGAAGGCCAGCATGGTTTCCATTTGCACTTCGGCAGCGGCGACAGCGGTTACCACATCGACCATTTCGGCTTTGCCTGTCACCGCCTGAGCGGCTTGGGTTTCAGCGGCTTTGGTTGCCTCCACAGTGGAGGAGACTTGTTGGGCCAGCATGGCCGAAAAGTTGAAATTGGTATTTGCAACGGCAGGGCCCGTATTGGGGGCAACGCCGCCAGCGGCAGCACCATAAGCTTTGGCGGCAAGAAGGGCAGCTGAATTCATGGCTCAGGTTTCTCCTGAAAAGGCCTGCTTAGCGGCGTAACAGATCAAGCGTGCGCGACATCATCGCTCGCGCGCTTTCAACGACATTGAGGTTGGCTTCATAGGCACGCTGAGCCTCCCGCATATCGAGGCTTTCAATCAGCGTGTTGACGTTTGGCAATTTCACATAGCCCTCGGCATTGGCGCCGGGGTGGGTTGGGTCATAGCGCAAACGGAAGTCAGACGTATCACGCTGGACCTTGGTCATTTTCACTTCCGTGGTCCCATTTTCGCGATTGAGCACCTGACCAAACACACTGACTTTGCGCTGATAGGGGTCGGCCCCGGGATTGGGTGCCGTGGAATTGGCGTTGGCAATGTTCTCCGCAATCACCTTCATCCGCGCGGTTTGGGCGCGAAGACCGGAAGCAGCAACATTGAGCGCAGCATTCATATCTGACATGGCTTATCTTCCTATTGCGGCTTGCGCGATGCCAAGCGCATCAATTGCAAACCCTTTTGATAGAGGCCCAAGGCCGCGTCATAATTCATGCGCGTATCGGCCACTTTGATCATTTGTTCTTCCAAGACCACCGCATTGCCATCAAGGGTAACTTCGCTGTCGGGCGATTTGATGGCCTTGCCGGTCCCAGCAGCGGGTGCGCCACCATCCATATGCCCTACCCGTGTTGCCGCCATTTTGACCGGGGCAAGCGGGGCAGCACCTGCCAGACCATTTCGGGCTTGGGGCATCTGGCGGGCAATCGCATCCGCAAAGGCGCGATTGTCCAAATCGCGCGGCACATATTTGGGCGTCGAGGCATTGGCGACGTTCTCGGCCAAGAGCTTCTGACGTTCATTCAGAAAGCCCATACGTTCGCGCAGAACGTTAAAAAATGGCGTGTCTGTGATGCCCATGACGTGATCCTTGCGATTCTTCGCACCTGTAATGATGAAGTGATCATGGTTAAGCACTGATTAAGAACCATGAAGGCATCTTGTTAACCTTTGATTAACCGGAGCGGGCGACGCGGGATCATGCGGGCAAAAATGCGCGCGAACTGGGTGGTGTGGCATCTAGGATAGAGGGCTGGCCAATGGAACTTTTCTTGGACATGGTGCGGGCACTGGCGGCCTTGTCAGTCACCCTCGGCCTGTTACTGGGCGCTGCGTGGCTTGCCCGCCGCTATGGCCTGATGCAAGGCCAAATGCCAAGCCTTACCAAGGGCCGCCTGAAATTGGTTGAGCAAATGTGGCTGGATGCCGGGCGGACTCGTGCCATCCTGATCCGGTGCGACGATCAGGAACATCTGGTTTTGGTCTCGCCCACGGGCGCAAGCACCATCAGCTCCAAACCCATCCATCCAGAAACCGACTTTCCTGCTCCGTCCGCCGCCCCTTCAGCCTCAGGCCATGTGTCATGACGTCAAAAGCCCCGAAAAAAGCCGCGACCGCTCAAACTCAGTCTCGGGCCGAACTCAAACAGCTTCTCAAGCGCTGGCTCCTCATTTTTATATGTGCGATGGGGGCCTCGATGTTTGGGGTGGCTACAGCCATGGCCCAGTCTATCAATCTAGATCTTGGAAGTGGGACAGGTCTCACCGAGCGCGTGGTTCAGACAGTTGCGCTGATCACGGTTTTATCGCTTGCCCCGTCGGTCGTGATCATGACGACAAGCTTTGTACGCATCGTGGTGGTTTTATCACTTTTGCGCACGGCGATTGGCCTGCAACAGGCACCGCCGAATGCGGTCATGGTCTCGCTGGCCTTGTTCTTGACCGCCTTTATCATGCAGCCGACCTTTGAACGGTCCTGGAATGAGGGCATTGCCCCCCTGACCAAACAAGAAGTCACGATGGAACAAGCCTGGCCCCGCGCGACCGAACCTTTAAAGCAATTCATGCTGGCCCAGACGCGGGAAAAGGATTTGGAGCTGTTCATCCGCCTCGCCCGCATCCCAACACCACAAAATGCGCAAGCTTTGCCGATGCGCGTGGTGACTCCGGCCTTTATGATTTCCGAATTGCGCCGCGCTTTTGAGATCGGCTTCTTGCTGTTTGTGCCGTTTTTGGTGATTGATCTGGTTGTCGCATCGCTTTTGATGGCGATGGGTATGATGATGTTGCCACCAATCGTGGTGTCGCTGCCGTTTAAGCTAATCTTCTTCGTGCTTGTCGATGGCTGGCGCTTGGTAGCTGAAAGCCTTGTGCAAAGCTTTCGGGCTGTTCCGCCGGGTTAGCGACCAACTGCGGGAGCTGGTGGGGGATCACGCGGCGCGTCGACGCCCGTGCGGGCTGCAGGTCGGGCCGGAGCTTTCGCTTGGTTTTGCGCCGTTCTGGCGGCGGCATTGGCCGGGCGGGCGGGTGCGCGCTGCGGCGCGGTAGCCACGGCAGGGCTGCGTTGTGGCGGCAAGCTTGGCCGCACATCCGGCAGAAGGGGGGCTGCTTCCTTCGGGGCGGCGTCTGGCTGCAGCGCTTTCGGCAAGACAGACATGAGAGCTGCGCCTAAACGCCCTGTTGGATTGCCATCGGTGGGACCTAAGGCGCGGGCGGCTTGGGCGGTATCGGCTTCGGTAGGTGCTTCAATCCGGTTCAAACGATCCCGCAGGCGGCGCATCAGCCCATCATAAGGTGAGCCCCCAGTCGCGATTTTGACCGCTGACTGGAGTGCTGCGCTTGAGGGAATAGCGGTATCCGTCACCACTTTAAAGGCTTCGGCATAGGCACTCTTGCTCATGGCAGGCCCATGGGTGCGCACCAGACCGCGATTAAAACCATCCTCGCGCGCCATGGCTTGGGCGACGGCGACGCGCAGCACTTCACCGGCTTCTTCGGGGGACAAATTGGGCCGTGCGGGCGGCAAGGACGCTCTGGCATTCGCAGCCGCATTGGGCCAATCGCCAGCGCGCATGTAGATTTCGGTCCGTACCCGCGCCGCATCTGGAGAATCGTCAAACTCAATGGTTTCCAGCGCATGATCCTTACGGCCAAGCTCTGCCAAGCTTGCGGCCTCAATTAGGCGACGTTGCTCATTGAGGGGCTCTGGCAGAAGCGATACGCGGCTGTTCCAGATCGCGCGCAGCGCTTCTTCAGGGCGGCGGTCCATCAGATAAAGGGCGGCCAAATCGGTTGCAACTTGTGCTTTCGAAAAGCCTTCTAAGCGCTTGTCGACTTGGTGCTGCAACAATTGGGTGGCTTGGGGCAAGAGGTCGAGCGCGACCAAACGCTCGGCCAAGCCACGCACCATGCGGTCGCCATCTGGGCCGATGGGGGCGAGGTTGCGGAAGTCATAGAAGAGCGCCAAGGCTTGGATCGGGTCCATACCGTCCGCACCGCCCTCTAGGAACAGGAACTTGAATTGTTGGAACAAATCATCGCGCAGGCGACGAGCCGCTGGCAAATCAGGCCGCAAAGTCGACGCACTGGCCATTGTGGTCAGGCCAGAGCGAATATCGCCTGCTTGAATATAAAGCCCGCCCAAGCGCCGCAGAATATCCAATTCCAGATCGTCGCCGCGCCACGTATAGCGCAGAGCATCAAGCGCCTTGATCGATTCAATGGGAGAGATTTTCCCACTCGACTCGCCCAAATTGGCCTTCTCATAGGCAGCGCGCGCAGCGATTTCGCGATCTGGGGCGGTTGCCAGTTTGGTCAGCGCCACCAAAGCTTCGTTGACGCGCCCCGTCGCCCCCATCGCACGGGCCGACAAAAGGGCAGCCTTTAATTGGGTTAGACCTTCTTGCGCCTCACGCTGGGCGCTGTTGGCCGTCATCATTGCCAACGCGCCATCGCCTAATTCAAGCGCGGCATTGCCGTTGGCGATATTGAAACGGGCGCGATACTCCGACTCAAAATTTTGTAAGGCGGTTTTGCCCCGCTCAAATCGGACACGGGCTTCGGCTGGATTACCGCTCATTTGCGCCGCCAAGCCTGCCCACAATTGCGCGGCCGGGTCTTCGGCGATCTCGGGCTCACTCAATAATTCAAGCGCGGCTTTGCCATGCCCGCCCATAAGGGTGGCAATGCCCTCTAGAGCCAGAAGCTCTGGTGAACGTTCAAGAGCAGGAACATCGGACCGCAATTGGCGGATTACGCCCGACGCTTCAGGCCCCAGATCCCAAGCAATCAGAAAGCGCGCTAAGTCTAATCGCGCGGTGATCTTATTGTTGGTATCGCCTAATTCCAACGCAGCCTTGCGACGCAATTTATTGAGGTTAGTGGTGAAATCGGCTTTGGGGCCCAATTGCCACGATTTAAAATCAATAAAGCCAGGGGCTGTTGCAGGACCCGCTTCCATGTCTTCAGAGCCAACAAGGCCTGACAACGCCATGCCGTTTGGTCGAACCAGCACAAAGCCATCGACATCGCGGCGCAATTCAAAATCATCGGTCCGCGGGGCCACCACAAGGCCATGATAGGTCTCAGGCAGCACTGCTTCCAAATAGGAGCGCTGTGTGCCCAGACTGCTGACTGGGCCAAGCGCAAGGCCAACCAAAAGCGTGTCGCCCACTTCAGGGTCAGTCACCATCCCAGTCGCTGCCCCATCAGGAACAAGCGCCTTCACGCGCGATGTCCCGTCTAGAGCCTGTTCGCGGACCAGTCCAACCGACCGGGATGCAGGTTGGCGTTGCGGTGAGAGAACCAGTTTCCACTTCGGCCCGATAGAAGTTGGGACGGCTTGGACTTCAGGCGGGGCAACAATGCGCACACCCGATACACCTTCCCCGCGCACTTTTTCCATGCGGGTTACAAATTTGCCGCTTGGAACCCGCCCGATATCCACTTCCGCAGATGTGGCAAAGAGGGCATAGATGGAATCGCCACGGCGATACATGACAGCCGGGGCAGGCGCTTCAAACGCGAATTCCAGTTGCAGTTCTTTGCCGACCATCGCGCTGCTCATCCGAACCCGACCGGATGGGGCAGGATCTGGGCGCTGGGTCAAAACGGCCTCGGCATCCATTTCGCTGGCTGCAGCTTGCGCGCCATTATCTAAGGACGGAGAGGCTTCTATGCCTTCGGCCTTCGGGGCCGCCTTGGGTGCAGCTGTGCTTGCTACAGATTTTGCTGCTGGTGACCCGATTTTGTCGCCAGCTTCTTGCCGCAAAGCCTCAATCGTATCTGGATTTGCCCCTTCCGGCAGAATGTCGATTACGATCGAATTGCCATCACGGCTGTGGCGCACCACGCTGCCCGGGGCTACATCGAGTAGGAAAGAGGAATCCGTGGCGGAATTATAGCGTGCCGCGTCTTCAACCCGCGCCGGTGGGCGGTTACGAATGGCGGCCGTGTCAAAGGCAAACTTGCCGGGCAAGGCAATGGCCAAGCGGTCGCCCCGACGGGCATAGCCATGGGCTGGAAGCGGGAATTGATTGCCCACGCGCGACAGACGCAATCGGGTAAATTCCTTGGCTTCGAACACATCCACTTGAATACGAGGCGCGCCAACCGGGGCAGCTCCATTGATCATCTTTTTGGGTGTACCAGAACCCTCTTCACCTCCGCCCTCGCCGGCTTTGGCTTGGGTATCGGCGGACGCAACGGCTTTGGGTTCGCCATCATAGGGCGGAGGTGCCTCGGCATTCGACAGAACAAAGTCAAAGGCCTGCACATTCCCGACCCGACTGGTTACCACCCGCGTCGGCTGCAACAGCGCGACACGTATGGTGCGCTTATCGGAACTGAGGGCGGCTGAGGCGACAAAGTCTGGCGCGCCGGATGCATAGGCACTGGGGTCTGCTTCAATCGCACGTGGCAAGCGGAGCATCGCCAAGCCATTGTTGGGCGTAGCAACCACAGTGGCGGAAAGATTGCTGCCGGCGGGCCAAGCAATCAAAAGGCGCGCATAGGTCGCATCTTGGCTGGCTGACAGCTTCACCCCTTTCAGCCCCTGTAGGGCAGCGGGGGCATTACCAGCGGCTGGGGCGGCATTTTGGCCATAGGCCATCGGCGGTGACGCAAGCGCCACGCAGACAACATAAGCAAGTAACCGACGCAATTTGGCCATCTGGTCTCTAAGTCAGATCTCTTATTCCCGCTGCTAAGCCACGTCTGGCCCAGTTTCGGGGGAAATCCGCTTATGCCTGAATCCGGTTAAGTTCCCCTTACCAGTGCTGGCTGGTTCGCAGAAGCAAAAGCGCCTTCAGATTAGGCCTTTGGGCGCTGTGCTGGATCGGCAGGGGCCTGACCACTTGCTGCTTTTGCAGCAGGCTGTGGGGTCGAGGGATTACTGGGGGCCTTTGGCGTTGGGGCACGCGGCGTTGTCGGTCCTGCCCCGGCTGGCCCTGTGCCCTTGGCATCTAAAGCCGCATTGGCAGCTGCAGACCCTCTTGGTGCTGAATTACCCTTTGGCTGATTAGTTACTGCAGCTTGCTGACCCGGGGCCCTGGCAGGCGCGGCTTTGGCAGCAGGTGCTTTCGGTGCGGGTGCGGGGGTTGCGGGCGCGCCAGCGTTTTGCGGAGCGGCTGGCGGATTGCCCGCCATCACCGGCAAGGCTGGGGCATCAATTTCAGCCAAACGCCGGGTCACTTCGCGAGCTCGCTCTGGCGACATTTTCGCCAAAATCAGCGAGAGCGGCTGCTCCTTCATTTTTTGGGCAATTTTCAATAGAACTTCGGTGTCTAAGCCTTCCCAAACAGCGGCAGCATCCTTGGGTTTCATCTTTTCATAGACCCGAACCAGCGAGGTAATGCGCTGAGATTCTAAATCATCCACTTGGCCCAATAGCTTCTGAAGATTACCTTCTACGGCCTTGAGCGCCGCCATTCTTTCTTGAATTTTAGCGTCCGTTGTCGCCAAAAGGTTTTCGCGGGTCACTATATCGCGCTCGCGCGTGTCCAACGTCTGGCGGCGCTCTTGCAAGGTTTGCAGCAAGCGGAATTCAGCCGCACTAATGCCGGCTTCTTTGGCCAAATCGACGGGTAAGCACATGGGCGGGCCTGCTTTTGGGGCCGCCGCAGCCGCGCCCTCTGCTGCAGGCGCTGCAGGGGCAGCAGCTTCCTTCTTGGCAGGCTCTCCTGCAGCCATCGCATTGGTGGCATCAAATGCAACGCGGCCGACTTGTGCCAAGCCGACCACGCCTAAACCTAAAGCCAAAGCCGTCAAAGGCCGAAGCTTAAACTTCATCTCAAACCACCCCATGTTTCAGTCAGCGGACGGGCGCGCCGTGCCAAGCGGAAATCGTCTTCTAATTCTTCTTCATCCCACCGCAGATCACGGGATTGGCGGGTGGGTGCAGGTTCAGCCACAGGGGCTGGCTTGACTTCGACTGCGCGCGCAGTCGTCACCAAAAATGTCAAGGCCTCAGCCGAAGCGCGCGCTTCTTCGATGCTGCGCTGGAGATCTTCGCCAGCGGCTTGCGAAACCGACTTGAGAGCCGCAACAGAGGCTTCCGCCCGGCCCACTGCCAAGGCCAGCTCTGCAGCCGCAGCCGCCACGCCGTCCTTGCCCTCGCGAAGGGCTGTAATCTTGCGGTCCAGACGGATGCACAATACAGCAACACCCAGCATGGCGACGGCCAACATGACTTGCGCAATCGGGATATAAAGGTCGGTCATTGGTTCATCAGCTCCCGTCTTGCCGAGTTTGTGAGTGGCCCATCCAGACACAAAGCAATCGCGCGGCCCATCTTGCCCATGCGCCCTTTGGTCAAAGCAATCTGACCGCAACGTAATTCCACACTGCCATCTGGGGGTTGGTTCAAGAACACGGTTTCACCGACCTTCAAGTTCAACAAGCGGCCCAAAGGCACCGGTAATTCATCGAGGACGGCTTCAACCTGCATGTCCGTCGACCAAAGTTCGGTAGCCAAGTGGCCTTCCCAAATATTGTCCCGACCAAATTTCTCACCCATGAATTGCTGGATGAGCATTTTACGAATTGGCTCAAGGGTTGCATAAGGAAGAAGAAGCTCTACCCGCCCGCCCCGGTCTTCCATGTCGATCCGCATCTTGATCATAATGGCGGCGTTGGCGGGCCGCGCGATTGCAGCAAAGCGCGGGTTGGTCTCAATTCGGTCGAGCGAGAAATCGACTTGCTTCAGCGGCTCAAAGGCGGCCTGCATATCTTGCAGGATCACCTCGATCATGCGCGTAACCAGCATGCGCTCAATCGTGGTATAGGGACGGCCTTCAATCCGCATGGCCGTCGTGCCCCGACGACCCCCCAAGAGAACGTCCACAATCGAGTAAATCAGATTGGAATCAACGGTCATTAAGCCGTAATTGTCCAATTGCTCTGCCCGGAAAACCGCCAAAATGGCGGGCAGAGGAATGGAGTTAAGATAATCACCAAAGCGGATCGACGAAATATGATCTAGCGAGACCTCGACGTTATCAGAGGTAAAATTCCGCAGGCTGGTGGTCATCAAACGCACCAAGCGGTCGAAGACAATTTCCAACATCGGCAGACGTTCGTAAGAAACCAGCGCGGAGTTAATGATCCCGCGTATGCCGTTTTTCTCATCGCTATCGTCATCGCCAAGGTCAAAACCCAAAAGCGAGTCGATTTCGTCTTGGTTTAGAACCCGCTCAGCACCTATGGCAGAGGCAGAAATGGTTTTGCCGGTTTCCCCACCGACCATCGCCTCCCATTCGGCGGCAAAAGCATCATCGCCACCACCGCCGCCGCCATCACCCATGGCCTCTGCTTCCCAAGCAGCCGCCATTGCATCTTGATCGAGATCATCTGCCATTATTGGACCAACATTTCTTCGATGAGCACGGCATCGACTTGGGCAGGGGCAATCGCCAAATTGACCCGCTTAAGAAGTTCAAGTTGCAAACGGGAATAACCGGCCGAGCCTGCAATATCTTCCATCCGAAGCTCACGCAGGAAACCGGTATATTGATCAAGAATCCGAGGCAGCAGCGGCTCAATTGCTGCGGCGGTTTCCATATCTTTTGCCTGCAGGGTGAGACGAAGCTTCAAATAGGCCGGACGGGAATCTGCGGTGGCAATGTTTACAATCAATTCTGGCAAAGTCATGAAACCCTCGCCATTGGGACCCTCAGCCAGCTTAACGCCGCCCTCACCGTCCTTCTTCTCGCCACCCTTTTCGTCCTTGCCCTTTTCCTTCTTCTTCTCGTCTTTTTTCTTTTTCTCCTCCTCCTTGCCCTTTTCGCCATTCGCGTCGGCTACTGCCGCCGGCTTTTTGGCAAATACAAGAAAATAGGCCGCAGCCCCGCCACCGCCCAACAGCAGGATGGCAGGCAAAACGATGAAGAGGATCAGCTGTTTACCAGCAAGCTTCTTCTTGCCACCACCGCCTTCTTCACCCTCGGCACCATCGGCACCCTCAGGAGGAGCTTCACCCTTTTTCTCTTTTTTTCCGGCCATCAGATTCTCTCACAGGCTTAAACGGGCACCGACTCAAAGGGCGCACTTGGGCAGTGTTGCACCTGGGGAGTTAAGCCAATCGTGGTTAATGAAATGTCACCAAATCTTAACCAGGCGGCAAAAACTGCCGAGAGAAGGGTCGAAAAGGCCCTGTCTGGACATTTTTTCACGGCATCATCTGCCGCAATCCCGCACCATCTATTTTAGAATATTGAATTTTAATGATTAATTCTTGGCCCATCTCTTGCATGATGTGGGGCCTGGCTCAGAGAATTTGGTGCCAAAGCGAATCGTGAGCTCACCTAGAAGGTAGACATAGAGATGGACAATACACTTCTCATCACCGTTTCGGCCCAAAATGCCCTCCGTCGGCAGATGGATGTCGCCGCCAATAATATGGCCAACATGTCGACCGCTGGCTTCAAAGCAGAATCGGTCCTGTTTGAGCCGGTCATTCGCAGGCCTGCTTCGATTGCTGAACGCCCCCGCACCGTTGAATTTGTCCGCGACTATACGATTGCCCGCGACTTCCGGCCTGGGGCCTTGCAGCGCACCGACAACCCTCTCGACTTTGCCTTAGCTGGCGAAGGCTATTTCACCGTGCAAACGCCACAAGGAAATGCCTATACGCGCGACGGTCGCTTCCAAATGGACACACAAGGCCGCATCGTTACAGGCGATGGCCGTCCCGTCCTCGACACCGCCGGTCAGCCGATCACGCTGGACCTAACCCAAGGCGAACCCTTGGTCGCCCAAAACGGCTCTATTTCGCAAAACGGCGTCACGGTCGCTCAATTGGGCATCGCCCGCTTTGACCGCCCGGGTGCCCTCGACAAAGTTGGCGACAATCTCTGGCGCCCGACGGGGGAAGCGGCGCAGGCTGCAGCCGACCCGCAAGTGGTGCAAGGCATGATTGAGGGCTCTAACGTTGTTGCCGTGACCGAGCTTACCCGCATCATGGAAATCAGCCGCGCCTTTGAAAGCGCGACCCGCCTACAAAAACAAACTGAAGACTTGCGTGGCCGAGCGATTGAACGTCTCGCCCGGGTTCAATCCTAATCTGACTAAAGGACCAAGCACATGCGCTCTATGAATATCGCAGCCACAGGCATGTTGGCCCAACAGCTTAATGTTGAAGTCATTTCCAACAATATCGCCAACATGAACACCACAGGCTTTAAGCGCCAACGGGCTGAATTTCAGGATTTGATCTACCAAAACCTCGAACGCCCCGGTGCCACCACCTCAGATTCTGGCACGATTGACCCAACCGGTGTTCAAGTCGGCTATGGGGTGAAAACGGGGTCCGTCTATCGCATTGCCGAACAAGGTAGCCTGACCCGCACCGACAATAAGTATGACATGGCCATTAATGGCCGCGGCTATTTCCAAGTGCTTTTGCCGGATGGGCGGACGGCCTATACACGGGCGGGCAATTTCTCGTCCTCGGCAACCGGCCAGATCGTGACCGGTGATGGTTATGTCGTACAACCGGAAATCCAGATCCCCGACGGTGCGCTCGACTTTTCCATTTCGCCATCAGGGCAGGTTCAAGCCATCATCTCCGGCCAAACCGCACCACAGGACCTTGGCCAGATTACTTTAGCCAGCTTTGTGAACCCGGCAGGTCTGGAAGCCTTGGGCGACAATCTGTTGGTGGAAACCGCAGCCTCTGGGCCTGCCACCATTGGCAACCCAACTGGACCCGGCCTTGGCTCGATCAATCAGAATTATGTGGAAGCCTCCAACGTCAATCCCGTGTTTGAGATTTCAGCTCTCATCATTGCCCAGCGCGCCTATGAGATGAATTCGAAAGTCATCAATGCTTCCGATGAGATGATGCAAGCCACATCTCAAGTCCTCCGGTAAGGCCTAGATGAAGGCGCGCGCCCCTCTCCTTCGCCTTAGCTGGGCTTCTTGCCTGGCTATTGGCTTCATGACCGCACCTGTGGTGCTAGTCAGCCCAAGCTTTGCCCAAAGCGCACAATCTGCGCCCGTCTTGTCGCTCAAAGCCAATCCGCGGTCCGACAAGTCGCAAATCACCTTTGGTGATGTGTTTGATAATGCCGGAGCGTTTGCCAATCAGCCGATTGCGCGCTCGCCCGGCCCCGGTCAAATGGTGGTATTTGGCGCAGGCCCCTTGCAAGCCCGTGCCCGCGCTGCCGGGCTTAACTGGCCAAACCGCGAAGGTGTGCGCCAGGTTGTTGTTAATGGCCCCGGTCGTACCGATCCGCTGACCCCCATCCTACCCACGGCCACGACACCCAGCGTGCCAGAAATCCGCCAACGTACCGGTGCAGCAGCAGCTCTTGCCCGACCTGAAGCTTTAGCCGTTCTTGGGCGTACCATTCAGCGCGGGGAAACAATCCAAGCCGAAGACGTGGTTTGGATCGATACACCTTCCAATGCCCCTCGCGATGCTCTGGCCGATCCTGAGGCCTTGATCGGCAAAACCGCTAAACGCGTCTTACTAGCCAATGCGCCTTTGCGGGCGATGGATGTGATGGATACACCCTCGGTTCGGCGTAACGAACCTGTCACCCTGATTTATGAAGCCGAAGGCCTCAAATTATCGGTACGAGGCAAAGCCTTGGGCGATGCGGCCATTGGGGCCAATGTCAAAGTTTTGAACCCACAATCCAACAAAGTGCTGGAAGCCATCGTCGATGGCCCGGGCACAGCCCGCGTGATGCTAAGCCAGCTTTCGGCCCGGGTGCCTAATCAGAATGGAGTCAATTGATGCAAAAGTTGAGCATGATGATTGTAGCCGCCTTCACCCTGACTGGATGTGCTTCCACCATTGAAGAAGTGCGCAGCGCCGGTAAACCGCCCGAAGTCACCCCGATTGAGAATCCAGCCTATGCCGCAACTGGGCGTCGCCAAGTTGTGATGCCAATGCCTGCCCAGCAAATGAGCCAAGCCTCGTCCAATTCGCTGTGGAAAGCAGGCTCGCGTCAATTCTTTAACGACCCGCGTGCCTCCAATATCGGCGATATCTTGACCGTTTTGATCCAGATCAATGATCAGGCGCAATTAAACAATTCGACCGGCCGTACCCGTAAATCCACGATGGATGGTGGGGTGACCAATTTCTTTGGCCTTGAACAATTGCCCGGCAAGGTCCTCCCAGAAGGGTTTGATCCATCTACTATGGTCGGGGCCAGTTCCAATGGGGCGTTTTCGGGTCAAGGCCAAGTCGCGCGGAATGAGCGGGTCGATATGACGGTTGCGGCCATTGTCACGCAGGTTCTGCCAAATGGTAATTTGGTTGTGGCAGGCCGCCAAGAAGTGCGCATCAATAATGAATTACGCGAGTTGTTGGTGTCTGGAATTGTAAGGCCGCAAGACATTACCTCCGCCAATCAAGTTCGCCATACCCAAATGGCCGAAGCCCGCATCTCGTACGGTGGGCGCGGTCAAATCACGGCCTATCAACAGCCGCCCAAGGGTCAGCAGATACTTGGAGCCATCAGCCCCTTCTAGGTGGGGACTGACGGGTAAAGCTTAGTCGTCGCGGTGAATACGCTCTGACCGCTCGTGGCGCTCTTGGGCTTCCAAGCTCAAGGTCGCGACGGGGCGGGCCATCAATCGTCCGAGCGAGATCGGCTCTCCGGTTTCATCGCAATAGCCGTAAGAACCATCATCAATCCGGCGCAAGGCTGCATCAATCTTGGAGATCAATTTGCGCTGACGATCGCGGGCGCGCAGTTCGATGCTTTTGTCGGTTTCAGCAGAAGCCCGGTCAGCCACATCTGGCAGTGAGGCTGTTTCGCTCTGCAGATGGGACAACGTATCTTTGGAGTCGGCTAGGATGGAGTCTTTCCAATCCTGAAGCTTCTTGCGGAAATACTCACGCTGCCGTTCATTCATGAACTCTTCGTCGTCGGAAGGCACATAGTCGCTAGGAACACCGGTGTTTGGCATAACTATCGTCGTCATGACGTACCCCTGTTTCTGCATGTGATCGATAAAGGCATCGCACGATGTCTTCGCGCTATAGTGAAGCCCGAGACGGCTCGCAAGGCGCTTGAAACATTGGTCTGGGCGCTTAACTGCTAAAACAATTGACAATTGGTCGTGATCGACGGGACAGCCGGGCAAATTGAAGCCCTGACAGGCCTAAAGTGCGCGCTCAAGCTTGGCGAGTTCGACTTCGGCGCGCAATTCAACATCATCGAGAAGCGCGTTGAGGGCCGGGTCATCAACGGCATCACGATGTTCCCTCAAGGTTTGAGACAAGCGCGCCACTTGTTCGCGGCTGACGCCGCCACCCAAAATGGCAATGCGTATCTCGTCCAATTGGTCGAGCAGAAGCGACGAGCGGCGCGTGGCCCTGCGGCGACGTTCCACGATGTCATCCTCACCTTGCAGGGCCAGCAAAGCCCCGACATGGGCAATCGAATTGGCTGACATTGCGCGATTGACTTGCGCAGGCCCACCCTCGACTTGCCCGGGCAAGACAAATCCCGGTGCCGCACCGCCTGTTGCACGGCGGGCCCCAGCGAGTGTGGATGTGGACGTGGGCGCATTCACTTTCATGGGGACGAGTCATGAGCTGCCTCGGTTAAGACCTGATTAATGGGTGATAAAACAGATCTAGCAGACGGCAGAATGGGCCCAGCCCTAGGCAAAGCTTGCCGATGCCGCAGTCAGACCAAACGGAACCCTTTTTCCAAACCCATTGTTTTGTTTGTGATTTATCCAGCCAGTCTGCGGCATGAATTTAGCATGTCCCTTTGCGATGACACAGATATTTACGCCCGTATTCCGTCTTGTTTCTGCCGCCCTTCTTTTGGGGCTGATCAGCCTTGGCTGTGCTTTGCCCGCGCAGGCTTTAGCCCAATCCCGCATCAAGGATTTGGTGCAGATTGAAGGGGTGCGCGATAACCAATTGATCGGTTATGGCATTGTGGTGGGTCTTGCCGGCACGGGCGATGGCCTGCGCAATTCGCCTTTCACCAAGCAAAGCCTTGAAGCCATGCTCGAGCGGATGGGCGTCAATACGCGTGAGCAAAATCTGCAAACTAAGAACGTTGCTGCTGTGATGGTCACGGCCAGCCTGCCACCCTTTGCCACCCAAGGCACGCGCCTCGACATTTCGGTTTCAGCCTTTGGCGACGCCAAGAGCCTTGAAGGCGGCACCTTGCTGGTGACCCCCCTGATGGGTGCGGATGGGCAAGTTTATGCGGTAGCCCAAGGCCAATTGACGGTTGGTGGCTTCACCGCCACCGGCAATTCTGGCACCAGCGTCAGCCGGGGTGTTAGCACCAATGGCCGTATTGCCAATGGGGCGGTCATTGAGCGCGAGCTTCATTTCGACCTTGCAGGCCAGACTGAACTTCGCCTGGCCCTGCGCAACCCTGATTTCACCACCGCCCGCCGCATCGCTAATGCGATCAATGCCAATCTGGGCGTCGCGGCTGCTTCGGTCGACAATCCTTCGACGGTGGTTTTGTCCAAACCAATCGGCTATCCCGGCGATATGGTGAGCCTGATTAGCCGGGTTGAGCGCTTGACTGTGACGCCAGATCTGGTGGCCAAAATTGTGGTGGATGAAGCGTCTGGCATTGTGGTGATGGGCGACAATGTGCGCGTATCGACGGTGGCGGTAGCCCAAGGCAATCTCACGGTTTCGGTGCAAGAGACACCCTTGGTCAGCCAGCCAAACCCCTTAAGCCAAGGCGAGACGACCGTGGTGCCGCGCTCTAGCGTCACGGTTGAAGAAGATAAGGGTGACCTCACCGTTATTCGCGGCGGCGTGCCGCTGCGCGATCTGGTCGAGGGCCTCAATTCGTTGGGCGTCAACCCGCGCGACCTCATACAAATTCTCCAGGCGCTAAAGGCCTCTGGTGCGCTGCAAGCTGACATCGAAGTGATGTAAGGGACCCAAGAAGATGGACTCAATTGCCCCAGTTATGCCCTTCCCGCAGACCCAATCTGCTTCGGTGGAAGTTTTGGGCGCGCGTGCCAAAACGCTGAAATCGGAAGCCGAAATGGACAAGACCGCGCGTGAATTTGAGCGCATGGCCTTGGCCCAAATGCTGTCGCTGATGGAAACGGACACCGATATGTCGGACTCCCTGTTTGGCGGTGGTGCCGCAGAGCGCGCTTTTAGGCCTTTCTTGACCGAGGAATATGCCAAGGGCTTTAGCGATCAAGGCGGCATCGGGATCGCCACAGCCGTGAAGCGTGAAATGTTGAAAATCCAAGAGCGTGCGCAAGCAGCGGGAGTATAATCATGACCCTATTGGCCAACGACCCCAGCGACTTGATGGATCAATTGATTTTATTGACGCGCAGGCTTGCAGATCTCGCCGAGCGCCAAGCAGCTCTGTTTGAAGGCAGCCGGTTTTTGGAAGCCCAAGCCTTGAACGAAGAATCTGCCCGGCTGGCCAATGTCTATGCGCTGGAAAGCCGCCGGATTGCGCAAAACCCGACGATCCTAGAAGGCGTGCCACCCGTACTGAAAGCGTCGCTGACCGTTGAGACAGAGCGCTTTCGAGCGGCGATGCAGGCCCATGAGCGCGCTCTGGGCCGTCAACGTGCTTTGGCTGAAGGCTTGGTCCGCGCCATTGCGGAAGAGGCCGTGGCCGCCCGTCCTGCACCCGTGGCTTACGGACCGGGCGCGCAAGCCTTGCGCGATACCAGTGCGGTTGCGCTAGATCGTCGGGCTTAAGCACCGTAATGGACTCACGCCAAGCAGCAAAAAGGCCGCCCCAAGGGGCGGCCTTCATGTTTGGGACTATGTCTGTTCCTTAGTGCTCAACGTTACGCCACACTTGGCGGTACGAGAACCACAACAGGATGGTGAGGATCAGCAAGAAGCCCATCACCCCGAAGCCTGTGATCTTGCGTTGCGTCTGATGGGGTTCAGACGCCCAGCTCAAGAAGGCCACCACGTCGTGAGCCATTTGGTCCACCGTCGGCTTTACACCCTTATTGGCGTCGGTTTCCGCATAGGTGACTTGGTCGTCCACCATAGGCGGACCCATGGCAATCACGCCGCCGGGCATGTAAGGGTTATAGTGCTTGCCCTCAGGGATCGACTTGCCCTTTGGCGGCTCTTGATCATAGCCGGTCAATAGCGAATAGACATAGTCTCCGCCATTATAACGGGCCTTAATCAAGGCGGACATATCTGGCGGCATGGAGCCACCATTGGCAGCCTTCGCCTGTGCCGCGGTTTCAAACGGCGAGACAAACTTGTCGGATGGCAAGGCAGGACGCTCAACTTCATTGCCGTCTGCGTCAATGACTTTCACCGTATAATTGGCCGCGATGGCCTTTACGACGGGGTTGTCATTCGGATTTGGATATTTCGGGTCATAGAAAGGACCATGCTCATCACCGAGGTTGCGGTAATGCAGCAAGTTCATGGAATGGCAGCCCGAGCAGACTTCCTTATAGATTTGGAAGCCGCGTTGAAGCTGGGCCCGGTCAAAGCGACCAAATGGGCCTTCCCACGAGCCATTGACTTCGCGTGGGTGTTTGGCCTCACCAGCAGCCTGAGCGCTGCTGGTGAAAGCGACCACGGAGACAAGGCCCAAGACCCCGGCGATGAATCGGCGTGCGAAAGTTGGTTTCATTACAAAGTTCCTCATTCCGCCGGTACAGCTGCAGGTGATACGCCTGCCGACTTTTTGTGCGATTGCAGGATGGAGTCTGCAATCGATGCCGGTGGGGTTTGGGGTTTCTCGATCACACCAAGAACTGGCAGGACGACCAAGAAATAGGCGAAGTAGTAGATCGTGCAGATCAAGGAGATCACGGTCCAGGGTGGTTCAGCCGGCATGGCACCGCATACGGCCAGCATCAGGAAGTTTAGCACAAAGGCAAACCACCACATGCGGGCCACTGGACGGTAGCGCATGGACTTGATCTTGGAGGAGTCGAGCCAAGGCAGCGCGAACAAGATCAAAATAGCCCCACCCATCGCGATCACGCCGCCGAACTTGGCATCAATGATCAAGATGTCGAACGTGATGGCGCGCAGGATCGCATAGAAGGGCAAGAGATACCATTCAGGCACGATGTGTGCAGGCGTTACTTGGTTGTTGGCTGGGATATAATTGTCTGGGTGACCCAAGGTGTTGGGGCCAAAGAAGACAAAGCCAGCGAAGATCAACAAGAAGACGCAGATCGCAAACGCATCCTTCACCGTATAATAGGGGTGGAATGGCAAGGTTTCTTTCTTCACATCTTGGACTTCAACACCGGTTGGGTTGTTGTTGCCAGGCACGTGCAGCGCCCAGATGTGCAACACCACCACGCCTGCAATCACGAATGGCAAGAGATAGTGCAGCGAGAAGAAGCGGTTCAGCGTCGCGTTATCCACCGCAAAGCCACCGAGCAACCAGGTCTTGATGGAGTCACCAATGAAAGGCACGGCACCCACGATGTTGGTGATCACAGTCGCGCCCCACAAGGACATTTGGCCCCAAGGCAAAACATAACCCATGAAAGCGGTGATGATCATCAACAAGAAGATGATGACGCCCAAGCCCCACAGAATTTCGCGGGGTGCCTTGTACGAGCCGTAATAAAGGCCACGGAAGATGTGGATATAGACGGCCAAGAAGAACATGCTGGCCCCGTTGGAGTGCATGAAGCGGATCAACCAACCATAGTTGACGTCCCGCATAATGCGCTCAACCGAATTATAGGCCAGATCGATATGGGGCACATAATGCATCGCGAGGATAATGCCCGTGATGATTTGGCTGGCCAAACAGACTGCCAAAATGCCGCCAAACGTGTACCAATAATTCAGGTTCTTCGGCGTCGGAAAATCGATCATCGTGTCATTCATAAACCGCACGATCGGTAGCCGTGTATCCAACCACTTTTCGAGGTCGGACTTTGGCACATAGCTTGAAGGTCCACTCATGTTCGTATCATCCAATCTTTACGACTGTGCCGCCGGTATAGACATATGGCGGAATGGGCAGGTTTTTCGGGGCGGGGCCTTTGCGGATGCGACCGGCAGTATCATAGTGCGAGCCATGGCATGGGCAGAACCAGCCGCCATACTCACCAATATAGCCAGGCTCAGCAATGCCGACAGGGATACAGCCCAAATGCGTGCAGTTGGCTTCCATGATCAAATACTCGGGCTTGCCGGGCTGTTCATTGGATTGCATCGTGCGCTGCTCATCGGTCTGGGGATCCTTCAGATCAGCAGCGTCATCCTTCTTGCCTTGCGCGATTTCCTCAGCAGTCCGGTGACGAACAAAGAGGGGCTTACCGCGCCACATGATTTTGGTTTGCGAACCTTCGGCGACTTTGGACACATCAAATTCAATCGATGCCAAAGCGCGCGTATCGGCTGCTGGATTCATTTGATTGATGAGCGGCCAAGCCAGCATGGCGGCACCGCCCGCTGCTACGGCCCCCGTCGCGACATGGATCATGTCACGCCGTGTTGGTTCTCCGGTCTCGCCGGCTACTTCATGATTGGTGGCTGACACCTTGCTACTCCCGCATTCACACACGTCCAAAAGTCGTTTACCGCTTGAAATAGGGCGATTATGCCTTTTGAACGTGCGACGGAACGCCGCATCTCGCGGCACCCCCTCCAAAGATGAGATTGCATAACGTGCGCCTAGCTCTCTTTCAACCAGATATCGCGCCAAATCTCGGTGCGGCCATTCGTCTTACTGCATGCCTTGGGATTGGGTTAGATGTGATTGAACCCTGCGGTTTTCCTTTATCAGACAAGACCTTAAAGCGTGCTTCCCTCGATTATGGCGACAAGTGTGACTGGCAACGCCACGATAGTTTTGCTGCATTTGCAGCCTCCGCAGAGCGGAGAAATAGCAGGATTGTGTTGATCGAGACGGAAGGCAGCACGCGTTTGACTGATTTCGTCTTTGAACCGAGCGATATTTTGATGCTGGGGCGTGAAACAGAAGGGACACCACCCGATGTCATCGCCGCTTGTCACACCTGTGTGCGCATTCCGATGGCGGCAGGACTGCGGTCGTTGAATGTGGTGACAGCGGGAGCTATCGCCTTAACCGAAGCCATGCGACAAACTGGCCGATGGGCGGCGCTGGATTAGCGTTGTAGGGAGGAAACCCGGGACCACTTTCCCGGGACGAGAATGACAAGACGAGGGCAGTATGAGCGAGCAAGACGACCGTAAAGCACAAGCAAGGGCATGGTTTGAATCCTTGCGCGACCAGATCATGCAAGCCTTTGAAACCCTTGAAGACGAAGCAGACCCCGCTCTCTATCCCGGAAGCCCCGGCCGGTTTGTCCGCACGCCTTGGAACCGCAAGGAAGAAGGTGGCGGAGGCGGTGTGATGGGGATCATGAAGGGCCGCCTGTTTGAAAAAGTCGGCGTCCATGTCTCCACCGTCATGGGTACGTTTCCAGCAGACTATGCCAAGACCATTCCAGGGGCCTCTGAAGATCCCCGTTTTTGGGCTTCCGGCATTAGTTTAATTGCCCATATGACCAATCCGCGCGTGCCGGCAGTTCATATGAACACACGTATGCTCGCGACAACCGAAAGCTGGTTTGGCGGCGGCGCAGATTTGACGCCTTTGATGGCCTATCAACGCACAGATGATTTCCCAGACACCATCACCTTTCACGCCGCAATGAAAAAGGCCTGTGATGCGCATGACCCCAGCTATTATGCGAAGTTCAAGGAGTGGTGCGACACCTATTTCTATTTGCCGCATCGCGAAGAACCCCGCGGGATTGGCGGCATTTTCTATGATCATCACAATAGCGGGTCTTGGGACAAGGACTTTGCCTTCACTCAAGATGTCGGCCGGGCCTTTCTATCGGTCTATCCCGAGATTGTACGCGGTCGTATGAATGAGACCTGGACCGAGGATGAGCGCGAAGCCCAATTGATTCAGCGTGGCCGCTATGTGGAATACAATCTGCTTTATGATCGCGGCACCACCTTCGGCCTCAAGACGGGTGGCAATGTGGAAAGCATTCTTTCCTCCATGCCGCCTGTGGTGAAATGGCCCTGATTGGTTCCATCGAGGCAAGCGACACTGTAGCCGCTTTAAGGGAAGACTTGGCGGGCTTTAGCGTTTCAGGCTAAAGCGCCGCCATGATCCGCCGTTCTTTATCCCTATTCGTGGGCGTTTCCGCTTTTCTGTCCTTGGCACCCGCTTTGGCCAAAGCGGCACCCCCTGCCTCCCCCACGTTGGATCGCCTTTACGAAAAGGTTTCGTGTGAGCGGGCAGGTCAAAGCTTTAGCGGGGCTGATTTGCGCCAACGCTTGATCCTGCAGGCGGGCCTGCCCATGACAGGCGCGCTGTTACAAGCGATTGAAACCCGCAGCCTAGGGCAGTTGGCGGCAAGCAGCAACGAACCTGCTTTGGCCGCGCTTCTCACATCGACCATTTCCATATTGGCAAACCCTGAGGGCGGCGAGGCACGCTTTACCCTCACCGGGCAAACCGCCCCCGATACGCGGGCACGTGCGATTGCCTTCCTCAATGGCGAGACCGACGGCATCAGCTTGACGTGCAAGGCCCCCTCGCCCCCGCTTCCAGCCCCACCAGCCGTCATTGTGCCCGCCAAAGAACCCGCAGCGAAGCGGCGCGGCTTGATCTTGGCTGATAGCAAGAATGACTTCATTAAGCCGCCGCGAGAGCGTGGGTTTGCCACGTTGGGCTTTGAGGAAGATAAGGCTGCCGACACGCGCTTGCTAAACGCGAGCTTGGCCCTTGCCATGGAGCCCATCCTGTTTGCCAAGCCGTCAGAGGCAACTGAATTACGCTGGACCCCCTTTGTACAATATAACCGCCGGGCCGCCCGATCTGGCCGGGAAGAGGTCAATGATCTAACATTGGGCAACAGCTTTATCTTCCGCAATCCAAAGCAGGCAGGTGGGGCGATTGGTTTTGGTTCCCTCGCCTTCCAAACCGATGATGCGGCCAAAGCCGCTGTTTGGGTAGGCGATGCGCTGATCGACTTTCCCCGCGTGCGGCCCTGCACCCGGCGCGACGCATTGGGCTGGGCCATGCGGTGTAATCTGTCCATCGTAGTCGATTATGCGGACGTCCAAGACCCCGGCGACAGCCAGAAGCTGGCCGAACTCGACACTTATTTTCGCGGCGGCATGAATTTAGGCCTCAGTGCGGAGCAAAATTTCGGCTTTGGCGTGATCACCATCTCCAGCAGCTATAATGGCCGTTATGATATTTCCAGTCGCAAGGCCTCTGGCGGGATTTTCTCGGTCGGTGCGGGTCTTAGACCTTCTGCGGGCTCCAATATCTCGCTTGAGACTCGCTATACGCGCGGTACCACGATCAACACCTTGGTGGATGTCGACAAAATAACGCTCAGACTGGGCTATCGTCTCTAGGGTTTGCGGCCCTAGTAAGCGTGGGTCTCATAAACCTTGTGGATATTGCCGCCCCACTCGCCGTGATAGCGCTCCAGCAAGCGTTGCGCTGGCGTCATGCCGCTGGCCGCGATTTCGTCGAGCTCGCTTAAGAAGCCTGTTTCATCATCACCCGATGCATTCAGCTTGGCGCGGGCGCGCAAGCCTTGGCGGGCAATGGCCAAAACGTCCTTGGCAACATCTTGCGCGCTTCGACCACAAATAGGCGCTTTAAGGCCCAAGAACGGCACCGTACGGCGCAGGCTTTCGCGGTCTTCAGCAGTCCAAGGCTTGACCAATTCCAACGCCGCTTCGGTTGCCGCATCATCATAAAGCAGGCCAACAAAGAGCGCGGGTAACGCGCACAGCCGCGACCAAGGCCCCGCATCTGCACCGCGCATTTCAAGGAAGGTTTTCAGCCGCACTTCTGGGAAGCACGTCGTCAAATGATCTTCCCAATCCTTCATGGTCGGCTTTTCACCGGGAAGCTCTGGCAAGCGTCCTGCCATGAAGTCGCGGAATGAACGCCCTGCCAGATTGAGATATTCGCCATTGCGCTTGGCAAAATACATGGGCACATCAAGGGCCCATTCGGCATAGCGGGCAAAGCTCATGCCCGGCTCAAACACAAAAGGCAGCATGCCGGTGCGGTCGGGGTCGGTATCGCTCCACACATGCGCGCGATAGCTCAAAAAGCCATTGGTGCGGCCTTCGGCAAAGGGCGAATTGGCAAACAAGGCAGTCGCAATGGGTTGCAAAGCGAGCGAGGCGCGGAATTTCTTGACCATGTCAGCTTCTGAACCAAAGTCCAGATTGGTCTGTACGGTGCAAGAGCGAAACATCATTTGCCGCCCCAGACGGCCAACCTTGGGCATATAGTCCCGCATGATCTTGTAGCGCCCCTTGGGCATCAGCGGAATGTCTTCCAAACTATGCAAGGGATTAAAGCCAAGCCCCAAAAAGCCAATACCCAGCTTGTCAGTCACGGTGCGCACATCGGCCAAATGGGCACCGACTTCGGTACAGGTCTGGTGCAAATGCTCCAGAGGCGCACCCGATAGTTCAAACTGGCCACCGGGTTCCAGCGTGATCGAGGCCATGCCCTGTTTGAGGCCAATGATCGCCTCGCCTTCATAGATCCCGTCCCAGCCCGATAGGGTTTTCATCCCATCCAGTAGGGCTTGTACGCCTGTGTTGCCCGCATAGGGAACAGGGGCATGCGTGCCTTTGTAAAAGCCGAACTTTTCATGCTCGGTCCCGATTTTCCATTCCGACTTCGGCTTTGGCCCCGCGTCGAAATAGGGCAGCAAATCCTCAAATGTCTCAAGCGGGCGGGAGGGGTCTTGTGTATCGGCCATACGAAAATGTCTCTTGCGACGTGTCTTTCACGCCGATGTGAGTTAGGGCGCGTTTATGACAGGCGCAAGAAGGCCAATTGGATTTTGCCGCCTTTATGCTGTCAAGGCGTGTGCAAACTGATGGTTGACGTCGCGGTGCTTGGCTTCATCTTCGCGCACCGCCAGCACCACATCGCGCAGACGCGCATCGGGGGCCAATTGCCAATACTCAATCGCGATGGCCGGCGCTGGCACATTTTCCAGCCTTCCCGCATCAATTTCAGCCAGATACGACGTATAGCTGATCACGGCTTCTTCTTCGAAATAGCCGACCATCCGATGCGCGGTGCGGGGAAAGAAAAGGTAGAGCACAAAGAAGGCGTTGAAGAACACACCCTGCGCCAACAGGATCAACAAACGCTCCAACCAGTTTGGCTTGGCGATAGCCACGAACGTCATCAGATGCATGCGCTCGTTTTGCGATTCATCCAACAGCGTCTGGATCCAGCCATGGTCATCTTCCATCCGGCGCAGACTACGCATATGAACCAACATGCCAGCCACCATGCCGGGCACGGCGGCGACTGTTTCTAGCACAACCGCCCGGTGCCCATAGCGCTTGGCAAAAAAGCGATCGGCAAAAAAGCGCAACACGCGGGTCAGTCCCAAAGCCACCCGATCTGAGAGGTCTTTTGGGGCTTGATGAAACTCCAATGGGTTCGCCGCTTCATAAGGGTAACCCGACGCCGTGGTCATGCTTGTCTCCTGCTTTTGGCCACCTGTCGCGCATTATTGCCTCAAGGTCCAAACAAGAGATGGTGATGGGTCCGCATACGAAAATGCGACGCAATGTCGCCCCCCCCTTTTCGTCCTTACGCCCAATCGCCCCACGCGCTTTGAATCAGCGTTAGGCCCGCAAAAGTGGCGGTATCAGCGCGCAAAATACGGGGGCCTAAATGAACGGGGCGCACCATAGGGCTTGCCCGAAGCTTGTCGCGCTCGGCGGGGGTAAAGCCACCTTCAGGCCCGGTTAGAAGCGCCACTTGGGCGGGCCTATCGGCTAAAGCTTCCGCGACCGAGATCGCATCGCCTGCTTCATCGGCAAACAGGATACAACGCGCTTCAGCCTTGGGATCAAGTAAGCTCATCAGGCTCACGGCCTCATGCACTTCGGGCACAAACAAGGTGCCGCATTGTTCCGACGCTTCAGCGGCCCGACTGCGCAAGCGCTCCAGATTGAGTTTACGCACAATGGTGCGCTCGGTCAGCACCGGGCGGATGCGCGCCACGCCAAGCTCGGTCGCTTTTTCGACAATCGTATCGGTCCGGTCCCCTTTGATCGGTGCAAATAGGAGGTCGAGGTCACAGACGGCGGTTTGTTGGCGCGTCTGTTCGACGCATACGGCTTCTGCCCCCTTTTTGCCAATCTGGCTGAGGTGGGCGAGCCACTCGCCATCGCGACCATTGAACAACAAGACCGCCGCCCCCACAGGCAAGCGCAGCACATGGGCCAGATAATGCGCTTGTCCGCTATCGAGCCCCACCACCCGATCTTGGCCCAAATCAGCGGCGACATAAAGGCGTTGGCTCGGCTTCATCTTTCACTCATTTGGCTAGACCCCTTGCGCGGGGCGACAGGTGATGCGCACACTTCACGCTTATGCCGGAGGAAGCAAGATGGCCAACGACAAGAAGTCTTCAAAAGCTGCAAGCGACCCGACCAAATCCAAAATGTCCGATGCCGAATTTCTGGAACGGCTGGAGCCTCTGCAAGTTGCCCTCGTCACCACCCAGCAATGGCTGATGGAGACGGGTGCAAAAGTTCTCATCATCTTTGAAGGCCGCGATGCGGCGGGCAAAGACGGCACAATCAAGCGCATGATCGAACATATGAGTGCGCGCGCCACCCGGGTTGTCGCCCTTCCCAAACCTTCGGACCGGGAAAAATCCCAATGGCATTTCCAACGCTATGCTGCCCATTTGCCAGCCGCCGGTGAAGTCGTGATCTTCAACCGCTCGTGGTATAATCGCGGCGGGGTAGAGCCCGTGATGGGCTTTTGTACGCCGGAAGAACATGCCGATTTCTTGCGCGATGTCGTGCCCTTTGAAACCATGTTGCGTGAATCGGGCACCCATCTGATCAAGCTGTGGCTCGATATTAGCCGCGAAGAACAAGCCCAACGGCTGGAGGAACGCCGCACCGACCCTCTCTCCCGCCTCAAAATCAGCCCGCTTGACGCGGTCGCGCAGGAAAAGTGGGATGATTATTCGGCCGCGCGCGATGAAATGCTTAAAGCTACCCATACATCTCGCACCCCTTGGTATTGCGTCCGGGCCAATTCCAAAAAGCACGCCCGCCTCGCCATTATCAGCCACGTCCTGCACCAACTGGCGTGCCCAAAACTGGAAAGCCAGGTGCCTGAACCCTCCAGCGAGCTGTTGTTTAGGTTCACAGTCAAAGCAATCAAGGACGGGCGATTGGCACCCTAAGGGTGGCTTTTTCCTCTGGAAGGCTTTGGCGCAGGCCCAGCCTGCCCTAAAAGGCCAACTTCGATTGTTTGCGGGCCATTGGTCGCGAGACATCACCCGATCAGGCCAGAGGAAGTGGTTTGGTGTCCAGATCGGGCATCAATCCACGTCGAGATAGAGACTTTTTCCACGCCCACGGTGTCCTGCCCGCCGGAACGAAGTGGCGAGCGGGAACAGCCGCAAGATCTCGGCACTTTGGGCCCCAAGATCACAAACTTGGCTCACGCCGTCCGGGATTGTCTGTTTGTGATGTGTCAGTATGGT
>NZ_NCSQ01000016.1 GCF_002105465.1 Aquidulcibacter paucihalophilus
CAAACCCCCGGTGGTTTCCCACGCGGGGATCAAGGTGTTGGGAAGGTTTGAACGTCATCGGCCCATGGAGGTTCCACACGACGAAAAATGGCGCACCCGACAGGATTCGAACCTGTGACCTTTGCCTTCGGAGGGCAATTTTTCGGTGTTTCCCACGGTTTCGGAGTGTTTTTAATTTATCATAATAAACAGTTGTTTAGAGTTAAAATTGTTACTTTCTGTTTCGATCGATATTGCTCAGTTTCGCGCTCGGTGGTATCCCGGTGGTATCCAGAATGACCACTGCCTAGGATATTTTGACCACTGCCTTATTGGCCCAAAAAAGAGCAGAATCGGATGAAGTTACTTGCAAGTTTGGTATCCAGCATAAAGGCAACCGGGACTGATTTCGTCGTGTGGGATCATCAGGTGCGAGGCCTTGGGCTGCGCGTTCGTGCTAGTGGCAGCAAATCCTTCATCATTAAAGCGAGGGTCGGTAGTGGCAGGCATGCCAAACAGATACTGTCAACGCTTGGCAAGCCTGATGCGATGACTTTGGACGAGGCGCGAGCCAAGGCGAGAGTAATGTTGCTAGAAGCTGCGAC
Source organism: Aquidulcibacter paucihalophilus (assembly GCF_002105465.1). Taxonomy (GTDB): domain Bacteria; phylum Pseudomonadota; class Alphaproteobacteria; order Caulobacterales; family Aquidulcibacteraceae; genus Aquidulcibacter; species Aquidulcibacter paucihalophilus. Next base: position 585 of record NZ_NCSQ01000016.1, read on the forward strand.
GGGAATTGAGCCCGTTGCAAAGGTTCGAGCAGTTCCCGCCGTTGATCGTCCCACGGTCGAAACCCTGTGCAATCTGTGGCTCGAGAAAGGATCGTCGCGTTCACGGCAGCGCGGGAGGTTGGCTGGGGCATTGCGAGATCCTAAGAATATCGCAATCGACCGTGGCCGGATAAATTGCCATATTCTGCCTATTCTTGGAGAGGTAGCACTAGGCGATTTGACCCGGCAGCGAATTGAAGGCTTTCGGGATGCTGTGGCACGTGGCGACACGGCAAAGTCTGAGAAGACCAAGCCTAGGGGGCGGCGTTTGGTCCAGGGCGGGGAAGGTACTGCAACGCGAACGCTTAGGCTTTTGTCATCCATTTTTTCCTTTGGTGTCCGGGAAGGATTGTTATCGAGCAACCCGGCTATTGGTGTTGAGAAGACACCTGATCGGATGCTTGAAAGATTTTTGAGTTCAGAAGAAATGCGGCAGTTAGGTGATGCGATCACCTTTGCGGAAGAACATGGAGCGCATCCTTCGGGAATTGGAATTATTCGAATGTTGGCTTTGTCTGGTGCTCGCAAAGGCGAAATTGAAAATCTGACGTGGGATGAAGTTGACCTAAAGACCGGCTTTTTGAGACTGAAGGGGTCCAAGACCGGGGCTAAGCTTATCCCTATTAGCGGCCCGATGCGCGCAATCTTGGAGGAGCAGGCGGCTCGCAAGCGCGATCAGTGGGTGTTTCCAGACACATCTGGTGTTGGCCCATTTCAGGGAACGCCTAAGCTCTGGACCCATATCCGCGCGAAGGCTGAATTGGCCGATGTTCGGCTTCACGATCTCCGCCACAGCGCAGCTTCATTTGGTCTTGCAGGCGGTCTTGGACTTGAAGTGATTGGAAAGCTGCTTGGGCATCAAGATGTCAAAACCACCAGACGATACGCTCATTTGTCGGATGGCTATATGAGGGCTGCGGCTGAAAGCATGGCGGGCGAGATCGCGGGGCTTTTGAAGGGGAAGGGCTGATCTGCCAGATTTGAGGCTCCGAGGGCCATCTAAACAGGTAGTTGCTTTTATAGGCACTTCTTGAGATGATATTTTTCATTGTGTTGAATTGAAATATTTTTTCGTTGATAATAAATTCATGGCTTGTTAGAAAAAAGCATGCTATTTTCTAACGAAATGGAGTGATGCAGTGACCGCGATGACGGATAAAATTATCAAACGTGTGCGAGGCAAGGGACGGGGTTGGGTTTTTACGCCCAAAGACTTCCTTGACCTTGGTACACGTGCATCCGTTGATATGGCGCTCACACGGCTTCTGAACTCAGGTTCAATTCGGCGAATTGGACGCGGTCTCTACGATTATCCCATGATGCACGATAAGCTTGGTTTGCTTACACCTGATGCGGACATGATAGTCCAAGCAGTCGCAGTGCAAAGCGGTGACAAAGTCATTACGTCTGGTGCTCAAGCAGCAAATCGGCTTGGCATCTCGACGCAAGTACCCGCTAAATCGAGTTATGCTACAAGCGGGGCATCACGCTCGAAGAAAGTAGCTGGTCGGACAATTACGCTTAAACGATCGCGCGCGCCCATATTAGATGATGCGTCGCCCCAAGCTAATGCGGTTTTGCAAGTGCTAGCGCATCTCGGAAAAATCAATGTCGACTCTGATATCATCCGTAGTCTTGCGAGCCGTCTAGATGCTCGTGATGTGAAGGCACTTCAGAAGGCAAGGCCTCAAATGGCTGGTTGGATGAGTGATGCAGTCCTCAAGATCGAGATAGCTAGCAATGGATGAGTTTGCTCGTCTGGCCCCTAACGAACTTCTGGCGTTCATTAATGAAGCGGCGGCACGTCGTGAAGTAACCCCCATTATCATCGAGAAAGACTTCTGGGTCTGTTGGACATTGCGCCGCCTAATGTCGGTGCCTGTATTGGCGGAAAATCTGACCTTTAAGGGCGGAACGTCACTATCGAAGGCCTATGGTATCATTGATCGATTTTCAGAGGATATCGACCTCACGATTGGACGAAACGCCCCCAAAATCGAAGAAACAAAGCCTCCTATGGAGAATGGAATAACTGGAAAAGAACGGGAGCGGCGTGTCAAAGCACTGAAAGTTGCTGCGCAATCCTATGTGGAGGAAATAGCTCTGCCGACTATCAAAAGAGCCATCGCAGGGGAACTTCAAACAAATGAAGGGTGGGACCTTTTCCTCGACCCGGAGGACCCTGATGCTCAAACCATATTGTTTCAATATCCCCGGTTACTAGCTTACGGCAGATTTCGAGGTGCTGTGGGTGACGGCGCTGTGGGTCAGTTCCCTATAGGAGGCGGATTTGAAGAGGGGTACATCAGGCCTAGCATTAAGCTTGAGTTTGGGGCTCGTGGGGAACCAGAGCCTTGTGAACTCCGAACGATCACGCCCTATCTGGCACAGGAATTTCCCCAAGAGCTTATCGACGCTCAAACTCAGATTTCAACTTTATCTGTGGAACGGACTTTTTGGGAGAAGGTCACGATCCTACATGCGCTTTACCACGGCGCAAATTTTCGGCCTGAAATGTCACGTCATTATTATGATACGGCAATGCTTGCTGCAAAGGGCGTTGATGATCTTGCTATGAAGGCACCAGACCTTTTAGAGCGCGTCGTACTCAACAAAAGCCTCATGTTTCCAGACAAGAAAGCATCTTATGAAACCGCAGTTTTCGGAACTCTCCAATTAGTTCCGAACGACAATCTCCGTGAACGCTTGCGTGCCGATTACGGCGCAATGGCGGAGATGTTTATGGTGGCACCGCCTAAGTTTGAAGATTTAATGGAAAGCATTTCACGACTTGAGGCCAAACTAAATCGATAGTTGGCTCTGGCGTTTCGGGCTTCTTGATGTCACCGTCCGATCCCCGCACCGAGAACCTGCGCCAGAGCAAGCTCCGCTCCGGGGATATCCCGTACCGCGATGAAATTCACCCCTCGATCAACGATTGCGTAACGGCCAAGAGCGGTATCGATATGACCGACGACGGTGCCTTCCGAGGCATTGGGCTGCACGCCGACTGATCCGCGCGCGAGCCCCAATTGTTCGCGGGCGGCGGCTATGAAGTCTTTGTCACGAAGGGCATACCAGCTTTCCGCTTTGAACACGACACCACGGCCTTGGGCGGCCCCTAGACCGTTCTTGATAAGATGATCTGCCCGAGCGAGAAGTTCTGCCTCCATGGCTTCTGAAACCTGTTCTGGCCCATCTCTGCCATTTGCCCGACGCGCAAGAATGACATCATGCGGGGTTAAACGGTCTGTTGTTGGATCAAAGCGCTGTTGAGTGTCCACGCTTTGTTGAGTCTTGATCTCTGCGTGAACCGTCGCAGTTGGTTTGCTTTTGCTAGGTGCCTTCATCTCGGACACAGCTTTAGCGCCCCGCTGACTAAAGGCCGCCGTGCGCTCGCGGTCCCAGTAAGAGCGGATCTCATCCTTGCTGCGCTGAAGGGTATCAAGCCGCTGTTTCAGGTCCGGCGCAAAGGCGATACCGGCTCTTGAGCATGTAACCAGCCCCATACGCTCAAGATGATTGACCCGGCCCCGTGCAACAGCTCCAAACGTATCGGTCCGGTTGAGTTCTTCTGAAGCGAGTAAGCCGCCATTTGCTTCTGCGAGCTTGGTGAGCTTCAGGTCAATGTCGGTCCAATAGTTTGCCCGTGTACGGCCAAAGAGCTGCTGCTCGGCCTCTGTGCGTGTCTTGTCGCCCAGTAGGCTCTGAGCCTGGTGCTCTGCCCGCTGGCGGATGCCTTGGCTGATCATTTCGCGTGGGATGACCAAGGTTGAGCCATTGGCTCTAATGCCCCGGATCAAGACATGGGCATGGGGCTGATCGGTATCATGATGATTGATAGCAACCCAGATGAGGGTAGGCTCTTTCAGATCGCGACCAACGTCACCCATCACATCACGGATATAGCCTTGAAGATCTTCCATCTTGTCGGCTTGTTCTGGACTAATGATCAGCCTGAAGTGATGACGATCATCTCCCCAAGCCCGCGTCGCTTCCTTGACCGCCTCCGGGGCAAGCTCGCCCGCCGGTCCATAGAAGTGCGCTTCTGACCCATCAAAACCCATACCTTCGCGGGCCAAATACTTCACATGCTGGACAATGGCCTTGCCGGGATTAGCGACAGCGCGGGGTCCTTGGTGGCGGGCAACAAAGGCCTTCACCACAACACGCTGGGAAGCCCGCACGCTGATAGAGCCAACCCCGCCCTTCCGCGCCGCTGAACCACCAACACCAACAGCGCCACCAGCCGTCCCACCACTGCCACGACCAAACAGCCTTGCATGGACAAGCTTGCGGGCAAGGGATGCCCGCATAGAGCCGCCATCACCTTTGAGACGGCTTGGCAAGCGAGCCTGCGCCTCGGCCCCATGGCTTGCGAGGCGCAGGCTCAAGCGTTCTTGAAGCGTGAAGACCCACTCAGATCTGCTACCCCGATCACCCTGATCCTGACTGCCATACGCCATGGTCGGAACTCCCAGATGGCGGTGCGAGATGCCCCCCATGCCAGCCATACGAGCAGTAATTCATGGCAATTCATGAGAAGCAATCAGATTCACCTATTTTGCGAATAATATCAGTAGGATAAAGCAACACAAAACCTCCCTTTATCTTGCCTCTCCCTGTCTCATATCCTCTCTGTTCCCCATATGACCCCACTTAGAAACAGATCGCCACAAAACGAAACACCCTCACTCCTGGAAGGCCTTACATTTAAGATATGGGCCCTCGGACGGCCTTTAGTTCTTTGGTGGACCAGACTGATTCAAGGAACTGACTAGGGCCCCACCAATCAATCCAAGTCCGAGGGCCAGCATTGTACCAAAAATCAGTGGGTGCTCAAAAAAGCGAGCATTGATTGCCGATCCTGCCAATGTGGCTCCGACAGTTGCTAGGGTTATCGTCGTGACGGATGGATAGCGCATGCAGCTATGGGCGCATGGTTCGAGAAGGCTGACCATTCAAGATTGCTTGAGTGTGGCGTGAGGCCAAACCTCGTCGATTTAGCCCAGGCACGACAAAAGGGCGGAGCTGTTAGGCTCCGCCCTTAGGCAAATTTGGGTGGATGAATTGGCTAGGCGGCGGTCTCCAACGGCAGGTCTACTTCGGTGCCAGAGCCTTCGGCTTTGGCTTTGCCGCGGGCGAGGACTTCTAGTTCGCTGAAGGGGCCTAGCACGAACTCGATGACGTAGCGGGTCCGGCCTTGATCGTCGTCGTAAGAGCTGGGGCGGATGCGACC
>NZ_NCSQ01000018.1 GCF_002105465.1 Aquidulcibacter paucihalophilus
ATCATGATGAACCATAAGAAGCTTCGGCGGATCTATGGCGAGGAAGGTCTCTCTGTGAAGCGGAGACGAGGTCGCAAAAGGGCTCTGGGGACGCGTGCGCCGATGTTGGAACCATCAGGACCTTCGGTTAGGTGGAGCCTCGACTTTGTCTCAGACAGCTTTGGTGATGGCCGACGGTTCAGGATATTGGCGGTGATTGACGACTTTACCCGTGAATGTTTGGCGCTCGTTGCCGACACATCCTTGTCAGGTGCGCGTGTCGCACGCGAATTGGACCGGATCATCAGGCTTTACGGCAAGCCGCAAATGATCGTGTCTGACAATGGGACAGAGTTTGTGTCTCGCGCCATGCTGGAGTGGCAAAATAGTACAGGCGTCAGCTGGCACTATATCGCCCCAGGCAAGCCTCAACAGAATGGCTTGGCCGAAAGCTTTAACGGCAAGCTACGCGACGAGTTGTTGAACGAAGAGGTTTTCGACAGTCTGGCCCATGCCAAACGTGCACTAAGCCTATGGCGACACGACTTCAATAACGTGCGGCCCCACAGCGGAATCGGCGGGCTTGCGCCCACAGCGCGCCGTACGCTCTC
>NZ_NCSQ01000053.1 GCF_002105465.1 Aquidulcibacter paucihalophilus
GGCTTTGATCCGGCCACGCTGGCAGCAGTGGTCACCACGCTGGAGGGTCTGGCATGATCCCTGTTCCGTCTGGTGTGCGGGTATGGCTGGCGTCTGGCGTCACCGATATGCGGAAGGGGATGAACAGCCTGACCACCATGGTGCAGGGTGGCTTGGGCCGTGATCCCCATGGCGGGGACTTGTTCGTGTTTCGGGGCAGAGCTGGCCACAGTGTAAAGGTATTGTGGTACGATGGGCTGGGCTGCTCTTTATATGTGAAGCGACTGGAGCGGGGCCGGTTCATCTGGCCGAGCCCGGCTGATGGTGTGGTTATGATCTCTCCAGGCCAGCTAGGATATATGCTTGAGGGTATTGATTGGCGTCATCCGCAGAAGACGTGGAGACCGACAGCGGCGGGCTGATATTTGTTGTTTCTGGCTGCTATTTCCCACTCTAAACGCCCGTTTTTACTGGTGTTTGGCACCGTTTCATGATTCTCTTCTGAGGTGTTGGAACGCCCTGATAACATAGCAGCCCTGAGGGCTCAGATGGCTGCCATGAAGGCAGAACTGGTTGCCGAGCGACTGGCCCGGGCAGAAGTTCTGGCCCAGCTTGCAGAGGCTCTGGCGTTCAAGGAACTGGCCGCCCATCAAGCTCTCGAGATCGCCAAGCTCAGGCATCAACTCTATGGCCGCAGC
>NZ_NCSQ01000041.1 GCF_002105465.1 Aquidulcibacter paucihalophilus
TTAAGTGACGCGCTCTTCGCGCCCCGGCCCCTCTGCCCTTAACCCAAGGGCAAAGCCAAACCCCCGGAGGTCTCTTCCTCGCGGGGCAAAAGGTGTGTGCAGTCAAACTGGTGCCTAAGTTCGACAAAAGCGCTTCCTAAGGCTATGACGGTGTGAACCTTTCCACTGGAAATTAGATATGACTTGGACGCCCTCATCCTGGCGCGCATTACCTGCCCGCCACATCCCAACCGACTATCCCGATCCGGCAGCCTTGCTGGCGGTGGAGCAGCGCTTGGCCAAGAAGCCGCCCTTGGTGGTGGCTTCTGAGATTGAGAAGCTGAAGGCAGAGCTTGCACGCGTCTCTAAGGGCGAGGCGTTTTTGCTGCAGGGTGGGGATTGTGCCGAGAGCTTTGCAGAGTTTGAAGCGGATCGCATCACCCGCTATTTCCGCGTCTTTTTGCAAATGGCGGTCGCTTTGACTTTTGCGGGTGGCAAGCATGTGGTGAAAGTTGGCCGTGTTGCAGGCCAGTTTGCCAAACCGCGTTCAGAGCCGACCGAAGTGATGGATGGCGTCAGCCTGCCATCTTATCGCGGTGACAATATCAATGGTGCAGCCTTTACCCCAGAAAGCCGGATCCCCGATCCTGAGCGCTTGGTTGAAGCCTATAATCAGAGCACGGCGAGCTTGAACTTGCTGCGCGCGCTGGCAACCGGTGGCTATGCCGACCTTGAAAACGTCAATCGTTGGAACCTGAAATTTGCCAAGAAGCAGGGCAAGGCGTCTGCTGAATATGTGAAATTGTGCCACCGGATCGAGGAAAGTCTTGAGTTTATGGATGGTTTGGGTCTGAGTGGCCCTGCAGGCATTGCCACCGATACGGTCGATTTCTTCACCAGCCATGAGGCCCTCTTGTTAGGCTATGAAGAAGCTATGACGCGGCAAGACCAATTGTTTGGTTCGGGGGCCTATTATGACACCTCTGCCCATATGGTGTGGATTGGGGATCGGACGCGCCAGCTGGACCATGCGCATGTGGAATTCTGCCGAGGCATTGCCAATCCCATTGGCGTCAAGTGTGGCCCAAGCCTCGATGGGGACGAGCTTTTGGCCCTGCTCGACAAATTGAACCCCAAGAATGAGGCGGGCCGTATTGTGCTAATCGCCCGATTTGGCTCTGACAAAATTGCTGCTGGCTTGCCGAAATTGGTCCGCAAAGTTACAGAAGCCGGCCGCAGTGTGGTGTGGTCGTCAGACCCCATGCATGGCAATACGCTTAAAACCGCCTCTGGCTATAAGACGCGGCCGTTTGAGCGGGTGGCGAGTGAAGTCAATGATTTCATGGATATTGTCCGCGCCGAAGGGGCCTATCCGGGCGGCGTCCATCTGGAAATGACCGGCGATGATGTGACCGAATGCACGGGTGGGGCAACGCCTGTGACGGAGGAATCCTTGTCGAGCCGCTATCGCACCCATTGCGATCCGCGCCTGAATGCCGACCAAGCGATTGAGCTGGCCTTCACCATTGCCAACGGCCTGCGCGAAGGCCGTCAACAACGCCGCTTGGCGGCAGCAGGGCTTTAGTCTAAGCCCTGCTGCTCGAGGTGGCTTCAATGCTGATGGCCGCTTTGGCCATGATGGTCTTGATCGCCTTCGGTCTTTTGGGCTGGGTTTTCCACCACGGGCAAGGCAAAGCTGACTTTGCGATTGCCTTCAAAGGTCAATTCGACCGGAAAGCTATCGCCCGGTTTTAGGGGGGTCTTGATCCCAAACACCATGAGATGTAGGCCGCCCGGTGCCAAGACAGCTGTGCCTTTGGCGGGGATTTCGACCTGTTCCACTTGGCGCATTTGCGCCATGCCATCGGCCCCTTTGAGATGGGCATGCAGCTCAATACGCTCGGCTTTTGGGCTGGTGGCTGCTACCAGCTTTTGGACCTGATCACTGCCATTGGTGAGGGTAAGATAGCCGGCCGTAACATCGCGGCCATTGGGCGGCACACGCAGACGTGGCTCACTAACCTCCACCCCGTCAATTTTGGCGACTGCCTGCATCGGGGCAGGGGGCGTCTTGGCGGGCTCGCACGCAGTCAAGCCGGCAATGGCAATCCAAATAAGGGGTAAAGCTCGAACAGATAAGGTCATCAATTCCTCCTAAAGGGGGGCGGGCTGGGTAAGGCCCAGAAAGCGGCGGGTAATGGGAAGCCTGCTCAAAATGAGCCGCTCGAGAAGCGCAATCAAGAAGAGGCACGCTCCAAGCACCGGCAGGAATAGGGCAAAGGCCAAGATCAAAAGACCAATGCCCACACCAATCTTCTGGTCGGGAATCGGGGGCGGTGCGCCCAACACGCCAGAAGGTGCCCGCTTGCGCCACATCACAAAAGCCGACACCGACAAAACGACCAAACCCAAGGCTGTGAGGACGCCTAAGGCTTGGTTCAATGGGCCAAATAACTGGCCTTCATGCGCCGCAATCCCGATGCCGACAGCCTGATCAATCACATGCTTGTCGCCAAACCCCTCGCGGCGCACTTCGCTTCCGTCTTGGGCGCTAAAGGCGATTTCAACGCGGCTGATGCGGTCGCCAGCCATAGATCGCGCCATCCAATGAGGATTTTTCGCGTTGGGCGGGGTAATGCTGACCGGAGGGGCAAGCCGAGCCGCTCGCGCACTGGCGGCAATGTCATCGACATTGGCGACATAATAAGGGGCATCATGGCCGTGATGGGCAAAGGCCTCTGCGGTCGCGGCCCGTTCAGCAGCCCGGCTTTGCGTCCAGTCCTTGGAGATGGCAGCCGTTCCCGTCAGATCTCGCACCATGTCAAAGCCCTTGCCCCACACATTGGTCCACGGCAGGCCGGTGATGAGCAGGAAGATGGCAAAGAAGGATACCCACATCCCGGTGACGGCATGTAGGTCGCGCCAAAAAATTTTTGGCCCGGCCGTGAGGCGTGGGATCAAGACCCCGCGCACGCCTTGGGCGGTTCGGGGCCACAACAGATAAAGCCCCGTGACCACCATCACAATCGCCCATGAAGCTGCCAGCTCAACAATCAGCGAGCCATTATCCCCCATCAGCAATTCTCCGTGTATCGTACGCACAATTGCCATCAAACGCTCTTCGCGGGGGATGGTTTTAAGGACTTCTAGGCTCGTGGGATGCACATAGACAATCGTATCCACCCCACCCTTGGTCACCAGTATTTGGGCGGCGTCGGTAGGCCCGTCGGGCAAGCGATAGGATTTGAGGCTCGACCCCTCAATCTGGGCTGTGGCGACTTTGACTTGTTGGCTGACAGGGGCGGTAGGCCCGGTCAGAACCAGATTGTTATAGGGCCTATCCAGGGCTGCCTCGATCTGGGGTTTAAACAGATAAAGGCTACCGGTGATCGACAAGAGGATGATGAAGGGAATGCAGAAGAGGCCTGCATAAAAGTGCCACCGCCAGAGCATGCGATAGAGGCGGGCCCGTTTTTCTGGCACGGATGGCGCGGATTGAAGAGGCGATGCGATGTCAGTCATCTGGGTCTCCTACCGTTTCAGCTTCACGTCGAACACAAAGGTCCGCTGGGGCAGCGGGTGCGAGACATAGGCTTGGTCGTTATTGAGATTGTCGATCCCGAAATTGAACTGGACCTTGTCGGTCACGTCATAGGTCAAGCGGGTATCGAGGAAAAAATATTCGGTTTGGAAGCCATAGACACTGCCTTCTCTGCCGAAGAGATCGGAGGTTGGGGTTGTCGCATGGCGCCAGCCGAGCGACGCGCGCCATTTCGGACTGATTTTGTAGCGGAAGTTCCCACTCGACCGCCATTCTGGAATGCGGGGGAAGCGTTTGCCTACCGTCTCTGGATTGGCGAGATTACGCACGGTGGTTGCGTCCATTTTGCTGAGGTTGACATTCATGTCGAGGCCATCCACCCACAGGTCCTTGGCTTCGAAAATCAGCTCCACACCCGATTGGGTGACGAGGTCGACGTTCTTAAAGCGCGAGACGACCGTGCCAAATTGATTGAGGCCACTAAAGGAGAAAATTGCGTCCTCAATATCCTGATAGAAGGCACTGGCCGTGACTTGGATCGGGCCCAGCTGGCCCCGGCCCATAAGGGTCATGTCCGTAGAGCGCTCGGGCCGCAGATTGGGGTCAAAGCTTTGCGGATCGATTTCGCGCGTGATGTCATCGATCCTGCCTTGGAACAATTCACCGACGGTGGGGAAGCGGGTTGCGCTGCCCAGCGAGAGTTGCACCACAATGCCCTCGACAATTTCGGCTTGGATCGACGTTTTTGGGCTAAACGCGCTATCGGTGCGATTGGGGTAGGTGTCTGCCAGCCGCGTCGTACCCGATTGGCGGGCAATCGAGCCGTCAAAGGCTCGCCAGCGGTCATACCGGCCGCCCAGGGTCAAGGTGAGTGTGTCGGTCAGGTCAATGGCGTCCTCCACCCAAAGCCCGAAGGACTCGGTCTTACCCGCCGTGGCGGAGGCAAAGGTTTGGCCACTGGCCGCACGCCAATTGGTGGTGTTGAAAGTGTTTTGGGCGGTCTCGTACCGATTGGCATTCAGGCCAAAACCAAGGTTATGCCGACCAAAGCTTTGGTCAAAAGTGATATCGGCGGCATACCAACCTGGATTGTCTTGAACCTGATAGGTGCCCGCCCCATTGGACTGGCCCGTCAGATAATCGCGTGAGGTTTTGGTATTCCAAATCGGCATCCAATAGCGCGATAGATTGGTGCGCATATCCCACCCCGCCAAATGACCTGTAAGCTTGAGGCCCGCCAGATATTCTGTGCGTTCAAAAAGAGACGAGGTTAGACCCGTGGCATTCCAGATCTGGTTGTTAAATCGCACCCGGCCTTGGCCGACCAGCGTTCCATTGGCATCTTTCAAGAAGGTGCGTGTGTCGGCCAAGGTTTGGTCTGTCGTCCACCCAAACAGCATCGCATCTGCCGTCCAACCTGGAGCAAAGTCATAAGCTACCCGCACGCGCACCTGGTTTTGCACCACATCCACGGGCGAAGCCGCACCAAAAACCGGGGTTGCCAGCTCAGGATCGACAAAGGCACCGGTTACGCTCGTCGCAGCAGCGGTTCCTGTTGCTGGCGTCAAAAGATTATAGGTCATGGACTGGCCGACATTGTCGAACCGGCGGAACCCCGCGCGCACGCGCAGCTTGCCATCCTGTGCCACATAAGTGCCGCCACCTTCCACGCTATAGCCCGTGAAGGTTTCATCAAAGCCATATTCTTTGAACGGCATCACCATGGTTTGAGCGTTCAGATAGGCCCCGGTCTTTTTGGGCTCTTCGGTGGTGATCGAGACAACTCCACCCATGGAATTGCCGCCATAGCGGGCAGAATAAGGGCCATAGACAATGTCGAACTGGCGCACGTCGGCCGGGCCAACCACATTCCATTTGGGTGAGAAAGAGAAGGAGTTACCGAGGAAGTTGGAGACCAAAAAGCCATCCACCATCACAATGGTTCGCGCGCTTTGAACCGTATTGGCCCCGCGCAAGGCCACCACAGCGTTATCATCGCCAGCAAATCGTTTGCGGACAAAGAAGTTTGGCGCATATTTCATTAAGTCTTCGACATTGATGGCGTTGATGGCTTCAAAGTCAGCCCTACCGAGCGAGACCGACAGGCCTCGCGGCACCACCGTAATCGGGGTCTCGCGTTGACCAACCACAATGATGGTTTCGGTTGGTTTTTCAGCTTCTGTGGTCGCTGTGTCCTGCGCCCATAGAGCACTGGGGGTCGACAGACAGGTTGCGGCCAACAGGGCCTTACTCATAAGCAGATTGCGCCCACGCGGCGCTTTAAACAGGGAGGTCATGGTATCGTTCCAAGGTGAGAATCACAGGCATGCCAATGGCAAGCCATCGGCGCGGAGAGAGGTCTCAGGCTTGGAGGGGTGGACCGGTCTTGGGTGGTGGTGGGGCGGCAAGGCCTAGGCCCGGGGCGACGATGAGCTCTAGATCGGAAGCGACCTTCCTCGTGGCCACAAACGTCACAGCAACACTGGCTGCCGAGGGGGCAGTCAGCGCGGTGCCTTGGCCGGCAAAGGTACAGGGATGGCCGTCATGGCCGCCCGGAAGATCTTGACCGTCACCGGCGTGACCTTGTTCGCCATGGGCCACGATTTGCCCATCACTATTCATAAAGGCGGTGACATTGCCTTGAGCCGTACAGAGCACAATGGGGGTCAGGCCCGCAGCCAAAGCTTGGGGAGCGACCATAAAGCCAGCCGGTATGGCCACCTTGATCGCAATCGCCAGCAACCCCACCATTAGGTGGAGCTTATTCAGCCAAGAGGTTGTGGCAGAGCTGCGGCGCATAGGGCCTCGCTAGGCAGGCTGAGCGCAAATGTCCAGCCCGATTGGCACTCACGCTTGCGTCAGCAAGCCCAGAGGATCAGGCGGATTGGACCCGCAAGCTGGGGTCCAAATTGCGGCCACGCCACCGCATTCTCCAGCATAAATGCGGCCCTGTTGCGCGACCCTTCGAGCCGACATAGCCGATTAAAGTACCCGGTGTGACACGTTGTCCCACCTCAACCGCTAAAGCGCTTTGGTGCAGATAGGTGGTGATCAGGCCTTGGCCGTGATCAATCGCCACCATGCCGCCTTCAAAATGCATGTCAGGCTCTGCTAGCACGACAAAGCCACTGGCCGGGGCATAGATTGGCGTGCCTCGGGGGGCGCCCAGATCAATGCCGAAATGAGGGCGTTGGCTTCGGCCATTCAGCATACGGGTTGCGCCCCATGGGCTTGTGATGCGCACGTCATCCAAGGGCCAGCGGAAGGTTTCTTCAAAGCCCCGCGCGATGGGATTGTTGCTGTCAAAAGCCTGACGCTTCAGGGCTGCATCAGCCTCGATGCGGGCTAAGGCCTCAGCCGGGGGGTCGATCGTGGCAGAGGGAAGGCCGCTAACGCTGGTGACCGGATAGGCGCGCGGGGCAACTTCAAGGCCAAAGCGGGCAATCGTGTCGCCTAGCGAAATCGCAATCAAGGCTTGGGAGGGGGCGTCGCGGTCAAAGCCCATCACAAACCGGCCATCGCTATCGGCTTGGGTAGCAATGCCACTGGCGTCAATCTTGGCCCCCGGTACGGTCTTACCAATCACAACACCCGATTGTTGCGGGGTACCGGAAAAGCTGAATGGCAAGGGGGAATGAAAGGATTCAGGGGATTGGGCCAAAGCTCGGTCACACCCGCTTGAGAGGCCCGTCAGGCCAAAGAGCCCACCAAAGACAAGGGTTCGTCTGGCAAGATTGGTGTTGAGATTTAGGCGCGGGCGTTCACTTGTTTCCAGCGCGCCGTCGCCGCTGCTGCATCCACATAAGCTTCCTGCAGTTCGACCGACCAATAACGTAAATCCTCTAGCGGGATGGGCTTGCCTGTCACCGCACAGCGCACAAACTTCCCCGGCCGCACAATGCTAATTTCGGGCGTCCCATAATGGACTTGGGCGGCACCATCGCCAAAAGAATTCAGATGATCAAGCATGTGTGTCACTTTAGGCGAACTTTGCCTTTGGTGCTAGTGTTTGAAGCAACCCGACAGCCTATTTAGACGGATCATGGGCCTTAGCGCCTTTTTGTCGGCGTTGTCTCTGCTGTCCCTGCCGTTTTTTTTGACAATTGCGTGGCATCGGGCAATGTGCCTTGGTTGATCGCTGCTTCCACCGCATCCCTGGCCGCTTTGTCAACCAAGGCATCAAATGCTTTTTCCTTGAGAGCTAATTCGCCTGCCGTGAGGCTGGGTGTTTTACCGAGCAAAACATCTAAAGCTGCAGCTGGCGTTCTGGCTCCATACATAATCGCATAGTTTTGTGTGACGAGAATAGGCGTTTGGCTCGTATTGCGGCCGGGAAGATCTGTAAAGCACGTCATGGTGTAGCTATAAGCGCAGTAAACTGGATAACCGCCATCTCGAACCGCCTCGTAGAGGTCGCGCTCCATGCCGCCCCGCCATATCAGGCCCATAGGCAAATCAGGAGTGATTTTTCCATTTCTCCAAGGCGGGAGTTTGGACGCCGGGAACGGGTCAAGCTGAAAAGCTGTCTCAAACCGGCGGACCTGATCTAATTCAGGATTGATGTCCTTCGACACGAGCAAAAGATTACTCTCCAAGCTGGAGGTCACCCATTGATTGTGTCTTTCCCAAACGCCCTTTCTCGGCTGTGTCCATAAAGTCAGAACAACGGCACCTACGCCCGTAGTGCACTGCCCATCATAGGCCGCAATCATTCTTTGTTCTTGGCCGGTGGTTTCCGATGGCGGCAAATTTCGCATCGTGGCGACCGCACACCGGCCCGTCTTTGATAGCTCGTTATTGAACTTGGCCATGTCGCGCTCGGTCGGGCCACCAAGCGTGCTTGCCGATGAAATGTAATCCTCCCAGCGCGCCAGATTTGCCTGCTGACTTTGGGCGGTTGAGAATGTTGGGGCCAAGCTTGCACCCACTAAAGCAAAGGCGGAAATCCATGGCTTTGCCATAACATACTCCAAATTTAAAAAAAATCTATCCCACTACTCTAGGCAGCGCTTAGTCTTTGTCAACCAGAAGCAGATCGCCCAAACAAAAACGCGCGAGCCTTTGGCCCGCGCGTTTCAAACTGAAGGAGTAAAATTTAGCGATTAATGATGGGCACATAATCGCGTTGGGTGGCCCCGGTATAGAGCTGACGAGGGCGACCAATCTTTTGGGCGGGGTCGCTGTTCATCTCGTCCCATTGGGCGATCCAGCCCGTGGTGCGGGCCAGAGCAAACAGCACGGTGAACATTTCCACGGGGAAGCCCATCGCCTTCAAGGTAATGCCCGAATAGAAGTCGATGTTGGGATAGAGCTTGCGGCTGACGAAATACTCATCATTCAGCGCGATTTTTTCAAGCTCCATGGCGACTTTCAAAAGCGGATCGTCCTTCACGCCAACTTCGGCCAGCACTTCGTGGCAGGCCTGCTGCATCACTTTCGCGCGGGGGTCATAGTTTTTGTACACACGATGGCCAAAGCCCATCAGACGCACACCCGAATTCTTGTCTTTCACTTGGGCAACAAAGTCAGGGATATTGTCGACATGGCCGATTTCCTTCAGCATGTTGAGGGCGGCTTCATTGGCCCCGCCATGGGCAGGACCCCACAGACATGCGATCCCGGCCGCGATACAGGCAAAGGGGTTGGCCCCCGAAGAACCCGCCAAGCGCACGGTCGAGGTCGAGGCGTTTTGTTCGTGGTCGGCATGCAGGATGAAGATTTTCTCCATCGCTTTGGCCAGCACCGGGTTCACGACATAGTCTTCGGCAGGAACGGCAAAGCACATGCGCAGGAAGTTAGCCGCATAGCTCAATTCATTACGCGGGGTCACAAAGGGTTGACCCAACCAGTATTTATAGGCGCGTGCCGCAATGGTCGGGATCTTGGCGATCAAGCGGTGCTGGGTGATTTTGCGCTGGACAGGGTCATCAATGTTCAAGCTGTCGTGGTAAAAGGCCGACAAGGCCCCCACGGTGCCAACCATGACCGCCATGGGGTGCGCATCGCGACGGAAGCCTTCAAAGAAGCGGTCGAACTGGGCATGCAACATCGTGTGATAGGTGATGTCATGCTTGAACTTATCAAACTCGCTTTGGTTTGGCAGATGGCCTTCCAACAAAAGATAAGCCACTTCCAGGAAGTTCGACCGCTCAGCCAATTGGTCAATTGGATAACCGCGATGCAGCAAAATACCTTCGTCGCCATCGATAAAGGTGATCTGGCTTTCGCACGAAGCGGTAGAAGTAAAGCCTGGGTCGTAAGTAAAGGCACCGGTCTCTGCATAGAGTTTGCGGATATCGATCACATCAGGGCCGGTGGCACCGCCATAAATTGGCAAGTCAATCACTTTGCCTTCGAAATCAAGTTTAGCGGTACCCTTTGGTTCTGCTTTGCTTTCCATATTTAAGCCCTCTTGTGTTTTGCTTGTAACCACAGTTTCCACGACAGAAGTTTACATCACGTCTCCAAGACGCGCTAAGCTTTCATCTCTGCCTAATAGCTCTAAGGCGATTGCCAAATCTGGTGCTGGAAGGCCACCCGTCAGTGCAGCGCGCAGGGGGGGACCAATTTTGCCAAAGCCAATGCCCTCTGCTGCAGCAAATTTATCCAACGTCGCTTTGATCTCGGTATGATGCCAGTCCGCAAGAGCAGCCAAGATAGGATGTAGGCGCGCGATCCGGCCGAGGGCTTCTTGCGAGAGTGTCTTTTGCACTTTCTCGTCGCGCGGCAAGGGGCGGGCGGCGAGGATGAAGCCAAATTGGTCATAAAGCTCGGGCAGGGTTTTGGCCCGGTCTTTGAGATGGGCCATCGCAATGGCAAGGTCGTGGTCCGACTGGGCTATCTCAGGCTTGCCAGCACGGGCTGCATGTTCGCGCAGAAGAGCCACCAAGCGGTGGTCATCGGCCAAACGCATGAAATGGGCGTTGACGCTGCCCATTTTGGCAAAATCCAGTCGCGAGGGGCTTTTGCCCAGCCCTTCAAGATCAAACAGCTCCAAAGCTTCTTCGGTGCTGACAATATCTAAATCACCCTTGGACCAGCCAAGGCGCAACAAATAGGCCCGCATGGCTTCAGGAAGATAGCCCATGTCGCGATATTCTTCGACACCCAAAGCCCCGTGGCGCTTTGACAGCTTCTTGCCATCATCGCCATGGATCAAGGGGATGTGGGCATAGGTTGGAACCTGCCAGCCAAAAGCGTTGATCAAGGCCGTTTGGCGGGCGGCATTGGTTAAATGGTCATCGCCCCGAATGACATGGGTGACACCCATATCATGATCATCCACCACAACGGCCAACATATAGGTTGGCGTTTGGTCTGAACGAAGGAGAATGAAATCATCAATCTCGCGACCAGCGGTTGTCACCACACCCTGAACCTTATCCTGTACGCGAATGAATTCATTCTCGCTCGGTGCCCGCAGGCGGGTCACAAAAGAGGCTCCCTGGGGCGGGGTGCCATGATCTGGGTTGCGCCACGGTGAACGGAAGGCAAGGCCTTGGGCCCGCGCGGCTTCTTTCCGGGCGGCTTCTTCGTCTTGGCTCAAATAGCAACGAAACGCTTTGCCGGAGGCTACTAAGCTTTCGGCGGCTTCTCTGTGGCGGTCTGCGCGGGCAAATTGAAACAGGGGTGGGCCATCGGCTTCTAGGCCCAGCCATGCAAGGCCATCCAGAATCGCTTGTACCGCCGCATCGGTCGAACGCTCGCGGTCGGTATCTTCGATCCGCAACAGATATTTGCCACCTGCTTTTCGTGCATAAAGCCAGTTGAATAATGCCGTCCTTGCCCCTCCAATATGGAGGTAGCCCGTTGGCGATGGCGCGAACCGCGTCACAACATGGGTGCCAGTGGCTTCGTGTGTGTGAACTGTCGTTTCGGTAGGAGCATGCATGATGGCTTGGGCTTCTGAAAAAGAGGCAAATCACAGGACGAAACAGGCCAATCAACTTGGCCTCAGCCGCCTCATAACACGCCACCGTGAAGGTGAAAGTGATCTACGCACTTGGATGCAGGATCGGTTACAGGAAATTGCCGATCAAGACCGCGATCGGCTGGTCTTGTGGCTGCCGGTTGGCTTTGCCTGTGGCTCCGGGGCAACCTGTTCGGTTCGGGCTGATGATCCGGCCCTAGCGTGGGTTGTGTCGACGTTTCTTGCTTTGGGTCTGTGGTTCCTCTGTGTTGTGATTGCGCAGAAATCCAATCGCATCAGTGTATCTAAGGGCTTGTTTGGTCTTGGCCTTGTGGCACTGTTTGCGGCGGCCTGCTTGGGTGGTGGGGCTGCCGGTCTGTTGCGGGCCGAAGCGGCTAAAGCCCCGCGGGTTTCAGAGGTCAAAACCCCTGTGACGGTCACCGGCTTTGTCGAACAGATTGACCGTACGCAAAGGGGGGCTTGGCGCGCCAAGTTGTTGGTCGACTCGCTCTCACAGACACGCAGGGACGCGACCCCGCACTATGTGCGCATCGCCCTCGCCCAAGACGAGCCGCCAAAGCCTGGTCAAAAGGTCCGGTGCCAAGCTATTTTGAGGCCGCCCCCCGGTCCAGTGGTGCCTGGTGCCTATGACCATGCGCGGCGGGCTTGGTTTCAAGGTTTAGGCGGTGTTGGTTATGCGCTTCAACCTTGCGCGGTGATCGAGTCTGATGCGTCGGTTGCCCACTCGATCCAATTCACCCTCGCATTGTGGCGGGCGCAAGCGGCCCGCTCTATTGTCGAGGCGACACGCAGTGACGGTGGCGGGTTTTTGGCCGCTGTAACTACAGGCGATCGGGCGTGGTTGAGTGATGCAGATGTGCAAGCGTTGCAAGCCTCGGGTCTCTCCCATGTGATTTCTGTTTCAGGGCTGCATGTCGGCTTACTTGGTGGCTTGATTTTTCTGGTGGTTTGGAAGCTGGTTGCCTTTTTTCCGGTGCTGGCTTTGCGCCTTGATGCCCGAAAGATTGCAGCCGTTTTCGCCTTAATCTTTACCGGGGCCTATTGCGTCTTCACGGGGGCAGAGGCCCCGGCCGTTCGCGCTTTCATCATGTCCGCCATCGCTTTTGGCGCAATCTTGTTGAACCGCAAGGCGATCTCGATGCGCGGTCTTGCTATCGCAGCCATCTGTGTCCTCGTCGCCCTGCCAGAAAGCGCCATCGATCCGGGCTTTCAGATGAGTTTTTTGGCAACCGCGGCTTTGGTTGCCATGTGGGAATTATGGGAGCGGCAGCGAGAAGGGAGTCCAGAGATTGGCGTGGTCCGGCGTGTGGCCATTTGGGTTGGCGGGGCTGCAGCGACCAGTGTGGTAGCGGGGCTTGCGACCGCACCTATTTCTGCAGCGACCTTTGGGCGGGTGTCGGTTTGGTCGCTACCAGCCAATTTGTTGGCCGCCCCGATCCTTGATTTTTGGGTGGCCCCTATGTCGGCGCTTGCAGCAAGCCTTGCGCCCTTTGGCCTTGATGATTGGGCTTGGCAGGCAGCGGCAGCGGGCTTGAGTATCACCTTGAAGATCGCGCGTTGGATCGCCGAATTGCCCGGTGCCAATGCCGATATCGCCTGGACACATGCAACCGCCCCGGTGACTTTAATCTTGGCGATCTTGTGGTTGACGCTTTGGCGATCTTGGTTGCGACTTTTGGCGGTTCTTGCCATCCTTGCTGGACTGATGATTTGGGCTTTAGGCCCCAAGCCAGTTGCTTGGATCGGGCCAGAGGGCCGGGCGATTTTAGCGACACCCCACGATGCACCCCCCAGCCTCTGTCGCACCTCAGGCGGGCGATTTGATGCGACGCGCTTGTTGGATAAAGCGGGCGTGCCCCCGGAAGAGGCCGCGCGCCTCTTGCCTGAAGGCGAACATCGGCTGAAACGGACGTGCTGGCTTGGGCAAGGCGATTGGGAAGCCCGCTATGTCTATGCAGGGCGCGGACGTGGTGTCCTTGGAATTAGCTTTAACGGCACGTCCTATGCTTTTGGCCGCGGTGATATTCCCGGTGGTGCCCTGTTGATGCGGGATGGCTGGCGGCTTTATTTCTATCCAGCTCCGCCAAGGCGAGGGCCGTGGGCCAAGCCTATCGGCGACGCGAATATGGTCGACCAAGGCGCAGAACCGCTCTTGCTAAACCACGAAGAATAAAGACCTGAGCGCGGTGCACTCAGGTCTTTTGTTGGCGTGTAGCGCGAGATCTAGCGGCGCGGCGGCGGCGCAATCTTGCGCGGCTCCGCAAGGCGACGGTCGAGATAGGTGGCGGCCCGCTCCCGCAAGAGGTCCAGCTCATTGCGATAGAAATGGTCAGCGCCTTCGATCATTTCCCATTCCACCAATTCGCCCTTTTGCGTGCGGATCTTAGAAGCTGAACGCTCTAGATCGGCAGGGGGCGAGACTTGATCGTTAGAGCCATAAAACATCATGCCAGATGAAGGGCAGGGAGCTAGGAACGACAAGTCATAGTGGTTGGCCGGTGTCGCAACGGTGATGAAGCCATCAATTTCAGGTCGCCGCATCAGGAGTTGCAGTGCGATATACGAGCCGAAGGAATAGCCTGCGACCCACGTCACTGGGGCCACTGGGTTCTGGCCTTGCAGCCAATCGAGCGCACTGGCCGCGTCAGACAATTCGCCTTGGCCATTATCAAAATTGCCTTGGCTGCGACCCACGCCGCGGAAATTGAAGCGCAACGTAGAAAAACCACGTTCGACAAACAATTTATGCAACATGACGGTCACGCGGTCCTGCATCGACCCGCCAGCTTTGGGATGGTTGTGAAGGATCAAAGCGATCGGAGCATTTTCCGACTCTGCTTGATTGTATCGGGCTTCGAGACGCCCAGCGGCGCCGGTAAGGATAAGTTCAGCCATGATGCTCAGTTTAATTCTTGACCTATGAGGTCGGGAATACTAGGTCCAGTAGAAGACCGGAACGGGCTCGTATCATAGGCCTATATCAAAAAGCCAAGATTTTCCGCAATGGCGCTGCAAAGTGTGGAAAAAGCGCTGAAAGGACTGCCGCAATGGAATTGTCGACCAAGGGACGTTACGCTGTGATGGCGATGGTGGATTTGGCGCTGAATAGCCCTGAAGTAGGCTCTGGCGCGCGTTCGGTCAATTTGGGCGAAATCGCCGAACGCCAGGAGATTAGCCAGTCCTATTTGGAGCAATTGTTCGCGCGTCTGCGCCGACGCGGACTTGTTGAAAGTGCCCGTGGTCCCGGTGGTGGCTATCGCTTGGCCGCCGCACCCGAACAGATTTCCATTGGTGCCATTATGCACGCCGTTGAAGAACCCTTGAAGGTAACACGCTGCGATGCCCACACGCGTGCCGGCTGCCTCAGTGGCAACCGCCGTTGCATGACACATGATTTGTGGGACGAGCTGTCGCGTCACATTAGTCAGTTCTTAGGGGCGGTTACTTTGGCTGATGTGTTGGCGCGCCAATTGCCCGGCAAAGCAGATCAACTGGCTCACTTTAACCGCGCCGCAGCCGAATAATGGTTCGCCTCTACGCAGATCATAATGCAACTTCGCCGCTTCGACCCGAAGCGCGGGATGCGATGCTGCGTGTCTTGGATCTTGGCGGCAATGCTTCTTCTGTCCATAGCGAAGGCCGCGCGGCCAAGCGTGCCTTAGAAGACGCGCGAGAAAGCTTGGCCCGCACTTTGGAATGCGGTCCGGATGCCGTGACTTTTACCAGCGGAGCTACCGAAGCCCTGCATCTTGCAATGGAGAGCGCCAAGCGCATGGGCTTTGGCCCGATCTATGTTTCAGCTGTCGAGCATGATGCAGTCTGGTCCTATGCGCAAAGATTATGGCCAGATGCGCAAATCATCCCGGTCAATGATGGTGCACTCATTGATGTCGACTGGTTGGATCATGCGTTCAGGGTTCATGGCGGCCAACCCTTGGTTATCGCGCAAGGTGCCAATAATGAGACCGGCACCATCCAACGCATAGATGCGATTTCAACACGCGTCCGTGCTGCGGGCGGTGCATTATTGTGTGACGCAGTCCAGCTTTTGGGCAAGGTTTCTGTTGGCCAATTTGCGGGGCTTGCGGACTGGCTAGTGGTGTCTTCTCATAAGATTGGTGGACCAATGGGGGCGGGTGCTCTCGTCGCCGCTCCGGGGATTGAAGTCGTCAACAGTCGTGCTGGTGGTGGACAGGAACGGGGTGCCCGCAGTGGAACTGAAAACGTTGCTGCACTTGCAGGCTTTGCCGCTGCGGCTTCGGTTGCATGCCGCGACGAGGCGGTGTTGGCCTTTCAAGATTTAACCTCGCAAGCCCGTCATGGTTTTGAATTGGCGGTTGCCACAACGTTGCGAGATGTTGACTTTGTCAGTCACGGGGTCCGTCGCCTAAACAACACCTCGTGTGTGTTGGTCGATGGTTGGGAAGGTGCCCGCCAAGTCATGGCCATGGATTTGGCTGGGGCTGCCGTTTCGGCAGGTTCTGCTTGTTCGTCGGGTAAGGTTAAAATGTCCCGCATTCTGAAAGCGTGCGGCTATAGTGACAGAGCCGCGGCCTCGTCTATTCGCGTCAGTTTTGGCTGGTCCAGCCGCATCGAAGATGGTGCCCGCCTCGCCGAACTCTATCTACAAGCTGCAGCCCGCGCTGGCTGCGCGCTTTCCACCCAAGCCGCCTGAAAGGCACCCTAACCCAATGCCCGCAGTAAAAGAAACCATCGAAACCGTTGAAAGCATTGCTGAGTATGAGCATGGCTTTGTCACCGATATCGAAATGGAAATGGCTCCCAAAGGCCTGAATACCGATATTGTGCGCTATATTTCGGCCAAAAAGGGCGAACCTGAGTGGATGTTGGAATGGCGCTTGGCGGCTTATGAGCGCTGGCTGACCATGCAAGAACCAAGTTGGGCCATGGTAAACTATCCCACCATCGACTTCCAGGATTCCTATTATTATGCCGCGCCAAAGGCCAAGGTTGAGCTGAATAGCTTGGATGATCTCGATCCTGAGATTTTGGAAACCTATAAAAAGCTCGGCATTCCCTTGCGTGAGCAAGAGGTCTTGGCAGGGGTTAAAGGGGCGCCGCGCATTGCAGTCGATGCTGTTTTTGACAGCGTTTCGGTGGCGACCACGTTCCGGGAGGAGCTGGCAAAGTCGGGCGTGATTTTCTGCTCTATGTCTGAGGCCATCAAAGAATATCCAGACCTCGTGCGGCAGTATCTAGGTACAGTGGTGCCCGTGACGGACAATTTTTACGCCACGCTTAATAGTGCGGTCTTTTCCGACGGCACCTTTGTCTACATCCCACCCGGTGTGCGCTGCCCGATGGAATTATCGACTTATTTTCGGATCAATGCCGCTGATACGGGGCAGTTTGAGCGCACATTAATCATCGCCGACAAGGGGGCCTATGTCTCGTACTTGGAAGGCTGCACAGCACCGATGCGCGATGAAAATCAGCTCCATGCCGCCGTGGTTGAGTTGGTGGCCCTTGATGATGCCGAGATCAAATATTCCACCGTGCAGAACTGGTATCCAGGCGACAAAAATGGTGTAGGCGGAATCTATAATTTCGTGACCAAGCGTGCTGATTGCCGGGGTGCGCGCTCCAAGGTGAGCTGGACGCAGGTGGAGACAGGTTCTGCCGTTACATGGAAGTATCCATCCTGCATCTTGCGCGGCGATGAAAGCCAAGGGGCGTTTTACTCCATCGCCATCACCAATGGCCACCAACAAGCCGATACCGGCACAAAGATGATCCATTTGGGGAAGAACACCCGGTCGCGCATTGTCTCCAAGGGTATTTCGGCGGGCAAAAGCAACAATACCTATCGCGGTCTGGTCAGTGCGCACGCAAAGGCCAAGGGTGCTCGCAATTTCACCCAATGCGACAGTCTTTTGATTGGCGATCAATGCGGTGCCCACACCGTGCCTTATGTGGAAGCCAAAACGCCCTACGCCACGTTCGAACATGAAGCGACGACGACCCGTTTAAGCGAGGATCAACTGTTTTATTGCCGCCAACGTGGCCTGCCAACCGAAGATGCCGTGGCGCTATTGGTCAATGGCTTTGTTCGCGAAGTTCTCCAAGAACTGCCCATGGAGTTTGCGGTAGAAGCCCAAAAGCTGGTCGCAATCAGCCTTGAGGGGAGTGTGGGGTGACCACCATCACTGCCATCGACCATGTACAAATCGCCATCCCTGTGGGTGGCGAAACGGTCGCGCGTGCGTTTTACGCCGATCTGTTGGGACTAACCGAAGTGCCAAAGCCTGCGTCCATGGCTGCGCGTGGTGGGGCTTGGTACCAATCGGGCGGCGTGAAGGTCCATTTGGGAGTGGAGCAAGATTTTCGCGCTAATGACAAGGCCCACGTCGCGTTTCGCGTCGCCGATGTGGCTGGCCTTGCCAACCAAGCACAAGTGCGCGGATTCAAGGTCAAACATGACGACGAACTCCCCGGCCATATTCGTGCCTTCCTCTATGATCCATTCGGCAATCGGATTGAAATCCTCAAGCCACTTGGGGAGGCAACATCATGTTAGCGTTTTTACCAAAGGGTTTCCACGCCAAGAGCTTGGATCGCTTTGTCCGAGCTAATCAAGGTCAGTCTCTCATTGCGCGCTTGGGCCGCAATCAACCGATCCCACGGATCGCGATTGATCAAGGGCAATCGACTGGCAGCAGCAGCGTGAAATGGAGTGATCGAGAGCAACTCGATGTCGGCTTGGACCAAATGGGCAGTTATGTCGAAATCAACCGGAAGCGAGAGCTTGCCAAGCGCGAATTTGAAGTTGATCTCGTAGATGCTGGCAACGCTTGCACAGACCCGATTTGCCGGATCTTGAATCAAAGCGCGAATGGAAGGCTTAATCCTGTCCGGCATAAACAGCCCAAACAAGATCGCATTTGTATCGAGCAGATAAGCCACGCTCAGCCTTTGGGGGTAAACGGCTTGGAAGCTTCGGCCACGCCCATTTGTTTGGCAGGCTCAAAGCCTGTGATCGCTTGCTCGCTGAACCAAGCATCCAATGGTTCGGGCTCTAAGGCGTCTTCCGGGATCGGCCCTAGATGGGCAAGCCTTCCAAAAAGATTGGCTCGACTTGGCTTGGCCAAGTCCGGTCCATCCGCAGAAATCAGTCTGACCGCCTCTTTCCCCTTGCGCGCAATGAAAACGGCTTCGCCGCGTTCTGCCCGCTCAATCAGTTCTGAGAGTTTCGCCTTTGCTTCAGCCACATTCATCACGGTTTTCATGAAGCTTATGTACCAAAAATCGACCACTTGGTCAATTAACTTGGTCCAACTGAGCCGTGCTGGAGCTATGTCGTGACCCAGTCGATCCGCAAATTAAGCTCCGAAAATCCTCCCACCAGAAAGACCCTCTCATGTTGAACATCAACAATCTGCAAGTCGAAGTCGGCGACACCTCGATCATCAAAGGGCTCACGCTTGCCGTGCCGGCCGGTGAAGTGCATGCGATCATGGGCCCCAATGGGGCAGGTAAATCGACTTTGTCCTACGCGCTGACGGGGCGTGATGGCTATGAAGTTGTCGGTGGCAGTGCAACCCTCAATGGCGAAGACTTGTTGGATCTGGCTCCAGAAGAGCGCGCGGCAAAAGGCTTGTTCCTGTCGTTTCAATATCCGCTTGAAATCCCTGGTGTGCCGACCTTGACCTTTTTGCGCACCGCCTTGAACGCCCAGCGCAAAGCGCGCGGCGAGGGCGAAGTCAGCGTGCCGGACTTTATGAAATTGTCGCGCCAGGTCGCCAAGAAATTGGGCGTCACGCCCGACATGATGAAGCGACCTTTGAATGTTGGCTTCTCGGGCGGTGAAAAGAAGCGGATGGAAATTTATCAAATGGCGCTTTTGGACCCTCGTTTCATGATCTTGGACGAGACCGATTCTGGCCTTGATATTGACGCGCTTAAAGTGGTGTCTGAAGGTGTGAACGCCTTGCGCGGCTCTGATAAGGGCATGCTGGTTATTACCCATTATCAGCGCTTATTGGACCACATTAAGCCAGACCGTGTGCATGTTTTAGCAGGTGGCCGCATCGTCGATAGTGGTGGGCCTGAATTGGCGCTCGCCCTCGAAGCCGATGGCTATGATCGTTACAAGGATGCCGCTTGATGGCTTTCGCGGAATTGAAGC
Source organism: Aquidulcibacter paucihalophilus (assembly GCF_002105465.1). GTDB lineage: Bacteria > Pseudomonadota > Alphaproteobacteria > Caulobacterales > Aquidulcibacteraceae > Aquidulcibacter > Aquidulcibacter paucihalophilus. The sequence goes on from NZ_NCSQ01000041.1 coordinate 19,597, forward strand.
TTTCATCGGGTGAAACCGCGCTGTTAGAAGCTTTCCCACCGACAGAGGCCGGGCAGGCGGCGCGGGCCTATCTGGGTGCGGCAGGCTTACCTAACCGCCGCGTGGAAGCCTTTAAATGGACCGATGTTCGCGCTGCCCTTTCAGAGGGCAAGCCCGAAGCGGATGGGTCGGCGGGCCTGATCCCAGACTGCCTGCAAGACGCTTTGGTGTTGGATTTTGCCCCTGATGGCTTTGGGCTTGAAGGGGAAAAAGATCAGGGCCTGATTATTGAGACCGAAGACAGTTTGCCGATCGAGGGGGCAGGCCCTCTGGCGTTGCTCGCAGCTGGCTTTGCACCCCGCGCGGTGGTTTTGCGAGTGACAGCAAGCCAAAGTCGACCCGTCGTGTTGCGCCGCCATCCAGGTGCGCCGATGCGCGTTCGCGTTGAGATGGATGCAGGTACACGGTTGAACTTGGTTGATACGGGGCTTGCGACGGCTGGTCTGTCAACAGGCCTCATCGAGATTGAAATCGGCCAGAATGCGGAATTGGTTCGCTATAGCCTGCAGGATGGCAAGCTAAGCGCGATTGATTTGACACAAGCTATCGTCACCGTCGCAGAAGAAGGGCGCTATCACGCGATTTCGCTGGTGTTTGGCGGCAAGCTTGCGCGCGCCGAAACCCAAGTTGTTTTGGCAGGGGTAGGGGCAAACTGCTTGATCCATGGCGCGTACTTGCTCTCCGGCCAGGCCCATGCCGACATGACCACAAAGGTCGTTCACGCCAGTCCCCATGGGCAGACGCGGGAATTGTTCAAAGGAGCCGTGCAAGACAAAGCGCGCGGCGTTTTTCAAGGCAAAATCCTCGTTGAGCGCGCTGCCCAACAAACAGATGCGCGGCAAAATCACCATGCCCTTATGTTAAGCGAAGGGGCGGAAATCGACGCCAAGCCAGAGCTTGAGATTTACGCCGATGATGTCCAATGCGCCCATGGTAATACCATTGGTGCGCTGGATGATCAGGCCCTGTTTTATATGCGTCAGCGCGGCATTCCCGCGGCGCAGGCCAAAGCCCTCTTGGTCGAGGCCTTTGTGACAGAGGTATTTGATGCCATCGACCACGAAGGCGTGCGCACGTGGTTTTCAGGATTGGCGCGGACATGGCTGGAGGGACGTGCACCATGAACGCCCAAACCCCAACCCCATCTGTTGCCTTTGATGTCGCCAAAGTCCGGGCGGACTTCCCGATCCTGACGCGGCAGATCCATGGCAAGCCCTTGGTCTATCTCGATAGTGCCGCCAGCGCGCAAAAGCCTGAAAGCGTCATCTCCGCCATGGCGGATTTCCAGCGCACGTCTTACGCCAATGTGCACCGCGGCCTACACACCTTAGCCAATGAAGCAACCCAAGCGTTCGAAGATGCGCGCGCCAAAGTTGCGCGCTTCATCCATGCCGGAAGTGCGGATGAGATTGTCTTCACCAAAAGCGCGACCGAGGCCATCAATCTGGTCGCCGCAGGGATTAGCCAAAGCCTTAAACCTGGCGATGAGATTGTCATCTCTGAGATGGAGCATCACGCCAATATCGTGCCGTGGCACATGGCAGCGCAGCGCTCCGGTGCTATCTTGAAATGGGCGTCCATCACGCCACAAGGCGCACTTGATATGGACACACTGGCTGCCCTCATCGGTCCACGCACCAAAATGGTGGCAATCAGCCATATGTCGAATGTGTTGGGATGTGTGCAGGATTTGGCGACAATCGTGGCTCTCGCCCATCACGTTGGCGCGCAAGTCCTGATCGACGGCTGTCAAGGTGTCGTGCACCAAAAGGTTGATGTGCAAGCCATTGGGGCTGACTTCTATGTCTTTTCCGCCCACAAAATCTATGGGCCGACAGGAATTGGCGCTCTTCATGGCACACCAGAGGCGCTGAACCGTCTGCCGCCTTGGCAAGGTGGTGGCGAGATGATTGAGATCGTCTCCAAAGAGCTGATTACCTATAATGTGCCGCCCTTCCGGTTTGAAGCCGGCACCCCCGCGATTACCGAAGCGGTAGGCCTTGGCGCGGCAGTTGATTGGATGATGGCGCAAGATCAAGCGGCCATGCACGCCCATGAACTGGCCTTGGTGGATCATGCCATGAAATCGCTACGCGGCATTAATGGGATCAGCCTCTATGGCACCGCGCCGGGCAAGGGCGGGATCATTGCGTTCAACATTGATGGGGCTCACCCCCATGATGTGGCCCAAGTTCTCGACCGTTATGGCGTCGCAGTTCGGGCGGGCCACCATTGTGCCCAACCCTTGATGAAGGCCTTGGGCGTGACTGCTACCGCACGGGCGAGCTTTGCCGCCTATACCAGTTTTGACGATGTCGACGCCTTTATCGAAGCGCTTGCCAAAGCGCGCGATTTTTTGCTGTGAGGGCCACCCATGAGCGATGAAACCACCACCCAAAGAGATATGTTGGATGTATCCAGCCCACCCATCGTCCAGCCGGATCGGGAGCCGACCGACCTGCCGCCCGAGGAGATTGCCCGTTTGACGGATGATCTGATCGAAGCCTTCAAGACCGTCTATGACCCAGAAATCCCGGTTGATGTCTATGAATTGGGCCTGATCTATAAGGTTGACCTCAAGGCCGGCGGCCATGTCGATATCGACATGACGCTCACCGCCCCTGCTTGCCCTGTGGCCGGGGAACTCCCAATTATGGTAGAAGATGCGGCTAAAACGGTGGATGGGATCAATTCGGCCAAGGCCATTGTGACCTTTGACCCGCCTTGGACCCAAGCGCGTATGAGCGATGAAGCCCGTTTGGCTTTGAATATGTTATAGGTGGCACGCATGAATTCGCCAGAGCTCGTCCCAACCCGAACCCGTCGCCCTCGCCCGCAGGTGGTAAGCCTGACTGATGCTGCTGCTGAGCGCGTGCGCGATGTGATGGCCAAATCTGAAAAGCCTTATCTGCGCGTCGGCATTAAGAATGGCGGCTGTGCGGGGATGGAATATGTCATGGCCTATGCCGATGCGCCCGATCCCTTAGACGAAGTGGTGGAAGATAAGGGCGTTAAAATTCTTGTGGCCTCCAATGCTATTTTGTTTCTGATCGGCTCTGTGGTCGATGTGGAGACAACGAAGCTTCATTCGAAATTTGTCTTCAAAAACCCCAATGAAACCGATGCTTGCGGATGCGGTGAGAGCGTAACCATTGTGCCTGCTACGTCTGGGGCCTGATTTTGGCTAAGAAGGCGAAAGCCAATCCGGAATTAGATGCTTTAATTGCAACGGCCCAAGATTTGTTCGCAGGCTTGGGCGATATTCGGGTGCGCAAGATGTTTGGCGGCGCGGGTGTCTATTATGATGGGCGCATGTTTGCGCTTTTGGCCGATCATGAAATCTATCTGAAGGCTGATCGTATCAATAATCCGAAATTTGACGCCCATGATTGCCCACCTTTTCATTATGACAAAGGGGAAGGCGAGATCATCACTTTATCCTATCGGGCGATGCCAGAAACGGCGTTTGACGATGCAGACGAAGCTTTGGCTTGGGCCAAACTGGGCGTCGACGCTGCCGCCCGCGCACAGAAATAGAAATGGGCAGAATGGACTTAGCCACTATCCACCGCATTGAACAGGCTACGGCCAGAGGCTGGCCCGCCGCATGCGAGGAGCAGATTGATGGCTGGCACGTCTACTCGGGTTTAGGTTTTGTCGGGCGCACCAATTCCTGCTGGCCTTTAGCCTATCAGGGCCAAGATGTTGAAGCCTCGATTGAAGCCGTAGAGGCCCGTTATCAGGCCATGGGCCTGGCACCTCAGTTCAAACTAGTGAGTGACGGCACTGACCCGTTGGACCTATACGATAGACTGGCCAGACGCGGCTATCGTGCTGTTAGCGATGTTGCTGTGATGCTGTTTGATGGCCAAATACCTGCGCCCGATCATCCCGTTGAGATCAACCCGCAGGTCACCGACGCGTTTATCCAAATCGTCGAAGAAACCAGCCATTCAGGTGGGGATGGGCAGGAACGGATCGACATTCTGCGGCGCGTGCCTAAGCCATCTGCCTTTGGGATTATCCGCCAAAAGGGGGTGCTGGCGGCTGCAGGCCTGTGCACCTTTGCAGGCGACAGCGCCGGCATTGCAGCCATGCGTACCCAAGCCGATTATCGTAATCAGGGCCTTGCTCGCTCGGTTCTGCGGGCAATTATGGGAAAGGCTCATGAGGCTGGATATCGGCAATTCTGGCTACAAGTTGAAACCAATAATGCCGCAGCCTTGCACCTTTATGAGACAGAAGGCTTTGCCACCGCCTATTGCTATCAGACTGTGCGCTTTGCGCCGTAAAGTCGCTTGGCGTTCGAATTTAACATACGCCACCTTGCGCTACCCTTTGCCACACCTAACATATGGGCGTCCTTTGGTGCGCGCATGTGGCGACACAAAGACTGTATGGAGGCTTAAATGGCTTTGAACACGCGTTTTGCTGCTGTGGCTTTGGTTGGCGTGGCAGCAACATCGGTTTCAGGATGTGGCTATAATGCCATTCCAACCCAAGAAGAGGCTGCCAAAGCCGCTTGGGCGGAGGTTCAAACCCAATATCAGCGCCGCGCGGACCTCGTACCCAATCTGGTGGCAACCGTTCAAGGTGCTGCCGCGCAGGAAAAGTCTGTCTTGACGGCTGTAACCGAAGCGCGCGCCTCAGCCACCCAGCCAAAATTTGATGCATCCACCATCACCGATCCACAAAAATTCCAAGAGTTTCAAGCGGCTCAAGCCCAACTCTCCACCGCGCTCATAAACTTCCGCCAGACCTTAGAAGCCTATCCTGAGCTGCGTTCCTTAGAAGGCTTTAAGGCGCTGCAATCCCAACTTGAAGGAACGGAAAACCGCATCGCGATTGCACGCCGCGACTATAATGCGGCAGTCCAGACCTATAACACGACATTGCGGACGTTTCCGAGTGTGATTTGGGCAAAGACGGCGTTCTCGTCCTCCCAACCCATGCAATTGTTTCAAGCAACGGCAGGCTCTGAAAAGCCGCCGGAAGTGAAGTTCTAAGCGCGTGAGCAAGCCCGCCTTGCTGCGGCCTTCACCGAGCCGTTTCCACCGTTTCGGGCTAGCCGCTCTCTTGGGCCTAAGCTTGATGGTGGTATGCTGGATGGCAAGTCCTGTTTGGGCTGCCGACCCCAAGTTTCCGGTCCTGACTGGACGGGTTGTAGATGATGCCAACATCATTCCCGAAGAAACCGAGGGCGAACTCATTGCCCAATTGGAAGCGCTGGAGGCCAAGTCGTCGGATCAATTAGTCGTGGTGACCGTCCCAAGTTTGCAGGGTATTGAAATTGAGGAATTTGGCTACAAATTAGGCCGGGCTTGGCAAATCGGCCAAGGGGAACGGCTGAACAACGGCGTCATCCTTTTGGTCGCGCCCACAGAGCGCAAAGTGCGGATTGAGGTTGGCTATGGTCTCGAAAGCATTTTGACAGACTTTTATGCGAGCGAAATCATCCGAAACACCATTGTGCCGGCCTTTAAGGCAGGCGATATGCCGGGCGGCATAGTTGCCGGGGTCGCAGCTATTGAATCGATCTTGACCACCGATCCAGTTGAGTTGCAAGCCCGTGCTGCCCGAGGATTAAAGGAAGAAGCCAGAGAGACCGGTAGCGATCCAATCGCTGTGATGATTGTTCTGGCCTTTTTAATTTTCTGGATATGGATCATGATCGCGAATTCCCAGCGCACCCGCTTCCGGCGTCATTCTCATTGGGGAAGCGGTCCAATTGTCTTGCATGATTGGGATGACGATAATCACCGGCATGGTGGAGGCGGCTTTGGGGGCGGCTTTGGCGGCGGTGGTTTTGGCGGTGGTGGTTTTGGCGGCGGTGGCGGCTTCTCCGGCGGCGGCGGCAGCTTTGGTGGTGGCGGAGCATCGGGCTCATGGTGAAACGCGCGCACATGCATTTATCCGCGGAGGATAAGGCGGCAATCGGTCAAGCCATTGAAGCCGCAGAGACCAAGACATCGGGCGAGATTTTTGTTCTCGTCTCTGCGCGCACCGCTGATTATCGCTGGATCATGCTCTTTTATGGGGCCCTTGTCGCTATTCTTGTGCCCTTAATAGGGATGGCATTTGGCTTAAACCCCTTGACGCTCGGCAGTGTTTTTACACACTGGCAGGCTGGGGGCTGGAATGTCGGTTTTGGTGCAACCCCTGCAGATGAGGCAGCAACGGGCATGGTCCTCATTCTGGCTGCACAGGCGATCCTATTCATGCTGGTCTCTGCCCTTGACCTACAACCGGATATAGCCGCCAAACTAACTCCGGCTTGGATCCAGCGCCAACAAGTACATCGCGCGGCACGCGATCAATTCTTAGCCCATGGTCTGCACCAAACCACTGGAAAGACTGGAGTTTTGATCTTTGTTAGCCTTGCCGAGCACAAGGCAGAAATCATTGCGGATGCTGGGATCCACACCAAAGTGTCCCGCACGGTTTGGCGCGAAGTAATTGGCAAACTCGTCATAGCCGCGCGCGACCAAAAATTGGCCCATGGAATCATATTGGCCATTGAGGACAGCGCTGCAATTTTGGCGGAACATTTCCCCCGTCAGGATGATGATGTGGACGAACTGCCCAACAAAGTCATCATGATTTGAGGCTCGGCTTCTAAGCTTTGTCTGCTAATGCCTTTAAATAAATAGAATTTTTCGGGGCGGCAAACAGGCGTTGAACCATGGGTTCGAAGGCCTCTAGCGGCATGGTCTCGTAAGTCGGATCAAAGGCATTTTGGTCATGGCGATGGCAAAAGCGCGCCGTGTGCTCAAAATAGGGATGGTCGCGGTAAGCTTCGCGCATGTCGCGGTCGAGACCCAGATGATGGAAGAAATAATAGCCTTGGAAGATGCCGTGATTGGCGACCATCCAGTGATTGGCCTCGCTGACAAAAGGTTTGAGAATGGCAGCGGCAATATCGGGGTGATTATAGCTTCCCAATGTATCACCAATATCATGGAGGAGTGCACAGACGACATATTCTTCATCCATGCCATCATGATGGGCCAAGGTGGCCGATTGCAAGGAATGGGTCAAACGGTCAATCGGGAAGCCGCCATAATCGCCGTCCAATAGCCTCAGATGTGCCAGAACCCGGTCGGCCAAGCCCTTGTTGAAGGCCTTGGAATGGCCTGCAATGATGGCCCAATCTTCCGGCGTGCCCTCCATCATAGACTTAAACTGTGCTTGGTCTTGATGAAGATCCGAGTGATGGCCGTCTGCCATAATGGTGCCTCCCGATGTGTTTCAGGCAGGTTCACCTTCTTTTGGCATTTAGGCAAGGGGGATTAACCCGCCCGTCTTGCGAGCCACACACCGACTAAGACCAAGGCCCCGCCCAGCATCTGCACAAGGGTTAGGCTTTCATGCAGCCAAGCCCAGCCGAGGAAGCCCACAAGGACGGGTTGCAGCAAGATTAGAACGGAGGCGATATGGGTCGGCACCATGCCGAAACCAACCGCCAATAGGCCTTGCCCAGCAACTTGTGCCATCACACCTAAAACCAACAGTGGCCACCATTGCACGATAAAGGATTGACCGGTCGCTGGCGGCAAGAGGGGTTCGCCCGACAGGATGGTCACTGCCAAGCAGCACAGCATGGCAAAGGCCGATGAGTAGAACATGATCGTGCCCGCCCCCCATTGGTTGCGCATGCGGGCGATCGTAATGAGATAAAGCCCGTACCAGAGCGATGTCAGTGCTGATAAGCCATCGCCTACCAAGCGGTCTGGATTGGTCGCAGGGGCTCCGCCAGACAGAAGAAGCGAGCCGACAAGGGCAATCACCACCGCAACCCAATAGGCTTTTGTTGGAAGTGCCCGTGTTGTCAGCCAAGTGACAGCGACAACCACAATCGGAGTGAGGTTCGACAAGAAGGTGGCATTGGCCGCACTCGTCCGCACGATCCCCGCGTGCCAGGTGGCAAGATCACCGGCAAACAAAAGCCCGGCCAGTGCCAAGAGGCCAATTGGGAGTGCAACCGGCTTACCGTCTTCGGACTTGGGCTTGGCTTCCAAATGCGCCCAGAGCGCCAAGAGTGGCAGGGCGAAGGTGAGGCGCCAAAACGCGCTGGCCTGTGGACCCAAGGGGGAGAGCTTCACCATAATCGGGGCAAGCGCAATACACGATGCTCCAGCGGCCAGCGCTACCGTGCCGAGAAATAGCTTTTGTGCATCGGTTTGGGCCACGCGCGGTTTCCTAAAGGCCTAGGCTTGTTCGAATCTCAGCGGGGCTTGTGCCGCTTTCGCGCAGGCTGCGCAATGTGACGGACTGATTACGCTTGGCAAAGCGCTTGCCATCGGCATCCAAGATCAGGCGGTGATGATGGTAGATGGGGGTTGGCAGACCTAGAAGTTTTTGGAGGACCACGTGAATATGGGCGGCTTCAGCCAAATCTTCGCCGCGGATCACATGCGTGATGCCTTGGCGGGCATCATCAAGAACGCTTGCTAAATGATAGCTGGAGGGAAACTCTTTCCGTGCCAGAACAATATCGCCCAAATGCGCTGGATGGGCCTTGACCCAGTGGCCATTGGCCTCAAAACCAAGGCTGTCCCAATGCGCGCCTAATAGCCCAGCGCTTCGTGCCAAGGACAGTCGCCAAGCGTAGGGCTTACCGGATTGAAGAAGTTGCGCCTCTTCATCTTCTGCTAAGGGCGAAACAGGCTCTGGCCCAGAAAAGCTATGCGGGGCCGAAGCAATCGCCTCCATCAATTCTTTGCGCGTCTTAAAGCACCGATAGAGGACCCCTAGCGCCTTCAAGCGCTCTAAAGCCGCTTCATAATCGGCCATATGATCGCTTTGCCGCCGAACAGGGCGCTCCCATGTCAGGCCCAGCCAGGCCAAATCCTCATAAATTGCTGCCTCAAACTCCGGCCGACATCGGGTCTGGTCCGTATCCTCAATCCGCAGAATGAACCGACCCTGCGCGGCTTGAGCCGCATCAAAGGCCGTCCAAGCTGAAAAAGCATGTCCGACATGCAGATAGCCTGTGGGCGAGGGGGCAAAGCGGGTGGCAAACATGCCTGCTCTATGCCGCGGGGTGGCTGTCTTTGGCAATTGGCTTTTGCTAGCATGGGCTATGGCAACGACAATCCTTTCAGGCCCCCGCCGCGCTCCCGCTTCTGGTCTCCGTCCCAAGGGCCTTGTTGTCGCGCTGCATGGCTATGGCTCCAACGGCGATGATTTGATCTCGCTTGCGCCCTATTGGGATAAGCTTTTGCCGGATGTGCAATTCAGCTCGCCCCATGCGCCCACCCATGTGCCAGGCTTTGGTGCAATGTTTCAATGGTTTCCAATCGAGAGCATGGATCCGGTTCACCTTGCCAAGGGGGCTCGCGACGCGGCCCCTGTGCTGGAAGCTTTTCTCGAGGCCGAAATGGCCAATTTTGGGGTGACCAAGGCGCAAACCGCCTTAGTAGGGTTCAGTCAAGGCACCATGATGGCTCTACACGTGGGTCTTGCCTCCAAAGACCCTTATGCCGGGATATTGGGTTATTCTGGTGCCTTGGTCGGCAATCCAGTCATGGCGTCTAAGCCACCTGTTTTACTGGTGCATGGCGATCAGGATGATGTGGTCCCGTTGGTGGCGAGCCAAATGGCACAGCAGTTTCTAAAAAATGCCGGTCTTGATGCGCGCCTACACGTTTCGCCACAGGCGGCCCATACAATCGCGATGGACGGTCTACAGCTTGGTGGGGCTTTCTTGGCCCGCGTGCTTAAGGGCGCTTAGGCTGCATACGCTGAAGGCCCTTGGCGAGGGCGACGAATAAGAACCCCATAGCCAAAAAACCAAGCCCCAATCCCAAGACATACAGGCTGATCTGTTCAAGGCCATATTTGCCGACATCGAGGAAAAAATACGGATACCAATCTTCAAATCGGCCGCGCAGCAGCGCCGCACTCGTATAGAGAAGCGGCCAAGCCAACCAGATGACTGCATGGCCAAATGTCACCTCGCCTTTGTCGGCAAATGAGAGCCACCAAACAAAGGTTAAGGCGGGTACCGCATAATGCACGCCAATATCGCCAATGAGCGTGAGCCCTGAAAGATTCCGTCCCCCGCTCAACAACAGGTGATAAACTAGGCCCATGGTCGTGATATAGAAAGCGAGGGCAGCTAAAGCATGATCCGGGAAAATCTTGGGCCCCTTTGGCGAGGTCGCTATCAAGCCCATACTGACCGCGATCAGACTATTGGTCAGGATGGTGTAATAGCCGGTCAGTCGCCAGAGGCTGTCGGCAAAGCTCATGCCGTCACGCATGGTCCAACCAATGCTGATCCAGGATTGCAACAAGAGAGCTGCGCAGGTGAACAGGCAAACTAAGCCCGCACTAAGTTTGGCTGCTGAAAGTGGCGTTTGGGTCGGCATCGCCCAGTCACTGGCAGAGCAACTGCATCGACACAAATCCATATCGCATCTGACATGTTTTCTTTGCAGTGAATCGGTTACTGATACGGTGCAGAGCAGGAGGAAGCCGTTTTCAACAGGCCACACCACACAAGTCTCGCTATCGGCTGTGCCGATCCAAAGCAGCTCGCTTCCATGAAAAGAGGAGGCGGCCATGCACATTGACCAGCTAGAGCTGGCCTCTGCCCACCAACCGGCTAAAACCCAATCCAGTTTGGCAGGGTTTCCGGCTCTGGTTTTGAACGCCGATTATCGGCCTTTATCCTATTACCCTTTGTCGGTTTGGTCGTGGCAGGATGCGGTCAAAGCAGTCTATATGGACCGGGTCGAGGTCGTGGCTGAATATGATCAAGCCGTCCATAGCCCTAGCTTTGAGATGCGGCTGCCCAGCGTGATCTCCTTGAAGGAATATGTCCAGCAAGATCGCGCGCCAGCCTTCACCCGCTTCAACTTGTTTTTGCGCGACGGCTTTAAGTGCGCTTATTGCCATGCCACCGAGGATCTGACGTTCGACCATGTTGTGCCTCGGTCCAAGGGCGGGAAGACCACGTGGGAGAACATTGTCACTGCCTGCTCACCATGTAACTTGCGCAAGGGTGGCCGCAGCTTACGTGAAGCCGGAATGACACCCCGCAAGCCACCGCGCCGGCCAACCATGCATGAGCTGCAGGCTATGGGACGCAAATTCCCGCCTCACCATTTGCACGAAAGCTGGGTCGATTGGCTCTATTGGGATGTGGTACTAGAGGCCTGATCCAGCCTGCCTAACATCATTGTAACCTTACCCCAGCTATAAAGCGGGATTTGCCCCTTTCGATACGAACTTTAAGCTCCTATGTCGGAAATAAGGCCGCAATCGTATGGGCCCAAGGAATACGTCGATGAAGCGCTCTTTTGGACCAACCAGTGCGATTGCTCGCGAAACCTTGCGTCGAGGTATGGGGCGTATGCGCGAAGCTGGTCCATTACTGCGCAAAGGTCGGCTGGCTGGGCTCGGCTTACTTGGCGTTTTGATTGGTTTTATACAAAGTGTTATCCAACTGGCGATGCGGGAAGCCTATGAAGCTCTCGACCGGCGTCATGAAGCGCAGATCAAAAAGGGTAGTGAACAGATGGGACGGCGACGCGAATGGCGCGAAGAGGATGACGAAGAGGACCGCAAGGTCTATAGACGCAAAATGGAAGACGCGCGCCGCCGCTTTGAACTTGAGATTCGTGCCGCGCGGGATATCCAGCGCGAACAACGCCGCGCCCAAGGGCGTACGAAAGCAGCTTGGACAGTTGCTTCCGTTGGGGCAGGCATTTTTCTAGCTGCCGTTATTGGCGATGTTTTGAATCCACTTGCCGGTATCGGCTTTGGTATCATGGTTGGTGGAGCCATTTCGTGGATTGGCTCATTCTTCCTCAACCGCGCTCCAAAGCAGGTGGCTGGCGCGCCAGCCATCCCCGTGCCGCGCCGCCCTGAGATTGAAACACCCACGGTCAGCGAAAATGCGATGCCGCAGGGCCGCACAGAATTAGTGCAGCAGGTTTTGGCCGACGCAGCAAACGCGTTACGCGCTTTGGATGGCACGCTGTCACGCTTGCGCCACCCAGATTCTGTGGCTTCCGTCGCGCGTATCGTTGCGGTGGGGAACCGGCTCATGATGATGGTCGCGGCAAATCCTGAGAAGCTAGCCATTGCCCAGCGGGTTTTCACCTATTACTGCCCCGAGACTGTCAAAGTGGCCGAAGCCTTGGCGAAAATCGAATCTGACCCCGCGCCCGATATGGAGCGAATCGCCGGAACGCAGACCATTTTGAAGAAGCTCGAAGTGCTGTTTGAGCGGACCGAGTTAGAGCTCAAAGCCGATGAAGGCAAGGAATTGGATATTGATTTGAAGCTATTGGACCAATCGATCGAGTCTGACCTGCGCTATCAATAGGGACGCTTTAGACCTTTTGGCAGACCGCAATCGCAACCCGGCACCCGGCCTTGATAACGGCTTCTAAGACGGGATGGCCAAATGCATCCTTTGCGCCTTCCGCGATAGCCTGATCCTTGTGCGCGATCTCTTCGTCGCGGAACCGGCTGATCATAGCCGAAAGCTCAGGTTCGTGATCGCCTAATTCTTCAATCTGCTCACGATAATGGTCTTCGATCACTTCCTCGACCGCTGCAGTGCAGGCGTGGGCGGCCTTCTCGCCCATGAGCGCCGTCACAACGCCAAGGCCAAACCCTGCAGCGCTCCAGATCGGACCGAATAGGGTCGGGCGGACTTTGCGTTCAAGCAGCAATTTGTCAAACGCGGCTTTATGCACGGCTTCATCGGCTTCTTGCGCGGCGAGTTGGGCAGCAATTTTTCGTGCGCCGGGTAAACGCGAGAATACGGCGCGCTGGCCTTCATAAATACGGGTCGCTCCGAATTCACCGGCATGATCGACCCTTAGCATCTCGGCAACACGGTCCTTCACAAAGCGACGGCCAGGTGCCGCAGGACGGCTGGTACGGGTTGTGGTGGTGGCGTTAGACATCTGATTTCTCTGTCAAACCGTGGGGATAGAAAACACTCAAACCAGAATACACAGCCAGTTTCAGCGAGATCAGCATATTCCAACCCGCCATGGAAAGTCCAAGGAATATCCAAGGGGCTTGATCACAGCCCTTTACTTGTATGGGCTGGTTTAGAGCACCTAATAAATCTGTTGGGATGGCACCTGCCGTGCCTGCCGTGCACGACGGCAGACCGGGCCACCACTTATACTCAACCCCCGCATGAAAGCCCGCTATGACCGCGCCGCCAACAAAGGCGAAGGTCAACAAGAGGTTGAGCGCGCGATTTGATAGCTCTGCCCCTTCCATGCGTCGGGCCACGAGGGCCAGCGCAGCGATGGCAGCCGCGATCCAATAGGCTTCTCGCTGGTGCAAACAAAGCGCACAAGGGGCAAGGCCGCCAAAGCGCTCAAAGCCATGCGCAATGCCCAACATAGTCAGGCTGGATGCCAAGGCGATCCACGGCCATTGGGCCAAGATGAAGCTGATGAATGGGCGCAGTCGCATGATCCAGATATAGGCCGATCTTTAGGCCTCGAACAGGTCAAGACGCACGCGACACGCATGCGGCTTATTGTCCGAGCAAATTGCCAAGCCAAGGCAGGTGCTCCCGCACGAGGGTTACCGCAAAGCCGGCACCGGCAAATAAGCCCCAAATCATGACCGCCAGAAAAATTGACCAAGCCAAGCCCAACAAGCTTCCCGCAAGCGTAAACAGTCCATCGGTTTGCAAAAGGCCCACGGCGATCAGGGTAATCGCAAGTGATGGGATGGTGTTGGTGATCGGCAGCATGATGGTGATTGAGGCAATCGCACAAATTGCCCCAACCAAGCGCTCGGCCAAACCACGCGCCAGGAAAGTGACGCGGGGTTTAGAAAACACAGTGGTCCAGCGTAAGCGCTTATCGGCAAAGTCAGCAATCGATTCAATCCAAGCTGACTTCGCCCGTGCCTCCAGAGCGCGTTTGGGCAGCCAAACTTCTTTCGCACCAAAGGCCATTTGTATGGCCAGCAAGAAGATGGGGATAGCGATCACCTGCGCGCCAGGTAATCCCGGCACCAAACAAGGAATGGCAAACAACAGGATCAAGAGGCCAAAGGCGCGTTCATCGAGCTGGTCAACTATATCACCTACCGATGCTCCATCGGGTCCGGCAACTTTTTTGAGGCTAACGATGACGTCGATAAAGCTCGCGGGTGGCTCTGGCGCGTCAGACGCGGGGGCAGGGGCAGATGTCATGGGCTGTCTATACGCCGCGCCTAACTGATTGCCAATGAGTCCCGGTCACGGACAGCACGCGCTCTGACTTTTGCAGCGCTACCTTGCAGGAAGTTGCAGAAAATCCGATTGCATTCACGGGCAAGCCCGTTTAGGAACTGCCCTCCCGACCGTGCCCCGGTGGTGGAATTGGTAGACGCGCTGGACTCAAAATCCAGTTCCGAGAGGAGTGTCGGTTCGAGTCCGACCCGGGGCACCATTCTTCCTGTGTCAGAATGGTTTTCTTTGATGCGCTCTGCCGCCGCTGGGGCGGGCTCGCTCAATGCTCGCATCAGGGCTGCGCTGAGCTGGTTCGAGACTAGTCCGGCTCTGGGCACCATGTATCTTCCAACAAGTTTGTCGACTTCTTTGAGCCAGGGAACTGCGTGGCAAAGTTGTCAGCGGGCGCAAAATCCAAACAATTCGACTAAAACCCCACTCATTTCTGACAGACAAGTCTAAGGCTTTGCTGCGACGATAGGGCGTCTCAGGAGGGCGCTATGGATGTTTCGTCATTGATGAATGCTAAGATGCAAGCTCAAGCTGCCCAGTTACAGGTGGCGGCGCTGCGCGCGGTTCAAGAAACGCCGGGCCAAGAGCGGACGCTCTCGACCTTGTCGCAAGCCATTGTTCAAACACAAGATGCCTTTGCGGTCAGTGCCGCAAAAGCCATTAGTGGAATTGATATTCGGGTCTAGCTCTTCTTTTGGCCTGGCACAGGTGGTGGATTGGAAACGTCCACCCCAGCCGTTGCCAGCGCATTTTCAAGCTCTTCTTGATTAAAGCCCGAAACCAATTTGCCATTGATCACAAAGCCGGGTGTGCCACCAATGTTGAGATTTGTGGCCTGCTCACGCATGCCCGTTAGGGTGGCCTCGACTTGGGGCTTCTCCATATCCGCCTTCAGCTTTGGTACATTCAATCCGATTGATGCGGCAATCTGGAAGATTTGTTCTGGATTAAGGTCGCCTTGCGCCGTCATCAGCGCATTGTGCATGGGCAGATACTTGCCTTGGTTGTGCGCCGCGATTGCTGCTTTAGCCGCAATGGTGGAATTCTCCGACAGAATTGGCAGTTCCTTGAAGATGACGCGTATATCTTTGCGCGTTTGCATCAGATTAGCCACCCAACCTTGGGCCGCGTGGCAGAAGCCACATTTATAGTCAAAGAATTCGATGACTGTGATTTTGGCATTGGCTGGACCAAAGCTGAATTGGGCATGCTCGCTCTTCAAGGTCTTGAAGGCCGCAGCGACTTTTTCATTCTGAAGGCGAGCTTGCTTGGTTTCGAACGCCCGTTGGGCTTCGAGAAGAATTTCGGGGTTTGCAACCAGTTCGTCGCGGATAAGAGCGCGCACCGCCGCTTGCTGCTCCGCCGTCAGCGCTTTCAATACGTCTGAATTGACTGCGCCGGGCGTCACTTGGGCTGCAGTCGCCTTGGCTTCACCGGTCTCAGCCGCTTTGTCGGCTGGCTTTGTGCAACTGGCGAAACTAAAGGCTGCAACAAACAGGGCAAGAAACGAAACACCGGTGTGAGGGCGCATCTGCGGCTCCAAGAAACAAGATTGAATTTGAGCGTGTTATTACATTCTAACTCTTAATGTTTTGCATGCGTTTCCGCGTGGTCATGATCGTGAGTCAGATCGTCCAGTTCAATCACCCGCAAAAGTTCAGTCTTAGTCTCAGAGGTAGCCTTTTTGGACGCCAAAGGTGCTTCAGGCAGAAGCGTTAGGGGACGCGGATCATTGCCTCGCCGACCTGCTTTGGTGACCATGGGCAAAGTGATCGTCGAAATATCAAAGGCCCGCCGCCATTCCGGCGTTGCACGCACCAAATTGCGCATAGCAAGGTCTGAGAAACGGTGCGCTCGCAACATATCACCGAGGTTATAGGCTTCTTCTGCTGTGGCTAAGCGGGCAAGGCCCACTTGCCCATTTCGGTCCGCCACAACGGCCAATTGGTTCCACGCGAAAGCGTTTGTTGGTTCGAGGCGCAAGGCTGAACGCAAGCGGGCTTCGGCTTCTGCCCGTAATTCTGGCCGCTCGGTCGCCAGAAGCGAGCGCGCAAGACCAATCAATAACAAGGACTCATTCGGGGCCAAAGCCACCGCGCGCCGGTTTGGCTCAATCGATTCTTCGGGCTTGCCATTTTCATAATAGATTTGCCCCAAAAGCTCGTAAAAGAAGGGGTTTTCAGGTTGTTCTGCGATGAGTTTTTGGGTCTCTCGCACGGCCGTTGTCATATCGGGTGCGCGGAAGGCGGCCACCGCACGGGCATAACGTGCATATATCGACTGATCTGAGGCAGGATATTTCACAAAGGTGCGCGCTGGTGTGTAGAGAAAGGCTTGGATTTTCGCCTGCATCATTTTCAGCCGGTCGATGTC
Source organism: Aquidulcibacter paucihalophilus (assembly GCF_002105465.1). GTDB lineage: Bacteria > Pseudomonadota > Alphaproteobacteria > Caulobacterales > Aquidulcibacteraceae > Aquidulcibacter > Aquidulcibacter paucihalophilus. The sequence continues at coordinate 36,224 of NZ_NCSQ01000041.1, forward strand.
GGCCGGGCTGTCTTCGGCATCGCGATTGGTTTGTTCATTCACCCGGTTCTGCAACGCTTGAATTCGATCACCCGACAAAGGGTGAGAGCGGAAATAGGGTTCGCGGCGGGAGTCAGCGAGGATTTCATTATAGCGGAACTTCGTGAAAAACTCGAGCAGGCCGCGACCAGATTGGCCCGTTTTTTCAAGGAAAGTCACCGCAGCCTGATCTGCGCTGCTTTCTTGTACGCGGGTGAAGGTAAAGAAGCTCAACATGGCGAATTGTTGCGAACTGGCCAATAGGGCCGCACCCGCATCGGGTGCACCGGCTGCGATCGCCAAAAGACCAAGCGCAATCGTCACATAAGCCGGCCGCATCGCCTCGCGGATATTCGCATCAGAGCGCGCGAGATGGCCGCCGGAAATATGGCCTGTTTCGTGCGCAATAACGCCCTTCAACTGGTTTGGCGTTTCAGTTTCAAGGATCAAGCCCGTGTGGATAAAGACGTTTTGACCGTTGGTAACAAAGGCGTTCAGCGTCTTGTCGCCAACAATGTAGATTTTGACATCATTGGGCGCGAGGCCTGCTGCTTCAAAAATCGGGTTTGAAAAATCGCGGAGGGTGCGTTCAATCTCAGCGTCTCGGATAAGGGATTGAGCACGCACGTCTAAGGGGGCTAAAATGAAGGCTGCAACAAGGCTCAAAGTACGAAGACGCGGCATTCTGCGGAATGGGGTCTTTCGCACCTTTGTGTCCTTATCGATGGCAGTGTCTCTTATCATTTTGGACCCTTCATCCTTTCTGCGCCCGATCGATCAGGGAGTTCACCCTATCATCAAACTGTTTTCATGGATAATAGGGCATTTTCGCGGCAGGAGGATAAACCTCAGCTGAAACCGTGACAAAGCGTGTCACGATCACGTGTGCCGGACAAAACAAGGGCCAGATTCCAATAGGAAGCTGGCCCGTTTTCTTAAGGTAGGTGCTAGGCTTTAATTGCCGAACAGTTTTTGCGCATTGCGGGACCACCACCCACTTTTGCGTGGGGCAGCGGGTTCCGTGCTTATCGGCTCAACCGGGGTTTCAGTTGAGGCCGCGGGGGCTTCAGCTACTGGTTCGGCAGCTATCTCAGCTGTTGGAGCGGTAATTTCCTCAGTGGCTTTGGCAGCAGCTTTTGACCCGCGTGCTGCCCGTTTGGCCGGGGCCTTTTTGGCTGGTGCTTCGGCGGCTTCTGCTGCAGGCTCCACAACAACAGGCGCTTCAGTGGCATCAGCTTCCGAACCCGCTTCGGCTTCTGTAGCCTTCTTCCGGCTTGGTCGTTTCCGCTTTGCTGGAGCTTCGGAGACGGGGAGGGGCTCCACCGCCGCAGGCAGAGTCAAGTCAATTGCCCCTGTATCAGTCTCATCGCCCGCTACATGGATTGTCTCCATACCGGCAATTTGTGGTTCTGCCTCACCGGCTTCGGACGACGTGCGACTTTCGCCTTGACCTAAACGCATGGCTTCACCTTCGCGTCTGCGGCGACCGCCCCGGCGTCCACGGCGACGGCGACGGCGGGCTTGGGCTTCAGCGGGTGTTTCCCCTTCAGGACCGGCTTCTTCTTCGCTTTCGGCATCGTCACCGCTACCGGCTTCGGAAGCCTCAGCGGCCTCCCCGTCGGTTTGGGAAGCCTGCGCGCTCTCGCTGTCACCAGCTTCGTCGCGACGGCCGCCACGACGACGTCGGCGACGGCGCTTGCCCCCTTCGCGTGGGTTATCCCCGTCTTGGCCTTCTTTGGCGCTCACACGCGCTTCACCGTCACCATCGGCTTCGGCCTGATCCTCATCTTCATTGTCTTCAATGATTTCATCATCTTCATCGATGGGGTCATCAATTTTTACATAGACCGGCACAAAATCGTCTTCGAGTAATTCTTCGCCCAGTTCGACGATCTCAAAGCGACATTGGCCAGGTGTCATGTCTGACTCAGCAAAGACGCGCACAACAAGCCCGCGTTCTTGCACGAGACGGGTCAAGTGGTCGCGCTTTTCATTCAGAAGATAAAGCGCGGTCTGAATATCTGCGTGAAGGGCAACTTCGCAATCCTTCCGATTGGCGACTGCGGCCTCGACCGAGCGAAGCGCTTGCAAGCTGGCCGATTCAGGTGAGCGGACGCGGCCTGTACCGTCGCAGGTTGGGCAGATGTGGCTTGAGCCCTCTAACACGCCAGTCCGGCGTCGCTGACGCGAAATCTCCAAGAGACCAAAGCCTGAGATTTTGCCCATTTGAACACGGGCGCGGTCAAACCGCAGCGCGTCTTTCATCTTCTTTTCAACCGCCCGATCATTGCGGTTTTCTTCCATGTCGATGAAGTCGAGCACGACAAGGCCAGCCAAGTCGCGCAAGCGCATTTGCCGTGCGGCTTCTTCGGCGGCTTCCAGATTGGTTTTCAAGGCAGTCGATTCAATCGAACGTTCTCGCGTGGAGCGCCCCGAGTTTACGTCTATCGCGACCAATGCTTCGGTTTGGTTGATCACGATATAGCCACCCGAACGTAATTGAACGATGGGTGAGTGAATGCTTTCAAGCTGACTTTCTACTTTCATGCGCGAGAATAAAGGCGTTGCGGCCTTATATTGCTGCACTTTTTTCGCGTGGCTTGGCATAAGCATTTTGATGAAGTCTTTGGCTTCACGATAAGCTTCTTCGCCTTCAACCAAGATCGCGTCGACATCTTTGTCGTAAAGGTCGCGGACCGCGCGCTTAACCAAGTTATCTTCTTCATGGATCAGGGAAGGCGCAATCGACTTCATCGTGCGCTCGCGAATATCATCCCAAAGGCGCAGTAGATATTCATAGTCTCGTTTGATCTCGGTCTTGGTGCGTTTGGCCCCTGCCGTACGAATAATCAGACCCATGCCCTTGGGCACTTCAAGCTCGGAGATAACCGACTTTAACCGCTTGCGGTCACCCACAGCCGTGATTTTGCGCGAAATACCGCCACCTCGTGGCGTGTTGGGCATCAAGACGCAATAGCGCCCAGCGAGCGACAAATAGGTCGTCAGCGCCGCACCCTTATTGCCGCGCTCTTCTTTGACAGCTTGGACCAGCATGATCTGGCGACGGCGAATCACTTCTTGGATTTTGTAGCGACGCTGGGCCGCCCGACGGGCGCGAACCTGTTCGTCATCGCCATCGCCTTCTTCATCGAGGGCAGCCTGCTCAGCTTCTTCCGCAAGCAAGGCTTCGCGGTCGGCGGCAGGAATTTGATAATAGTCAGGATGAATTTCGCCAAACGCGAGGAAGCCATGGCGATTGCCGCCATATTCGACAAACCCTGCTTGTAAGGATGGTTCTACCCGCGTGACTTTGGCGAGATAGATATTGCCACGGATTTGTTTTTTGGACGCAGATTCAAAGTCGAAGTCGTCGATTTGGTTTCCGGCGAGCACAACTACCCGGGTTTCCTCCGGATGAGCTGCGTCGATCAGCATTGTTTTGGACATAGATGTAAGCTCCAGCGCGCTGGCTCGGCCGCAGGGCAACGCAGTGGCGTCGTCTCCCGGTCAATGAGCGCGAATCGTCAAAGGTTGTTGGTAAAAGTCGGCGCTGAACGAAGCGCGATGGGAGAGCAGCACCCAGATCCCGGCCTAATGGCCCACGCGAATGGCGCAAAAGCGTCATAGCTTCGCCTTGGATCAAAGTCTCTTGAAACAGAGTGGCGCGCAATGTCATCGCCGCGGAGCGTCCCGACTTAGAATATGCCAAAAAGGCATATTGAATGAACTGGTTGAGACTTGGCTTTGAGGTGCACAAGTCTGGTTCCAAAAAAGCAATACGGCGAAGATCAAAAACCCATCTTTCCCGTATTGCAAATTACACTGCCTCACTTCGCACAGAAAGGGAAGCGGGACTTGCTCCCTGATTCCACATTGGACAGGTCCGGTGGGTTACAGGTATCAAGCTTTAGCCCTTCGCAGCACAGATTCGGCAGCCGGACCCAGTATGAAGCCATTGTCTTATCAAACAGTGTTTGCCGCTTTGATCCGCATATTTCGAATGCAGCGGCTATATTTGGCACGCGGCGTGATCTTGCTGCTTCTCGCTGTCGGTTTGGCCGCAATCTCGGTTGATTGGCCTCCGGCTTGGACCAAGGAAAGTGCTGCCTTTACCCAAGCTCAGGCCCAGACGCGGGGGCTTCCACGCGTCAGTGCCATAACAACTACCCAAGCCGCCGAGGCGACGATTGTCAGCATTCGCCTCGATCAACCTGTCAAATACCGCTTCTTCGCCTTAACCACGCCATCGCCTCGCCTTGTTATTGATATGCCCAAGGTCACTTGGGGGTTGGGCAATGGTCGGGCGGGGACTTTGATCGGCGAAGGCGGGGTTTCACAAATCCGTTTTGCCGACAAATCCCAAACAGAATCACGCATCGTCTTGGACCTGTCAGGCCCGATGCGGATTCGCAAACATGAGATCGTGGGCGTATTAGGGGGGCGGCAATTACGCCTTGAATTGGTACCAACCAATCCCAAGACCTTTGCCACAACCGCGCCTGTTCCCAAGCCGCGCGTAGCTGAGAAGGTCAATAGCGTCCCCACGCCTATCCGGCCAAATGCTGCCGGGCGCCGCTTTGTGATCGTCATCGACCCCGGCCATGGTGGCAAAGATCCCGGCGCAACTGGGGTTTCTGGTCAGTTGTTTGAAAAAGAAGTGACACTCGCCAGCGCCATCTTGTTGCGCGACTATCTCCGCCGCGACCGCCGATTTGAAGTCATTTTGACCCGCGACACCGATGTGTTCTTGACCCTTGAGCGCCGCATTTTGATCGCACGGGACAAGCGCGCGGACCTGTTTATCTCCCTGCATGCAGACTCTGCGCCCCCCGGCTCACGGGCGGTTGGGGCCACGGTCTACACACTATCAGAGGCAGGCGGCCAGCGCGCGCGACAACTTCTCAATAATGACAATTGGTCCATCGCTCCGCCCAATCAGACGCAAGATAAGTCCGTCGTTGAGATATTACGGGATTTGACCCAGCGCGACACGAAGAACCAATCGGCTATTTTCGGTCAATCCCTGATCAGCGAGATCCGGAAAATAGGACCGGTGACGCAGACATCGCATCGCCGAGCAGGCTTCTTCGTCCTGCTCTCGCCCCGCGTTCCGGCGGTCTTGCTTGAGATGGGCTTTATGTCGCATCCCGAAGATGAAGCGCGCTTAGCTAATCCGCAATTCCGCAGCCGACAAATGGCTGCAACCGCAAAATCAATCAGTGCCTATTTTGACCGTGTTCAAGTGATCAGCGGCGGTGCTGGCAAATAGGAATGATGACATAGCAGTCTGCCCTCTTGAAGCCGCGTGCTTCAGCTTCAGCAGAACTGGGAAAGGGCGCTTTTATTGGCGCGCCAAGCAGGCCATACTAAGGACAAGATCAGGGGTAAAGCCAAACTGGGCAAGTGGCCCAATTGGTCCCTTACCCGATTGGGAAAGACCGAGCGACGATGCGAGTCTATTTGAAGATCATTGCTTTGACCGTTCTGGTCTCGATCGCCTTGGGCGTCATCGGCGCGGTCATTTTGGTCAATATGGCACTGCAAGGTCTGCCAGACCATCAAAAGCTTGCCAATTACCAACCTGCTGTTTCCAGCGTGATCTATTCTTCCGATGGTCGCCAGATTGGTCTGTTTGCACGGCAGAACCGATCTTATATCCCGATTGAGCAAGTCCCTGACCACGTTATCGGAGCCTTTATGGCTGCGGAGGATAAGGATTTTTACTCCCATTCGGGAGTAGATTTGATGGGTGTGGGCCGCGCTGTTTTATTCAATATCAGCAATTTGGGTGAGCGTCGGATGCAAGGGGCTTCCACCATCACTCAACAAGTGGCCGAAAACGTCTTGTTGTTAGATGATGCGCGCGGCTCAACCCTCGACAAAATCTTGTCCAAGGTTCGCGAAGCCTTGGTGTCTATCCGCATCGAAGAAGTTCTGACTAAAGACCAGATCATGGAAATCTACGTCAATCAGATTTTCTTGGGCTTTAGGTCATATGGCGTTCAAGCGGCGGCGCAGACTTATTTTGGCAAGGATGTGCGTGATCTGACCATTGCGCAGGCGGCTTATTTGGGGGCTTTGCCCAAGGGACCCAACAATTACAACCCCCTTCGCCACATGGACCGTGCTGTTGGTCGACGAAATTGGGTGATTGAACGCATGAAGGAGAATGGCTTCATCACAGCCCAGCAGGCGGCTGCTGCCCAAGCCGAACCCTTGACGGTCAATCCTAATCCACGTGGCAGTTGGACAGATCCTGAAGCAGGCGAATTCGTAGAGGAAGTTCGCCGCGACCTGATCCGTCGCTTTGGCAAGGATGCGCCGTATTCGCGCGGCTTTATCATTCGTTCGACTGTCGATCTGGATAAGCAGAAATATGCACGCGAGGCTCTATCGGCAAGCTTGAACCGGTTGGATCCGCGTCGCACTCGTGGCTTTACCGGCGCGGTCGGGATGATGAATGTGTCGGGGGACTGGTCTGCGCGGCTGGCAAAAGCGCGTTACTGGCGCCCAGATCCTCGCGCGGTTTTTGCGATTGTCTTGGATGAAGCCCAATCCTTTGGCCTGACCAACGGCAGCAAAGTGCCCATTCCAGAGGCCGATAAGGACTGGGCGCTGCGATCTGGCAAACCCTTGGTGGACGGCGGGTTGGTTTGGCTTGGTCGCCGGGATGACGGTACGTTCCAATTGCAACGCCATCAGGGCATCCAAGGTGCCTTGGTTTCGATTGATGTGCAGACAGGCGCTGTGATCGCCATGGCTGGCGGCATGGATGTTGAAGATTCCGGCTTTAACCGCGCTACCCAAGCCAAGCGTCAACCAGGTTCTTCGTTCAAACCCATCATTTATGCTGCAGCGCTCGAACAAGGGCTGACGCCTGAGACGAAGATTTCCGATGAGCGAATCCGTGGTGGTGGGTGGAGTCCAGAAAACGCCGACCGTAGATTTTATGGCGTGATGACTTTGCGCCAAGCTCTGGTGATGTCTCGTAACACGGTGACCGTCCGGATCGCGCGTCGGGTGGGCATGCGTCGGGTGGCTGATTATGCGCGCCGCTTCGGCGTTTATGATGATTTGCCCAATGACCTGACCATGGCATTGGGTGCGGGGGAAACCACAGTTCTGCGTCTTACCTCAGCCTTTGCGGTCTTCCCGAATGGCGGACGTTATATCCCACCGGTTTTTTATGACCGTTTGCAAGACCCACGTGGGCGCACCGTTTGGCGTTCCGATCGCCGCTCTTGCCCAGCGTGCGATAGTGAGCTCAATCTCGATGCAGGCCCGCCACAAATTGATCCCTGGGGTGTTCAAGTCGTCTCTCCTCGCACCGCTTGGGAAATGACTGGAATTTTGCGGGATGTGGTCTTGAAGGGTACAGGACGTGGCGTGGACTTTGGTCGTCCGGTGGCCGGCAAAACGGGGACAACCAGCGACTATAAGGATGCATGGTTCGTGGGCTTCTCCCCCTCAATCGCTACAGGCGTTTATGTCGGCTACGATTTGCCGCGCACCATTTATCAAGGGGCGTCGGGTGGCCCTGTGGCCGGTCCGATCTTTCGGCAATATATGATGAAGGCGCATGAAGGTCGTCCGGTGGAAGACTTTAATGCCTCACCCGAGGTCAAGCGCGAGATTGAAGCCGAAGAGCGGATGAACATTCTTGCGGAGTTGCAAACCAATCCAGCTGGGGCGGCAGCTACCTTGGCGCAAATGCGCAGTGGCAGAACCGATGCACCCCGTGTCGATACCCGACCTGGAAGTTCAATCGTGATTGACGACACCCCAACACCGCGCCCGGCTTCAACTCCGAAGACGGCCCCAAAGACGGCTCCTGTGGCCACACCTGCGCCCGCATCGACTGCGGCACCAAAAGCCGAAAAAGAAGGCTGACGACGCAAACTGATACCCCATTTTGGACCGGTCTGGACCTTCAGGCCGGCCTTGCTTATGTCCGCACCCTGCGAGAATTGATTTTGGAGAGACCTTATGCGCGCCGAACTTGAAGCGCTCAGTCGTGATATCAGCAAGTCTGTGGCGCTGCTGCGCCGGCGGCTCGACTGGGATGTTGCCCTTCGCCGTTTGGACGAACTCGACGCGCTGAGCGAGCGACCGGATCTGTGGAATAATCCCCAAGAAGCCCAAGGCTTAATGCGCGAGCGAAACCGTATTCAGGCCTCCGTCGATGCCGTTCGACAATTAGAGCGCGATCTGTCCGATCATGTTGAACTTGCCGAAATGGCGGAGGCCGAGGGCGATGAGGACATGATTGAGGAGGCGCGCAAAGGGCTTGTGGATGCCAAAACCCGCGCCGACCGTGCGGAATTAGAGGCGCTTTTGTCCGGCGAAGCCGATGGCAATGATGCCTATCTGGAAATCAACGCGGGGGCAGGGGGCACCGAAAGTCAGGATTGGGCCAGCATCTTGCGCCGCATGTATGTGCGCTGGGCGCAATCGCGTGGCATGAGTGTCGAGGAAATTGAAGAAAGCGTGGGTGAAGAAGCCGGGATCAAATCCTCAACCCTTTTGATCAAAGGCGAGAATGCCTTTGGCTGGCTGAAGACAGAATCGGGCGTGCATCGTTTGGTGCGTATTTCTCCGTTCGACAGCGCGGCCAAGCGCCATACCAGCTTCTCCAGCGTCTGGGTCTATCCCGTTGTCGACGATGCGATTGTGATAGATATCCAAGAAAAAGATGTCCGCATTGATACCTATCGTGCCTCTGGCGCGGGTGGTCAGCACATCAACAAGACCGATTCCGCTGTTCGGATCACCCACTTGCCGACCGGCATTGCGTGTGCTTCCCAGCAAGAGCGCAGCCAGCATAAGAACCGCGAAATCGCTTGGAAAATGCTGCGTGCCCGTCTGTATGAGATGGAATTGCAGAAGCGTGAGGCAGCGGCCAATGCCTTGGAAGACCAAAAGACCGATATTGGCTGGGGTCATCAAATTCGCTCCTATGTGCTGCAGCCCTATCAGATGGTGAAGGATCTTCGCACAGGTGCAGAGACGTCGGATACATCTGGCGTTCTCGACGGCGATCTGGATATGTTTATGGCCGCCTCACTGGCCCAGCGCGTCGGGGTCGCGACCGACCCAGATCAAGAATAGACGGCCATGTTGGCGGCGATTCCGCCAGACTTACCTATTGTCGCTGTGCTGGACCAACTCTTAAAGGTCCTGCAGTCCCAAACTTCTGCGGTGCTGGTTGCCCCGCCCGGTGCAGGTAAGACTACCTCTGTTCCTTTAGCTTTGCTGGGGCAGTCCTGGGCAGAGGGCAAGAAGATTGTGATGCTGGCCCCACGGCGTTTAGCAGCACGGGCAGCCGCCGCCCGTATGGCTGATTTGCTGGGCGAGGCTGTGGGCGAAACTGTGGGCTATCAGGTACGCCTCGACAAAAAAATTGGCCCGCGCACCCGGATTGAAGTCATCACCGAGGGCATGCTTACCCGCCGCATGTTGGTGGACCCGGAGTTGAGCGATGTTGCCGCTCTCATTTTCGATGAAGTCCATGAACGAAGCTTAGAGGGGGATTTGGGTCTTGCGCTCGCCCTCGATATTCAGGCAGGTCTGCGCGAAGACTTGCGCTTAATCGCCATGTCCGCCACGGTGGAAGGTGGGCAATTGGCCGCCCGATTGGGGGGAGCTCAACTGATTGAAAGTGCGGGTCGGCTTTATCCGATTGAGACTTTCTATATGGGCCGCACGCAAGACCTGCCCATTGAAATCCAAGCCGCCAATTGTGCCTTGAAGGCCTTGTCGCAGGGGCCGGGCGATGTGTTGGTTTTCTTGCCCGGTACGGCCGAGATCAATCGCGCCTATGAGGCCATCACGACCAAAGCTTTGGCTAAATCCTGCACCGTTATCGCCTTGCACGGTTCTTTAAGCCCGGACGAACAAGATCAAGCGCTGCGTCCACTTGCAGGCGACCGCCGCAAAATCATTCTTTCCACCGCAATTGCCGAGACCAGCCTTACCATAGAGGGCGTCCGCATGGTTGTGGATGCGGGCCTCACGCGCAGGCCGGCCTTTGAGCCTGACAGCGGCCTGACCCGATTGGTTACCGTGCGCGCCAGCAAGGCTGCATGCGATCAGCGCCGGGGGCGGGCAGGGCGCACCGCACCCGGACATTGTTATCGATTATGGGAAGAAGCTGAGATGGGCGCTTTCCCAGCCTATGACCGTCCGGAGATATTGGAAGCCGATTTAGCCCCGTTGGTGCTGACCTTATCATCTTTTGGTGTGTCTGATCCTGCTAGCCTAAAGTGGCTGGATCCACCTCCTGTACCCGCCCTGCAGGAAGCCAGAAAGCTTTTGGTCGATTTGGGTGCCATAGCTTCTGAAGCGGGACAGGCCCCACGTTTGACACCCCATGGCAAGCACTTGGTCGGGTTTGGTTTGCCGCCGCGCTTGGCCCATATGATTGTGCGCGCGGCAGAGCTTGGTTTTGGCACGACCGCCGCCCATTTGGCAGCTTTGTTGAGTGAGCGTGGGTTAGGTGGCCCATCGCCTGATCTGGAACAGCGCCTTTTGTCCTTTGCCCGCGACCGCTCGCCACGGGCGGCGAAGGCGCGCGCTCAAGCACAAGGCTGGGCACAACAGGTTGGTGCCCGGGAATCCCCGGTTATCGAACTTGTCGGGCGGGCTTTAGCGCTGGCTTTTCCAGAGCGCGTTGCAAAGGCGCGTGATCGCCGCGGTGGCTTCCTTTTGGTCAATGGCAGCGGCGGTGAATTGCCAACCCAAGAGGCCCTCGCCACGGCCGAATTTCTCGCCATTGGGGCCCTGCAGGGAAAGGCTGCCAATGCGCGGATTGGCGAAGCTGCTCGCCTGGAGAAGGCCGATATTGAAGCGCTTTTTGCCAAAGAGATTGAGACCCGCACCGTGACCCAATTTGACCGGACGAAAGGGGTGATTCAGGGCCGCCACCAGCGCCGGCTTGGTGCGCTGATCTTGGAGGAACGCCCAGTCGCCTTAACCTCCGACCAGATTGAAACAGGCCTTCTAGAGGCTGTCCGAAGCTTTGGTATCGACAAGCTTAGCTGGTCGGATCGCGCCAAGTCTTTTGTTGAGCGTTTCAGGTGGCTTTATGCGCGCGATCCAGAGCGTTGGCCACAAGGAAAGCCCGGTGCGTTAGAGGCAGCCTTGGACGATTGGTTGGCCCCTGCCTTGATCGGGGCGCGCAGCTTGGCGGATGTCGATGTCGCTCAAGCGCTGGAAAATTTTTTGTCGTGGCCTGAACGCCAAGCCATGAACGAAGCCGCCCCAACCCATTTTGTCACCCCGCTGGAGACACGGTACGCAATCGATTATGCCGCCGAACAAGGCCCAACAATTGAGGTTCGCGTTCAGGAATTGTTTGGGCTTGCCCAACATCCCATGCTGGCAGGCGGGCAGGTGGCTTTGGTGTTTCAATTGCTGTCACCCGCCCACCGCCCAATTGCAGTGACGTCTGATTTGCCCGAATTCTGGAAAGTTGGTTGGCATGATGTGCGCAAAGATATGAAGGCGCGCTATCCCCGCCATGTCTGGCCAGATGATCCCGCGACTGCGCAACCCACGGCGCGAGCAAAACCGCGCTCTTGACCTTCGCGGCGGGCCGCGTGAGGAAGAGGCATGACCTTACCGACTTTTGTAGATGTGCTCGAAGCAGATCGCCGCATCCGCCCGCTCGCCTTGGTAACCCCTTTGATGCGCGCGGATGCGCTTGATCAGGCCACTGGTGGTCAGATTTTCGTCAAGGCCGACTGTTTGCAACCGCGCGGGGCGTTCAAAATCCGTGGCGCGGCCAATGCCATGTTGAAAATCCCGGTGGAGGATCGCGCCAAAGGCGTTGTTGCTTTCTCCTCAGGCAATCACGCCCAAGGCATTGCTTATGTCGCCAAGCATTTGGGCATGTCGGCCACCATCGTGGTGCCATCGGACGCGCCCAAGGGTAAGCTTGAGTCGGTTGAGGCCGATGGCGGCAAGATCGTGACCTATGACCGCGTGCTGGAAAGTCGCGAGGCAATTGGCGCGGCTATCGCCGCACAAACAGGGGCGACCCTAATTCCGCCATTTGACCATCGCGATGTCATTGCTGGCCAAGGAACGTGTGGCCTTGAAATCATAAATCAAGTCAGAGAATTAGGGCTAGATCTTGATGTATTGGTCAGCTGCGCCAGTGGCGGTGGATTGGCAGCTGGCATCGGCCTTGCCTTGGAAGCTTTGTCGCCCAAGACTCAGCTTATCGGGGCAGAACCGGTCTCCCATGATGATCTGACACGCTCGCTAGTTCTGGGGCAACGTGTGGCCAATGAGCCGGGCACGCGCACCATCCAAGATGCCTTGATGACGCAAATTCCTGGCGAATTGACCTTTCCAATCCTTGCCCGCATTGGAACCAAGGGCGTTGCTGTCAGCGATGACGAAGTGCTTCATGCGATGGCTTTTGCCTTCAAGTTTTTACGCCTTGTTTTGGAGCCAGGCGGGGCTGCCGCATTGGCGGCTGTCCTGTCAGGCAAAGTGGCGGCTAAGGGCCAAGTTATTGCCGTTACCGGCAGCGGTGGAAACGTCGACCCGGAGATTTTCATGCGTGCCTTAGCCATACGCGTTTAAACCGTCTCTGCTTAATTGGTGGCCGACGCCTGATCCGCACGAAACTGGCGGGCACCCGTGGCAGCAATCAGGGTTGCAAGGATCAAGCAAAGAGCTGCCAAGCTCAAGGCCAGACCCGGCAGACTCGGGTCCCGGATCGGGGCGATCGACCAAGCAAAAATCGCGGTGAAAACAAGTGGACCAACCATGCTGGTTGCAGCTTGCACCATACCCACTGCGCCTTGCAGGCGGCCTTGTTCGTCAGGCCCAATCTGGCGGGTCAACAAGGATTGGATGGCCGCGCCATAAATGCCTGCCAGGGAGGCAATCGGGACAGAGGCCCACAAAACATATTGATTGGGTGCCCAAGCATAAAGCCCATAGCCAAGCGCGCCCAAACTCAGGCCCAGAATCAAGGTTGAAACCTCACCAATGCGCCGGATGATGGGGCCAACGAGCCCCGCTTGCACAATCATCGAGCTTAGGCCGACTAAGCCCAAGGTCAGGCCCGCGACATCCGATTCCCAACCATAACGATAAAAGCCATAGAGGACGAAGGTGGAGGGATAGACGACTTGAGCGAAATCGCACAGGCCGCGAATAAGGGTCAATCTTAGGATTTTCGGGTTTGATCCAAGAAATTGGATCGAGCCAATCGGGCTTGCTGTCGTCCATCGAAATGGTCGACGATTTTCTGGTTTCAAGGATTCCTTCAGCATGATGAGGCCGAAAAATCCATTCAGCGCACAAAGTCCGGCGGCCACAAAGAAGGGCAAGCGCAAGTTAATGCCGCCAAGATAGCCACCAATGGCCGGTCCTAAAATGAAACCCAGACCAAAGGCTGCCCCTAAGAGTCCAAATTTTTGCGCCCGCGTCTCTTTCGGCTCTGTATCGGCCACATAGGCATTGGCGGTTGACCCGACAGCACTGACAATGCCCGACAAAATGCGCGACAGCAGCAAAAGCCAAAAGCCGGGCGCAAAGGCGGTCATTAAATTTGACAGGGCTTGACCAAAGTTTGAGATGAGCAGGATGGGCTTTCGCCCGATCTGATCAGACAAAGCCCCCATGATCGGCATGCTGATAAACTGCATAAGCGCCCAGAAAAAGCCGAACACCCCAATCATGTGGGCCGCTTCGCCAACATCGCCACCGGTCATTTCCTTCAGGAAATTCGGAAGAACCGGAACGATTAACCCCAGTGCCAACATGTCCAAGGTAATTGTAATGAAAACAAAGACAAAGCCGGAAGAATCCCGCTTTTCAGGCTGTGCATCACGGTGGGAAGGTATAGTCATAGAGCTTTCTGACAGAAATTTCGCGCAGCGACCATAGGTGATGCATAAAAAAGCGTCATGCATCTATTGTATGCAGTGCCTGTGCATGACAGAGGAAATAGGTTCTGCTAACCTAGGGTCAGTTAGAGTTTTTGTTGGAATCGCGGTTACATCAATTTTAAGTGAAAAATTCGAACCGGTTAAGCATTAGTCGTCCATTCGGAAGTTGAAAGCACGAGGTTGAATTCGTTTTACTGGAGCATCTTATGAAAGAAGTCGCACAGTCGCTTGCTTTATGGATTATTTTGGCCAGCCTTGTAATGTTTGTTTCACGGACAGAGGCACAAAGCAGCTATTCGCAAGAAGCAAGCGCGTGTTCACAAGGCCGAAACCTAACCGATATTAGCACCTATCTTTGCCGTTAGAGTGGGCGTAGACAAAATTTGGGATGCTAAAACAAGCTAAGGTTAGTGTATGGGGTTCCGTAGGCTTTTCTGGACTTTTCCATTCTCCATTGCCTGCTTCCAAAATGTGCTGAGACAAGATACTCGGCGTCACGGGGCAGGGGGATAGAATTTTTGATTTCTTGTCTCCGTGCTGCAAGACTCTGCCAGCAAAGGGCGGCCTAACTGGCCTCTATCCTTGCTCTTGCGCGCTTGAGCCGTTAGCGACAAGTTGACAATAAGGACCTTCAACCCATGGCAGTAGACGCAAATACTGTGCGGCGTGTCGCCCGATTGGCGCGCATCCACGAACCAGACTCCCGCCTCGAAAGCTTGGCTGGCGAATTGAACACCATCCTTGGCTGGATTGAGATGCTCAATGAAGTCGATGTGGAAGGTGTGGAGCCCATGACCAGTGCGGTTGAGACGACCTTGCCCTTGCGCGATGATGCCGTGACTGATGGTGGCAACACCCAAAAAATCGTTGCGAATGCCCCCAAAAGCGCCGATGGCTTCTTTGTCGTTCCAAAGGTGGTTGAATAATGACCCAATTGACTGAACTGACTCTCGCCGCAGCCCGCGATGGCTTGGCGTCGAAGGCCTTTTCCGCCGTTGAACTGGCGACCGCTTTCAATAGCGCGATCGAAGCAGCCAACCCTCAGCTCAATGCCTATGTGGTTACGACACCCGAGAAGGCGTTAGAAATGGCTGCCGCATCCGATGCACGTTTGAAGGATGGCAGTGCGGGTCGCTTGGAAGGCATCCCGCTGGGCATCAAGGATTTGTTTTGTACCGAAGGCGTGCGGGCGACCGCCTGTTCCAATATTCTGGGAGAGTTCAAGCCCACCTATGAAAGCACCGTCACCAGTCAATTGTGGCGCGATGGCGCGGTGATGTTGGGCAAGCTCAATATGGATGAGTTCGCTATGGGCTCGTCAAACGAAACCAGCCGCTTTGGCCCTGTGGTCAATCCGTGGAAGCGCCAAGACGGGGCCAATGCGTCTTTGACGCCGGGTGGCTCTTCGGGTGGCTCGGCTGCAGCCGTGGCGGCAGACTTGTGCTTAGGGGCAACGGCAACCGACACGGGCGGCTCCATCCGTCAGCCCGCTGCTTTCACTGGCACCGTTGGGATCAAGCCAACCTATGGCCGGGCTAGCCGCTTTGGTATTGTGGCGTTTGCTAGTTCGCTCGATCAGGCAGGGCCTATTGCCAAAACGGTATTGGACAGCGCGATCCTGCTTCAATCCATGTGCGGCCATGACCCGAAGGATTCCACCAGCCTCCAAGTGCCGGTACCAGACTTTGCTGCCGCTGTTGCCCGTGGGGTGAAGGGGCTAAAGATCGGTGTTCCAAAGGAATATCGCGTCGATGGCATGCCCGAAGCGATAGAGAAATTGTGGAGCGACGGGATTGCTTGGCTGAAAGATGCCGGGGCTGAGATCGTCGATGTCTCGTTGCCGCACACCAAATATGCCTTGCCGTGCTACTATATCGTGGCTCCTGCCGAAGCTTCCTCCAACCTTGCCCGCTATGACGGCATGCGCTTTGGCGCGCGGGTGGAAGGCGAGACTTTGACCCAAGTCTATGAACAAAGCCGCGCCCAAGGGTTTGGCGATGAAGTGAAGCGGCGCATCCTGATCGGCACCTATGTGCTCTCGGCTGGCTATTATGATGCCTATTATCTGCGCGCCCAACGGGTTCGCACAAAGATTGCCGAAGACTTCCGCCTGGCTTGGCAAAAGTGCGATGCCCTTTTGACCCCAACCGCACCTTCTGCAGCCTTCGGCTTGGGCGAGAAGAGTGACGATCCCATCCAAATGTATCTCAATGACGTTTTCACCGTGACGGCCAATCTTGCGGGCCTGCCTGGTATTTCCGTGCCAGCAGCCCTCGATTCCCAAGGTCTGCCCTTGGGTCTGCAAGTCATTGGGAGGGCTTTGGATGAAGAGACGGTGTTTGCCGTCGCAGGCGTTCTTGAAGCGCAATCAGGTTACACCGCCAAGGCTAAAGTGTGGTGGTAAATCCTGAGACAAGCCTCTAAGCTCGGGGAGAGTTTCGAGGTTTGATTCAGGAGGGTCCGCGCATGGAAACCGATTATCTGATTGTTGGGGCAGGGGCGGTTGGCCTTGCGTTTGCGGACACGTTGCTGGACCAAACCAACGCCCACATCACGATTGTAGATCGCCATGGCAAGCCCGGTGGCCATTGGAATGATGCCTATAGTTTTGTTACCTTACACCAGCCTTCAGCCTTTTATGGCGTGAATTCGATGCCGCTGGGTCAAGATCGCATTGATCAAACCGGCATTAATCAAGGCCTGTATGAGTTAGCATCGGGTCCAGAAGTCAGCGGTTACTTCGAGAAAGTCATGAATCAACGCCTGCTGGCCAGTGGGCGTGTTAGCTATTTTCCCATGTCAAACTATTTGGGTGACGGTCGGTTTGTATCCCTGCTTTCAGGCAAGGAGACAGAGGTTCATATCCGCAAGAAAACAGTTGATGCCACTTATTTCAAAACCACTGTTCCCTCCACGCATACGCCAAAGTTTGTGGTGGAGCCGGGCGTCGACTTTGTGCCCTTAAACGAGCTGCCGCATTTGTGGAAGCGCAGCCAAGGCATGCCCAAGCATTTCGTGATCGTTGGGGCCGGCAAGACGGGGATGGATGCTGCTTGCTGGCTATTGGCCTCGGGTGCGGACCCAGACTCCATCAGCTGGATTATGCCGCGTGATTCCTGGTTACTTAACCGGCGCAAAACCCAACCCGGAATCGACTTCTTCGACGAAACCATCGCCGGCCAAGCCGATATGATGGAGGCCTGTGCCTTGGCCAGCGATGTCGATGATTTGTTTGACCGCTTGGAAGCTTGCGGTGTGATGCTGCGGATTGACCCGCATGTGCGGCCAACCGTCCATCGGTATGCCACGGTCTCAACCGGCGAAGTTGCGCAATTGGCCCGCATCAAAAACGTGATCCGCAAAGGCCGGGTGAGTACGATCAGCCCGACCAAAGTGGTGCTGGATGGCGGGGAAGCGCACTTTGGCAAGGATACGCTCTTTATCGATTGCTCTGCCTCGGCGGTGGAGGATCGCCCCGCGGTGCCCGTCTATCAGGGCGACTTGATTGTGCCGCAAATGATCCGCATCCCGCAGCCCGCCTTTAGCGCGGCGCTGGCAGCTTATGTGGAGGCCAATTATGAGGATGATGCGACCAAGAATGGCCTGTGTGGTTCGGTTCCCTTGCCCCGTACCTTGGACATGTATCCCCGAGCTGTCCTTGGCAATATGATGAACCAGATGGCTTGGGGTCAAGACCCCAAATTGCGCGATTGGATCCGCGAGTCACGGCTGGATGGGTTTGGCAAAGTCATTGCCGCCATCAGTCCCGAGGACAGCGCGCGTATGGCGGTTTTGAAGAAGTTTCGAAAGTTCGCCATGCCTGCGGCAGCCAACCTCACCAAATTGATCCCCCCATCTTGAAATAGAGCCAACCCCGCGCCAGAGTGGGTCAATACAAAATGAACAAATAAGATTTGGGAGACAGCGCGATGATTGGAATTACGGCTTTTGGTTCCTATGTGCCGCGCTTACGTTTACAAAAGAAGGCCATGGCCCAGACCAATGCGTGGCTGGCGCCTAATCTGATGGGCAAGGCCAAGGGCGAGCGCGCCCTTGGCAATTGGGACGAGGATGCGATTACCTTTGCGGTAGAAGCCGCCCGCGATGCCTTGGGCCCAGAGGATGACCGCTCTCACATCAAGGCGCTTTACTTTGCCTCGACTACCGCACCCTTCGCCGATCGTTTGAATGCCGGCATTGTCCAAGCTGCCCTAACGCTGGAGCCCGAGATCCAGGCCGCTGATATCTCTGGGACACAAAAGGCCGGCGTGACGGCTTTGGCGCAAGCCTTATGCGTGGCAAGTGGGGCACCCGATGGGGCAAATCCCTCTCTTCTCGTGGCGGCAGGGGATCGGCGTGTACCTAAGGCGGTCTCTGCGCAAGAGTTTGACTATGGCGATGGTGGGGCTGCCATGGTGGTGGGGCGTCAGAATGTGCTGGCCGAATGGCTTGGCGGGGCGGCGAGCACTCTTGATTTCGTCGATCATTTTCGCGGGGCCGATGAAGCCTTTGACTATCAGTGGGAAGAACGCTGGATACGTGACGAAGGTTATATGAAGATTGTCCCACCTGTCCTCAAGCGGGCTTTAGCGAGCGCAGGATTAGAGGCCGCCGCTGTCGATCACTTTATTCTGCCGTCGACCTTTAAGGGCATTGCTGAAAGCATCGCCAAAAAGATGGGCATGAAGCCAGAAGCTGTGTCCGACAATTTGGGGACAATCGTCGGCGAGACAGGATGCGCCCATGCCCTTTTGATGCTGGCCGGTGTTCTTGAAAAGGCCCAAGCTGGGCAGACGATTTTGGTGGCGCAATTTGGCCAAGGCTGTGAAGCGCTGGTCTTTAAAGTCACAGATGCGATCACCCGGTTTAAGCCCCGTACCGGCCTTTCAGGCTGGCTTGCCAATCGCAAGGAAGAGTCCAGCTATATGAAATATCTGGTTTTTAATGGGCTGGTGGAATGGGATAAGGGCATGCGGGCAGAGAAGGATAACAAAACCGCTCTCACCACGCTCTACCGCTATAATGACGGCATTTTAGGCCTTGTTGGGGGGCGCTGTCAGGTCACCGGCACCGTCCAATATCCGCGCACCCGCATCTCGGTTGCCCCCAATTCACCCCAAGTCGATAGCCAAGAGCCTTACAAATTTGCCGAACGCGCTGCCAAAGTGCTGACCTATTCGGCCGATTATCTAACCTATTCGATGAACCCGCCCAATCATTACGGCCAGATCGATTTTGAGGGTGGCGGGCGGATTTTCATGGACATTGCCGATGTGGAACCCGGCGAGATTGATAGCAGCACGCCTGTGCGCATGGCGTTTCGTGTGAAAGAATGGGATGATCGGCGCGGCTTCACCCGTTACTTCTGGAAGGCTGTTCCAGTTCGCTAGGCGCTAGTTGGGGGCCGGAGCAGGGGCTGGAATCGGTTCGGTGAACCCGAACACTTCAGCATTGTCAGGCATGGCCCCGTAATTGGCATTTTTACATCCAGACTCTGTTGTCTTCTTGTCGCGGACCTGCCACTGCACAATCCAGCTGGTGTTGCCGACCTTCGGGAAGATTTTATTGCCGCCAAGCCCGGTCAAGACTTCAGTCTTGAGCACAGCTTCAGGATTGGCGCTGGGCCGGTATGAGAGCAGCACGTCTTGGTCACATTGATAGGGATTGCGCCAAGACACCACCAATTGCTTGCCGCGATCAACTTTGAATTCTTGGGTCGTCTCAGCGGGAATTTTGATCTTTCGGCTGGCGTTCAGCGGCTCTGGCAAATAGATGCCTTTCGAGGGCGAACCTGGATGGGGGCGCGACCATTCAATCGTGAAAAAGGCTTTGCCGATGAGATAGATAAACGCAATCACCAACCCAAGGGCAACCCGGCCAGCGGTTTCGCTGGGGTGTGGCGCTTCCGCGCGATGGAAGTCAACGCGCCTGATCCTGATTTGAGCCTTTACATCATAATTTGACACAAATAACCTCTTAAGTGGATCAACTATAGGTTTGACCGTCAAGTGTGACAAGGCTTGGGTATGTGCGCTTATGTTGTGACCACTATGCGGTAATCTTGGTGCCTCGCCGAAGCGAGGCGGGTTGAAGCGGCGTTACACCCCTACGATGTCATTGCCGCCGAAACGACGTAGAGAGTGGGGGCCTTGTGGGACTCTCCGGTTCTAGGTCTAGGCCTCGAGTGCCCCGATTGAGAATGGTATCGCGGATAGCTGCTTTGTTCTAGAAGGCTTTGGTGCAGGCCCTGCCTGCCCCAAAGGCCAAATTCGATTGTTCGCGGGCGATTGGACGGGTCAAGTCCGCTTTGCGCCATTGACGCGCGTTTGGTTCTTTGGAACCAAGTTGCGCGTTTAAATCAAGAAATTAGGTCCACCTCCTTTCAAAAGAGGAGGTGGACCTAGGGCGGCAGATTTCCGAAGGAAATCTGGACTTGACGCGACCCATCGCCCAATCACGCTAGAAGAAGCGGTTTGGTGGGCCGGAAGGATCACCAAAGCGCGTCCAGATAAAAAACCTAACCAAAACCACTGTCGTCCCCGCCGAAGCGAAGCGCAGAGCGGGGACCCCGTTACGCAGATGCACACATGGGGAAAATGATCCCGGATCGGCTCACGCCGTCCGGGATGACAGCGTTAAGGGGGCGGTCCTCACACCAGCACCAACACCTTGATCCCCGCGTGGGAAACCACCGGGGGTTTGCCTTGTGCTTGGCTGAAGCAAGCAGAGGGGCCGGGGCGCATGATGTGCGCCACTTAAAGTGGGCCAGATTAACGGACTGGCCCGAATAAGA
>NZ_NCSQ01000104.1 GCF_002105465.1 Aquidulcibacter paucihalophilus
TACCCGCACACCAGACGGAACTGGGATCATCGTAGATCCTCCAGCGTGGTGACCACTGCTGACAGCGTGGCCGCATCAAAGCCCGGGTGAACCTCAACTCGCCGAGCTCCTGACAACACAATGACAAGTGGGGCACTTACCGGTGCTGGCGAGGGTTCACATAAACCCCCTTGGTCGCCAGTCGCGACTACCNTGCTATCGTCTGTAACGTCTCCATACGCACAGTAACTAGCCCAGTTCATACCTCACCGGTATGTGGCCCTCGGCGAATGGGTACATTTTGGGCGCTATCCGTCGGGATGGAAACTCAATGCGCTAGATGAAGCCGCCTTACGGGGGCGACTGACAGTGCCAGCCACCCCACGCGTTCGACGCTAATCAGAGCTTTAGGTTACGAGGCTGCGGGATCGCTTGGCGCAGCTTCTGCAGCAGGTTGGCCCGCCGATACTGCCACCATCGCAGCCCGCAGCGTACGTCCGGCCAACACATAGCCCGGTTGGAAAACTTCTGCGACATCACCGGCTGCCATGTCAGACGGAATCTGCGCGACTGCTTGGTGAATTGAGGGGTCGAACTTGTCGCCTTTTGCGCCAACCCGGGTGAGGCCATGACGTTCAAAGGCATTCAAGAGCTCGCGCTGGGTCATGTCGACCCCAGTCACGAAGCCATCAAAGGCTGGATCACCCTTCAAAGCCTCAGGGGCTGTGCTGATGGCGCGCCCCAAATTATCCGCTACCGGCAAGAGGTCGCGGGCAAACTTATCGATCGCATAGATCCGGGCCTCTGTTTTTTCCCGCTCGGCGCGACGGCGAATATTCTCAGACTCGGCTAAAGCACGCAAACTTGCGTCCTTCAGGGTCTCAATCTCTGCCAAGGCAGCTTGAAGCTTTGCCACCAAGAGCGCGCCCATATCTTCGGGTGCTGCATCCTCGCCCAAAAGCGAACGAGCCAAGTCCAATGGGTCCGGTGCAGAAGCTTGAGTGTCCGCCCCTTCAGCAGGTGCGTCAGCGGCATTGGCAGCGTTGGTCTCCAACTCATCGCCATTCTGTGTGGTACCCGTTTCTGTGGTCATTTCGTCTTTCTCATTCCGTTAAATTTAAACCGCGGCGCTCAATCAGGCGGCCGACGACTTTCGCTGTGTAGTCTACCATTGGGATGACACGGGCATAATTCAAGCGGGTAGGCCCGATTACGCCCAGTGCGCCAAGCACCCGGCGTTGGCTGTCCATATAAGGGGCCGCGACAAGAGCCGAACCTGACATGGAGAACAAGGGGTTTTCTGCACCAATGAACAATTTTACCGCAGAAGCTTCACGCGCTGCGTCTAACACATGGATAAGATCGCGCTTGCGCTCAAGGTCATCGAACAAAATACGGACCCGCTCAAGATCGCCCGCAGCTTGGCTGTTCGCCAAAAGATTGGCGCGCCCACGTACAATTAGTTTCCGCCCTGCCATGGGATCATCGCCCGACCATTCAGCGAATCCCGCTTCGATCAAGCTAGCAGCGACTTTGTCCAAGGTCGCCTCGGCATGGCGGGCATCCTCCACCGCCTGCGCCACGGCTTCGGATAGGGTTTTCCCTTTCAGACGGAGGTTCAAGAAATTCGTGCTTTCTTGAAGCTGCGATGGCGTAAGCCCGACCGGCATTTGAACCAGACGATTTTCAACCTGTCCGTCATCGAATACCAAAACCACCAGAATCTGGCCGGGCCCTATCAGCACAAACTCGACATGCTTGACGGGGCTTTCCCGAGTGGGTGTTGTGACCAGTCCTGCACCGCCCGCAAGACCCGACAGGAGTAGCGAGGCCTCTGACAAAGCGCTCGAAAGATCAGAACCAGCAGCAGCCAGACGCGCGTCAATCTCTGCCTTTTCTTCACGGCCTAAATCGCCAATCTCCAACAGCCCGTCCACAAAGAGCCGCAGGCCCACATGGGTTGGAGTACGCCCAGCACTTAAATGCGGGGCATCTAGCAGACCTAAGCTGGCCAAATCAGCCATCGTGTTGCGGATCGAGGCAGGGGAAAGGCCGATACCGCGCTTGGAAAGAGTGCGGGAGCCAACCGGCTCACCAGTCTCGAGATAAGTCTCCACGATATCGCGAAAGATTTCGCGGGCGCGGGCATCAAGGTCAGCAAGCGTCGTCGGGCGGGGCGGACTTGAAATCATACTGGCGTATTTAGCGTGAAGCGTACATAGACGCAAAGGTAAGCCTGAGATGCTGGCCTCAAACCTGTGTGAGGCTCAATAAGTTGCCGTCCGGATCTTCAAACCAAGCAATTTGAGCTGTTCCACCGGGCGCATGCCAAATGCCTAACTCATCTTGGCCAAAGCCGTCATAAATCTTCATGGTAACCCCGCGCGCGGTCAGGTCGCGGATGCTGGCTTGAATATCGCTTACCTGCCATCCCAGCGCCGGGTGGGGACTGGGGGTAAAGCCCTCGATCTGAGTTAGGCGCAAACCGGTACCATTTTGATCGAGGACACTCGCAAACGGATCATCCATAACAAATGTTAGACCCAGCACGTCCCGATAAAAGGCAAGTGCAGTGGATCTGTCGCGGGTCTGGATGAAATTGATGACCTTAAAGCCCGCGCCCAATGCCATAGTCATTGCCCCATTTATCAGGGAGATACTATCGCAGAACTACAGATCGACAAGGCCCAAGTCTTCCGCCGCTGCCTGCATCATTTCTTCCTCGACCCGGTACACGCCAGAGCGCAAGCCGGCGGGAGGCCCATATAGGCTTCCAGTGATGAACCAAGCAAACCCGCGCGCCGAAATCGGGTCAACCCAGAGACCCGCCAACAGACCATAGGCTTCTCCATAATGGCCTATCATTTCGGCTCGCAAGCCGGCTACGGGGCATTGGTCACCCGGGATGAGCCGGTGCACACCCAATCCAAAGCCTTGAAATGCACCGCCCGAAGTGTCCCCATTAGGCGGGCTGGCCCGATAGGTCCAGTGTGGGGTCAAGACCAAGGCCTGCGTTGCAGGCTCAAGCAAGGGTTCAACACCACTCAACGCCATCCCGATACGGGCAAGGTCTGTCACGCTGGCGCGCAACCCACCTTGGGGCGAGAATAACAAGCCATTACGGCCCACTCCATAGTCAGTAAGGCTTAGACCTAGGTCAGTCGCGATATTCGGTCTGGGTAAGGTAGCTGGGCTGCCATCAACTTGAACCTCCCAATCGCCCTGGGTTTTGCGGCGGTACAAGGTCGCAGCCTCGGCGGCTGCCTGATCGGAAATGCCAGACCAATTAAACCCACAATCGATCCCAAGCGGTGAAAAAACCAGCTTCTGAGCGAGGCGGTCAAAGCGGTCGCCACCTGCATTCTCACATGCTTGCGCCAACAATCCCATCGCTAGGTTGGAATAGGTAAAATAACCAAAGGGTTGGGGCAGGTCTGCCCAATGTTTACCGTCGTTCCAGTTTTTGCCTGCGGGAACAAAAAAGCCTTCGAGCGTCTCGCCTACGACCCCCCGATAATTTTCGCCGTCGCGAATTCCCGCCGTATGGCACAAAATCATACGCGGCGTGATGGGAGAGTCGGGGAATTTTGGATGACGAAGTTTAAAACCCAGGACATCGGAGATATCGCGATCCAGATCGATCCGGCCCGCTTCAACCAGTTTGAGGACGGTGAGTGCTGTGGCGACTTTTGAGATGGAAGCAACACGCGCTTTGCTGCCTAGGAGAAGCGGGCTTGCCGAAGACGCATCGCGGACGCCTTCCACCCCCGACCACAAAATCTCTGTGCCAGAAAACAAAATGGCCGCACCGCCGGGGGCATCCCGGCGGGCGACCACAGCACCAAGCGTTTCAGCAAGGCGCTTCATGTCGGCTTATTCGGCTGCAGGCTCTGCGGCGACTTCTTCAGCTGGTGCTGCAGCGGCGGCAGCAGCGTCTGCTTTAGCTTGGGCAGCGGCTTCGGCGGCTTCAGCCTTCGCGCGCTCTGCAGCTTCTTGTGCGTCGATCAAGGCTTGGGCCTTTTCGGCGGCGCGTTCGGTTGCTTTTTGACCTGGCTTGCCCTTGTTTGGGTTGTTGCCATTGACATAGGTGCCAACGCCTTGAGCGGCCAGAAAACGGGCGACACGGTCGGTCGGTTGGGCACCCTTCTTCATCCATTCAGCTGCCTTCGCAGCGTCGATGACCAAGCGACCTGCATTGTCGTCTGGCAAAGTTGGGTTGTAGCTACCGATCTTTTCGAGGAAGCGGCCATCGCGTGGTGAACGGGCTTCAGCCACCACGATGCGGTAAACTGGCTTCTTTTTTGAGCCACCGCGGGCCAAACGAATTTTCAAGGACATGAGACTTACCTTTCAGAGTGTATGGGTCGTTTTTGCGTTACTTTTTCCCGAATGGGAGACCTGGTAGGCCCGTAAAGCCACCGGGATTTTGCGTATTGCCCAGACCGGGCAAACCTTGTGGGGGCGACTGCCCGGGCAGACCGGGTAACCCCCCGCCTGATGAAGCCGCTTGTTGGCCGAGACGCTGCAGAGCGGCAGGGTCCATCGGCGGCATTTTGCCCCCAAACATACCGCCCATCTTGCCCATCAGGCCCTTCATGCCGCCCTTGCCCATGGCCTTGACCATGTCTGACATTGAGCGATGCATCTTGATAACTTTGTTGACTTCCGAGACATCGACGCCTGCGCCCGCTGCAATGCGTTTACGGCGGCTAGCGTTTAAGAGGTCGGGCTTGGCCCGTTCTTGCTTGGTCATAGATTGAATGACAGCGATTTGGCGTTTGACGCTTTTGTCGGAAACTGCGCCCGATTCCATCGCTTTTTTGGCTGCTTGCGCGCCAGGCAACATCCCCATCACGCCGCCTAGACCACCCATCGCCTGAATTTGGCGCAATTGCATGGCCAGATCATCCAAGTCGAACTTGCCCTTGGCCATTTTGGCGGCCAGCTTTTCCGCCTCATCCTGCTTGACGTTCTCAACAGCGCGCTCAACCAGGCTAACAACGTCACCTTGGCCTAGGATACGGCCGGCGATACGCTGGGCGTCAAAGGCGTCAAGGCCGTCGATCTTTTCGCCAATGCCCAAAAACTTGATCGGCAGGCCAGTGACCGCGCGCATAGACAGCGCCGCACCACCGCGACCATCACCATCCGCGCGGGTTAGAACAATCCCAGTCAGCGGCAAGCGTTCATGGAAGCGGCGGGCCGTTTCAACCGCGTCTTGGCCGGTCAAACTGTCGGCAACCAGCAAGGTTTCAATCGGGCTGGCGATGCGCGCTATTTCAGCGGCTTCGCTCATCATGTCTTCGTCGATAGACGTCCGACCGGCAGTATCGAGGAAGACGACATCATAGCCACCAAGGCGGCCCGCGGTGATCGCCCGGCGCGCGATTTCGCCCGGCAGTTGGCCGGCAATGATAGGCAGGCTGTCAACTTCGGCTTGCTGAGCCAGAACCGCCAATTGTTCCATCGCTGCAGGGCGGCGCACATCAAGCGAGGCGACAAGAACCTTCTTGCGCTGACGGGTGCGCAGGCGAAGCGCGAGCTTTGCCGTCGTGGTGGTTTTACCCGAACCTTGTAGACCTGCCATCATGATGATGGCGGGCGGGCCTTGGTTCAGCATCAGATCAACGGGGCCACCAGCGCCGCCCAAGGTTTCCACCAGCGCGTCATAGACAATTTTGACGACTTGTTGGCCGGGCTTTACGGCGCGAATAACGCGCTCTCCCACCGCTTCTTCTTTGACTTTGGCGATAAAGGCTTTGACAACCGGCAGTGCGACATCGGCTTCGAGCAAAGCAACGCGCACTTCGCGCAACGCGGAATCCACGTCCTTGTCCGACAACGCACCCCGTCCGGTGAGCGTATCAAAAACACCCGTCAATCGTTCTGTTAGCGCGTCAAACATGCGTGGTTCCAAAAGCGAACACGCAACGCAAAACGCCCCGCCGGACGATCACGTCGGACGGGGAAACCCTGTCCACCCCATCTGCTTTACCCCCGATTGCTCAGTTCGTGCAGGACCGTGTGGATCAGAGCGCGCGTTTTGATTGCGCGGAAGAGCGGGGCGTATAGCCGAGGTGGGGGCAAAGAGCAAGGGCTGGGCTAATGACAGAGGTCGAAAACCTTATTCGCCCTCACCAAACCGATTGGCGACCAACGCGCACAAAGCGTCGAGAGCGGCTTCAGCGCGGGGACCCTCGGCAGAAACTGTGATCTCTGACCCGATA
The DNA here is from genome assembly GCF_002105465.1 of Aquidulcibacter paucihalophilus. Classification (GTDB taxonomy): domain Bacteria; phylum Pseudomonadota; class Alphaproteobacteria; order Caulobacterales; family Aquidulcibacteraceae; genus Aquidulcibacter; species Aquidulcibacter paucihalophilus. The sequence goes on from NZ_NCSQ01000104.1 coordinate 6,207, forward strand.
CCGGCGGCCAGCATCATTAAATCCATGATGCTCTCGCCATCGACTTCTTGGTCCTCGCGCCCAACCATCACGCGGCTATCGGCATATTCGCCCGCCAACAGTGCGAATTTGGAAGAAGCGCGCGCATGCAGTCCGCGTTTGTTGACGATCTCGATGGTACGCGACACGCGTTCAGTCATTTTAGCCACTCGCCAACAAGGATGACGCCACAGCGATATATTTCCGGGCAGCATCTTGTGCAGCAAAAACGGCTCTCGGCAAGCTTTCGCGTCCGCGAACTTCAGCAAGCTTAATCAGCATCGGGAGATTAGCCCCGGCGATCACTTCATATTCGCCGCGATTCATAATTGAAATCGCGAGGTTTGAGGGCGTGCCGCCAAACATGTCGGTGAGAATGATAACGCCCGCTCCATCGTCGACTTTCCGACAGGCATCGAGAATATCGTCTCGTCGCGTCTGCATATCGTCGTCCGGGCCAATGCAAATGGCCTGCATATTGGTTTGAGGCCCAACCACATGCTCTGCCGCAAGAATAAGCTCTCGCGCCAAAAACCCGTGACTGACCACAACAACACCGATCATACAGACCCTATCCTGCTAGCTGGTCGAGGCACCACGAACTCGCTGCCTCGCCCCAATGATGGAAACTATAGAGGCACAGCGGGGTTTGGCGAGGCCATTCCCCTCCTGTCCAACACGTATATGCGCATATTTGGCATGCGCAATTTCATAGGCGGCTGCGCATGGCGCAGGCCCCCCAATTAGTGCTGGGCGGCTGGCAAGCGAACCACGATACCGTCCAACTCTGCCGTCATGGAGATCTGGCAGGACAAACGCGACAATGGGGTCACGCCTTCGGCAAAATCCAGCATGCTCTCTTCCATGCTGCCGGGTTTGCCTGTCTTCTCAATCCAAGCGGCATCGACAAAAACATGGCAGGTGGCGCAGGCACAGGCACCGCCGCAATCGGCATCAATCCCCGGCACACGATTCTTGACAGCACCTTCCATGATGGTGGTGCCAACTGGCACTTCAATAACATGCTCGGTGCCGGAATGTTCGATATATGTGACTTTCGCCATGACGCTTTGTGTTCCCTTTGAGCTTCTGGTTGGGGTTGGCGCTCAGACACCGGCCCCAATCTCTTTCATCGATACAGACATATCAGCCAAACGCGCTGGTGCAAGCTGTCCATGCCGTGCAATCACCTGCTTGCCGACGATAAACTCAGGCGGTGCGTTGATTGCATCGACCGCGAGCAGGCGATTATCCGCATCTAAATGAAAAACGGCAAAACGCTTCTGCGACGGATCGCCGCGCACAACTGAATGAGCCGCACCGGTCGACAGGCCTGCGATCTGCAGCTTGATGTCATATTGATCCGACCAGAACCAAGGCGTTTCTTCGACAGGTCGCGGCAGACCCATGATCGCAGCTGCCGCCAATTTGGCTTGCTCTAGGGCGTTATGAACGCTTTCCAGTCGGCCGCGACGCTGGCCGTAATGTACCAAAGGCCGACTGGCGCAGTCACCAATAGCAAAAATGGCGGGGTCGCTGGTTCGCGCATCCACATCGGTCTCGATCCCATCTTCAGCCTTCAGACCCGCTGCCCGCGCTAATTCGGCGTTTGGGATGATGCCAATACCAACCAGAACAAGATCAGCCGGGATTGTGCGGCTATCGGCCAGCGCGACGCCGGCCACACAGTCAGCGCCCTCAATCGCTGTCACCTTCACATCCGTCAGGATGGTGACCCCCGCGTCGTGATGTAGGGTTTGGAAGAAATCTGAAATGACTGGTGGGGCAACGCGGGCCAGGACGCGCGGCGCAGCCTCTAAAATTACGACCTCAAGGCCTGCTTTTCGAGCCACAGCGGCAACCTCAAGACCAATATAGCCGCCGCCAATCACAACCAAGCGCTTGCCGGGTTGCATGTCTTGGCCGAGGCCATCCGCATCGGCAATGCTGCGCAGATAATGGACACCCCGAAGGTCAGCACCGGGGCAAGCTAAGGCACGCACACGTGAGCCCGTCGCCAAAATCAGCGCATCATAGCCAATGGTTTGACCGTCTCTTGTTGTGACCGACTTGGCCTGACGATCCAGCGCCGTTACTTCGGCATCGAGATGCACGTCAACCTTATCCTCGATCCAAGCCTCCATCGGCTTTAGGACGACCCGGTCTAACCCCATTGCCCCCGACAAATAGGCCTTCGACAACGGAGGGCGCTGATACGGTAGCAGGCCTTCGTTGCCCAACAAAACCAAATGGCCGTCATAGCCACCTGCCCGCAAGCTTGTGGCGGCCTGGGTCGCGGCTTGACCTGCACCTACAATGACAATCCGGCTTGGCATGATTGAAAATCCAACTCTTGGCTTGCAGCTTCCGCGCGAGACCTAGGTGAAAGTGGGCCACGCGCGTCGATGTCATAGAATGTCTGATGCGCGCTGTGAAGCCGATCAAAAGCACTTCACGTCTTCCGTCTGCCCCTTAGCTCCGCTAAGTCTAAGTCACGGCTGCAGTCTGGGTTTTGCTGCTTGGCCACAGAGGGATTTAGCGCCATGTTTGGCTGGGGTAAGAAGAAAAATCAGGCGCTTGAGGCCGAAACGGCTCCTAAGCTTGAACCTCAAGCTGGCATTGCGGGCGTCCCAGCCGCGCGCTTTGTGGCAACGGCGCTGGACCCTGACAAGCTCCAAAGCGAAATCGGCCCCATTGTCGAAGAAGCCGGCGCCCGCATCACAGGTGTGGTCAACATTTCCATTGATTATGATGCGACAGCGGTCCGCGTTACGCTGCTGGCTGAGCCCAAAGCCGATCGGGAATTGGTGTTCATGACGGCGCGCGCAGGCGGGTTGCCACTGGCAGCGAAACTCGATGGCTTAGCAAGCTTGGCCATTGAAGAAGTGGGTGCCGATGGCCTTGCCCGCCAGACCTATGCGATTGCCGTTCCGGCAGCCGAGCCAGAGCCCATGCCAGCTGACGTCATCGACAAATTGGTGGATGGGCTGCAACGCTCCTCCGCCCGTTTAGCCGATGGAGTCTCCGCGGTCTTTACTAAGGCGAAGCTGGACCAAGATACGCTGGATGAACTGGAAGAACTGTTGATCACAGCAGACCTTGGGGCCAGCGCATCAGCCCGCATTCGCGCCGGCATCTCAAAAGACCGATTTGGCAGGGACATTAGCCCCGAAGAAATCAAACAAGCACTCGCAGATGAGATCGCTGAAATTCTGCGCCCCTTTGAAACCGATAGCTCGCCCTTCGTGCAACCGGCAGGGGCTTCAGGACCGCGTGTGATCTTGTTCGTCGGGGTCAATGGCTCAGGCAAAACTACGACAATCGGCAAAATCGCCCACAATCTTACCCAAGCCGGTCACAAGGTCATGTTGGCCGCTGGCGATACGTTCCGGGCCGCCGCAGTTGAGCAACTCAAAGTCTGGGGTGAACGCGCCAATGTGCCTGTGGTCGCCCGTGAAACCGGCGCAGATGCCGCGGGCCTCGCGTTCGACGCACTCACACGCGCCAAGGCCGAGGGGGTCGACGTGCTTTTGATCGACACGGCTGGCCGCTTGCAAAACAAAACAGAGTTGATGAATGAGCTCGCCAAAGTTGTGCGGGTAATTGGCAAAGTCGACCCCGATGCACCCCATGAAACTTGGCTGGTGCTGGATGCGACGGTCGGACAAAACGCCATCTCCCAGACCGAAGCTTTCCGCCACGCAGCGGGCATCACAGGCCTTGTCATGACCAAGTTGGACGGCACGGCCAAAGGCGGCGTCTTGGTTGCCGTAACAGAAAAACACAAATTGCCGATCCGATTTGTGGGCGTGGGCGAACAGGCCGACGATCTACAACCCTTTTCCGCTGATGCATTTGCCCATGCCCTTGTTGGGCTGAGGACTTTGTAAGATGACCGACGACACACACGACCCCTCCGCTGCCCTGCCACTTAGTTCGGACACAATCCTGGTTCGAGGCGGACTGACACGCTCGCAACATAAAGAGACCAGCGAAGCCATCTTTTTGACTTCGGGCTTTGTCTATGACTCGGCAAGTGAAGCAGAGGCGCGCTTTAAGGGTGAAGCTCCGGGCTATCTTTATGGTCGCTATGCCAACCCAACGAACCGCATGCTGGAAGAGCGCTTGGCCGCTATTGATGGCGCTGAGACGTGCAGGCTTGCGGCCAGCGGCATGGCGGCCGTGACCGCCGCCCTGTTGGCACCTTTGCGAGCGGGCGATCATGTCGTTGCAGGCAAAGCCCTGTTTTCATCGTGTCGCTGGGTTATTGAGACCTTTATGCCCCGCTATGGCATTGAGTTTACTTTGGTTGACTCAACCGATGTGGAGGCGTGGCGGGCAGCCATTCGCCCCAATACGAAAACCTTCTTCTTGGAAAGCCCCAGTAACCCGACTTTGGATGTCAGCGACATTGCCGCCGTCGCCAATTTAGCCAAAGGCTGCGGAGCAAGGCTGATTGTCGACAATATCTTCGCATCGCCCATCTTGCAGCGTCCATTTGAATTGGGTGCGGATGTGGTAGTCTATTCGACTACAAAGCACATGGACGGTTCTGGTCGGACTTTAGGCGGCGCGATCTTGGGATCAGTCGCCTTTATGGAAGAGCATATCGACCCTTACCTGCGCCATACGGGTCCAGCCATGTCCCCTTTTGTGGCGTGGAACGTGCTCAAAGGTCTTGAAACACTATCCATGCGGGTAGAGCGGGCGAGTGCCAGTGCAGCGCGACTTGCCGATGTTATCGCGGCCCATCCGGCCACCAATTATGTGCGCTACCCGCATCGGGCCGATCACCCCCAATATGCGCTCGCAAGCCGACAAATGAAGACGGGGGGCACGCTTTTGGCGTTTGACCTCAAAGGGGGGAAACAAGCAGCTTTTGCATTTCTCGATGCCCTTCAGATCGTGGATATTTCCAATAATCTGGGCGACTCAAAGAGCCTTGCGACCCATCCAGCAACAACGACACACTATTCGTTTGCGCCAGAAGTTCAGGCCGAATTGGGCGTGACGGCAGGCCTCATCCGCCTTTCGGTCGGCATCGAAGATAGCGGCGATTTGGTAAGGGATGTAGAGGCCGCTCTTAACGCGGCTTTGCGCTAATCACTCAAGGCACAAGACCTCAATCGCGACCTTCGCGGTGGCGCTGCGCAAGGACCGCGCGCGCGCCATCTTGCACCAGCACTTTGATCATCGGATCGGTGTCTGCTTCATCGCGTAAAGCTTGGTGCGCTACAACCACGATGGTTTGCATGACACCCTGATCCGGTTCAAAGTCCGAAGCCGTATCGTTCAAATAGTGGCAGATCAAATTGGCGGCTTGGCCTAGGGTTACCTTGCGCACCGTTCCAGCTAAACCACGAATCTCATGGGCGTTATTCCACATGATATCGCGTCCACCGGGTGTTTTGGCCTGCAGGGCATCTTGCAATTCCTGCAGCAAACGGCGCACTTCATCATCGATTGGTGGGATGACTTCTTCAAGGGCTGCATTTCCCTTGCGATAGGCCTCTGGCGTCAGCATGCGCGAGGCTGGACCACCCATTTTTCGCTGCAAGCGGAAACTAGGCGCGATCAGCTCGACGGGGTTCTCAGCGCTCATGCCGTTTCTTCCTTCGGTTCATTAGGTTGGTCGCTTTTAGCTTGGTTATCAGACTTGCGACGCAATTTGCCGACATAATCCTTGGCGTTGCCGCCTCGGCGGCGACATGGGCCTGTATAAGTAGCTGTCTTCACAAAGGCGCGGGGCCGGTCGATGACGGCGACAATCCGATCCAGCAGCGTCTTTGCCGAAATCGGCTTTGCAACCAGCTCGTTCACCCCCGAGTCGCGAGCGGCAGTCACCTTCGTGCGCTCTGTATGGCCCGTCATCATAATGATGGGCACAAAGGGAAACGGGCTATCGACAGCTGTCCGGATCATCTGGGTGAATTCGAGACCGTCGATTGGGAACATGTTGAGGTCGACAATGACGATGTCCGGTACCCCGGCTCGCATCACTTCCATGGCGTCGGCACCATCGCTGGCCTCTTTCACGGTACCGATGCCGACACCACGCAGAATGGCAACAACAATCGACCTCATATGGGGATTGTCATCGACTACCAGCACGTGGAGAGAGTTTAGGCCTGGCATTCAATCGGGTTCCGGATATCCACCCACGGTAAAAACTGACCGAGTTCTGGCCCAAGATAGTTAAATCGATGTTACCAATACCTGAAAAATACCTATTTTTTGCAAATTCTGCCGTAGTTCAATTTAGATTGCTTCGCCACGCCGATCAGCGGGCAAATTCGGCCTGACTTGGAACCGAGGGAAACTCTAGGCTGATCGCGCCGCGCATGGCGGTTTGATTGGGACGAAATACCGGGGTACCGCTTTCCACAGGCAAAGCGATCTTTCGGCCGTCAGCAAAGACAGCCTGTCCCGAAGAAACACCCTTAAAGGCAATGCCAGTTAGTTTTGGGATTGCGAGCGATAATGGCCCTGCCCGTCCAATGGCTTTCGAATAATCGACTACGGGGTTTGCGACCGCACTAGCCGGAATCGTGCGCGCTAGCGGAACAACGGGTTCCAAATTCAGAACAATTCCACCCGGCGGGGATGCAATGGGCACTTCCACCTTGCCCTGACGCAGCATGGTCATGTCTGGCATCGTCAGGATCTTGCCCCTAGAATCGAGCTGTATTGGGGTGCGAACAGACCCCAAGGCATAGACCAGACGCGGGTGAACATTGGTCCCTTCTGACTTAAGCAAATACTCCAGCGAGAAGCCATCACGATCTTGAGCTGGCAGACTGAGGTAAAGGTCGTAATAGGGGAAGAGCTTTTTGACCGGAATCTGGCGTACGCCGCCATTCGACGCTGTTTGGGCGTGTGCGGTGGGAACGGAGCAAAGTGCGGCGAGCGCTGTAGCGAGAAGGGCTGTGGCACGTGGCGTCATCATCACACGAGCCTGCGCAGCCTCAAGGATTCTGTCACCTTAAATTTCGGTAAGGCCCCATCTTCTTGCAGATTGGCACAAAAAAGTCGCACGAAAAGAAAAAGGGCCCCATCCTAAGACTGGGGCCCTTCTCCGCAACGACTTGTTGCCTATCTCGCTGGTTTGCGGAACAAGAGCGTCATCCGATCGCTTTCACCTATGGCCTTATACTTCGAATTATCGAAATTCGGATTGGCAGGCTGGCCGCTCGGTGCAGTCTGCAAGGTGGGTGGCAAGGTCCATACGCCGAAGGGATGATCCTTCGTATCCTTTGGGTTTGCATTCAGCTCAGAGGCGGCAACAAACTCAAAGCCAGCCTGACGCATCTGCGCAATCACCCAATCCTGACGTATATATCCCGTTGCGGCGTTTTGGGGACGACGGGCGTCACCGCGATGTTGCTCGATTGCCACCAAACCACCTGGCTTCAAAGCATCATACATCGACTTGAGAGCGTAATCCTTGATGTTTTGGAGGACAAAGCCATGGAAGTTCCGTGAACTGATGATCAGATCGACGGTTCCAGGTGCCGCCAATGGCTTATCGGAATTAGCAGCAAATACACCCACTTCTAGAGTGCCATAGAGCGCGGGATTGTCTTGATAGCGCTTCAAGAAGCGATCGCGGTTGGCTTTTTGAGCGTCTGTCATTTTGTCTGGGTCGCCAGAGGTGACGATAAGTTTACCGCCGCCTGCGGCCAAATAGGGCGCCAACAGATCGGTCCAATAACCAGCGCCTGGACGAATTTCGGCCACGGTCATGTTTGGTTTGATGCCCCAGAACTCGAAAGAGGCGACGGGATGACGAACGCTGTCGCGGGCCCGATCCTCTGGCGAGCGCCACGCCCCATCCACGACCGCTTGAGGCGTTAGACCTTTAGCTGGGGCTTCAGCCTTGGATTTGGCCGTTGCAGGACCGACGAAACCGGTTGTGGCACCGAGAGCGCCAAGGACGATCGCGCCGACCGCAAGCAAGGAATTTCGTGCATTACGCATAATCTATCTCCTTCGACCGACTACAGACGCAGGGACCTGCGCCCCATCATGAGTCGGGCTTATCGTAAGGCAGCCATGTCGCCTAAGCAGCGCGAAATGTCGAGGCCGCATGAAAGGATTCACATCCTTGTGAGAGGCAGCGCCTATTCCTTTTTCTTCTTCGGCGGCACAACCCAGTCAGGCTTGTTTGGATTGGCCTTGGCTGGGGGTGGCGATTTCTTGCTAGAACTGGCCTTTGGTGCTGCCTTGGGGCTCGCCTTTGCCTTACTGCTGGAAGTGGCATTTTTGCTTTCCGCCTTTTTCTTAGGCTCTGCTTTGGGCTCTTGGCGATTTCGATTACGGCTTGAAGCTGGACGGGCGGTCTCCGTCTCAGGAGCCTTGGCTTTAGACTTCGACTTGCTGGCCGGGGCGTCGGTTTCAGCGGCGGGCCGACGCCCGTTACGGCGCGATGGAGCGGCGGGCTCCTCTGGCGTCCGGCTACGTGACGCCGCTGCTCCAGACTTGGTCTTTGGCTCCTCGCCAGCGGCAGAGGCACTAGCGGGACGAGACCGTGACTTGGTGGCTGCACCAGCGGCTGCGGCAGGCTCAGTCTCGCGCAAACCCGCGCGTCCAGAAGCCGCGGGTGCTTTGGTCTTTGACGCAGCTTCTGCGGGCTCCCCAGCCTTTGGAGCCGCAGCACTTGTTCCGCGTTGACGGGGACGAAGGGGTGTTGTCGCCGTTCCGGCGGCGGGAGGCTCTGCTTTTGGTTTGGGGTCGGGCGCAGGTGAGGGTTGCGACGTCGCATCAGCAACTGGCCTCGCTGGCTCACCCGCCACAGGCGCGGCCGCAGGCGCAGTAGCGGTGGCTGGGGCGCGGGCTTTGGTGGCACCCCCGCGACGACCTGTCGCTGCAGGTGCAGGTGGTGGCGGAGCCGGAGGCGCTTTGGCTTGCGGCTCACCGGTTGCGGGACGCAGTCCAGAGGCCGACGCCGTCGTACCGCCTTCTTTTGCGTCCACAACGGGCGCAGCACCCACAACAGCGGGTCGTGACTCTGTAGCTGCCACTCCGGGTGCGGGGGTGGGCACGGGGGCTGGCGGAGGCGGGGGCGGTGCGCCGCGACGGCCCCGACGCGGCGCTGGCGGCGGCGGCGGCGGCCCAGGAATAATGGTGACGGGAATTTGATCCGCCGTCGGCCGCGACGAAGCCAAGCCCACCCCTGTTGCATCCAACGGCTTACGGAAGCGCAGCGTCATCCGATCACTCTCGCCAATCTCGTCATACCGGCTTCGGTCGAAACCCGGATCGTCCATCTGGCCAATGGGGGACGTTCGCGAAACAGGCGGCAAGGTCCATACGCCAAAGGGATGATCCTTGGTATCCGCTGGATTGGCATTGATCTCTGCCCCGCCAATAAACTCAAATCCAGCTTCGCGCGCCATTTGGATCACATAATCCTCGCGCACATAACCATCGCGCGCCAAGGGATCTTGCGGCTCATCGGTGCGACCGCGATGTTCTTCAATGCCCAAAATGCCGCCGGGCTTCAGGACGGTATAAAAGTCTGCAAAGGCTTTTTCTGCCCAGCCCTGCGCCATCCAATTGTGGATATTGCGGAAGGTCAAGACCTTGTCGACGCTATTGGGCGGTGCCATCGGCATCGAACGTGGACCAAACGCCACCACATTCACATTGCCATAAACGGCAGTATCTGTCGCAAAGCGGGCGCGATAAGCGTCTACGATTTGGCGGACCACTTGTGAGTTGGAGGACGCCGCATCAAAGTGACCGACAATCAGCCTCCCGTCGCCCTGCTTTAAATAGGGGCCCAGAATGGAGGTGTACCAGCCCTGCCCTGGCCAAATCTCGACAACTGTATCGCTGGGACGGACACCAAAAAACTGTAGGGTTGCCTCTGGATTACGCCAACGATCGCGTTGGGCATCAATACGTTGCTCCCCCTTGACCGCCCGACTTAACGCTTCACGCGCGCGCTCATCCAACGGCGGAACAGCAGGTATGGGTGGCATAAAAACAGAAGTGGGGGCTGCCGTTGGCTGGCTTTCGGACATCTGCGGATCGGCAACTTGCGCGTGAACCGAAACAACGCCGCTGAGAGCCATCAAGCTGGCGGTTCCGGCGAGTGCCCAAGCGCGAAATGTCATGCGCCTCTTTCTCCCTTTGACTACCGGCAGCAAGCTTTGAAGTGAGCCAAAGCGAAACTCTCGATGTTTAACCTATCCCAGTTTCTGTTTCAGGCTCAAGCCTCAAGGACATGAAAATCCTGTCAGAAATTGGACAGCCACCTCTTGCACAGCGAAAAAGGCGTTCCCAACTACTGGGTGCGGCGCCGAAAAACGGGTCGCATAAATCGCCACTGGGCTTTCAGACGTGGCCCTCCGGATGCGCCTTTCAGGGCAAAGGAGGATTACGTGAGACAGTGGAAATTTACCGGGTGCGCGGCCCTTTTTCCGCGTGTTGAACCTGTCGCTTCTAGGAGGACAAAATGCGTACGATTGATCTAACCCCCCTCTACCGCACCATTGTTGGCTTTGACCGCATGGCGCATTTAATCGAAACCGGTGCCCGTTTGGACACGGCAACTGGCTGGCCCCCTTACAATATCGAGCAGACGGGCGAAGACGCCTATCGCATTGAATTGGCGGTTGCAGGCTTTGGCCCAGAGGATTTGTCGATTGAGTTGAAAGAGGGCCTTTTGACCGTAACCGGCAAAAAGGCTGCGACCGAAGAAGGGCGCAACTTCTTGCATCGCGGTATCGCTGAACGTGGTTTTGAACGCCGGTTCCAATTGGCCGACCATGTCCGTGTGACCGGGGCCAATCTAGAGCATGGCATGTTGAGCTTGCTCTTGGTGCGTGAAGTGCCTGAGGCACTGAAACCGCGAAAAATCGCCATCAATGTTGGCTCGGCCAGTGCAAGCGCCAATGATGCCCCGCTGATTGAAGGCGAAGCCAAGTCTGGCAAGGCCGCCTAACTTTCCCACCTACTGGCCTGATGGGTCCTCTTGGGACCCATCAGGACTTTCGCGCTAGCAGAGGACCTCATCGATAAAGCAGATGCGCCGTCCGATCGGCTGCGAATTGCTTTAGGGGCCCTTGCCAATCGGCTACCAGCGCCTGCCATGGGCCACCCGTCTCCAACGCGGTCCACAGCGCCTCACTGCCATAGACTTTATTAAACAAGCTACGGGTCGCAGGATTGCTGCCGCTCAGAGGCGCTTTGCCCGAACGGGCCACGACCTCTGCGCACAGGGCCATGGCGACAGCCATCAGATCGGTCTGTCCTTTTGGATTAATGATGAGCTCAACACCGCCAAAACCCGGCTTTACTTGGCTTTGGTAGGGCTTGAACGCAATGTCGCGGAATCCTTGCTCGCTCAAACGCTTGGCTAAGGCCACGCCGTCAATGCCGGGACCTGCGGCATAGTGAAACGGTTTGGCCGTGCCTATACCAATGTCGACTTGCTTCAGCTCTCCCAAAATGCCGGTAGCGGCGCAATAGAAGGGCGACTCCCAGTTTGGGATGTTGGGGCTGGTGGCAACCCAGTTCAGGCCAGTGTCCGCCCAATTCATCCGCCGCGCCCAGCCCGCCATTTGGACGACGGTCAATTCTGGGGCTTTGGCGACCCAGCCTTTGGCGATGGCCATTCTTGCCAATTCGCCAATCGTTAAACCATGGAGATACGGCACAGGCACTTGGCTCACAAAGGATTCAAAGCCTGGCAATAGGGGCGGACCCTGCATCCGTAAGCCACCCAATGGATTGGGTCGGTCGAGCACAACAAAAGCTTTCCCCGCTTCGCCACAAGCCTCCATCGCCAAGATCATGGTTGAAATATACGTGTAGCTGCGGATGCCGATGTCTTGAATGTCAAACACCATCACATCGACATTCTCTAACATCGCAGAGGTCGGCTTGCGATGTTCGCCATAGAGGGAATAGGCCTTTAGGCCCGTAATCGGGTCCACGGCATTGGCGACATGGTCTCCGGCCTTCGCGCGCGTATCCAGTCCATGCTCGGGCCCAAACAAGGCCGTGAGCCGGTTGCCTAAACCACGCTGCAGAACAACACGTGACATCGTCCCAGATTGGTCGACACTGGTTTGGTTGGTGATAAAGCCCACCCGCTTATTTGCCAGAACCGCAAAATCTGATGCCACCAATTGATCAATGCCAAGCCGAACACGCGGACGACTGGGATAGCGTTGGCGTAATGCCACACTTCCCGCGCAGCCAGGAAGTAAGAGAGATGCGGCACCTGCCGTGACAGATTGTAGAACCTTGCGACGATTCATGTGAAACTTCCTACGCAAAAAGGGCACTTTTCCTGACCTTGAATCGTATGCTGAATATCCCCGCAAGTGATCCGCTTGCCCTTGACCTTTGGGTCAGATTAAACCGATGATTGGCAAAACAAAACAAGGCCTGCCATCAGGCAAAACAGACACGATTTTGGGAGTTGTTGGTTCATGGTCAAAATAAAGCATATTTTCGCGGCACTGATCGTCTCAACGGCCTTGATGTCTCCTGGCTTGATTGCTGCCAAAGAGACAGCCAAGGCAACTGCCACCAGCCCCACACCCTCTGTTTTGCCAGAGCGGATCGCGGCCATCCGCACTGTGCTGCAGGATGGCGTGGACAAACAAGTCGCCTCAGGTTTCTCCGCCGCCTTGGTGGATTCCCAAGGCCGTATGGAAACCACCTTTGTTGGTCTGGCCGATATTGAAACTGGTAAGCCCATCACCAAGGATACGGTCTTCCGCATCTATTCCATGACCAAGCCAATCACCGCCGTGGCCATCATGATGCTGGTTGAGGAAGGCAAGGTGAATTTGGATGCCCCGGTATCAACCTATATTCCCTCTTTTGCCGGTGCGAAGGTCTATGAAAGTGGTGACAGCTTGGAGACGTTGAAGACGGTTCCGGTCAATCGCCCCCTCACCGTCCGCGACCTGATGCGTCAATCGGCTGGGATTGCCTGGTGGGGGAACAAAACCCCGGTTGAGAAACTCTATGCGCTTAATGGGATCGAACGGGCACCCGCCGAGCTTGTCCCCGGCTATACCGGCCCGCGCGCGGCCAATCTACAAGAATGGGCGGACCGGGTGGCTGCAACGCCCTTGACCAACCAACCCGGCGAAGCCTGGACTTATGGGGTTGCCATTGATGTGCTGGGCCGCATTGTGGAAGTTGCCTCGGGCCAAAGCTTGGGCACTTTCTTCAAGAACCGCATCTTCACACCTCTGGGCATGACCCATACGGGCTTCCAGGTTCAGCCCGGTGATGAGGCCAATTTGGCCAATGCCTATTACGCCTCGGTGTCGAGCAAGCCACCAACCATGACCAGCCATCTTGTGGACCTGAAAGAAGTGCCCAAGCATGATGCGCTGCGGCCAGCCGATCCCCCGGCCAAAAGCCCGTTTCTGAGCCCACCACTTCTTGAACTCGGTGGTGCTGGTCTGGTCAGCACGCTGGAAGATTATGTGCGCTTTGCCCGCATGGTTGCGGGCAAAGGCCAAGTCGATGGTGTGCGCCTGTTATCAGAGGCCTCGATTGCGGAAATGGGCCGCGACCAATTGGACGCCAAGGCGAGCACTGTTCTGACCAAGCAAGGCTTTAGCTATGGTCTGGGCTTTGGCGTCGTGCTGGACTCCAACCTCTATATGACCCGCGCACCGGTCGGGACGATGCTGTGGGGCGGGGCAGCAGGGACGCAATTCTGGGCCAATCCGCAAACCGGAGAGGTCGGCGTGTTAATGACACAAAGCGTCGGGGGCTATCTGGGTGCCTATCATACCGGCTTTGGCCGCGCCTCACACGGCAAATGAGGGCTGATCCGACCCTTCTGGGGGCAGCCCAATGACGGATCAGGCCGCACCCACGCGCCATTTGTCGGTCGCTTACGTGATTTTCATCGCGGTCGGCATGGTGGTCGGTGCGGGGATCTTTAAGTCCCCTGCATTGGTAGCCGAGAATGCCGGCAATGTGTGGGCAGTCTATGGCGTGTGGGTGATTGGCGGCCTGATCTCGCTTATGGGTGCCCTATGCTATGGCGAACTTTCCACCGCCTATCCGAGCCCCGGTGGCGATTATCACTTCCTGACCAAAGCCTATGGGCCGAGTTTCGGATTTTCCTTTGCATGGGCCCGCTTCTCCATCATCAATACGGGCTCGATCGCCTTGTTAGGGTTTGTGATCGGCGACTATCTCAATCTGGTATGGAATTTAGGCCCACATGGCCCCGCCCTGTTTGCGCTGGCCAGTGTAGTGATCATGACCCTCTTCAACTTACGCGGCACAAATGGGGGCAAGGGTGCAGATTATGCGATAACCAGCCTTGAAGTGATCGGGCTTCTTGCACTGGCAACGGCTGCGGCTTGGTTGGTTATCCAAGCCATCCCGCCTGCGACGAGCGGAGCAGGCCACACACCGCATCCAGCGGGTCTCGGCTATGCTCTTGTCTTTGTACTGCTGGCATTTGGCGGTTGGAGTGAGATGTCGACTCTATCAGCCGAGATCAAAAATCGTGAACGCGGCATGGTGCACGCACTGCTTGGATCCGTCGTCATCATCACCCTATTATACCTGATGGCCAATTGGGCCTTGTTGCGCGGCCTAGGAATTGAGGGTTTGGCGCAATCCAAGGCCCCAGCAGCAGACTTGATGGCGCGCGCCTTCGGTCCACAAGCAGGGATCGTTCTTGCCATCGCTGTCGCTGCGGCCGCTATTACCTCGATCAACGGAACCGTCATCGTGGGTGCGCGCACGACTTATGCCGCCGCGCGCGACCGCACCGGCCTTGGCTGGATCGGCTCGTGGGATGGAAAGCGCGGGATTCCCTCCAATGCCATCATCGCCCAAGGAATTGTCTCGGTTGGACTGGTGGTTTTAGGCGCTCTGTATGAAGGGTTTTCGACCTTGGTGGATTATACCGCCCCTGTCTATTGGGCGTTCCTGACAGCCAGTGGGTTGGCCGTCATTGTGCTGCGGCAGAAAATGCCGAACCAACCACGGCCTTTTAAGGTGCCGCTCTATCCCGTCCTACCACTGGCGTTTGCGGCCAGCAGTGCACTGATGCTGTGGTCTTCTTTGAATTATGTTAAAATCGGTGCATTGTTTGGATTAGCCGTTATTGGCGTCGGGATCGTGTTGGCCGTGCTTACCAAGCCTCAGAAATGAATCCCATGAATCGTATTGGACACAACGCCAACCAACCAATCTAAACCCGCAATCGCCATACCAATGCCCAAAGGGGCTACCGCTAAGCTCAGCAAGAAGAAGCCAAACGAAATAAGCGCCATCAAGCCATCGCGTTGCAACATGGCAATGGCAAGGGCCGCGATACTCATGCCCGGCGGCCAGTTGCCGAACGGAATCGGCAAGGTCAGGATTCCCGCCAAAATCAGCGTCTGAATACCAAACCAAATGGTGACGGGCTTTTGAGTTAAAAACTGGAAGCGTGGCTGTACAAGTTTCTCAATCTTCAACAGGGTCGGCATCGAAACGTCGATGCATTTGCGGAAGGTTGCCGGTTCAATCTTTAAGTCGCCAATCCGCTTAGGAATCCAAGGGGTACCGGCACCAAAAATCATTTGGAGGGCTGGTGCGACGAGCAGGATTCCAAAAACCGTTGAAATACCAGGTACATTGGGGATGCAATTTGGCAAAGCCAAAATCAAGAGAAGCAAGCCAAATGCGCGCCCATCCAGACGGGCCAAAACATCGCGCACTGCGATTTGTTCTTCGCCCGGAAACGCATCATGCAATTCCTTGAGAAGTTCAGAGGTCTTGGGCGGCAGCGCAGCTCGCACGTTCTTCAATCCAATAGGCAGCCCGCGTGACGGTTGACCCGCTATGTCGGGCGCAATTTGGGCAGAACAAGGGCTAGGCCTGTACAAACTCTCGGACATACGTCCGGATTATAGAGTTAAGGCTTCACGTTTGCGTTAGCAATCGTAGTTAAGAACGTCCTTTGATTTTTGACACGGCTTTAGCTTTGGCAAGCAGGCCTTGAACACCGATCCCAGAGCCAGCTTTCAAATCCGTAGTAAAGTCGCGAATGATCCCGTCTTTACCAACAATCACAAAACTCGGCACCCACTTAATGGCCCACGCCTTGTAGGCCGCACTGTCGTCATCAATCGCCACGGGGAAGCGATAGCCCTTTTCGGCAAAGAAAGGCGCTAAACCGCCCCACCGGCCATATCGCCCGCGTGTATGAATGCCAATGAATTGGAGGTTACGGTCCCGGGCAATGAGGCGATTAAGCTCTGCCACATCATCCACATCGGCTAAGCAATCTGGGCACCAGATCCCCCAGAATTGAACAATGGTGGTCTTACCCAAAAAATCTGCTTGGGTCAGACGGCCACCGCCAAAGCGGGCTAGGTCGGTCGCGGGGGCGGCTTGGCCGATCAGATCATAGCTACGTGGCCGACGATCACTGGGGGTAGCTGGTGCCGTTTGGGCTTCAGCCTCCAGCGCGACTGTGGTGGCAAGGGTGCCAGCGGCAAGGCCTGTTAGGGTGTCTCTGCGTGTCATCTGGGTCATGCCCCTCATTTGGTCGATCCGAGCCTCTTTGCCAAGGCTCATATCTAGGCGCTTCCGACAAGTTTGCGCACTTTGCCTACAAATCTTGCAGCGCCGCGCGCAGATTTGAAGGCCCATGCGTGATCCATGATTTGGCCGGTTGCGTCGACCAAGAGGGTGAGTGGTGTACCTGGAACACCAATGGATTGGGTTAAGCGCTGGGTGCGGTCATCAACAATCGGGATCGCCACATCCGTCGGACGTTTGGCCGACCACTCGGCGAGGCTGGGACCATCGCGAGGTGGCAATCCAGTATGAACGCTCATAAGCTCGAAACGGGGCTGTTGTCCCTGCAGAGGTCTCAAAGCCCGAACCGCTTCATCCCAATGCGGTTCATCCATTCGGCACGGCCCACACCAAAGGCCCCAGAACCGAAGGACGGACGGACGACCCAGACTGGCGAGATTGATCCCAGTTCCATCTACTAAGCTGGCGGGGACGGATGCCACATGCTGCCCATGAAGGGCGCTTGCCGGATCCTGTCGGCAGCCCGCCAGGGTTAGGGTGCCGACCGTTGAAAGAACAAATGTGCGCCGATCCATCTACGAAAATACCTTTTCATCCGCGCAGGTGTAGCGGCCTATGTTTAAATAGACATGAAAACGGCGGCATGGTCCAAACCATGCCGCCGCCCGACATCGCCCGCCCCAACGGGGCTACGCTTAGTAGATTTCGAACAGGCCAGCCGCACCCATGCCGCCACCGATACACATGGTGACAACGCCCCATTTCACATTCTGGCCCGCGGCCTTGCGGCGACGGCCTTCCAACAAAATGTGGCCGGCGCAGCGCGTGCCCGTCATGCCGAATGGGTGACCAATGGCGATGGAGCCGCCGTTCACATTGTATTTTTCTGGGTCGATGCCCAGACGATCACGCGAATAGAGGCACTGGCTGGCGAAGGCTTCGTTCAGTTCCCACAGATCAATGTCGTCGATTTTCAGGCCGTGACGTTCCAGCAAGCGTGGCACAGCGAAAACAGGACCAATGCCCATTTCATCTGGCTCACAGCCAGCAACCGCAAAGCCCGCAAAGCGGCCAAGGGCTTCCACGCCGCGCGCTTGAGCCGCTTTTGCTTCCATAAGGACAACCGCTGCAGCCCCGTCCGACAATTGCGAAGCATTGCCAGCGGTGATGTATTTATCTGGCCCGCGAACAGGCTTCAAAGAGGCAAGGCCTTCTAAAGTCGTGTCGGCGCGGTTGCACTCATCCCGGTCGACCGTGACTTCCTTGATCGTGGTCTCGCCAGTTGCTTTGTCCACGACTTTCATCTTGGTGGTCATGGGAACGATTTCGTCCTTGAACAGGCCTGCTGCTTGGGCTGCCGCGATGCGCTGCTGGCTGCGAAGCGCATATTCGTCCTGATATTCGCGGCTCACATTGTAACGCTCTGCCACGATGTCGGCGGTCTCAATCATCGGCATCCACAAGGCTGGCTTGATATTGAGTAAGTGCTCTTCCTGATAATGCGACAAATTCATCGAGCCACCCATTTGAACCAACGAAATCGACTCTACGCCGCCGCCGATGGCGCAATCTGCGCCGCTTTGGGTGATGTAATTGGCCGCCATCGCAATGGTCTGCAGACCTGACGAGCAGAAGCGGTTTACCGTGGTGCCCGAAGTCGTCACAGGGCAACCTGCCCAGATTGCGGCGTTGCGGGCGACGTTGGCACCGGTCGCGCCTTCGGGTTGGCCTGCCCCAATATAGACATCTTCCACCAAGCCAGGCTCAATGCCTGCGCGTGCAATCGCGTGCTTAATGGCGTGACCGGTCATGGCAGCACCATGGGTCATGTTGAACCCGCCACGTAAAGACTTGGCAAGGCCCGTACGGGCGGTGGATACGATTACGGCTTCACGCATGGTGGCGGCTCCCTTTACTTCCTATGACGCCGGTTCATCCGGCTTTCTTAGGTCTCTTAACGCCTGTCTCAGGGATGGAAAGCCCTAATTTCGCAGTGACGCTGGGGCAGGAAGCAGAAATCACGATCAAATCATGCTGAGATCAACCAAAGTCTTCATGGAAAGAGCCATTTTGTCCCTTCACGCCAAGCCCATTGCACTTGAATTCTTTGCCGGCGGTGGCCTCGCACGGCTCGGCCTAAGTGCCCAATTCGACGTGGCTTGGGCGAATGATATAGACGCAATGAAGTGCCGGGCTTGGCGCGATAACTTCGGCGCTACGGGATTGGTGGAAGGCGACATCGCTGCTGTTCAAATCGAAGACTTACCCCCTAACCCGGCATTAGCTTGGGCTAGTTTTCCTTGTCAGGACCTGTCACTGGCCGGAGATCGGGCGGGATTGAAGGGAGGCCGGTCCAGCACCCTCTTTGCCTTTCTAGCGGGACTAGCCGCCTTGTGTGATCGTGGCGACCCGCCGGAAGTTGTTGTCCTCGAAAATGTCAAAGGCCTCTTGAGCTCACGCGGGGGGCAAGATTTAGCGGCGATTTTCCTTGCTTTGAATGAACTCGGCTATAGCGCGGGTTGCCTGGAAATGGACGCTGCTGGGTTCGTGCCCCAATCGCGACCGCGTATCTTCATCATTGCCGTCCGGCAGAGCCTTGAGATCCCAACCGCGCTTTTGTCCCATCGGGATCGGCCCTGTGTCTTCCTAACCCCGGCCGTTCAGAAAGCGCATGCGGCCCTGAACACCCCCGCCATTGACTGGTATTTGCCACCACCGCCGGGCGCGTCACGAGACCTAGGCGATGTTCTGGACCCCACAGATAGAAGTTGGTGGAATGCCACTAAGTTGGCTAAATTTCAAAACCAATTGAGCGAAAGCCATCGCGCGCGCCTCGAGGCACTCTTAACCACCCCAGGCCGACATATTGGCACGATGTATCGTCGCATTCGCCTTGAGAATGGGGCAAAACAGCAACGCGCCGAAATCCGGTTTGATGGAAAAGTTGGCTGCTTGCGCACACCCGCAGGCGGCTCTTCCCGCCAATTCTGGCTGGTGGTCGAGCATGGGAACCTTAAGATACGGCCAATCAATCCACGCGAAGCGATGCGCCTGATGGGCGTGGCAGACACCTATGTCTTGCCTAAAGCAAGCTTGGCTGGATTAAAAATTGCGGGCGATGGTGTAGCCGTCCCAGTTGTCGCTTGGTTAAGCAAGCAACTATTGGAACCCTTGGTGACCTGCGCTCGCGGTACAGCATCTTCTTGCCTCGAGGCTAAGGCACATCCTAGAGAGTTGGCATGACCGACCCTTCACCCAGTCAACACCAAACCCGGTCAAGGCGGGCAATGGCCGTCGGTTTGGCAATCTTTGCCACCGTGACGCTTGCTTATGGGGCGGGAGAGCTTTCGCATCTTCTGTCGTTTTCATTGAGCGAAGCGGGCGCCCCTGATTTTTTTCGCGAGCCAATCAATTTGGGGTTGGCCCTCCTTGGCTTTCTGATCTGGCAGGGCCTTAGCCAAACATCAAAATCCCCGCCACTCTGGGGTTCGCCCGCTATGGGATTGGGCTGGGGATGGGTGGTCGGATGTGCCTTACCCGGTTTCGCCTTGTTGGGCCTTATGTTGCTCCAAGCCGGCCGCTTTGAGGCACGCGATTTTTCGGTTGCTGCCCTGATAATTCCCGTACCCTTCATTCTGATCCACGCACTGTCAGAAGAAGTTATCATTCGTGGCATTGCCCAGCGGGCTGGAACCGCAGCATTTGGCCCTTGGCTAGGGATTGGTGGGGCCGCGCTCGCCTTTTGTGTCTTGCAAACGCTCCAAGGCTATCAATCGATGTGGCACATCGCCAATTCCGCCCTTTTTGGCGCAGCCTTGGGGTTTCTTGCCCTTAGTCGTGGCGGTATTTTGGCGGCTGTCGGAGGCCATGCGGGTTGGACCTGGCTGGAAACCAGCTGGATTGGCGATGCGATGACCTTTCAGAAGGATGGAAGCTTTTTGGCTGGAACTGGCCCGGATTCCTATGGCTCGCCCGTCTTCACCGCGGTCCTCCTCGTCATTTTGGCCTTAATGGGCGTTCGCTGGGCTTTGCAAGCCAACAAAGAAAAGCAATAAGGGCAATTATGTCATCTTCCTTCACCTTAAGCGCTCCGATCATCGACTATCTTGCCGAGGTCAATCCAGCCGAGCACACCGCCCTAAAAGCCTGTCGCACCGAAACGGCCAGTCACCCCAAAGCCATGATGCAGATCAGCGCCGAACAAGGCGCCTTTATGGGATTTTTAATCCGCCAGATCGACGCACGCCTAGCCGTCGAAGTTGGCGTTTTTACAGGCTATTCGGCTTTGGTCAGTGCGCTCGCCTTACGCCAAAATGCGGGCCCCGGCGGCAAACTATTTGCTTTTGACATTTCCGAGGAATTCACCAATCTGGCGCAAACCTATTGGCGACAGGCCGGCGTTGAAAGCACGATTGACTTGCGCATTGCGCCTGCTGGCGACAGCCTCACCGCCTTGGCTAACGAAGGCTATGCTGGCAAAATTGATTTTATGTTTGTCGACGCCGATAAGCCCGGATACCGCGATTACTACGAAAAGGGCCTAGTGCTTCTTCGCACCGGTGGGCTTATGTTGTTTGACAATATGTTGTGGAGCGGCGCGGTTGCCGACCCCCATGACCACAGCCCCGATACCGTCGCCTTGCGAGACCTCGCCGCTTTCGCGAAAGCCGACCCGCGCGTGCGCGCCGCCATGGTAGCGATTGGCGATGGGCTTATGTTGGTGACAAAAGTCTAGCGCTTCGACCAACCTTGTTCATTGGCGGCAGTCACTTCCATCGGATCAACCAACATTTGGACGCTTGCGGTGAATTTACGCCACGCTTGCGGCAACCAGCTACGCGCCACGACAGTCGGTTGCTGCCGCCAGTCGCGCGCCACAAAAGGAGCGAGCTTGGTGACAATCGCCGTCCGCCCATGCAGAATTTTGTTCACGCGCCAACCGGGCTCGCGCTTTAATACATCTAACAAAATTTTGCCGGTCCAAAGATCAACATCATCAATCAACATCTTTCCGCCGATTTTCAGGCGCGGGGCCATATAAAGCCAGTCAATACCGGGTAGGGGAAAGCCATGACCGCCATCGATGATCGCCACGTCCAAATCCTCATGACCCTTCAAATGGGGGAGAATGTCTTGGCTGAAGCCGTGGTGAAACCGCACCAAACTCAAGTCCAAACCACGTTGTTCAGCGACGTTTTGAATCGAGGCGATTTCATCGGCGGATGGCGTGATGGCCTCGTGAATGCAGCCAGCTTGGAGGCAAGCCAAAGTAGACTGACCACAACCGGTCTCTAAGGTATGCATGCCGGGACGCAGGTTCAATTGCAGCCAAGTTAAAGCCAGATTGCCGACTTCCCATTGCAACCGCTCACCCGATTGAGCTTTGGAGTGATCCATGCCCGTATACGCCCCACACAGAAGTACAAGCCGTCCCAAAGTGGGAAGGTGTTTGCTACTCTGAGGAAACAAGCAAACTTCACACCAATCGCGCGAAAAGCGCTAGCGTGCGATCCAAGCAGCACCTTGGCGAACCAGCACTTTGTCTGACAAACGACCATTACTGCCGACACCGCTCGCAGCAATGGCTGAAAGGCGGGTCATGTCGCGCGCACGATCTGCCCGGCCAACGACTAGAGTGTCCCGTGTTGGTGCCGCGACAGCAAGTGGACCACCCAATTGCTTCTGAATTGTCGTCCACACGCTATCGAGCGCCAAAAGGCTGGTCGCATAGGGTTGGGTTTGATCGACTTCTAAAAGCCCTTCATTCACCGTCCATTTGACACCAGATAACTCTTTGAGCGTGTTCGCTCGTGCCCGATCAAAGGCCTGTGTGGCACCTAATTGTAAATCCACCAGACGCCCAACTGGCATCAGCGCAATGGTCGTCGGGGTATCCCCCACAACAACTTCCTCAAGCCCCTCCAAGAAAGGACGGCGAACAACGAGATTGCGTTCGCCGAGGGCTGCTGTCTGCTCCTCAAAGGCGTCAATGGCCTGTGTGGTGCGGATGACAACGCGCAATTGCTCCAGTTTAAAAGGGTCTTGCTGCTCCAACAGCTTTCGGACATTGGTTTCAAACCGGCTATATTCAGCATCAGGATTGGCGTCAGCCAGATTGACGCGGGCGTGCAATGTATCAAGCCTGACGGTGACATCAGAATGGGTCACTATGCGCAAATTATTGGCCATGCCGTCAATACGCTCCACCCCTCGCACACCAGGCAAAGCCGATAGACGGCGAGCGAGTTCTTGCGAAACGTCTTCCATACTATAGCGCTCAACGACAGACACGGCCGCGCCGGATGGGGCGGCCTCCGTTGATTGCGCGTTTGCTGAACCCGCGAGCGCGCAAACTGAAAGCGCGCAAGCAGCGAGTAATCTTAAAGCAGTCATCTTAGAATTCCGTTTCACTTAAAGGCCCGGCGCACTGAGACGCTCTGCCCGGTCGGCTTCCTGCTTCGCCACAGGGAAGGCGCAATAATCTGCTGCATAATAGGCGCTAGGGCGCCCATCCCCTGAAAGTCCCGGCCCGCCAAAAGGCAGAGCCGAAGAGGCACCTGTCGTTGGTCGATTCCAATTGATCAGACCCGCCCGCAGGTTCAGCGTCGCTTGCTCCCACAATGCCGCATCGTCGCTGACAAGACCCGAAGAAAGGCCAAAGCGCGTCGCATTCGCGCGCTCGATAGCTTGTTCAAACGTCTTTACCCGGAACACTTGCGCAAAGGGGGCGAACAATTCCTCATCCTCGGCCTCTTGGGCGTGGGTCATGTCGATCATGCCCGGGCGCACAAAGGCAGGACCTTCAGCGCCAATCTTTGCCTTAACCAACGGCTTACCGCCCAAGGCGATAAGTTCGGCTTCAAAATGGCCAACCCGCGCAGCTTGGCCTGCATGGATAACTGGCCCCATAAAGGGCGCCGTCTCAGCATTCCAGGGTGCCAGTACCATACGCTCGATCCTGGCTATCGTGGCTTCCAATACCTCGTCGCCAAAGCGGCCCTCAGGCAGAATTAAGCGCCGCGCACACGAACAACGCTGACCGCTCGTGATAAATGCAGAATGTACAATCAGGTCTGCAGCGGCTTCACGATCGGCTGGGTCCCAAATGATCAGAGGATTATTGCCGCCCATCTCGAGGGCGAGAATGACTTCAGGGCGGCCACCAAACATGCGGTGAATGGCTGTGCCGGTTGTGGCAGAGCCGGTAAACAACACCCCATCAATGCCCGAAGCGCTGAGAAGCGCAGCCCCTGTATCGCGCGCACCCATGACGACATTGAGAACGCCGGGGGGAAGACCTGCTTCTTCAAAGGCCGCCACCATTAAGCCCGCAACAGAGGGTGCCAGTTCTGAAGGTTTGAAAACAACCGTATTGCCCGCCAGAAGAGCGGGAACAATGTGTCCATTTGGCAAATGGCCAGGGAAGTTAAAGGGGCCGAGCACGGCCATCACGCCCCACGGGCGATGGTCCAAAGCGGTGCGACCAAAGGCGGCTGTTTCGCTCTTGACGCCTGTCCGCTCGTCATAGGCACGCACTGAAATCGCGATCTTCCCAACCATGGCCCCAACTTCGGCCGTCGATTCCCACAAGGCTTTGCCCATGTCTCGCGAAATGGCTTCGGCAATCGCGGGGCCTTTAGATTGAAGGGCGCGGCCATAAGCCTCCAAAATGGCGATGCGTGCCGCGCGTGGTGTTTTCGACCACGCTGGGAAAGCGGCGCGAGCAGCGGCGACTGCCTGTTCTACCTGGACACCCCTCGCGGCGTGGGCAGCGAATACGACTTCTTCGCTAGCAGGATCGATCGAGGTAAAATGAGGGCCGAGCCCGGCCTGCCAAGCTCCGTTGAGATACAGACCACCGTGAGACTGGTTAGACATCAAAACTCCGCACACGGCCCATTTGGCCGTCTTCCATTTCTAAAGCTTCTAAAACCTGCGGGGCCACAATGACCGCATCAGGCGTAAGGCGGGCCGGCACCAAGCTACAGCGAAACCCTTCAACCCGGTTGTTCGAGACCATGGCACGATCCTCGCCATGGGCATCTCCCGCAACAAACGGAAGAATTCGGGAATCGCGCACGGTGCGTGTATCTTCGATCCGTGTGGCCAAAAGTGGGCCGCCGTCAAAAATATCAATCACCCCTTCAAAGCGTAGACCCTCACGCTCCAACAAACGCCGCGCGGGTGCGCCGTCGGGATGGGTTTCGCCAATAGCCCCACGCGCACTATCAGGCAAAAGGTCGACATAAATCGCATGCTTAGGCGAGAGATCAATGATGAATTGATTGTCGCTGGTTGCCGACAATTTGTCCGCCTCATCAAAATCCATCCGATAGAAGGGGCGGCCCACAACTTCCCAGAAAGGCGAACGGCCATCCAAATGCACAATTCCGCGCAACTCACTCACCACCGTGCCATGAAAGCGGGTGGGGGAACTGGCCATCAACATAAAGCGCGAGAGGCTCAAGAGCTTCCCGGCACCATCGCCGCGTCGTTCAGGTTCTAAGAACAAGGTTCCCACTTCAGTGCAGCCTGTATAGTCATTGACCATGGTCAAAGCCCGCATCTCAAAGCGGCGATTGGCGGCTTTTGAGGCCTGCCCATAAGTGACGATGCGATAATTGAAGAAAGGAACATCGCGGCCGATATTGGTCTTTACCGCGGCGCAGCCAAACGGCTTTCCGCCCTTGGCGCTTTCAATCATCAAGAGATAGATGCCACCGTCGCTATCTGCTTTAGGGGCCTCGGTGGAGAAGGTGGTGAGGCTTTTCTCCAGCCGCTTGGCCAATAGGGCCTCATCTTCGGGCAGGCTGGTAAAGCCCGGACCAGATCGGCGGGCAAAGCCCATAAAGGCATCAAAATCATCAAGCCGCGCGGGGCGTACTACAAGCATGGACTTGTTCCCAATTCCTGTGCCAGCAAGCGACGAGGGGCTTTGGCATCCAATTGCCCCGTGGCATAGCCTACCAATATCGCCAAAGACAGCCTGATGCGCTCTGGAAAACTGTCAAGAATGGCAAATTCCTGATCAGAATGAATCAATCCGCCACGTGGGCCCAAGGTATCGACATTGGCGCAACCGGAGGCGGCAAGATTATTGCCCTCGCACACCCCACCGGTATCCTTATAGACAATCTCTAGACCGACCGCTTTTCCCGCCGCCGCAACTTGGGCGAAAACCAATTCTTGGGCGGGGGTTCGCGGCTTTGGCGGCCTGCTGAAGCCGCCATGGAGATGGGCGTGGATGCCTGCGCCCTGCACGTACTGGCCGATTAAGGCTTCCACTTCGCCTTGCGCCCAAGCTGCCGCTTCGGCATCGGGCACCCGGACGTTAAACCGAACTACGGCAAGATCAGGCACCACATTGTTTGGCCCGCCCCCGTCTATCCGGCCCGTATTAAAGGTAACACCCGACGCTTTGCCATTGAGCGCTTCAAGGCCCGCGACAAAGCGCGCCGCCGCCGCAATGGCCGAGCGTCCCTCATGATGGGCGCGCCCGACATGAGCTGCTCTGCCATGGATAGTCAGCGAGAAATTGCCAGAGCCCTTGCGTGCCCCAGACATGGAACCATCGGCGAGTGCCGGCTCGTAAGTCAGGCCCACATCGCTGCGCGATCCTATCTCCTGTAAGAGCGCGGCTGAGCCCGGGGAGCCGATTTCTTCATCTGGGCTGAGCAGGACTTCATAACCAATTTGGGACGCGCACGGCAGGGTTTCAAACACCTTTAGCGCTTCCAACATCACCCAAAGACCGCCCTTCATATCCGCTACACCCGGCCCGTTGACCACACCAGGCTCGATCTCGCGCACTTTCTGAAAGGTCGAATGGGCCGGGAAGACCGTGTCATAATGGCCTGTCAGCACAAGCTTGATCGGAGCTTCTGGTCGGACCGTAATATGCAGAGAATCGCTTAAGGCCAGTTCGACGGCCTGACCTTGGGCATCGACACTTGCTTCGGGCTGTAAAGGTCTGCGAACACAAGTGCCGGGCAAAATTCTGAAGGCGTCTTCCAGCTTCAAAAGAAAGGCTTGCAGCCCCTCAAGATTGCGAGAGCCCGTATTAATGTGGCACCAATCTTCCAGTCTGGCTTTCCAGACAGTGCGATCGGTCTCAACCGAATCCAGCGCCATTTGCATATCGCGATCAAAAATCAGATTTGCGATCATCTTGATCTTCCTTCACAAAAATACCGCCGGAAGTGCAGACTAAGGTTGCTTCCAAGATTCAGATGTAGTCGAAAGCCGCGCGCAGCGCCACGCCCTTGCCCTGCTCTATCTGTGTCGCGCGCTGAGGCGGCAATCAGGTCCGGGGGCGCACGATAGAAGTAAGCGCATCTTGAAAAGGCGAGAAGTGATGTCCGCAGTATTTGACCATGTTGAGTTCGACCATCATGAGCAGGTTGTCTTTGCCCATGACCATCAAACAGGGCTGCGGGCGATTATCGGTATCCACAATACTTTTTTGGGCCCGGCAGCCGGTGGGGTGCGCATGGCCAATTATGCTAATATGGACGATGCACTGACCGATGTGCTGCGGCTGTCTCGCGGGATGAGTTACAAGAATGCCCTCGCTGGTATTCCACTCGGCGGCGGCAAGGCGGTTTTGATTGGCAATCCGAAAGCCGATAAGACGCCGCAATTGATGCAGGCTCTGGGTCGAGCCATCCAAGGCCTCGCGGGGCGCTATCTGGCGGCAGAAGATGTCGGCATGACTTTGGCCGACATGGAAGAAATCGCGCTGGAAACCAACCATGTATTTGGCCGCGATCCTAAGGCAGGTTTTGGTGGTGAGCCCTCGCCTATGACGGCGCTTGGCGTGCTTCTCTCCATCAAGACCTGCGTGCGACGCTTTATGGGGCGCGATGATCTGCGTGGCGTACGGGTGGCCGTCCAAGGGGCTGGTGCGGTGGGGGCGGACCTTGCCCGGCAATTGGGTCAAGACGGCGCAGAAGTCTTGATTGCCGATATGGACTCCGCCCGCGCCCAAGCGGCAGCGGATGCGGCGGGTGGACAAGTTCTTAGCGTTGATGACATTCTGTGTGCCGATGTGGACGTTTTGGCACCCTGCGCACTAGGGGCCATTTTAAACGACGTAACCATCCCGAAATTGCGCAGCAAGATCGTGTGCGGTGCAGCGAATAATCAATTGGCAGAGCCCCGCCATGGCCAAGCTTTGGCCGAGCGCGGAATTCTCTATGGGCCTGACTATGTCGTCAATGCGGGTGGCATCATCAATGTGTCCTACGAGGTGTCAGGCGAATATGACGCCACCAAAGTGGTTGAGCATATTCAGCGCATCCCAAAGACCTTGGAACAAATCTTCGAAGAAGCCGCCGATGAAGGTCTGACACCCGATGTGGTCGCCGACCGGATGGCGCAACGCCTTATTGGACGGTCTTAGGCTTCGCAGGCGCGGCTTCGGCCTGTTGTGGTTCTGACGGCATGAAGGGATAGAGCCACTGCCCTAGCAAGTTAGGAGGCATATCCCGTTCTGTCAGGCCTAAATTCATCGGCTTCTCATCCTTTGGCATATAGAAGGTGCCAAACAGGTGGTCCAAGAAGGAGAAGGTTGCGGCGAAATTTTTCGAGCCACCTTCATCAGCCCCCGTGTGATGCCAACGATGGAAGACCGGGCTTGCAAACACATGGCGCAGGGGTCCGAACGTCCAGTTCAAATTGGCGTGCACCATAGTTGAGTAAAGAATATTGAAGGGGGCCAGAACCGCTACAGCCAAGGGCGGGAAGCCAATCCACAGAGCAATCGCATTGGCGAGGAGACTGTGGAAAATCAAATTAATCGGATGGAAGCGAACCGAGTGCAGCCAGTCCAAAGTTTCTGGCGCATGATGAATGGCGTGAAAGCGCCAAAGCGCATGGCTGTGAAAGAGGCGGTGGGTCCAATAGAGCGAGATATCGGTGACGATCAGCACGCCCAAAGCCTGCAGCCACAAGGGCCAGTCCGCCAACCATGAAGCGCCCGTCTTGCTCCATTCAACCGCGGCGTCCATATTGCCGCCAAACAGGACGTAATAGCCGCCCGCAATCAGAGACGTGCCGATCGCCCCGTAGACGACAGGGCCGATCATCCAATAGCCAATATCCATCCAAATATCGCGACGGACCGGGCGCGGGGTTGGGTCGAGAGGGAAGAGACTTTGCAGGAAGCCGAACAAACAGGCGCAGATCAACAGCCAAACGGCCGAATGGACGAAGGGCAAGTTCATGATGTCGTTCAACATAACGCTTCCTCTGGCACGGGCCAATTAGGCCTAGGGATGCCACACCAAACCCTTAGCCCAGAGACACTTAATCCGCCGTTAGCGTCCGTGCGACAATCCGATCTTTCCGATGGCCAAATTCTGGGCTTAGATGTGACTGAAGGGTGCACGCAAAGGCGAATCCTCGTGGTACGGCGCGGGGAGGAGGTCACGGCCTTTGAGAACCGCTGCCCTCACGCCGGTTGGCCACTGGATACATTTGATGGCAGGTTTTTGACCACAGAAACCGGTGGCCTTATCTGTGCCGCGCATATGGCAATCTTTGACCCAAAGACGGGCGCTTGTCTGGGAGGCCCAGGCCAAGGCCGCGGACTCACACCGGTGCCAGTGCGGGTGGACGGCGATCACTGGGTCATTGGCCCAGTCGCGCGCACCTAGGGCTTAGGCAATAGCGGGGCAGGCTTGGGTCGTTCCTGCGGCGGGGGCGCGACGCCAAACGCTGGCATACCTTTCGGCTGACCTGCCACCTTTGGAATTTTGGCATCAATTTTGTCCATCCAAACAAGAGCTTGTGGCCCAATATCGATCTGGGGACTAGACGAATCCAGCCGCGAAGCCACTTCCCATCGTGTGATCATGCCTCGAGCTTCTGCAAAGGCTTCATTGAGGGCGATGGGCTTGCGTAACGCGTGATTGACGAAAGCGTCACCGAAGAAGGTCCAATCATTTTCCGCTCGACACCCAAAGGACGGCTTCTCGGCGGTTGCTGCAGACATGGTGATCGTCGACTGGTTCTGCAAAACAGGCGCAAACACGCCAGAGAAGCAGGCCGACAAGATGACAAGGCGGTTCTTAATCCCCACTTCATTCAACATACCCCCTAAGCGTTCGGGCGCAATATTACCTCCCGCGCGGTCGCCATCTCGGTACGACAAACCTGTATTCCAATGCCCATGCGTGGTGATGAATAGAGCTAGGACATCCTCCTCTTTATCCATCACCTCACCAATATGACCCAACGCCTGCGCAAGATGTTCAGGGCTCCCTTCCGGCACGACAGGGTCTTTCGCAGACCCCGCAGCCCCCGTCCCATTGGCGAGAACGATGGTACGGCCAACGGCATCATAGCGATTGGCCAGCACGCGCGCGGCTTCTGCCGCTTCGCGACCAAAAACGGCATCACTATCCATCGCAACGGCGATCACATAGACGTCGATATTGCCTTTGCGCTGTGGCTTGATCGCCGCGAGCGCGCCGGTCATCGCCCGCGCCTGGCGTAACGCCTCAATTGGGCCATGGGGTTGATTGTCGAAGATCGAACCCCTTTGCGCCGCCTCACGCTCGCGCCTTTCTTGAAGGACGCGCGGATTAGCGATCGGATAGCCATAGGATTGCGCGCTTGCAGACTCAGGCAAGACCAAAGGCGGGGCGAGGCAAAGAAGCAGGGCAAAGCCAATGCAAAGCCCATAACGAAACGGCGTAATCATCGCTAAATATCAGCGCGCATTTGCGGCTCTGTCCAGCCACGGCGCGCGAATTTCGAGGATTTAGGCGCGTTGAAGGCAGATGGCAGTGGCTTCACCCCCGCCAATACACAGGCTAGCGAGACCACGCTTAGCCCCACGCGCCTCCATTGCAGCGATCAAGGTCGCGATGATGCGAGAGCCCGACGAGCCAATTGGATGGCCCAAGGCACAGGCCCCACCATTCACATTCACCTTCTCATGCGGGATGCCCAAATCTTTCATGGCAATCATTGGCACAATGGCGAAAGCCTCATTGATCTCAACCAGATCAACATCCTCAACCGACCAGCCCGCTTTGGTCAGCGCCTTTTGCATGGCTTTGACGGGGGCGGTGGTGAAATAAGCAGGCTCGTGCGCATGGGCGGCACTTGAGACTATTTCGGCCAGGATTTTAAGCCCACGCGCCTCGGCCTCCGATTTTGCCATCAGAACAAGGGCGGAGGCACCATCGGAAATGGCAGAAGCATTGGCCGCGGTTACGGTACCATCCTTGGTGAAAGCGGGTTTCAGACTGGGGATTTTCTCTGGGCGTGCCTTTGCGGGCAGTTCGTCGCGATCCACCACACTTTCCCCGCCTCGGCCGCTAATGGTGACGGGGGCGATTTCGCGCGCAAATGCCCCAGAGGCAGTCGCGGCTTGCGCCCGTTTCAACGTCTCCAATGCATAGGCATCTTGGGCCTCACGGGTGAATTGATACTCGCCGGCCACTTGGTCGGCATAAAAGCCCATCGGCTTGCCTTCATAGGCATCTTCCAGACCATCGAGTGCCATATGGTCAAAGATCCGATCATGGCCATATTTCATGCCGCCGCGGTGGGTCTTCATCAGATGGGGCGCGTTCGACATGCTCTCCATCCCACCCGCGATCACAATTTTGGCTTCGCCCGCCTTTATGGCATTGGCGGCCATGATCGTGGCTTGCATGCCCGAGCCGCACATCTTGTTCAGCGTAGTGGCTTCAACACCTATCGGCAGACCCGCCTTGAGGGCCGCCTGCCGCGCAGGGGCTTGGCCTTGGCCAGCAGGCAGAACATTGCCCATCAAGATCCAATCCACATCTTCGCCCGCAACGCCAGCTTCGGCCATGGCGGCCTTAACGGCGACAGCCCC
The DNA here is from genome assembly GCF_002105465.1 of Aquidulcibacter paucihalophilus. Lineage (GTDB taxonomy): Bacteria > Pseudomonadota > Alphaproteobacteria > Caulobacterales > Aquidulcibacteraceae > Aquidulcibacter > Aquidulcibacter paucihalophilus. Next base: position 37,609 of record NZ_NCSQ01000104.1, read on the forward strand.
CAATTCATTCGCGCTGAAGCTGCTCAATTCCCCCAACAGCCCACCCATGGGTGTACGGGCCAAACCAACGATGACGACGGGGTCCTGCATGAAGATTTCCTTAGTTAAGCGAGAGCGAAATCACGTCTCTTCAGAATAAGCACTTAAGGGCGTCACGTCACCCCTATTGGCGATCAAAGCTTTCCGACGGCAGAAGCGCTGGAAGCCAGCAGGCCCCATACGTGAACCGCCCAAGCCGCTGGCCTTGAAGCTCTGCTTTTCGGCTTCGTAGAATTGGCTGGTCAAAGCTGCATCATTCAAGCTGATGGCACCGGCTTCAATCTGGCGACCAATGGCTTCGGCCTCGTCCAAAGTGCCAGCAATCACGGCCGCCGATAGGCCATACTCGGTATCATTGGCCAGTTGGATCGCCTCTTCAACCGTATCAAACGCCATGACGGGCATAACGGGCCCAAAGGTTTCTTCGCGCATCAAGGCCATGTTGTGGTCAACATTGACCACGACGGTCGGCGCAAGCCAGTCCCCGCCCAAATGATGCTCCACAACGCCACCGGTCAGGATTTTCGCGCCCTTGGCAACTGCATCAGCCAATTGGGCTGCGATGATGTGTGCTTGCTTGCCAAAAATCATAGGCCCAATCTCGCCCACATTTCGGTCAGGCTGATTGAGGCGTGCCGCTTTCGCCGCCGTCACCAAACCTGCGACAAAATCCTCATAAAGCGGGCGGGCGACATAAATCCGCTCAATCGACTGGCACGCTTGGCCAGTCGACAAAACCGAACCGCGTAAGGCGGCCGCAACGGCTCGGTCGAGATCTGCGGTTTCTGTGATGATTAATGGGTCCTTGCCACCCAGTTCTAAGAAGGCGGGGATCAGCCTTCCTGCGGCTTGGACAGCCACTTTTTTGCCTGTGGCAACTGAACCCGTAAAGCAAATCGCGTCCACCGCATCGATCAAAGCTATGCCCGTTCCCCCATCCCCCAACATCAGTTGCAGAACGCCTTCTAAGGCGGGCACTTCGGCAATCGCTGCGCGTAAGGGCGAGACAAAGCGCGGCGTGACTTCCGATGGTTTGATGATCACGCTGCACCCAGCCAAAAGCGCCGGGATGGTGTCGATCATGGACAGGGTCAGCGGGAAATTCCACGGGCTGATCACGCCCACCAGCGCATAGGGCACCCATTGCGGGGCATGAGCCATGCGTGGATCAAGGCGTCCATCAGTCCAAGCTGTCGGCAGAAGATGGGGCGCTTGGGCAGCCCAACCGCCCAGACTTGCCAAAGCCCCTTCAATCTCGCGCCGCGCAATCTTGCCCCGCCCTGTATCCTCGGCAAGCGCCGTATGGATGGCCTCAAAATGGCGGGAAACGGCTGCTTGAAACGCCAAAAGTGCTTGCGCGCGCCCCTCAAGACCCAAAGCCTGCCAAGCCGTCTGTGCCCCGCGCGCGCGGGACGCGAGCGCTTGGACGGCCGCAACGTCTGCCGCCTCAATCCTAAAGTCGACTTGGCCTGTGCGTGGATTTTTGACGTCTAGGGCGCGTCTGCTCATAGGCCTAATACCCCGGGATTCATGCGATGATCTGGATCAAGATGGGTCTTGATCGCCTTAAGAAGCGCCCAGGCGACTGGCTCACGGGTTTGGGCATAGCGATAGGTGCGCCCGATTTGGAAGTGGGCTGCCCCGAAACGCTCAAAGATATCGAGTATTTTGCCCCGCACTTCATCTACCAAGGCCGCGTTAGTGGCATTGGCGGGCAGCTTGGGCACTTTGGCCAAGTAGGACGGTTCGAGCGTCGTCTCATGAATGCCATAGCGCGCATCTGGCCAGAAGAAGACGGGCTCAATCAAAAAGCCATTGGTGCTAATGGTCGTCACCAAATAGCCACTTGTCATGCCGCGTGCTTCAAAATCCTTGCCGTAAGAAGCAAACAAATCATCCAAAGCCTGCCAGCAAGGCTCACCCTGTGACAGCGGCACAATGCCATGGATCGGCACCCAGCGTTCGCCGTCTGGACCCAGAACATTATTGAGCGGGGTAAAGGGTGCAGCGCGCATCGCTTTGGGGATGGTGTTTTCGATTTCCCGCCCGCCATGGTTTTTCACGAGCTCGCGCAAAGCGCGGGCTGCATCCTCGACTTGGGCAGCCGATGCGCCTTCGGTGATCAGATGCAAGGTAAAGCCCGCATCATCCATAAAGCCACGGCCTGCGAGGGCCATTCGCGCGCCTTGCTTGACCCCTTCAAACATATTTTTCTGCGCGCCAATGACTGCGGCAAGGGTTTTTACGTCCTGCAATAAACTGGCGCGACGCATACGGATTTTCGCGAGATTGGGGTCAAAGGCACAGACTTCGCTGGCTAAATTGGTGCGCGCAACTGCAGCTGTGGCGCGTGCTGTTGCAGCTAAATCCGGCATTGCAAAGCTTAAGTGCGCTTCGTGGGCAGGCGAAGGGATCAGCCGTAAGGTGACTTCGGCCTTAATGCCTAGCGCACCGCAATCGCCGCAGAACAGGCCGGTTAAGTCCGGCCCATAATGTTTGAAGAACGGGCTGCCACCAGTCGTCCCTGCACTGCCGGTCCGCAAGATGCTGCCATCGGCCAAGACCACGGTCAGACAGGTAACGCTTTCTGAAGTTGTGCCCCAAATGCCCGCCCCAAAAAAGGCGTTCAATTGCGACAGGCCGCCACCAATCGTTGAACTGATGCCCGACAGTGGCCCCCAAAACGGGGTGCGCAGCCCGTGTGGGGCTAGGGCGGCTTGCACGGATGCCCAAGTTGCCCCTGCCTGCACTGTCACCAACATGTCTTCAGGACTGACCGAGATGACCTGATCCATGCGCCGCATATCGATGACGACGGCTCCGGCCTGATCGGTGACATAGCCAGAGGTATAGCTCATGCCGCCGCCACGCGGCACGATGATGGCCCCGGCTTGATGGGCAGCTTCCAAAACTTGCGACAATTCCTCGGTGGTGGCAGGCGCGACAACCATGCCTGCGACACCACCTTGGCTGAAAACATCCTCACTCATCGCGCGGCGGGTATCCTCGTCGCATGAGACATGTTCTGCCCCAATCAGCTGAGCCAGACGGTTGGCAAGAGCCAAGATTGTTGGAGCTGGTTCAACCATGATCAAGATCCTTTAAAGCGGTTTAGCTAAGCCCAAAAACGCCGCACCGAGCAATAGAAGCCAAATGGTGACGACCAGCGGGCGACTTTCATCCAAAGCGCGCGCAATCTCTTGATCGACCTCAGGGCTCGCGCCTTCTTGCACAAGACGTCCAAAGGCGGGACCAAAGCGAACCAATGCCCGACGGATCAACAAGCCGCACAGGATGGTGGCAGCAAGGATGGCGCATTTGGCCTTCAGAAAAAGTGGTAAGGCTGGTGCTTGTGGCCAGAGGTTCAAAGCGAGAATGGCTAAGACGACGATCACAGCCCAGCGAATGGCAAGGTCGGCTTGGCGCGCGAGCGACGTTGGCCCGAGGTGTCGCACGTGCAGCACCCATGCGAGAACGAGCCAGATCAGGCCAAAGGTCCAAATCAAAGCAAGGCTGAGCGGCCCCAAGATCAACCAACCCTTGAGCGAGGCCAAGGTCAGCCCTGTTGGCAGGGTCAAGATCATCGCCGTGCGCGGGGCCATATCGACCTGCGCCAAAACTTGTGCCGCCGCGATGCGTGCTGCTGCCGATTGCTTGGGATTGGTTAGAATGGTGGAACTATAAAACACGCCCAAGTCGCCGCCGAGCCAATAGACGAAGACGAGAAGATGCAAGAGCGTGAAAAGGGCTAAGTCCACTTCAGTGCCGATCCGTTCAAATGATATATTTCTATATCAATTAATTGGATGCGTTCGCAAGCGAATTAAGCCCGCAAGAGGCCCAAGATGCGCGCCAAAGTCGATTTCAGCTCGCGCCGATCCACGACGATGTCGACCATGCCATGCTCAAGCAGATATTCAGAGCGCTGGAAGCCCGGTGGCAATTTCTGGCGGATGGTTTGTTCGATAACGCGTTGTCCGGCAAAGCCGATCAAGGCTCCGGGCTCTGCGATATGAATATCGCCCAACATCGCATAGCTGGCGGTCACGCCCCCAGTGGTGGGGTCGGTCAAAACCACGATGTAAGGCAGGCCAGCCCGGCGCAATTGGTCGATGGCCAGAGTGGTGCGCGGCATCTGCATCAGGGACAAAATCCCCTCTTGCATGCGGGCACCCCCTGCTGCGGTAAAGCAGATCAACGGGCATTTGCGGTCGAGTGCTTCTTGAGCAGCTTTGATAAAGGCTTCGCCCGCGGCCATCCCCAGCGAGCCCCCCATGAAGTTGAAGTCTTGCACCAAGGCCACGGTGTAATTGCCACCAACCTTGCCATAGCCTATGGCCATGGCATCATCGCGGCCTGTCTTGGCGCGTGCGTCTTTCAGGCGATCGACATAGCGCTTGTCGTCTTTGAATTTCAGCGGGTCTTCCACCACTTTGGGCGTGTCGACTGCCAGCCAGCTTTCGCCGTCAAACAAATAACGGAAGCGGAGCTCGGGCCCAATCCGCATGTGACGGCCCGAAGGCGTCACCCATTGGCTGTTTTCCAGATCAACCCGATAGAGCATTTCGCCACTATCGGGGTCCTTGACCCACAAATTGTCGGGCGTTTCCCGCTTTTGCAGAAGCTTATTGATGCCCGGACGGATACGGTCGATCCAGCTATTCATGCATGTGGCTCCTAGCGGGCTTGCGCAATGGCTTGCGACAAGGACTGACAAAACAAAGCTGCAGCCATAGCAGCATCGCCACCAGTTTCGTGTGCACTGGCGATCACGTCAACCAGCGCAGAGCCAACCACCACGCCATCTGCGATTTTGGCGGTGCGTGCGGCAGCCTCAGGCGTCTTGATCCCAAAGCCGACGGCAACCGGCAGGCCTGAAGCCTGACGCACTTCCGCGACGGCTTCAGCAATATCAGCAGTCTCGATCGCCTTGTCACCCGTAATGCCCGCAACGGAGACATAATAGACAAAGCCGCTGACGCCCGCGACGACCGCCGGTAAGCGCTTGGCGTCGGTTGTCGGTGTCGCCAAACGGATCAAGGCAAGATCGCTAGCCTGCATGGCGGCGCGCAGCTCTGCATCCTCCTCAGGCGGGGCGTCGACGATGATCGCACCATCAATGCCCACGTCGGCAGCATGGCGTGCAAAAGCATCATAGCCCATGGTCTCAACGGGATTGAGATAACCCATCACGATCAGAGGCGTTTCAGGATGCTTCTGGCGAAATTGGGCAACCAAGGCCATGGTCTTGCGCAAAGTGGTGCCATTTTTCAAAGCGCGAATCCCAGCACGCTGGATCGAAGGGCCATCGGCCATCGGGTCGGTAAAGGGAAAGCCCAGCTCAATCACATCCACACCCGCCTTTGGCAAGGCGTCGAGAATGGCAGCACAAACTTCTAGCGAGGGATCACCGGCCATCACATAGGCAACCAATGCGGCCCGATTTTCGGCTTTGGCGCGGGCAAAAGCGTTCGAAAGACGTCCGACTGGCATTAGATTTTCGCCCCTAAAGCATTGGCAATGGTGAAAATGTCTTTGTCGCCACGGCCACAGAGGTTCATCACGACAATCCCGCCTTTCCCAACATCCTTGGCGATCTCACCCACCCGGGCCAAAGCATGCGATGGCTCCAAAGCGGGCAGAATGCCCTCCAAGCGGGCGCAGAGTTGGAAGGCTTCCAGCGCCTCATCGTCCGTGGCCGACAAATAGGTCGCCCGGCCCGTGTCTTTCAAAAACGCATGCTCGGGCCCAACACCTGGATAGTCGAGGCCTGCCGAGATGGAGTGCGCGTCGATGATTTGGCCATCGTCATTTTGCAACAGATAGGTACGATTCCCATGCAAAACGCCGGGGCGGCCGCCTGTCAAAGCGGCCGCATGGAGGCCTGTTTCAATGCCATGGCCTGCCGCTTCCACACCATAAATCTTCACACTTTCGTCTTCGAGGAAGGGGTGGAATAGACCAATCGCGTTCGAGCCCCCACCAATGCAAGCCACCAAAGCATCGGGCAGACGACCTTCGCGTTCCAGCATTTGCTGCTTGGTTTCCCGGCCAATAACCGATTGGAAGTCACGCACCAATTGGGGATAGGGATGTGGGCCTGCGACCGTGCCGATGATGTAGAAGGTATCCTTCACATTGGTGACCCAATCGCGCAGGGCTTCGTTCATGGCGTCCTTAAGCGTCGCCGTTCCAGCATCCACGGGGCGGACTTCTGCCCCCAACAGCTTCATTCGGAACACATTGGGGCTTTGCCGCTCAACGTCCGTCGCGCCCATATAGACGATACAAGGCAGACCAAAGCGGGCGCAAACCGTCGCTGTGGCTACGCCATGTTGGCCCGCACCGGTTTCGGCAATGATACGCGTCTTACCCATACGCATGGCCAAGAAAATCTGGCCCATACAATTATTGATCTTGTGGGCACCAGTATGATTCAGCTCATCGCGCTTGAAATAGATTTTTGCGCCACCGAAATGCTCGGTCAAACGCTCAGCGAAATAAAGTGGGCTTGGTCGGCCGACATAGTCGCGCAAGAAAATGTCTAAGGTTTCCTGAAAGCTTGGATCGGCTTTGGCCTCTTCATAGGCCTGCTGTAGCGCCAAGATGTTGGGCATCAGGGTTTCAGCGACAAAGCGACCGCCAAATTGGCCAAAGCGGCCTTGCGCGTCGGGATAAGAACCCCAGGAATTACGTGCGTCCATCTTGTTTAGTGATCCATTCTCAGTCGTTCAAAGCTTGCATAAAGCTCGCGATCCGCGTGATATCCTTTAGGCCGGGTGCGGCCTCAACACCAGAGGAGACATCCACCAAAGGTGCACCGGTTTGCCGTACCGCCGCTGCGACATTCTCTGGATTTAAGCCGCCCGACAAAAACCAAGGCACAGGACATTGGAAGCCCTGTAAAATCCTCCAGTCAAAGACATGGCCTAGGCCCCCGGGGCGATCGGAACCTTTCGGGGCCTTGGCGTCAAACAGGACATAATCGACGACACCAAGATAGGGCTTAATCTGCTCTAGGTCCTGGCGCTCAGAAATGCCAAACGCCCGAATGATGCCAACGCCACGCGCCTTAATGGCCGCACAACGCTCTGGGCTCTCTTTGCCCTGCACTTGCAGAAAATCTGGGCCAAGCTCTGCCAGTATCTGATTTACCAAGGCATCATCAGGGTCCACAACAACCGATACCGTACGCGCCATACCGGCCGCCATTTTCGCCAGAGGTTTAGCCTCAGCTGGCAGGATATGGCGCGGGCTTTTCGGAAAGGTCACAAAGCCGATGAAAGCAGCGCCATGAGCCAAAGCTTCGGCCACCGTTTGGCGGTCAGACAATCCACAGATTTTGGCTTCGGCAAGGCGCATGCTTGCTCATGTAGAGCGTTCAGCCCCAAAGCAAAAGCGCGCACTGCGGCAAATGGGCGTTCGACCTCAGCTTTGCTTTTTAAGCAGATCACGAATCTCGGCCAAAAGCTCTTCTTGGGTTGGACCTGCCGAGGCCGCGGGGGCAGGCGCAGGCGCGCGCACGCGATTATAGGACTTAACCACTAAGAACAGCACAAACCCGACAATGATAAAATTCAAGCCCGCCGCCAGAACATCGCCATAACCTATGGCTACTTCTGCCTTTTTGGCGGCTTCGTCTGCGGCTTGCAACACGATCTTCATGCCCGCCAGATCAACACCGCCGGTCAAAAGGCCCACGACCGGCATAATCACCTTGTCAACAAAAGCCGATACAATTTTGCCGAATGCGGCGCCGATGACCACACCGACGGCAAGGTCGACGACATTGCCGCCCGAGATAAAGGCTTTGAACTCATCAGCGAGGCTCATGCTGCTATCCTTCTACGCACGATTAGCACAACGCGGCGCACCCGTTTTCAGGGTCCATCGCGCGCTTGGAAAAATGGGGATGAAAAAAGAGAAGATGCGCCGCTGAGGGTGCGCCACAGGCTTATTCGCCAGGATCGACGCCACCATTCAGGCGGGCGCGCAATTCCTTGCCAGCTTTGAAGAAGGGGGCGTGCTTGGCTTCTACTGCCACCCCTTCCCCCGTACGTGGGTTGCGCCCCTGACGAGCCCCGCGCGAGCGCACCGAAAATGCTCCAAACCCGCGCAATTCAACGCGGTCGCCTCTTTCCAATGCCTTGGTGATCTCTTCCAGTACGGTATCGACAACGCGTTCGACATCCCCATGAAATAGATGCGGATTCTCGGTAGCTAATTTAGCAACAAGTTCAGATCGCAACATATGGGTCTGTCCCCCAGTTAAACTTTATCACGCACATATAACAGCAAAAAACCACTTATGCGCAAGCCTTCGCAAGGAAATTTGTCTTTGACCGAAAAATAAAAAGGCCAGAGCAACGCTCTGGCCTTTCTGCAAAGATTTGGTTTCTTGGGGTGATCTTGGATCACCTCCACCAAACTTAGTCGTTTTGTTCCTTTTGACGCAGGGCTGCACCAAGGATGTCGCCCAAGGATGCGCCGGAATCGGACGATCCAAACTGGCTAATGGCTTCTTTTTCTTCAGCCATTTCAAGCGCCTTGATCGAAACCGAGACTTTACGCGTTGCCTTGTCTATCGCGGTAACGACGGCATCTACGCGGTCACCAACGGCATAGCGCTCTGGGCGCTGCTCTGCACGATCGCGCGAGATGTCCGACTTGCGAACAAAAGCCTTCATGATGTTGTCTGGACCGATCGAGACTTCGATACCGCCCGAAGCAATTTCGGTCACGGTGCAGGTCACGGTTTGGCCGCGCTTCAAGGTCTCGGTTGCGAATGGGTCAGACGAGACTTGCTTGATACCGAGCGAAATACGCTCTTTTTCAACGTCGACATCAAGAACCTTGGCTTCGACCATGTCGCCGCGCTTGTAATTCTTGATGGCTTCTTCGCCAGGCTGGTTCCAATCGATGTCCGACATGTGGACCATGCCGTCCAGCTCGTCATTGACGCCAACGAACAGACCAAATTCGGTGATGTTCTTGATTTCGCCATTGATGGTGGAGCCAACGGGGAATTCAGTGACAAACGCGTCCCAAGGATTGGGTTGAGCTTGCTTCATGCCCAGCGAGATGCGGCGCTTGTCGCCATCCACATCGATCACGATCACATCGACGGGATCGCCAGGGTTGACGATTTTCGAAGGATGCAAGGTCTTCTTGGTCCAAGACATTTCGGACACGTGAACCAGACCTTCAACGCCCGATTCCAGCTCTACGAACGCACCATAATCGGTGATGTTGGTGATGACGCCCGAATAACGTGCGCCAACTGGATATTTGGCTTCTGCCCCATCCCAAGGATCCGACAGCAATTGCTTCATGCCCAAGGAGATACGCTGGGTGTCTGGGTTGATCTTGACGATCTGAACCTGAACCGTGTCGCCGACGTTCAGCACTTGGCTTGGGTGGCTGATACGCTTCCAACTCATGTCGGTGACATGCAACAGACCATCGACGCCGCCCAAGTCCACGAACGCACCATAATCGGTAATGTTCTTGACAACGCCATCGCGAATTTCGCCTTCGGCCAGACCTGCAACGATTTCGGTACGGGCTTCTGCGCGGTCGAGTTCGAGGATCGAGCGACGCGAAACCACGATATTGCCACGTGGGCGATCCATTTTCAGGATGCAGAATGGCTGGACGATGTTCATCAATGGGCCGACGTCGCGCACGGGGCGAATGTCAACTTGCGAACCTGGCAAGAAGGCGTTTGCGCCGCCGAGGTCAACGGTGAAGCCGCCCTTCACGCGGCCAACAATCGCACCATCAACCGACTCACCGGTTGCGAACAGCTTCTCAAGGCGGCCCCAAGCCTCTTCGCGGCGGGCCTTCTCGCGGCTGACAACGGCTTCACCGAGCGCGTTCTCAATCCGGTCGAGGTAAACTTCTACGGTGTCATTGACCTTCAAGGAAGAACCTTCAAGACCAAACTCGCGCAATGGAATGCGGCCTTCGGTCTTCAAACCAATGTCAACCAGAACGAAATCGTTCTCGATCGAAACAACGGTTGCGGAAATGACTTTGCCTTCGGTCAAGCCACCACGGGCACCAAAGGATTCTTCTAGCAATGCCGAGAAATCGTCCCGGCTCGGGTTAAGGAGCGTGTCGCTCATGTGTGTATCAGTCTCCGAATAGATGAAAGCAGGCCTGCCGGTTGGCTCCGGCGGTCTTGCCCGAAAGGTCCTGCGGCCTTCGGGCCTCACGTCTTACAACGCATCATTTTTGCATGTGAGTGAATGAAACGATTGTTGGAATTTCGAAGAAAGCCGGCTTAGCTTTTGGCCAAACGCACCTGTTCCACGATCAATCGGGCTTTATCCACAGCGGCCTCTATACTCAGCCCAGTGGTATCGAGCAAGTGGGAGTCTTCAGCAGGCCTTAAAGGGGCGTCTGCGCGCCCGGAATCTCGGGCATCTCGCTCCAGTGTTTGTGCCAGCATCGCCTCAAAAGAAATGACCTCGCCCAAAGCTTCCAGTTCCGTCTGGCGGCGACGGGCCCGCTCTTCCGGACTAGCCGAAACATACAGCTTCACATCGGCCTCAGGGCAAACCACTGTCCCAATATCCCGGCCATCGAGAACCGCGCCCCCTGCTTGCAGGGCAAAGTTACGTTGCAGGTCGAACAAGGCTTGCCGCACGGCTTGGTTGGCCGCCACCACAGATGCCGCCGCGCCGACTTGAGCCGTACGCAAGTCGGCATCCTCAATCCCATCCATCGACAAGCTTCGCGCTACCTTGGCTGCTGTCTCTGCATCTTGGGGTGAAAGTCCGGTCGACAGAAGCCGATAGGCCACACCCCGGTATAGCTTGCCCGTGTCCATATGGGGCAGACCATAGAACTCAGCCAAGGCTTTCGAAATCGTGCCCTTTCCAGCAGCGAGGGGGCCATCGACAGCGATAATCATGAATTGGGTGCCCATTGGCTAGGATTTGCGACGTGTGCGTTCGGGCGAGGTCCTACCAAGCTTGCCCGCCGCTGCCAAACAGCAATTACAACCAGCCCTCCAAAAGCCCGCTTTAGCAAAGCACACATGCCACATTGCGACTTTATTTTGTGTGCCCACGACTTTAAGGAGCGCTTATGGAAACCCTATTCATCCCTCGTTTCAAAGCCCCCGCCCGTGGCACCGTGACGGTGCCAGGCTCTAAGAGCATCAATAATCGGGCTTTATTGCTAGCCGCTTTGGCAGAGGGCCAATCTGTCCTGACTGGGGCACTCGACAGCGACGACACCCGCATCTTCGCGAGTTGCTTGAACGCCTTAGGCTTTGAGGTTGCCCACGACCCTGCCGCCTCTGTGTTTAAAGTGGCGGGATGTGGAGGCCAATTGCCAGCGCCCACAGGCGGCACCGCAGACTTGTTTGTCGGCAATGCAGGCACAGCCGCCCGTTTCCTCTTGGCCTTAAGCGCGCTTGGCCTTGCCCCCGTGCGCTTTGATGGCGTCGCTGCCATGCGTAAGCGGCCGATGGGCGATCTTCTCGAGGTTCTTGCCGCGCAAGGCGCACAAGTCAGCTTCGAAAGCGCGCCGGGTCATTTCCCTCTGGTGCTCACGGGCTCTGGCCTCCCCGGTGGCCGCTTAGAGCTGGATCCACAGCGCTCTAGCCAACAAGTTAGCGCGGCCCTCATGGTTGCTCCCTTTGCCAAGGCCGATACCGAGCTTCTTTTGACGGGGCCGATTGTCTCGGAACCCTATATCGCCATGACGATTGATATGATGGCCGATTGGGGCGTGCGGGTAAAGCGGCCAGAACCACACGTTTTGCGCGTAGCGACCGGTCAACATTATCAAGCCAAAGCACCCTATCACGTAGAACCGGATGCCTCGAGCGCATCATATTTCTTTGCTGCCGCAGCCGTGACCGGCGGACGTGTGACCATTCCCGGCCTCTCACGTAAAGCCTTGCAAGGCGATGCCCTCTTCGTGGATGCCCTGGCCGGCATGGGTGCCCGTGTGGAAGAAAGTGCCGATGGCCTCACCGTGACGGGCCCAGCCCAGCTCCATGGTCTTGAAATCAATATGAATGCGATTTCCGATACTGCGCCGACCCTTGCCGCCATCGCGTCCAATGCCTCAAGCCCCGTCCTGATTACCGGGGTAGAGCATATGCGCTGGAAAGAGACCGACCGGGTAAACGCCATGGCCACCCAATTGCGGGCCATGGGGGCCGACTTAGATGAACGTCAAGACGGTCTTCTGATCCGCCCGGCCAAATTGAGGCCCGCTCAAGTCGCGACCTATGACGACCACCGCATGGCGATGTCGCTTGCTATTGCGGGCTTAGCCAATGACGGGGTGACGATAGAGGACCCAGCCTGCACATCGAAAACCTTCCCGACCTTCTTCGACGTTTTGGGCCAGTTGCGCAGTCGATCGGCGGCGTAATTGCACCTAATTGCATTGGACTGCAGCATAGGTTTTGACAGCGTCACACTTACGTGGCAAGCGCTGCGCCCTTAGATTACCTTCCCAATGTGGCGATCGGCCAGTGGAGCCCCAACAGTGCCTAAAATTGACCTTGGCGAAAAACAATTGTGCCCCGCCTGCGGCGCAAAATTCTATGACCTACACAAGCGGCCTGCAGAATGCCCCAAATGTGGCAATGTGTTTGACCCCGATGATGAGGCCGTCAAAGCCCGTCGCGCCAAAGCACGTCTGACCGCCTTTGATCCTAAGCTGGCTGCGGCCGCCGAAGAGGATGACGAAGACGCGCCTGCAAAAGTCATCGACCCGGATATGGACGAGGACGAAATGGAGCATGAAGAAGTCACGGCAGAGCTCGATGCAGCCGCCGTGGACCAAGCGCCACTCGAACTCGATGATGATGAAGAATCCGACCCCATCAACCAAGGCACCGGCGGCGCAGATGTGCCCGAAGGCTTCTCTGAGCAGGAATTGGACGATGATGACCCAACTGCTGGTGACGATGAAGTGCCCTTCTTAGAAGATGACGAAGACCTTATCGATGACGATCTGGGCGATATCCCCGGTCCAGACGATGATGACGTCGACCCACGCTAAGGATTAAAGTCCGCGCTGCCTGTCGGCGCGTCGTGATTGTAAGAGGCCTGCGCTGACCGTTTCATAGGGTCAGCGCAGGCCTTTTGCGTTTCAGGCCCAGCGTTTGCGGGAAATGCCTGTCTGGCTGCCCGACCAGAGCAGTGCGCTGCAGCAATGCTGCGACGCCCGTCTTGATCCCCTCGTCTGAGACGTCTATACGCGGCGCTCTTGTGGGTTCGGTGGAGCCCACAACTCGATCCATTTGGTCCGTCATGACCAAATCAGATGGGGCCATAGCTCAGTTGGTAGAGCGCTTGAATGGCATTCAAGAGGTCAGGGGTTCGACTCCCCTTGGCTCCACCATTAAAACAAGGGGTTAGCAGATCGAAGCGCCCCAGAAAAAAGTTGCCGATACCGTATCGATACCAACTAAACGCAATTCGCGGGCATCAGTTGGCAACAGTTTTGCGCCTCTTTGATATGCAGTTTTACTGCTTTTTGTTTTGATTTAGCGCTCAAGCCCTGCCCCTATCACATGGCCTATAGACAGCTCCTGGCCGCTGCTGGCAGGTGCAATCGCAATTCCGACCCCGCGATCAATGACAGTTTGCTTGCCCAAGGACGTCGTAATGCTGCCAATCACAACACCTTCGCTCAAACCATGCGAGACTGCTCGACCCGAAATGCCAAGCTCCTTCTCGAGCGCATAAGCGGCATCAGCGTCGCGAAGCTTTGCCCAAGCCTCCGGCTTGAAGCCTAAGCCCTCGGCCTGCCGGACACCATAACCCTTGCTAACGAGGAATTCAGCGCGTGCATCAAGGCTAGGATCGCGTTGGCCTCCATCGCCTTGCCTTCCACCATCCGATTGGCCCAAACGCGCCAACTCCACATCCAGCGGCAAAAGGCGATGGGCAGTCATATCGTCGCGCGTAGCATCGGATCTGCCCGGCCGACCACCGATCGAGACTTCTGTTGACCGTGCCTTTTCTAAGTGCCCGCCAATGCGCTTCTCTTCCCAATGCGAGCGCATGATATCTTGCGACTTCTGCAGGGCGTCTAAGCGAGCTTTCAGATCAGCTGCAAAGGCAACCCCCTGCTTGGACTTAGTTGCCAGCCCAAGGCTTTCCAAATGCCCTACACGCGCCCGCACGAGCGCGCCCACAGTGTCGCGACGGGAAAGCTCTGCCTTAGGCAGAAGCCCGTCATGGCTCCTAGCAAGCGCCGACAACCGAATATCGATATCGGTCCAGCGATTGGCCGTGCTGCGGGTGAATAGGCCCCGCTCGGCATCGCTGCGGCTACTGTCCCCCAGTATAGCTTGAGCCTGCTCCTGGGCGCGTTCTCGTAGGCCATGACTGACATACGACCGAGGGATCACAAGGTCTTTGCCATTGGCCCTTTTGCCCCGCATCATGACGTGAGAATGAGGCTGATCGGTGTCGTAGTGGTTGACGGCCACCCACTCCAAATTCGGCTCTTTGAGATCGAGGCTGACCCTCTCCATGACGCCTCTCACATAGGCATCCATGTCATCAATCTTGTCGCCATGTTCGGCACTGATGATTAGCCGAAAGTGATGTCGATCCTGCTCCCAACCTGCACATTGGGCTCCGACTTCTTCGGCATTGCGCGAACCATCCAGATCATAAAAGCCAGCATCCACGCCGTCCTGTCCTGCCCCTTCGCGGGCCAGATAACTGACATGTTGGGCAAGCGCTTTACCCGGATTGGCAACACCACGGGGTCCTGAGTGACGTCCAATAAACACCTTCACCATGGCGCGCTGACCAGCTGGAACATAAAGAGTGACGCCACCGGATTTGGCCGGACCGCCACCACCGCCAGCCTGCGCCCCTCGCCCAAATAGACGCGAACCCGATAGCCGTTTTGCCAGACTAGCTTTGACTGAGCCGGGGTCATTGCCTCCACTTTTGGGCATCTCGGGGGAAACGCGTTCACGTGGCGCAACAAGGCGCGTGGCAATTAAATCCGTTACGCCGCCTGAACTGCCTGCGTCAGATCCGTGTCCAGAAGTCTTATGCGAACCCGCCATTTGGTGCCTCCAGACACCCAAAACCGCAAGACTTATGCCGACTTACATGCCACGACACACTGCAAGTCATGGCCCCACAAACATGACTTGCAAAAACATCAATCAAAACATGACAATGGAAGCCGCGGCAAGTCGCCCTCTTATATCTTGCACGTTTAATTGGCATTTCTCCAACTACGCGCATTTTTTCTTTCATAATCATCTCCTTGGTGATTTTGTATTTGCATATGATTTAGATTGGGACAAGCGTGGGATTTGGTTATTTGGGATTATTTGGAGCGGTGTTCTTGAAGGGTGGGCTGTATGGGTTGTTTCGAGAGGGGTGATAGCGGCGCGTCATGCACGTTTTCGGGCTCTTATCGACCTATGCGCAGGATCTTGGATGGATCGTGGGCGTCAGGCGGTCGGTTCGGCACAGATGCGGGTCGGCTGGGATTTGTGGGGGCATGAAGCTACACAGGCACATACGCGCGTTCGGCAGTGCTTTGGGGACGGTAGTTTGTCCTTTGGCGGTCTTCCTTCGCAGACAAGATATCGTGCTCACCCACTATCCTTGGTCATCGTCGCTGTCTTCCTCGCGGAACTCCCTTAGGCTTTGGCCTTTTGGGAACTGGTGGCTTCAAGAGGGATCGGATCGATCGGGATCCGGCTTGAAGGTAAGGGTTGATGGCACGGAGCGCGTTTCGATCCACATGGATCGAAGTTGTGCGCCAGCCTGGTGATAGAGCAAGGCTCTAGGCGGTCGGGGCGGTTATTGCGGGGCCAGCTTTTGGCGGCTTACCACGTCGCTTAAGCGTCATGGGTTTGCTGGCCGCCGCGATGGCTTCGTCGCGAAGCTTGGGATCAAGAGCAGCAAGTGCTGCCTTGATTTTCCCGAGTTGGCGCGCTGGCAAGGTGCGCTTGGAGCTTTGCACTAGGGCGATGATCTGAGGTGTCACGCCTTGCGGCGGTCTTTGTCTTGGAGCCTTGGGAGGCTTCTCATCAGCGGATAGGTCATCATTTTTTTGCGGCTTGGAGCGATCGCGTTTGGGTTTACCCGGATTTGATGGACTGGGTTCCCAGTCTGGTGCCCATTTTCCTGGAGCGAACTCGAAGACGGTGCCATCGCGCCACATGGCATGCATGATGCTGGCAAGTCGGCGCGCCATTGCGGTGACAGCTTTCTTGTGACCGCTGCGCTTGGCCTGTGCCATGCCCCAAGCTTTGAGTGTTGACCATGTGCCAGAGCGCGTCAGCATGGATTGGGCTGCCTCATAGAGGAGGGTTCGTACTTCCCCATCACCCCGCCGCGAGATCGCGCCGTTGTGACCATCGCTATCGCCTGATTGCCAGCGGCGGGGAGTGAGACCCAGATAGGCACCGACATCGCGGCTTTTGGTGAACCGCCCCGGGGTCTCGATTGCGGTTTTGAAGGTTAGTGCTGTGATGGGGCCAACACCAGGTATCCCCATGAAGCGGCGACAGACTTCATCTCCGCCGGCCAGCTCCCCAACCAAGCGGTCCAATCGCTCGACTTGGGCCCATAAAGCCTCGCGTGCGGCGAGCATCGCCCCGCACAAGCCTTCCAGCAAAGTGTCTCCGGCCACGGCGGCCATGACCGCATCTCCTAGCTTTCCCCGTGAGACAAGCCCCAGCTTGATGCCGAACACCTTCAATGAATGACGTATGGTGTTCTCGATATCGAGAAATTTGCGCTTGAGGGTCCGTCGGTGCACCAGGATCAAGCGGATCCGGTAGCAATCGCGGCTTTTCATATGAATGGCGCTAAACCAGCCGGTTCGCATGAGCTGGGCAATGCCACGGGCATCATTACGGTCGGTCTTGTTGCGTTGAGCACCAAGGCTTGCACGCACATGGCGGGTCTCCAGACAGGACGTAGGCAGACCTGCCTCCAGTAAGCCAGTATGCAGCCAGGGCGCTAGAGCTCCTGCTTCGTGGCCCAAGCCGCGTAGCGTACGCGCCCAGGGTTTGAGGATTTCTGCTATGATTAAGGGGTCGGTCTCGACCTCGGTTTCAAAAACAATTTCGCCTTCGCGGTCTACCACACACACCGCTGTTTTGAGGGTCGCAACATCTAGTCCAACAAAATGTTCCATTCTCGGTCTCCCGCGCTGTCGCGGCATTCCTTTTGCCGCCTCACGATTGGAGACCTTCACCCCCTCTATCGCAACCAATTCCTCCAATACTAACCCGAGTGAGGCACCGCCAATTACCGCGGCAAATCTCCCCTAAATCCAACTCACTGTGTCCCACTTTCGCAAACACCTGTCCCACTCTGAACAGGCCGACCCGAACAGGCATCTCAAAAGCGCAAAGCTTCTGAAGGCCAATAAAACAAGCAATCGAAGCCCAGCCTAGACCTGAGCACGCGAAAAGGGCGGAGCTGTTAGGCTCCGCCCTTGGGCTAATTTGGTTGGATGAAGTCGCTAGGCAGCTGTCTCCATCGGCAGGTCTGCTTCGGTGTCAGAGCCTTCGGCTTTTGCTTTGCCGCGGGCGAGGACTTCAAGTTCGCTGAAGGGGCCAAGCACGAACTCGATGACGTAGCGGGTGCGGCCTTGATCGTCGTCGTAGGAGCTGGGGCGGATGCGACCGAGGAGGCGAACCCGGGTGCCCTTTTAGACCATCGTCTCGATACGGGCGATGATGGCGGGGGCAAAGACGGTGACGCGGTGCCA
>NZ_NCSQ01000033.1 GCF_002105465.1 Aquidulcibacter paucihalophilus
TGACCATGCGTTGTCACGCCATGTGACTTACGGACGACTTGTGACTTGCCACCAACAACTTCCATAAAACATAGCACATACAGGCCCTTGAGCAAGTGAAAACTTGCTCTTTATCTTGCTGTATTCAAATATTCGTGCTTTACTGGATCATCAATACTAATGGATACAAGCTATGACAAAGCACTATACTACAATACAATCTGTGTGTAGAAGTTTCTGGCTGCAATTTCTACATGGCGACAACTCAGACTGGGATAAAAAACCTGTCTGGTTGCTCAAATCCGGCGCTGTGATGCTCGTCTGGCTTGAGTTCCTCACACTTTTTGCAGCTTGGCCGGGAAGAGTTCCGCATGAGGAATTAGGGCCTGTGTGGCTGAACCTTCTGGGCATAGAGTTTCGGGCACCTTGGGCGGGCATCGCCTATGTCTTTACACCGGATGGGCGTACCGGGGGTTGGCTCTGGTTGATGCGCCTATGTGGCGTGATCCTGACACTGGCGGGCATAGGGCTTGCCCTTCTCTACGCGGGGCTTCCGCCCAAGCGGCCTGCCAAGGGTGACCGCTTTGCATATGGCGGACATTTGCTCGATCAGGCTGGGTCCTCGGGGGTCATTGTGGGCCATGCTAAGGGCTTGCCTTGGCAGAAGGTGCCAGACCTTGTCAGGCTTCGTCCGTCTACGGATATACTAATCGTTGGCGCCGGCCCTGAGGCCACTGGCGCGTTCCAAGCAGCACTTAAAAGCTTTGATGGGGCAATTCTGCGCTTTGGTAAGGACCGTCTCTTTGGCGAGTTGATTGATGACCGGGAGATTTTGCGTGTGGCTGAAGGGGCTATCGCCAACTTCCCACTTGATCCCTTGCGGCAAGTCCGCACAGGGGTCCTTGCGTGGGGAGATGTGTGGGCGATGCTCTCGCCTTGTGGCTTCAATGAGCGTCAACGTGTCTTGGCCACAGCCCTTCTGGTTCACGGCCTTGAGACGCTTCGCCCTGCTGATCGAACCTTTGCCGGGGTGATGGAAAAGCTTCCCAGTCCTGATCAGCTTTATGCGCGTTTGCACGGTTGGCTTGAAGCGACGGAAATCTTGAAGCCAGAGGCCTATGATCAGGTGTCTGGCCTTCTCGACTATTGGGCACAAGCGCAGGAGCAAGTGGCTGAGGACTTGGCCATGATACCAGAGCGCTTGTGGGCGACCCAGAAAGGCTGGAGCTATTATCTGGGCTGGGCACCTCTGCCGACCTTGGCCAACATCTGTGAGTATGGCCCTCGCGTTCTCTCCATCGAGATGAGAGCTAAGAACGCGCGTGATGACTTTGATCCGGTGAGCCTGCCGCTCATGCATGCGATCACGCAGCTCCGCATCTTGTTCCGCGAGGCCCTCACTTCTGGCAATCGTCCCGTACTCGTCGCCCTTGAGCCTGACATGCCAGAAGAGCTCTCTCGGATGATCACGGCGGTACATGCCGACCTCAAGCGCAGCGGGGTCTCCTTTCTCGTGCATTCAAGATCAACCAGAGACATAAGAGCTGCCTTCAAGCTTGGTCTCCAAGAGCCCATGTGCTCGGTCTTCGACACAGTCATCATGACTGAGCCCGACTACATGAGTTTCATTGAAGTGGTCGATAATCGCGCAATCTCAAGCGAAGGGGTAAGGCATGTTCGTAGTGGAGAGATCCTCATTGCTGAGACTGGGCGTCTGCCGGTTCGCTTGCATCCGGCGGATCCCTCGATGGTTCGCATGGCAGCTTATATGCCGACCGACAAGATTCAGCGGCCAGAGCCTTGGAGTGAAGCTGCGGTCTCCTATCCAATAGGAGCAAGTCTGCCCAAGCAAGTGGTGGTGAAGATACCCAAGCAGAAGGTGACAAAGCGACAGGAGATAGTGCCTGTCGCTGTTAGCCGGGACGCGCCAACCAAAGCATCAAAGTCCAAGCCGCTGGTGACCAAGGATGATCTGGCCTCTGGGACGGCGCGTCTAAAGCGTGCGCTGGCCAAACGGACCGGCGGCACGTCACCCTCCCAACATCGTCTGATCTGAGGGCATACTTATGACCACGCGCAAGCAACTTACCCTCCATCTTGATGACACCACTGCCCGCGCACTTGATCACGAGGCCAAGCTGCGCGGTCTCACCCTCTCACGCGCCGCCAACGATGCGTTAAAACGCGTCCTCATCCAAGACCGTGCTGACGCAATCGCCGATACCATCAAGGCCCGCCTCGATCGGCTGGATCAGCGCGATCTGGCGAGGGGGCGGGACATGGCCATCCTACGCGAAACCCTCCTCGCGTTCGTACGCATCTGGTTCACCTACACAGGACCTCTTGAGCGTGAGGATGACGACGATCAGGCTGAGGCGCTGTTTGATGCGTTTCTTGATGAGGTGGCGCGTGGGGTGCGGGGGTGAGGCGGCAATTATCGGTGGCTGTTGGGTCTTCTTCACGCCAAGGGTTGCCGTTTAGGGTGGGTTGGCGGTTGCTTGAAAGCGGACATTCATGAACGGGAAAGCCTGCAGCAATTTGATCAGATCAAGCTTGCAAAGTAGTTCTGGCTTGATTTGTAAGGGCTGGATGACTGTTGACCTAGCAAAGGGTCAGATAACTGGAAAACTCTGGTTTACCTTGGACCGAAACCGAGGGGCACGCCACGGTCAAGATCCCACTCAAGAGTCTCGTTGAATAAATTCTAAGCCAAAATCAGTTTTGGTTGATAAATATTCATTATAGTGTCACGCGGTTGGCCTATCGTTCCCTGTAGGCTAGGGGGCGGGAAATGAAGTGGCTCTATCTGACGATCAGTTTGTTGGCCTTGGCTGCGTGTTCGCAGCAATCTGATGAACAAGCCGCGAAGGATGCCTCCACCCAAGCGTTACAAGTCATCCTCATTCCGGCGGATGGTGGCACAGAAGATGGCACTAAAGCGGACTTTAAGCCCGTCTTTGACGCGCTTAGCCAAACAAGTAAGCTCAAATTTGAATTGCGTGTGGGCCAGTCTTATAATGCTGTGGTTGAAGCCTTGTGCAGCGGATCTGCAGACATCGCTTTCGTGGGTCCTGCAGCCTATATTCAAGCTCACCAGCGCGGTTGCGCGGACTTGCTTGCGGTTGGGGTCGAAAATGGCAAGTCAGAATATTATGCCGGTTTGTTTGGACGAAGTAGCCAAGGTCTAAAATCCCTTGCTGATGTGAAGGGGAAGAATGTCGCGTTTGGCGACATTAATTCGGCATCTTCCTTTATCGTCCCAGTAGCCATGCTAATTCAGGCAAAGATTGATCCCGTCCAAGACCTTGCTGCCATTAAGCTCGTTGGAAGTCATGCGAATGCAATCGCAGCGCTTAACCAAGGCCAAGTTGATGTTGCGGCATTGTCACTCGTCTCATTCGATAAGGCAGTTAATCAAGGCGTTGTCGATCCGACAAAGGTCCATCTCATCGCCCGCAGCATGGCTTTGCCCAATCCACCGATCGTGATGCGGTCGTCGCTGGCCCCCGCGCTCAAGGCCAAGCTGAAGGCCGCTGTCGATGGCCTTGCTACCGCGCCGGGCGTGACGCCTGACATGCTGGTTGGATATGGCGGGAAGCGAGTTGACCGCTATGACACGGCGTTCAGCGCAGATCACTTCAAACCTCTGTCTGACATGATGGAACAAGTTACGCCAGAACTCAAAACCGCGGTCATGCACAAGGCGTCAAAGCCGTGAGGTCAGACGGGGGTGCTCGGGTAATTTTTGACAATCTGTCAAAAGCGTTCCCAGACGGCACACAGGCATTAAGTTCGGTCAGCTTGCACATAGAAGCTGGGACGTTTTGCGTGTTGTTGGGGCCTTCTGGTTCAGGCAAGTCCACCCTATTACGCTGTATCAACGGCCTCGAAACACCCAGTGATGGCCACATCTATATCAATGATGTGGAAGTTCTTCCAACTACCCTCAAGGACTTACGACGCGGAATTGGCACGGTCCATCAGCACTTTGGCCTAGTAAATCGCGATACTGTTGCCAACAATGTTCTAGCTGGTGCCCTGCCAGAAACATCTACTTGGCGCGCTATTCTGGGTTGGTTTCCACGGAAGCTCCAAGAGCGGGTCGCGTCCTTATTGCAAAGTGCTGGCTTGGAACCCAGCCAGTTGAATCGGCGTGTGTCTGAACTATCCGGCGGCCAACAACAGCGTGTCGGGATCGCGCGGGCGTTCATGTTATCGCCGCCTTTGATACTGGCCGATGAACCCATTGCCAGTTTGGACCCTAAGTTAAGCCACGAGATATTGTCATTGATCGCCCGGCAAGCTGCGACAGTAGGGGCCACGGTGTTGTGCAGTCTTCATCAAGTGGACCTCGCCAAGGCTTTCGCGGATCGCATCATCGCCCTCGATCAAGGCCGGGTTGTGTTTGATGGTGCGCCTCAGGATCTGACTGAGGAAAAAGTGGCGCAAATCTACGGCTCTAAGGCACTCGAACATGACAAGGCCATCCCATCATGATGCAGACTAATCCGGCCAAAGCCAGTTCTTGGGTGTTTCGGCCATTGTTGACTGGAAAGCTTCTAGTTTGGGCCTTGCTCGCCATATTGGTGCTTGCTTGGTCTGGCAAAGCAACACAGATGGATCGCGCATTGGCTTTAACCGGGCAAGCAATCGGGGTCGGCGTTACCGGCAAGGGCGACTCGCAAGTGGCCAATGGATTTGGGCAGATAGCCCGATCTCTATGGCCCCTACAGCTTGAGACGCGCACCCCAATTGCCCAGATCGAGCATTTTCGAGCCGATCGCTTGCCGCCTTTTAGTCGGGTTGAGCATCGAAAGAGTACTACCCAGTCGCATGATCCTTCCACCGGTAAGTATGTTAAGACCACCCAATCCGCTTCCGAGCTTGTAGTGCCTTATGGCTATGTTGTTACGGTTCTGGGAAAGTTGATCGAAACGCTTCAAATCGCCTTGTGGGGAACAATTCTGTCCTTGCTGATTTCTATCCCGCTCGGCTTCTTCGGCGCACGGAACCTCATGGGTGATGGGATCGTTGTCGCGGCTGCGCGTACTTTTGTCAGCTTCTTTCGCGCTGTACCCGAGTTGGTCAGCGCTTTGTTCCTGGTCGTTGCCTATGGTTTTGGGCCGATTGCGGGGGTGATCGCGTTAGGTCTCCATGGTGCTGGCTTTCTCGGCAAGTTTTTTGCCGACGATAGCGAGAATGCAGACCCAAAGCCGCAAGAGGCCTTGCGAGCACTGGGTGCCAATCGATTGAAGCTCGCGCGTTATGCTGTGCTGCCCCAAGTCATGCCTCAATTCACGGCCTATACGCTGTATATCTTAGATCGAAACATCCGCATGGCCACGGTTATTGGCCTCGTAGGGGCAGGTGGCATAGGTCAGGAACTAAAGGGAAGGTTTGATCTTTATGCTTATGGGCATGTGGCAACCATTTTAATTGCCATCTTTCTTATGGTGCTCCTTATCGACCAACTGTCAGTCAAATTACGCCGAAAACTATTGTGAGATTTATTCAATCATGGCACGACATGAGCTGACATTTGATAAATCGCGTCATTGTTTGAGGTGAATCATGACTGAAACGACCGAGACTGTCATGAAAGGGCGCGGGCGTAACCAAGATCAGGCTCTGGTCGAGAACATCATCGCGCGCATTCGCTTGAGCTATAAGACAATGGGCCCGATGTCCAAGACGATTGCCGACTTCATTTTGGCCCAACCCCAAAGGGTTATGGGAATGTCCGTTACGGAACTGTCCGAAACCACTGGCGCAAGCCAAGGAAGTGTTGTCAACTTTTGCCAGAACTTGGGCCTGTCGGGCTTCCAACAGCTTAAGTTATCGTTGGCCCAAGCGGTGGTGCAGCCCGTTCAATATATTCACGAAGACCTTGAACGCAGCGATGATATCGAGACCGTTTGCCGAAAGGTTTTCCATGGCGGCATCCAAGCCTTGCGCGATTCCATGTCTGCCTTGGAGCCAAAGTCGATCGCAGCTGCTGTCCAACTGATGCGCTCGGCCAAGCGAATTGAGATTTACGGGATTGGTTCTTCGGCACCCATCGCAGAGGACGCACATTATCGCATGCTCCGAATTGGTCTGGATGCGAAGGCGGTCACAGATAGCCATGTGCAAGCGATAAGTGCCTCGCGCACGACGCCCGACGTAGCTGTCTTGACCATCTCTCATACCGGCTCGACGCGCGAAACGGTGGTGGCAACTCAACTCGCCAAGGAGGCCGGAGCAAAAACTGTGGTTCTGACGAATTTCGGAAGGTCTCCGATACAGGCGTTCGCCGATGTGACGCTCTTTACAATGGCCCGCGAGACGCTCTTCCGGACTGAGGCCATGACAAGCCGGATCGCCCAACTCTGTGTGATCGACACATTGATCGCGGCGCTAGCGCTGGCGGATTATGAGCGCTCGACCCAAACCTTGCGCGAAACATTTGACGTCTTGTCACTAAAGCGATTCTAACACAAATCAGCCAATCTCAGACTGGAGCCTGGTCTAACCAGGATCGATGCCATATCGAGCTGCTTTGCGCCAATAATGTCAGTTTGCGGGTTGTCACCAATCATAACGGCTTGGCTTGTATCAATGCCTAAGGCCAAGCATGCCTGCTCGAACAGCTTAGCACTTGGCTTGCCAATTACTTCCATCTTGAAGGCCTGTGCAGGGACACAAGCTTGAAAAGCGGCTAGGAGCGCACCGGTTTCGGGTATAACTGAACCAGCATGGCCAGGATGGGTCAGATCCGGATTTGAAACAATCAAATGGGCGCCATTAAGCAAAGCATTTACGCCCAGATGAAGGCTCTCATAATTAAATCGTGTGTCGCGCAACAGAACAATTATTTCTGGGTCACACTTCACCTGGACCACACCCAGATCTCGTGCCAAGGCTTTCATGGGCAGACTTCCAAAGACAATAGTAGGTCGCTTTATTTCTGCGGCACGAACCAAGGCCTGATGACCGGCTAAGATGATACGGTCGATCGGAAAGGTGACGCCTGCTTGTGCGAGGATGCGATGGATATCGCGCGGTCTGATCGTCGAGCTATTGGACACAATGGCTATTCGCTCTTGAAACCGAGAGAGAAACTTTAGGCCGTCGGCGTGGGGAACATCGCCAATTGAAACACACCCGTCCCAGTCCAGCAAAATTCCGCTGCCACCCTCAAGGATTGTGCGTGCTTGATTGCGGTCGGCTATCCCGGCCGCTGTTACTATCAATTGGCTCAAACTCGCTCTCCATCACCATCAACGCTTTGTGGACTTATGTTCAAGCATGTTCTGTTTTGAAATGAAATATATTCATTAACCTTTCACAAACAATTCGTGCAAGCGTCACGCTTTCTGCATAGGTTATAGCTCTAAAGACTGAAAACGCTTGTCTTGGGGCTAAGATCGTTACGATCTCGGCCAACGCGAACTTGTGCATGAACTGAGAACATCTCAGTTATTAGAGGGGATCAAATGATGCATCAATCAGTTTTCAAGGCTCACGGACGCTTGTTGGCAGTTCTGCTGGCGTCGACTGCACTGCCGAGCATGGCTCTCGCGCAGGTGAATACAGCCTCTGATACGCCGAAGCCCGCAACCGAAACGGTTGTCGTCACCGCTGAACGCAACCGCGCCCCAGCAACCAATGTCGCCCAAGAGCTCGCGATTTATGGCACCGACGTGCAAGTTATCTCCGGCGCGACTATTGAGCAAAGTGGCGCAATCAATTTCGCCGAAGCCGTGCAATTTTTGGTGAAGGGCGTCAACGTAGGCTACTCACCCGATGAAGGCGAATACACCATTCGTCTCGACGGCGGCGGCGACCGCGATACTTTGGTCACGCTGGATGGTGTAC
Organism: Aquidulcibacter paucihalophilus; assembly: GCF_002105465.1. Lineage (GTDB taxonomy): Bacteria > Pseudomonadota > Alphaproteobacteria > Caulobacterales > Aquidulcibacteraceae > Aquidulcibacter > Aquidulcibacter paucihalophilus. The sequence goes on from NZ_NCSQ01000033.1 coordinate 7,837, forward strand.
CTCTATATGATCGCGGACCTGTTCTCGAAAACATTTGGGGCGCGACCACAATCGACAATCACATCGTTGAGAACATCGAAGTTTTCCGCGGCGGCAACAGTCTTTATTTCGGTTCCAATGGTGGGATTGGTGTCGTTAACGTCGTGACCAAAAAGCCTGATGGCACCGTTAAAGGTGACTTTGGTGTCTCCTATGGCGCTTTCAACACGCGTGAGCTCTGGGGCAATTATAGCTTCCCAATCGATGCTGAAGGCAATCATTCCTTGATGGTATATGGCTCCTTATTGGCGACAGATGGTCCGCGCATTTATGATCCGAACCTGTTCACGGATAACGTTGCTTTGTCTGGCGGTATTCAAGAATATCCGCTGAACAAGAACAACATCGGGGTCAAGTATCTTTGGAAAATCAATGAGAGCACGGAATTCCGCGCAAATGCGATCTATACCGAGAGCTGGTTTCAAGATGCGTTTCCATCTGGCGAGTCTTATTCGCCAAATACGCTGCGCTACCCAATCATCGACGCATCGCTGACCCATAAAGCAGGCGACAAGCTGTTGATTGAAGCTTCAGCCTATTACTCAAACCCCTTGCTTTGGAACGCAGAGCTTTACCCAGTTGTGTGCCGTATTGCCGCTGGCTGTCCGATCGCAAACCAAGCTACCGCAGCAGGGGTCGGAACACGTACTGTTCCCCGTGGTGCTTGGACTGGTGCTGTTGAGCCTGCGTTCGCGCATGGCTTTGGGACAACAAACCAATTCAAGAGCGGCTTTGTTGAGATTGGTGGAACGGTCCGCGCGACCTATAAGTTTAACGAGTACCTCGAGGTTGTCGGCGGCGTTCAATATGTCAGTTATAAAGATGACTCCGATGCCCGCTTTGCGGTCCCCAACAATGATACCGCCACAACCGGTGTCTTTGTTGACGTCCATCCTACGCTGCCATTTAGCCCAAAGACCGGCATTTCGTTGGCCGTCCGGACGGACTTCTCAGATGCGTTTGACAGCAAGACCATCTGGAAATTCGGGATCAAACATCCGTTCATGGACAATTTCTATGTTCGCGCAAATGGCGGGACGTCTTACAGCCTGCCGCAGACCAACGAATTGTTCATCAACAATCCGCGGCCACCGACGGCGGTCAATGACACTGGCTTTACCACAATTGGTAATCCCGATTTGTTGCCCGAAGAAACCGAGACTTTCAATACAGCCATTGGCTACACCCACGAATTTGGCCAGTCGGTCTTGTTTATGGAACTTGGTGGTTTCAAGACTGAAGTCACAAATCGAATTTCCACAACGTCTGGCCGCCCAATAATTGTGACGAACCCAATCACTGGGCTTCAAACCCCCGTTGATACCTTCTTCAACAACAACTTCGTGAATGAAATTCAAGGCTGGACCGCTGAAGTTGATCTAAAGATTGGCGAGCAATGGGCGTTTAATGTTGGCTATACAAACCAAGATTCAGCTCTTAGCTCTGGTTCGCGTCGCGGCCTACAGCTCAATGAGACCCCGGAGTGGTTTGCGACCGCATCCCTCAACTGGACTTCCGAGGACAAGCGCCTGAAGGTTCAGCTGTTGCCTCGTATTCAGGGCGATGAGTGGTCGACCGGCGGTCCAGCGATTGCTGGGACGACCAAGGCCGCTGGTCCGGACGGCAAGGGGGCGGATACGGGTGTACCACGTTACCGGACGAACTTTGGTAATTACACCGTGGTGAATGCATCGATCACCTATTTGGCCGGTGAAAACATGCAACATCGCTTCATGTTCCGTGTTGTGAACCTCTTGGACGAAGACTACGCAGAGCGCTGGGGTTTTGGAAACAACTTCTACGGTGCTGCTTTCAACCGTGGCGAATACACCAACACCGACGATCGCTACTTTTATGGCTATCCGTTCGAAGGCAAACCGCGCAGCTTCTACGTGACCTACGCGACCAAATTCTAAAGATCCAACATTGGCCAGAGGCAGAAGTGCTGCCTCTGGCCACTCGCTTGCCTATTCCAGCTTTGTCGAAATTCTGTTGGAGTGATTGATGCTTACTCGTCGAAACACGCTCGTGGCACTAGGTGCACTGCCATTGCTAAGTGCACAAAAGGTACTTGCTGCCACAACCGTCAACCCCTTCACTCTGGGAGTCGCTTCCGGCAATCCGAAACCAGATAGTGTTATCCTGTGGACACGTCTTGCTCCTGATCCACTCAAAGGTGGGGGCATGCCGGTCGGCCGCGCGCTAGTACGTTACAAGGTTTGCCTAGACGTGGAGATGACAAAAACCTTCCGCGAAGGGCAATTTGAAACCTCTGACTTGGATGCACACAGTGTTCACGTCTTGTTAGACGGCCTACAGCCAGGGCGCGAGTTTTTCTATCAATTCATGTTCGGGGATGCAACCAGCGCGATTGGGCGGACGCGCACAACCAGCCCGATGGACGCCAGTGCAAAGCTCGCCTTAGCAAGTTGTAACGCCTATGAGAGCGGTTACTTTGCAGCTTTTGCAGACATGGCCGCTTGGACGCCAGACTGTGTCATCCATGTTGGCGACTATATTTATGAGGGCGGTATTGGTCGGCTAGGCATGAATACGCGTTTGGTTGACGGCAAGGAATTGTCGTTCGAAACCGTCCGGCTTCACAATAGCCCAGAAACTAAATCTCTTTGGGATTACCGAAATCGCTACGCGCTTTATAAGACCGATCCCGACCTACAGGCAGCTCATGCTGCAGCGCCGTGGATTGTCGCCATGGACGATCACGAGATCGACAATAACTGGGCCGGAGACATACCGGAAGATCCAGACCAACAGACTTCACTAGAATTCAAAGTCCGAAAAATCGCGGCATTGAAGGCCTATTATGAACATATGCCGATCGAGAAGCCGCCCATGATCCAAGGGCTTGAGGCCAGCCTGCAAATGTTTGGCCTATACCGGTTTGGGCCGGCACAAGTCCATCTGCTCGACACGCGTCAGTTTCGGTCCGACCAACCATGTGGGCAGGGCTTCCCAGGTGACGCAGCCTGTGATGCGATGAATGACCCGAGCTTGACGATGACAGGCCAAGCCCAAGAAGCTTGGCTGTTTGATGCCCTGAAGCGGTCCAATGCGCCATTCAATGTGTTGGCCTCGCAAACTTGGTTTGCACCCTATCGCTATAACGCACCCCCGGAAGCTCCACGCGTGAATATGGACCAATGGGATGGTTACGGCGTGCAGCGTCAGCGGATCATTGATGCCCTTGCCAATGGCATCGCTAATCCCGTGGTCTTGAGTGGCGACTGGCATAGCGCGAGCGCAATGCGCATCCATGAGAGGCCCTATGATCCGCGCTCAAAGCGGATCGGGCATAATTTCTGCGGGACCTCGATTTCGTCCCATTGTCCTTGGGCCGGGGCTTTGGATGCCGCTAAGTCTTACAATCCCCACGTCGATTACGTCGACGGGTCCAAGCGCGGCTACATTCGATCCACAATTGACCGCAACAATTGGACGGCGACCTATCGAACAGTCGATCAGCCAAGCAATCCAAAATCAAAGTCTAGCACTGCAATTGAGATGCGAACACGCGATCTCTGATCGCCCATTGGAGGACACAGTCATGGCGAATAAACGAAAACTAGCTCGAGTTACGAGCCTTCTGGTAGCCACGTCTCTCGTGTCCTCTAATTTTCTGGCCTTGTCTCAAGCGCAGTCGCAATCGATCGACCGGCCAGTTCGTGCCGTTGAAGATCCCGGCGTCATAACCACTCGCCAGGGGATCACACCTGCGGGCGCGCAGACGGTATTCAAAGGCCGCGTCCAAGGTGCTGCGTTTGGAAAAGATGGGACCCTTTGGGCCTTGTCGCGCAGCCATTTGTATCAGCTCAACTGGCTTGAGAATAAGACCATTTCTCAACATGCCCTCAAAGGAGTAGGCGGCATTCGTGGTATTGCACTGGACAAGGATGGCGTTCCAATTGTCAGCTATATTGAAGCCAAGCAAGGTCAACCCGGATCTGTTGTGATTGCGCGGCCTAATGCGGGAGCAAGCCCCGGGGGCCTTGCCAAGATTGGCAGCCAGCTTGGCACTGAAAATGTTGGCTCCCCGATTGTGCATGACGGCAAGGCTTTGACGCCTTTGACCTTCAATAATGGACTGGCAATTACGGATCTAGCATCTGGGCAGAGCAAGACCGTCACCGTGGGTGTTGCACCTGTGGCCGTAGCTGCTGGCGGAAATCTTGCATATGTCGCCAATTGGGGTGGGCTAGCCGCAACTGCCGGGTTGCCCAGTGCACCAACAGGCCTAAAGCCAGGTGCCGATCTTGTTCGGATCGATGCACAGGGCATAGCGCTTCAAGGATCAATCAGCGTCGTCAACCTAACTTCGGGAACCGTCTCTGACAATATCCCCGTCGGACGACACCCGACCGGCCTTGCCTTGGATGGGGCCAAAGGCTTGCTCTATGTGGCCAATACCAATGATGATTCCATTTCCGTCGTTGATGTTCGAACGCGGGCGGTCACGCAAACCATTAAGTTGCAACCCTTTGCGCAAGCCGTGAAGGGTATTGCGCCTTCAGGAATGACGCTCGACCGAGCAGGCAAGTTATTGTTCATCGCCTGCGGGGGCATTAATGCCGTTCTGATTTATGACCTCGAAGCAAACCGCATTAGCGGCTTGGTGCCAACGGGATGGTATCCGGTTTCAGTCGCCCTCAATGGCGATGAGACCAAGATGGTGGTGGCAACACTTTTGGGCATTGGCTCGGGCCAAAATGAAGGGCCGACAAAGCGCTTCGTGCACGCCAACCGCGGCAGTGTTCATGTAATTCCCATGCCGGACGCGGCTCAGCTAGCCAGTTATTCGGCAGCCGTTTCAGAAAACAATCGCATGGCCTATCGGGACGCGGTGGTGCCCCAGCCCAACCCACACGCGCCGCCCCGCGCGATTCCAGTTCGCTCTGGCGAGCCTTCTTTGATTGAGCACGTGGTGTACATCATCAAGGAAAATCGCACTTATGATCAGATCTTTGGTGACCTAGAGCGTGGCAATGGCGAACCAAATTTTGTGATGTTCGGGGAGGATGTGACCCCCAACCAACGCCGCCTGGCGCGCGACTTTGTCGTATTGGATAATTTTTATACAACCGGCGGCAATAGCGCCAGCGGCCACCAATGGGTCACGCAAGGCAATGAAGTCAGCTACACCTTATGGCCGGGTTATTCAGGACGTTCCTACCCATTTGATGGTAGCGATCCTTTGGCCTACTCTGCAGGCGGCTTTATTTGGGACTCTGTGCTTGCAAAAGGGAAGTCCGTCGCAGTCTTTGGCGAGTATGCCCCAAGCGTTTTGGAAGATAAACTTGTCGCGCGTCAGGGCTTGTTCGCGCGCTGGCAAGCTGGCGACAACTTTGCAAATCTATGGAACACGCGGTCACCAATTCCGCCACTGGACAGGGCGTTGGTCCGCAATTTTCCGCCCTATGATTTGGACGTACCAGATGTGGTTCGTGCGCGGATTTTCCTAAACAAGCTCAAAGATTACGAAGCTACCAATGCAATGCCGCATCTGACCGTCATTTTGCTGCCAAGTGACCACACCAGTGGCACAAAGCCTGGGGCGAATACACCCAAAGCGATGGTTGCCGATAATGATCTTGCCTTAGGACAAGTTGTCGAGGGTCTCAGCAAATCCAAGTTCTGGCCCAAGATGGCGATCTTCGTTGTTGAAGACGATTCGCAAAATGGGGTGGATCATGTTGATGGCCACCGAACAGTTGCACTAGCAATCAGTCCGTATACGCGGCGCAACCACGTGGATTCGACGATGTATTCGCATCAAAGCATGCTGAAATCGATCGAGCTGATCCTTGGTTTGCCAAGCATGTCCTTGTTCAATTTGATCGCCAACGACATGCGAGCTAGCTTTACCGATACACCTGACCTACGAGCTCACACGGCAATTGTCCCTAATCAAGATTTGCTTGAACTCAATCCACCGGCCATGGCTCTGACAGGTCCGCGAAAGGCCGGGGCATTAGCATCCGCAAAGATGAATTTCTCCGTCCCCGACGCTGTGCCGACGGCAGAACTCAACCGGATCGTCTGGCATGAGATTAAAGGCTGGTCGACACCCTATCCAAAATCAAAGAACGCCACCTTTAGCCCATTCCAGCTTGAAGATGAAGATGACTGAAGCGAACAAAGTTTGCTTTAACCGGACCGCCTGCGCTCTAGTCTTTCCGCTTCTTCTTGTGTCGCCAGCGGCGGCGCAAGAAGTTGAGACCATCATTGTTTCTGGCAGCATTCTAAAAGACAAAGCAAATCTGCCAGGGTCGGTTTTTGAAGTATCGGCGGACGATTTGGCTCGGCTAAAGCCCATATCTGTCTCTGATTTGCTGCAGGGGGTTCCTGGAATTCAGGTTGTTAGCGAAGATCTATTTGGTCTCAAATTGAATATTTCCGTGCGTGGACTGACACCGCGCCGATCGGCCCGCACCCTGCTTATGGAAGATGGCATGCCGATACAGCCTGCGCCCTATTCAGAGCCTTCCGCACATTATGTCCCACCGTTCGAACGGATTGAGCGTATCGAAGTACTCAAGGGATCGGGCGAGATTATGTATGGCCCGCAAAGCTTGGGCGGTATGATCAATTTCATCACCAAACCTGTCGCCGACGGCTTTGAAGGTCAGATTGATGTTGCAGCCGGCACACGGAATTTCGGGTCTGGCCACCTCATGCTTGGCGCGGGGAATGAACAGGGTGGCGCCACGCTCAACATTTTACAGAAGCAAAGCGACGGCACCAGAGATGGTCATTCAACACAGCTTAAAGATGTCGCGCTTAAGGCGGTTGTTAAACTCGGCGATCGCCGCACCTTAACGGCGCGCTTTACCAATTTTGTTGAAGATACAGCACTAACCGAGGCGGGGCTCAACGCTGCGCGCTATGCACAAAACCCTTATGCGAACCCGTTTGCAGACGATCATTTCGATCTGACCCGCCGGGCAATGCAGCTCGTCTATGATGCCGGTTGGGGTGCTCATGTTAATTCGCACACACAGATCTATGCAGCCGAAACATTCCGCGCTTCGTATCGCCAGACGGACACGTCGACGGACACAATGACGGCCAACCCAACAACAGGCTGTGAGGGGAGTGCGCGAACCGACTATGAGAATTTTGCAGCACGATGCGGCAATAAAATGCGCCCTCGAAAGTTTTCCTTTTCAGGTCTTGAGACCACTTGGACGATGCAGTCTTCCCTCTGGGGTCAAGAGATCACCTCAATCGTCGGCGCGCGTTGGCATCACGAAGATGCGGATCGTCGTCGATATAATGGTCTAACCCCGACAGCACGTGAAACCTCACAAGGCACGTTGTTACGTGATTTGAATTTGATCCAAACAGATGCGACGGCGCTTTTTGCTCAGACAACTTGGAACCATAAAAGTCTCAGCGTTAGCGCAGGGATCCGTAACGAAGATATCCAGACGACCAATACGTCGGTTTATGCCAACTTCCTCGAGAGAAATCTTCGCGCCTCGTCGCATCAGAATATCACACTTCCGGGCTTTGGGTTAACTTGGGAACCACATGATTCCTTTGTTGTATTTGCCGGTGTTCATAAGGGCTTCGCGCCACCACGCCCGGACCGGGACGTTGATCCACTGGCTCCAGCAAATCAGGTCCGTCCCGAGCAAAGTACAAATTACGAGCTTGGTATGCGTCGCCGTAGTGGCGATGCAACACAAGTCGAGGCGACCGCATTCTTGCTGGATTTCAAGGAACTGATCGTCGCAGGGCCGTTGTTGGGGTTGGCCAGTGGGACGCTAATCAATGCTGGTGAGGCCACCCATGCCGGTGGTGAACTCTACTTAAAGCATGAATGGTCAGAAGGCTTGTCCCCAAATTGGAAGCCTTGGATCACCCTGTCTGGAACCTATTTGGCCAAGGCAGAATTCGACAGTAATGTGGGGGAGGGTGCAGCCAATGTGCGGGGCAACCGAATTCCTTATGCGCCTAAATGGCTTGGCGACTTGTCTGTCGGCCTTGCAGGGACAAATGGGCTTGGTGTCACGCTTGGCGTTCATTATGTCGGTGAACAATTTTCGGATGCGCGCAATACAATTGCCCAATCTGCCGACGGCACGCTCGGGTTGGTGCCTTCTTATAGTATCCTCAATCTGGGTCTGACGTTTCAGCCCGACAGGGCGAATTGGGACATCTATCTCAGTGCCCACAATGTGCTCGACCGTCGCTATCTAACGACCCGCACGGACGGCATGTTTGCAGGACCTCCGCGCCAAGTGTTGATCGGGTTTCGCAGGCGACTTTGATGGCGGAGGTCACGACAAACAATGACGACCTTCATCCTTTGGCCGTTTCGGCAATTTGCCGATGCTAGAGAATGAGACAACGATGGTCAATTGACCGATATGGTGTGAGACACCAAAACAGTCGTTGAAGCAAACTCCAAGACAAGCCGCTCGTGAGCGGGGTGCTCTGAAATAGATTCTGTATGTTCAAACCAGCCAGAACGCAATTTGCCAATGCCTCCTGGCTCAATCTCGGGCGAACTCATTTGGCAAACAGCGGTCGACCGCCGATCCGATCCGCAAGTTGATTGCAGGCAATAGACACTTTTGTGGAGTGAGCGGGCTCTCAGCGCGCTCCAGATAGACACAACTGCAAAAAATTCATCCAAAATACAGCTAAAAAAAGTGGTAGCTGGGTGGTAGCTGGCTCATTTTTCGGGCCAAAATGCCTTGCTTGGCTCGTCCAGCTACCAAGCCATTTTTCGTCTAAAATTTTGATTTTATTGAGAAAAAATGGAGCGGGCGATGAGATTCGAACTCACGACATCCACCTTGGCAAGGTGGCGCTCTACCCCTGAGCTACGCCCGCGTCCTTGGGTACCGAAGGCACAAGTCCTCCGTAAGGACGGCGCATATGCCTTAGAGCTGACTGAAGTGCAAGGGGGGTGAGCCGTGCTTGATGCAGCTAGGTGCGATAGGTTACAGCAGAGCCATGATGAACACGCCTTCAAAACCCGCCAGCCGCGCTGATCTCTTCAAGCTTTTCGACCACTTAGGCATCGCGCATCATACGTTGGATCATCGCCCTGTCTTCACGGTGGAAGAGGGGGCAGATATCAAGGCTGCCCTACCAGGCGGGCATACGAAAAACCTATTTCTCAAGGACAAAGATGGCGCATTTTTTCTTGTCTGTGCTTTGGGGCAGACTCAAGTCCGTCTCAATCAGCTGCATAAGACCCTTGGCTGCGCCCGCCTAAGCTTCGGAAGCGAAGAGCATCTGTTGGAGCTCTTGGGTGTCACACCGGGTTCTGTGACGCTTTTCGCTCTCATCAATGATCCGGGCCGAAGGGTCACTTTGGTGCTGGATGAGGCCCTTTTGGCTGCCGAGCCGATCAATTTCCACCCGCTGAAGAATGATGCCACGACCGCAATCTCGCAGGCGGATCTGGCGGTCTTTATCCGTAACTGGGGTGGTCGGGTGTATCGCTGTGACTTTTCAGGTGATTTACCGCAGGCCAAACCTTGGACATGAGCTTTACGAAACACAGGCAGCGGCTTGCAACCTGACAGGGGTAAGCCCATTTCTAAACGTGAGACGATTTTTCGCGAACGCAATGTGAGAGGAGCGTGCGGCCCCGCACGGACACATCCATGGCCCTTATTGGCTTAGGCAGTTCAAAACCCAAATCAGGCGCAACAGCTGATCCAACAGGCTTGATTAAGGATGGCAGTGACCAGACCTTTAAGGCTGACGTGATCGATGTTTCGATGGAAACACCGGTCCTGGTCGATTTCTGGGCCCCTTGGTGTGGCCCTTGCCGCACGCTGACGCCAACCTTGGAGAAAGTGGTTCGCGCAGCGAATGGCAAAATTCGTCTGGTCAAAATCAATATTGATGAGCATCCTGCCATCGCAGGTCAGTTACGCGTTCAGTCCATTCCAGCCGTCTTTGCCTTTGATAAGGGCCGCCCCGTTGACGGCTTTATGGGAGCCCAACCCGAGAGCCAAATCAAAGCTTTGGTTGATCGACTTGTCGGTGCACAACCTGCCGGTGTGGACGAGCTCTTGGCCGCGGCAAAGGAAAGTCTTGACCTCGGAGATCTGGGTGGTGCTGCCCAATCCTATGCGCAAGCAGCCAGCCTAGACCCAGAAAACCCAAAGGCCTTGGCGGGTCTCGCCCGCGTTTATGTCATGGGCGGGGAGTTAGAAAAGGCCCAAGAGATTTTGGCGACTATTCCCAAAGCTAAAGCCAAAGACAGTGATGTTATCAGCGTGCAAGCTCAGATCGATCTGATCCTGGATGTGGCGGAGGCAGGCGATGCCGCTGCCTTGGCAGAGACGTTAGCCGATGCGCCAGAAGATTTGGCCGCCAGATTTGAATTGGCCAAAGCCCACATTGCCGCAGGCGACTTTGAAGGTGCCGTCGAGCACTTGCTCTTTATTATCAAAACCGACCGCACCTGGCAGGAAGACGCGGCCCGCAAGCAATTGTTGAAAGTGTTTGATGCCGCAGGCCCTATGGCCGAGGTTACGCGACAAGGGCGGCGTAAACTGTCGGCCATTCTGTTTTCTTAATCCCGCAACGGCGCTTGAACGAGGGCAAAGTTATGGTGGCAGGCTATGTCTACCGCAAACCATCAGACCTTCCGGCAACCATTCCTGTGTTTCCGTTGACCGGCGCGCTTTTGTTCCCGCGCGGCCAATTGCCTCTGAATATTTTTGAGCCGCGTTACCTGAATATGATTGATGACGCTTTGGCTGGGAATCGGTTGATCGGGATGATCCAGCCGGATGGAACGGGAGACCCCGAAAAGCCTGGTCTGTCTCGGGTTGGGTGTGTTGGAAAGCTGACTTCCTTTTCAGAAACCGACGATGGCCGGTATTTGATAACCCTGACCGGGATCTGCCGATTTAAAGTGGCCCGTGAATACCAAGTCACCACGCCTTATCGTCAAGTGACGGCGGACTGGCAGAGCTTTGCTGATGATTTGAAGCCGCCCAGCTCGATGGTCGGTTTTGATCGAACCGGCCTTTTGAATGCATTACGCGCCTATCTCGAGCGCAACAATCTCAAGGCGGACTGGGGTTCAATCGATCAAGCCCAAGCCGAGCCTCTGGTGAATGCATTGTCGGCGCTGTGCCCCTTTGTGCCGATTGAGAAACAAGCCCTGTTGGAAGCACCAACTATCGAGGATCGACGCGACGCATTGATTGCCTTACTGGACATGGATCAGGGTGACCGTGACGACGATTCCGATGATGAGGAGAGACCGCTGCAATGACTGATGCCGCCAAAAGCACTGCCACGGAAGGACGTGAGATTGATCCCCGCTTGCTGGAAATCCTAGTCTGCCCCGTCACGCGTACCCGTTTGACCTATGATCGAGATCGCAGTGAATTGGTGTCCAAGGCGGCGCGCTTAGCCTATCCCATCCGCGATGGCGTGCCGATCATGTTGGCGGGCGAAGCGCGTGAGTTGAATGATGCCTGAGATGGCTGGTGGCAGTTCTGACCGGCCTTGGCCTGTGGAACTGGTCTTTCAGGCAGGCGCCAAGCGCCTCAAGGCCCGTTTTGACGACGGGGCGTGCTTCGATATCGCATACGAGCTTTTGCGGGTGGAGAGTCCTTCTGCCGAGGTCCAGGGCCATTCAGCCGCCGGTAAAAAATGGGTAATGGGCAAACAGGACGTCGGCATCGAGCGGGCAGAACAGGTCGGTCGCTATGCTCTCCGCCTTGTTTTTGATGATGGCCACGACAGCGGCATTTTTACATGGGATTGGCTCTATCGCCTCGGCCGCGACCAGGATGTGCTTATGGCCGACTATCGCCGGGCGATAGGGGCCTAAGCGACCACTGAGAGAATTTGGGCCGCTTCTTCGGCGTCACGTCCAATTTGCGCAACCAGTTCCGGCAAGCCAGCAAACTTCATTTCTGGCCGCAGGAAGGCGTGCAAGCCGACTTCAAGGCGGCTGCCATAAAGATCGCCCTCAAAGTCAAAGATATTGACTTCAAATAAGGGCTGCCGCAGGCCGGTTGTGGGTGTGCGGCCAAAATTGGCAACACCGCTATACCAAGCTTCATCGCCCACACGATTGACCCGCACAGCATAGACACCAAAGCGCGGGGCCAATTGGTCTTCCAAATGGAAATTTGCGGTTGGGAAGCCAATGGTACGACCGCGCTTTTCGCCGTGTTGAACAACACCTTCCACCCGCCAAGGCCGTCCGAGCAGAGCGGTGACCATGGCCAGATGTCCGGCTTTTAAAGCCTCGCGCACACGGGTTGAGGAATAGCGCACCCCGCTGTGGTCCAGCACGGGTTCGACAATGCGGACGCCAAAGCCCAGTTTCTCGCCCATGGCTTGCACCATAGACCCATCGCCGCGTCGGTCGCAGCCAAAGCGGAAATCATGACCGACTGTGACATGACGTGGCTTTAGCTTGGCAACCAGAATGTCGGTAATGAAATCCTCCGCTGCCATACTTGCTATACTGGCATCAAATGGGATTTCGAACATGATCTCGGCACCCACATCGGCGGCGCGCTCCGCCCGCAGCCTTGGCGTGTTGAGGCGGAAAGATGGGGTGTCGGGTCCGGCAAAGAAACATTTCGGAGGTGGTTCAAAGGCGGCTACGGCGAGTGGGCGTTCCGGGCACGCTTCTTGGGCTGCGCGCAGCACAGCGACATGGCCCAAATGCAACCCATCAAATGCCCCCAGCGCGACACTTGCGCCTTGAGCTTCGGTGGGAATGAGCGACCGGGTATTGAAACTCAGCATTAGCCCTCGCGCTTTGCGACCATCACAACAGCTTCACCACTCAGGACTGCTTTGCCAGCGATCAAGCAGGTTGTCGACAGGGTGACAAAGCCTTTCGCAGGGTCGAGTTGGGTGATCTCGACACGGCTCGTCACGGTGGCCCCGATTTTGACCGGTCGCTTAAATTGCAAAGTTTGGCTTACATAGACCGAGCCGGGGCCTGGTAGACGCATACCAATGAGGGCAGAGACATGGCTGGCCGTCAGCATGCCATGGGCGATCCGCTCCTCAAACCGGGTCGTTGCGGCAAATTCAGAGTCGAAATGAACCGGGTTCATATCGCCTGAGGCGGCCCCAAACATAAGAATGTCTGCTTCGGTTACTGTGCGCGAAGATTCGGCTGTCTGGCCTACACTCAATTCTTCGAAATAAAAGCCTGCTGCAGGATTTGGCATCTGATGTCCTTTTTGGAACGTGATTCACGCTTCTTTAGCGCTCAACTGGTAAAGGGTTGTCAACCGTGGGGTGAGAGTGGCCGAAGCCACCAAAGGAGAAGTCGTATGGCAGTGGATATGAACGCGCCAGTATTGGTCGTCGATGATTATCAGACAATGGTTCGCATCATTCGCAATCTTTTGAAGCAGCTTGGCTTTGAAAATGTCGATGAAGCCGCTGATGGGCGCGAAGCTCTCGAGAAAATGAAGAAGACCAAATATGGCCTCGTAATCTCGGACTGGAACATGGAGCCGATGACGGGCTATGAGCTTTTGCGTGAAGTTCGTGCCGATGAAATCCTGAAGCCAACCCCGTTCATCATGGTGACCGCAGAATCTAAAACGGAAAACGTGATTGCTGCGAAAAAGGCTGGTGTGAACAATTATATCGTCAAGCCGTTCAATGCCCAAACCCTGAAAGCTAAGATCGCTTCTGTTCTGGGCGATTTCTAAGCATTGCTTGTAAAAAGGGGGGCTGACGATGCCGTCACCAGAAGTTGCTACCAAGGTTCGTGACGCGATCACAGCGCTAAAGGGCGCAGACCTTAAAGACCCTCGCTTGGGCGAAGTGCTGACCTTGGCGTCGCAAATGAGCGAAGCCATGCAAATGTTTTTCAGCTCAATCGATCGCAGCCTGTTTGATGAGATGCGCTATATCTCATCCTATATTCAGCGCACGCGGCTTGAGATTTCTAATCTGCGTCCAAACGATCTCAGTGAAGATCGTATTCCTGGTGCCGGTGCAGAGCTTCACGCAGTTGTCCAACACACGGCCGAAGCCACCAATCTTATTATGGCTGTTGCAGAAGATGTGATGGCAGCAGACACCAGCGATCCCGCTGCTTATCAGGCCTTTGTGTCGGAAAAGATGATGGAGATCTTTGAGGCCTGCACATTCCAAGACATCACCGGTCAGCGGATCAAGAAGGTGGTCGACACCTTGGCCCATATCGAGCAGCGTCTTGAGCGCTTCGCCAGTGTGATGGGCGTTGAAGATGCCGAGCTTGAGGAGACGGCAGAGGACAAGCGCAAGCGCGAGAACCTGCTCAACGGTCCTGCGCTCAACGGTCCAGAGGTCGCCCAAGACGACATTGATGCCCTCTTCGGTACGGAAGGCACATCGATGGATCAAAGCGACTTGGACGCTTTGTTCGACTAAATCTGATCTATTCCTGCGGTAACCAAGCCTGCGTTTACAGAAGTCTGGAACGCATGGCTTGGCTGAGCATGTCGATCAACGTAACGGCCACCACGATGATGATCCCGATGGCTGCCGTCTGCTCGTACTGGAAGCTGTTCATGCTTTCCATCAACTTCATACCAATGCCGCCTGCACCGATCAGGCCCAAAACAGTGGCCGAACGGGAATTGGATTCAAAGCGGTAGAGCGCATAGGACGTCCATAGTGGCGCAACTTGCGGCAAGACGCCCCACATAATCTCATGCAGCTTTGCAGCCCCGGTGGCGCGCACGCCTTCAACAGGGCGACTGTCGATCGATTCCACGGCTTCAGAGACCAATTTGGCTAAAACCCCGGCCGTATGCAGCGCGATTGCCAAGACCCCGGCCAGTGGGCCAAGGCCAACGGCCACAATGAAGATCAGGCCAAGCACCAATTCATTCACCGAGCGCAAGAAGTCCATCAAGCGACGCATCGGCCATACAAGCCAAGACGGGGCGACATTCGAGGCGCACATAAAGCCAAATGGAATGGCCATGATCACGGCCAAGCAGGTGCCCCAGATGGCGACTTGCACCGTCAGCCACATTTCTCGGACATAAACACGCCATTCCGAGAAGTCGGGATTGATCAGCCGTGTCGTGAAGGTCTGCATATTCTCCGAATTGGTGAAGAGGCGGGTCACCTTGGAAATCTCTGCGGGGCCAAAACTGATCACCAACAACAGAAAAATCCCACCCCAAACCAAAAGGTCATAGAGCTTGTCGGCTGCGGTGCGGGTTGGCGGTGCAGGCACATGGCCCAGCGAAACGGCACCGCTGGCTTTCATTGGGGTCGAACTCATTTCTTGACCGCCTTTCCTTCAACGGCATAGCCTTCAGTTGGGGTTGTCGGAAGCATGGGTAGAGCACGGCTTTTGGCGGCTTCCGCTTCTGCTTGGATGGCATCAAAGGCTTCTTTGGCCTTGGCAATTCTGCCGACATCGCCCGATTGCTGGGCTTGCATCAGGTCTTCAGTTGCTTGCATCTGCCGGACAGGCAGCAAATGATCATTATTGGCAGGTTGGAACAAACCGAAGCTGAGCGAAGCGAGAATAGCCCGTTCGCGATCTTGTTGTGCCTTGTCGCCCTGCCTGCCGTAATTCAAGAAGAAGTCTTTGATTTTCTTCTTCTTAACTGGGTCCAAATCCTTGCGCCAAATGATGGGGTCTTCGGGCAGAGTTGGTGATGTCCAAATGACTTTGACCCCATTGATCAATTTTGGATCTTGTACGCCCAAGATTTGCAAAGAAGTGGAATTATTGGTTGCCGCATCCAAGAGGCCCGCCGCGACCGATCGCACATTGGCCTCATGATTGGCCGAACGCACGGCCTTAAAGCAATTGGACGGGTTGATGTTGCGGGGTGCAAACAAATAGGTCATCGGCGCTAAGGTGCCGGATGTCGAACTTGCATCCCCCATACCAAAGTCCTTGCTTCGATCACAGGTCAATAATTGATCAATGGTCAAAGTGGACTTCTTGTTGACGATCACCACCGAATTATAGCCGTCCACACCTGACGGGTCGGACGAGCGGAGGAACACTTCTGCAGCGCCGGTGCTGACAACCTCCCAACCGGGCTTGTTCGAGAACCAGCCCACTTGGGTTTGACCAAATTGCATCGCGGTGACCAAGGGGGCGTAACCCGTTTGGAAATAGGGCTTAATTGTTAGGCCTGTCTGTTTTTCCATATCCGCCAATAAGGGCTTCCAGCGGGCCCCGAGGTTCTGGCTATTCTCGGTGGCGAGAATGGAGAAAATGATATCGGCCTCAACCTTTGGCTTGGCTTGCTGCCACAAGGCATAGGAGCCGCCAATGACCATGGCCAAAGCCAAGCCCCATTGTACGGTTTTCTCAAGAAGGTTCCGATGACCCACTTTGACCACTTCGGGGACGGGCTCCTCCTTTGGTGCCGCGTCGCCGGTTTCTTCGTCAAACTCTGCGCCATAAATTTCAATCAGTCGGTCACGGGTGAGGCCGTCTTTGGGGCCGTCATAGACAATCTGTCCGGCCTTGAGCGCGACAATTCGGTCGCAGAATTTTGTCGCATAGTCGATTTGGTGCAGCGTGACGATCACGGTAACGCCATCGCGCTGATTGAGGTCGCGCAAGAGCTCCATCACTTTGCGTGCCGATACTGGGTCCAGTGACGCGACAGGCTCATCTAAGAAAATGGCTTCCGCCCCCTGCACCAAGGCCCGCGCAATTGCGCCACGTTGTTGCTGGCCACCCGACAAGGTGTTGGCGCGCTGGGCTGCATAATCGGCAACACCCACGCGGGCTAAAGCTTGCATGGCGCGTTCTTGATCGGCTTGCGGCCACTGGCCAAAGAAGCCTTGGACGAAGGGCAGACGCCCCAAAGAACCCAGCATGACGTTTTGGAACAGGCTGAGCCGGCCAACTAAGTTGAATTGCTGAAAGACAAAACCGACCCGCGCCCGGGCTTGGCGCACCGATTCTGACAATTTGCCGTTCTTCTGTACCGAAATGCCAAGCAAATTGACTTCGCCCGTGCCTTCGTCGGTGGTGATCAGGCCAGTTGCATTACGAAGCAAGGTCGACTTGCCAGACCCAGACGGCCCGATAAGGGCCACCATTTCCCCGGGATGGACCGTAATGGATACATTATTGAGTGCCTTACGGGCACCATAGGTTCGAAACAGGCCTTTGGCCTCAAGAACTGGAGCTGTCATACTTCCCCACAAGCGATCATGCCCAGCCTGTTTAGCGGGTTTGTCGTCAGAGTCACGAGGTCACTGTATGACGGTTCTGTGACAGCGACGGCGCGGCCAGCTTTTAGCGCTGCTGTTTCCGTGCTATGGGCCCGCGCATGACCGTAACCCTCGATCTTTCCCATCGGCCCAGCGCGGCGGCCGGCCCTGTTTCGACACCCATGTCGACGCGGACTTCGCTTGTCGGACTGACTTTGGCCGAAATGCGCGAAGCGGTGATTGCCTTGGGCGTGGAGCCCAAAAAGGCTAAGATGCGGGCGCAGCAAATCTGGCGTTGGGTCTATTTCTTTGGCGCGCGCGATTTTGACGTGATGACCGACATCGGCAAAGATTTGCGCGCCCTGCTGGAAGCCCATCACAGTCTTGATCGACCCGAAGTGATTGAGCGTCTGGTTTCTGCCGATGGCACCCGCAAATGGTTGATACGCTCTGCCCCCGGTGTGGAGTTTGAGACGGTTTTCATCCCAGACGTAGCGCGTTCTGGTGCCTTGTGTGTGTCGAGCCAAGTCGGCTGCACTTTGACCTGTACCTTTTGTCACACTGGTACGCAGAAACTGGTGCGTAATTTAACGGCAGCTGAAATCGTCGCCCAAGTCATGATCGCACGCGATGATTTGGACGAATGGCCTTCGACAACAGATGGTCGCGCTTTGACCAATATTGTCTTCATGGGCATGGGTGAGCCGCTTTATAATCTTGATGAAGTGGCCAAGGCGATTGATCTCATCAGCGATGGGGAAGGTATTTCAATTGGCCGTCGCCGCATCACGGTGTCGACTTCGGGTGTGGTGCCAAAGCTCGAAGAGTTGGGTACGAAGACAGGCGCGATGCTGGCGATCAGTCTTCATGCGACGAATGATGACTTGCGCGATGTTTTGGTTCCGCTCAACAAGAAATACCCCCTTGAAGAATTGATGGCGGGGATCCGGGCTTATCCAGGCTTGAACAATGCCAAGCGTGTGACGTTCGAATATGTGATGCTGAAAGGTGTCAATGATAGCCCGGCCGAAGCCCGGGCTCTGGTGAAATTACTCTCTGGCATCCCGGCTAAGGTGAATTTAATCCCATTCAATCCGTGGCCGGGAACAGCCTATGAGTGCTCGGACTGGAAAACCATTCATGCCTTCGCCGATATTGTGAACCGGGCGGGCTATTCCGCGCCCATTCGCACGCCGCGCGGGCGCGATATTTTGGCTGCCTGCGGACAATTGCGCAGCGAAAGCGTGAAAACCCGCGCTAGCGTGGCGTTGAAGGAACGGCTTGCGACTGCCGTCGAAGCGTCCTAGCCGCCTAATATAACGCGACAAATTGCGGAAGCGGCTTCAATGCCAGTAAAGTGGCGCATTAAGCCGTTCTCAAGCAGTCTTTTCATGTTGCGCGGACAGGGTGAGAAGTTCTCACCCTTGACCGCGACCAATCGCTGTTAGACCCCCGTCAATAATGACTGCTTCGCCGACCATATAGTCGCCAGCGCGGGAGGCGAGGTAGATTGCCGTGCCTGCCATATCTTCGGTCGTGCCGACCCGCTTGGCAGGGATGGCTGCAGCCACCATGTCACCATGGTCACGTGCGATCGTATTGAGGTCTGAAGCAAAGGCCCCGGGTGCTAGGGCCGAAACCACGATATTGTGCTTGATCAGGTCTGCTGCAAGCCGCTTGGTTAGATGGGCGAAGGCGGCTTTACTGGCCTGATAGGCAAAGGTGTCGACGGAATTGACCGTGATGCCATCGATCGACGTGATATTGATGACCTTGGCGGGTTGGCCAGGTTTCGCAGCGGCCTTCAAATGACCCAATAAGGCTTGGATCAAGAAGAAGGGGCTTTTGACGTTCAAGTCCATCACCTTGTCCCAGCCCTTTGCGGGATAGGAATCCAGTGGGGCCATCCAGATCGTGCCGGCATTATTGACCAGAATGTCGAGATGATCTTCCAGTTCCGCAATGGTGTCTGCCAGCGCCTTCACCCCTTCGAGGGTTGATAAATCGCCCGGAATAGCGGTGCAGCTCCGCCCACCTTTGGACATTTCTTCAGCGGCGGCTAAGCACTGGTCGGCTTTGCGCGCCGTGATATAGACTTTAGCGCCTTGGGCCAAAAAGCCCTCTGCGATCATGCGGCCAATGCCTTTCGATCCGCCCGTGACCAAGGCGACGCGCTCTTCCAGTGAAAACAATTTCTCAAACATGGCCGTTCTCCCGAGTTAATTTTTAGGTTTGGTATGTTCGCGTCGAAGCTTAAGGCTTGCGGGCCACCCCTTCACGGCGGGGATCAGCACCACCAACAAGGCCTTGTGGCGTCAGGCGAACCACATGCAGGCCAGAACCCTCGGCCCCGCCGCCATCGCGGAACGTTTGGCCCAAGGCTTCTAGGCCCTTAATCAATTCAGGGCTTGCCCGCGTGCGATCGAGTGCCACGGGGCTAGAGCGTGCGACAATATTGGGCAGCGCGACTGCATCTTGGGGCGACATGTTCCAATCTAACATGCCCACCATGGCTTTGGCCACATAAGCAATGATGGCATTGCCGCCAGGTGAGCCTACTGCCAGTTCAAAATGGCCGTCCTTATCGAAGACGATGGTGGGGGCCATGCTCGAGCGGGGCTTCTTGCCGCCTGCGGGCGCATTGGCAATTGGCTCGCCATTCGCATCGACATTGCGGAAGGAGAAGTCAGTCAATTGGTTATTCAGGAAGAAACCGCGAACCATGCGTTGCGAACCAAACAGGCTTTCAACCGTTGTGGTCATCGACACAACATTGCCACGCTGATCGACGATCACGAAATGGGTTGTGCCAAATACGTTACCGGTTGCATCCCGACCGCGCTTGACCGCGCCGGGGGGCTCGCCAGGTTCAACCGACTTCATGGTTGCGGAGTCGGAGATGAGGGCGGCGCGGCTCTTCAGATAGGTTGCATCGAGCAGGCCTGCGATAGGCACAGCCACATAGCGGTCATCTGCAACATAGGTGTCGCGATCAACATAGGCCAAGCGCTGGGCTTCAATGAAGCGATGCCAGCCAAGGGGATCATTTGGGCCGGTCGCGCCCATGTCGAAGTTTTCTAAGATACCCAGGGTGGCCATCACACCAATGCCGCCAGAAGAGGGTGGCCCCATCCCGCACACTTTGCGCGCTCGATAAGCGCGGCATATCGGCTCAAGCTTGTTGGGCTTATAGGCTTTTAAATCTTCCAGCGACAAGGTGCCGGGCATCGGTGCTTGTCCAGACCGCGCAACGATGTCGGCTGCAATCGGGCCCTCATAAAAGGCCTTTGGCCCTTGATTGGCAATTTGGGTTAGCGTGTCGGCATAGGCCGCATTTTTCAAAAGCGTGCCGGCGGGCAGGGGTGTACCTGTGCTATCCATCAGATAGGACATCACATCAGGACCGGGTTCGGTGATGCGCTTGAGTTGGGTGGCAACACCGTTCAAGCGCGGTGAAATCATAAATCCGTCGCTTGCCAGTTTAATCGCGGGTTGAAAGCTGCGGCTCCATGGCAGTTTGCCATGCTCTTCCCATGCCATATGTAGCATCGCGACTGCCCCTGGCACACCTTGCGAGCGACCAGACTTAACCGCAGTCCAAAAGGGTAAGGGGTTGCCCGCATCGTCTAGAAACAAGCGGTCAGTAGCTGCGGCTGGGGCCACTTCGCGACCATCATAGGCCACCACATCGCCCGTCTCAGCGTCATAATGCAGCATGAAAGAGCCGCCACCTATGCCGCTGGATTGAGGTTCAACCAAACCCAAGGCCGTTTGCACGGCAATTGCCGCATCAACCGCCGACCCACCCGCGCGCAGGATTTCAAGACCGGCTTCCACCGCCAGGGGGTTGGCTGCTGCGATCATGCCGCCATGCGTCCACACGCCTCCAGGCTTAGCCTCGGGCATCGTGGCTGCGGGCTTGAGAGCTATTGGGGGCGTGGCAGTTGGACTTGCCGCACAGGCAGCGAGGCAGAGCGCCAAACCGGAAACTAGAATTTGGCGCATATTATCCCCTCCACCCTACTAGCAAGCCTGCAGCTTAGTCCTTTGCGCGCTCAACGTAAGAGCCATCCTCAGTGAGAACGACAATGCGTGTGCCGGTTGCAATATAAGGAGGCACCATGGTGCGTACGCCGTTTGAAAGCATAGCAGGCTTGTAGGACGAAGAAGCGGTTTGACCCTTCATGGTGGGCTCGGTATCGACGATTTCCAAAGTCACGCGGGTTGGCAAAACAGCCGCCAGTGGGGTTTCGTTGAAGATTGTCAGATAAACTTCCATGTTTTCTTGCAGATAGGCCGCGTCGTCGCCCAAGACCGCATGAGGAACCAAAACCTGCTCATAATTGTCTGGGTTCATAAAGACGTGGGCGGTGCCATCGTCATAGAGATAGTTAAACTTGCTTTCTTCCACGAAGGCCTTTTCCACTTGGTCTGTGGTCTTAAAGCGCTCGGTCATTTTGATGCCGTCGGTGATGCGACGCATTTCGACCTGGGTCACCGGCGTGCCTTTGCCGGGATGGATGTTCTGGGTTGTCAAAATGACATAGAGTTTGCCGTCTGTATGTTCGACAACATTGCCTTTGCGAAGGCTGGAGGCGATGACCTTGACCATAATCTGTCTTTCAGTGCTGAGCTTTGATCCGACTTCGGCCCAAAGCATGGAAATCTTGTGATGTGGGCGCCTTCTAACCTTTCTCGCTCAATCCGCCAAATGGGTGACGCATGAGTCGATCAGATGTGCCGCAGAGCCCTTGGTGGGAGGCCAATCGCCATGCCGATCGCAGGCCCTTTCTACTGGCGCGCAACCGGATCAAAAAGGCGATGCGTGCCTGGTTCGAGGCTGAAGGCTTTTGTGAAATCGAGGCCGGACAATTGCAGGTTTCCCCCGGCAATGAGACCCATTTGCATGGTCTTGCAACAACAAGGCTTGCCCCAGACGGGGCGGCAACACCGCTCTATCTACACACAAGCCCCGAACTTGCCTGCAAGAAACTTTTGGCGGCGGGCGAGGAAAAAATCTTCGATTTTGCCCGAGTGTTTCGTAATCGCGAGGCGGGCCCCTTGCATGCCACCGAGTTCACCATGCTGGAATGGTATCGGGCTGGTGCTGACTGGCAGGTCGTGATTGAAGATTGCCTTGCCCTATTGCGGGTGGCGGCCATGGCTGTGCCAACCAGCCACTTCACGTGGCGCGGCCATCACGTGCCGCTTGCCGCCGAACCCATAAGTCTCAGCTTAGCAGAAGCCTTTGATCGCTACGCCCAAATCGACCTTCTGGCCAGTATCGACGTACATGGCCAAGAAGACGTAAGCCATTTGCGCACCCAAGCCATCCAAACCGGGGTCTCGACGGATGAGTCAGACACATGGTCTGATCTCTTTTCCAAAATCCTAGTGCAGAAGATCGAGCCCAATCTGGGTTTTGACGCCCCATGCGTCTTGCATTCCTATCCTATCAGTGAGGCCGCTTTGGCCCGTAAGAACCCGTCTGATCCGCGGGTGGCGGAACGTTTTGAACTCTATGTCTGTGGCGTAGAGCTTGCCAATGGCTTTGGCGAACTGACCGATGCGGTTGAGCAACGTGCCCGCTTTGAAGCTGATATGGAAGCGAAGCAAGCCATTTATGGCGAGCGCTATCCATTAGACGAGGATTTTCTGGCCGCCCTTACAAAAATGCCCAAGGCCAGCGGGGTGGCCTTGGGCTTTGATCGTTTGGCGGTCTTGGCAAGTGGCGCCCGCCGCCTCGATGACGTCCTTTGGACGGGGGTCGTTTAGGGCTTTTGGGCCTCTTTTGTAGCAGGCGTCGGCAATACCTTGATCAAGCGGGCTTTGGATGGGTCCAAATAGCGCTTAGCCAAAGCTTTCACGTCTTCCAATGTCGTTGAAGCATAGTGATCCTTCGCCTCACGAATACGCACAAGGCGCTGGCGGTCAAAGCTGGCTTGATCTAGAGCGCCCAGCCACCATGGATTATTGGCCGTTGTTTCATCGAAATCGGCGATCAAGGGCCGGCGTGCTCGTTGGAACAGGTCATCCTCGATCTTTCCGGCGGCCAAATCTGCAGCAATCGCTTCCATAGCGGCAATGACCTTATCGCTATCCTCCGGCTTGACTTCCGCGAGGGCGCCAATTCGGCCATAGCCCGGGTAGACACGAGACGGTGCCCAATCGACACCGGGCGAATACGTCTCGCCCAATTCTTCCCGTATCACCTCGGTCAGTCGGTTTTGAAGGATAGCCGTCAGAATGCGAACACCGCGTGCCTCGCGTCCGTCGCCATAATCGCGCATGGGCCAATAGACCATGGCGAGAGACTGGTCTGGCCGACCCTTGTGGTTCAGGATGGTCGTGCCTCGACCTGCGGGGAATTCAACTTTGCGCGCCTCTGCCAAGGCAGGTGGCGTGGCCAAGCGCGCCGGCAAAGCCCCGAACGTGGCCGCCACGGCGTCACGGGCTGCCTCCACCGTGGTGTCGCCGACGATCAAGATTTCAATCGCGGAATTTTTTCGCGCCGCATCCACAACGGACTTGGCCTTTTCCAAGGTCAATTGGTCAAATTGTTCTGCGGTTGGGAAGGCAAAGCGCGGGTTGTTGGCAAGCAGGACATATTCGCCTTGCGTGCCCCAGACGCTGCCCGGCGTCGTATCAATCTGGCGATAAATCGCGTCTTTTGAGGCCTTTAGGCGTGCAATACCATTGGGTCGCCATGCAGGGTCCGTCAAGAAAGCGGCAAATACCTGCATTTGCAGTCCCAAATCCGCATCGGTGGTTGAGCTGGCGAAACTGAAGCTTTCTTCGCCAATGAAGAAGCCCTGTCCAACGCTTCGCCCGGCCAATGCCCGCTCCAGCGCATCCGCATCTAACTTGCCAAGTCCGCCTGCGATAAAGGCTGCATCAATGGCGAAGGCCAGGCCCGGCTGGTCTGCGGGAAGTGCCAATTGTCCTTCGCCAAAATTGACTTGGACGCGGACGCGGCCTTCCTCAAACTTGGTTGGCTTGACAATGAGGCGCACCTGATTGGCAAAGCGCATTTGGGTGACGCCTAGGTCTGCCAAGAGGACTGCCTCGGTCACGGTCCCTTTCGGACCGAAGTTCACATAGTCCCATAGCGCTTTAGCTTCCGCTTTAGGCGCGCTGACGGGTTTGGCGCGCAGGGCTTGGTAGGTGGTTTGAACAGCGGCTTCACCGCCCTCTATGGCCTCGCCTGTTGAAACAAATAGCTCTGGCACATCTGTACCCCAGGCCTTTTTTAACTCCGCCAAAGCCGCTTGCGGGTTCAAAGTGCTGGCTACCTTTTCAAACCAAGCCAAATCATCCGCTGGCGTGGTAAGAACTGCGTCCTCACCAAAGCTCGAGAGGATTTCATCGACCAGATCAGCGGATCTGGCCGCCCCGGCTTGAGCAGCGGCCCGGCGATATCCCTCGCGCGTGTCGGCTAAAGCGACCGAAAACTCATCCGCCGTGAAGCCAAAGCTTAAGGCGCGGCGCAACTCGCCATCCGCAATATCGAGCGCTTCACGCCATTTGGCAGGTGTGGTTGCCGTGGCTTCGATTGACGCGATACGTGCCGCATCAAACCATGCGCCTGAGCTGATGGACGCACTTGTGATGGGTGAGCCCTCGCGCCGCGCAATCCGCTCTAGCCGTGTATTCACCATGCGATGCGCAAGGGCCAAGAGCAGGTCCTCGCGCCGATTGGCGCTGGTGTCTGGTTTGGCGACATAGGGCTTTACATTGAACAGGCTGACGGCGGTTGCGAGCTGGGGCTCCAAAAATATCTTCACCGAACCTGGTTCGCGCTTTGGGGTGCCCAAGTTAGGGTCCTTGCCTGCGTCTTTGGGTTGTTCCCAATTGGCGAATTGCGCCTTGATCAGGGCTTCAGCGGCCTTTGGGTCGACATCACCTACTACAACCAGAAACGCACGCTGAGGGGTGTAAAACCGCTTATAGAGATCGACAAAGCGCTCTCTTGGGGCTTCGCGCACCACTTTCATGTCGCCAATGGGAAAGCGGCTTGGGATACGGGTACCATCTAGGGCTTGCGCGGCAAAGGCGCGGAATTGGCGGAAGCCTGGGTTTTCACGCGCCCTCTCTTCAGATTGGATAATCCCTCTCTCGCGATCAATCGCTTCTGGATTGAGGGTCAGCCGTCCGGCTGTTTCGCGCATCATGGACAGACCCAGTTCCAGCCTTTCCGCCTTGGGCATGTCTAATTGATAAACCGTCTCGTCCCAGCTGGTATAGGCATTGGTATCTGGGCCAAAGGCCAAGCCTTCCCGGGCGAGAATTTTGTCAAACTCACTCTCAGGCACATTTTCAGAGCCATTAAACGCCATGTGCTCTAGAAAGTGGGCGAGGCCGGACTGATTGTCCTCTTCATTGAGCGAGCCTGCCGCAATGCGCAGACGAATGGCGACTTCGCCCTTTGGGGTTGGCCACTTCTTGATCGCATAGCGCATCCCGTTGGGCAGGATTCCATAGGTCACAGCTGGGTCGGGTTTAAAGTCCTTGTAGCGGTCTTGCGGAAAGCCAGGCAGGGGCGCGATCTGGGCCAAGGCTGGCTGCGCCGATAAAGCAATGAGGGAAACCAAGAGGGCTTTTGTCAATCGACGCATAAAATACTCCATTCAAAAGGACGCCAGAGCTAATCCTTTGGCGCATTGGAAACTGGCTTGTAGTCAAGAGATCACACGCGTTGCGGTCAAGTAACTTTTCAGCAAGGTTTCGCCCGCGGTTAGGTTCCAAACGGAACTTGTGCGGCAAAGGCTTCCGCAAGCGTATTGCGACCGGCCACGAAAACCTCGGGCTCATGGGCTTTGATATGGGCCATAATGCGATCCAGGGCACCAATGCGCCCCGGGCGTCCTACGATCCGCAAGTGCAGGCCGATATTGAGGACCCGCGCGTGCCCGCGACGGGCTTCGGCTAGCAGGGCGTCGAAACTCTGAATGGCATATTCTGCCCAATCCCAAGGCTGCATGGCCGGGGCGACCCACATTTTCATGTCATTGGTGTCGATTGCATAGGGGGTGATCAGCATGGGCTTCATCCCCTGCGGGGTCTCAACACTGTCCCAAAAGGGCATATCGCCGGAATAATCATCCATATGATAGGTAAAGCCCTCTTCGGCCAAAATCCGCCGCGTCTGGTCGGTCACAAGATAACGTGAGAGCCAACCCATGGGCCGTTGCCCCGTCGTCTTCTCAAGGGAATCGCGGGCCTTTGTGATAAAGGCGCGTTCTTTTTCTTCATCCATCCAGAATTGGTGGCTCCAGCGATAGCCATGGGCCGCAACTTCCCAGTTTCGCGCGACAATATCGGCTGCGACTTCCGGTGCGCGTTCCAGCGCCAAAGCGGCCGCTGTGATCGTGGGTGCAAATTGATAGGAGTCAAACAGGTCTCGAATCCTCGGCCAGCCTGCTTTGATGCCATAGTGATAATTGCTTTCATTCCCATAAACACGCATGGGACGGTTAGGGACCGCCCCTAATTCGTCCACGGGTTCAGGCCCTTTATCGCCATCGCGAATGTTTTGTTCGGCCCCTTCTTCCACATTGATTACGAGAGACACGGCAAGCTTGGTGCCATTGGGCCAACAAAAATGGGACGGGATGACAGTCATGAGCGCGGCCCTATGCTTTAGAATTGCAGGACGCAGACCTGCCGCCCGCCTGCGGCCTTGTCAAGCAGACCCCGCCGCCGCATGATGGACGTCTCTTCAAGGGCTTAAGCTCAAGGGATGGCTACTCCATCCGTTTATTCTATTTGTGGAATCCTATTTTGACTAATACCCGTCCCGAAACTTTCGACAGTTTGACTGGGCTCCGTTTTCTTTTGTCTATCTGGATTGCGGTCTTCCATTTAGGTGACATGTACGATCACGCAGGCTTTGGATCTTGGCCGATTATGAAGGCTGGCGTAGCGCGCGTGGATATATTCTTCGTTCTGTCTGGCTTTGTCTTGGCCCATATCTATTGGGCACGCAGTAAAGCGAAATTTCACTTTCCAACGTTTATGCGGGCCCGCTTTGCCCGGCTCTATCCATTACATCTTTTGGCGCTCGCCATTTTGGCAGGCTTGGTTTTGGCAGCCCATCTCGTCGGAAAAGGCGATGAAGCCCGCAATTTCACGACTCTCGGGCTCGTCGCTAACATCTTCTTGTTGCAGGCTTGGGGCGTCCCGGGTGCGGGGGTTTGGAATTTTCCGGGCTGGACCATTAGTGCTGAATTTTTTGGCTATTTGCTGTTTCCCGCCTTTCTTTGGATCGCTGCAAAGCTGCGGCACCGGCCTTGGTTGTTCCTTTTCCTCAGTGTGGCGCTGGTCTTGCTGATTGATTTGGGATTTCGCCTTCTTCTCGGCCGTACCATGACGCAATCCACCGCTGATCTGGGCATTTTGCGCGGGGCTTCTGTCATTTTGGTCGGCGTGGCAGCTCGGGTTGTTTTTGAGACGTGGCACTTATCCTCGCGCAACGCGCTTCGGGTCTTGTTATTTGGAGCCTTGATCGCTGTCAGTGGAGCCTTTTTTGGTTTGACGACAGCTATGGTCGCTCTGGGGGGTGCACTTCTGGTGATTGGTCTAGCCGCGCGCGATGTCACAAAGCCCACGTCAGGTGTCGGCACCGGCCTAGACGCACCCCTCATGGTCAGGCTGGGCGGGTGGTCTTATGCGATCTTTATCCTGCATGTGCCCGTCTTTATGGCGACGCAGAATCTTGCAGGCGTTCTTGGCACACCAATACCCATCAATCTTCTCACGATTGTTGTTATGGTGGGGCTATTAATGCTGGTATCTGCGCTTGCCCATTATGTGATTGAGGAGCCCGCACGACTGTGGTTGCGAGGGTCTAGTCGGCGGGCTCAATAAGGTCCCAACCATTGCCATAACAATCTTCAAACACCACGACTTTCCCATAGGCTTCATGCCGTGGCGCTTCCCGAAACACCACACCCGCCTCGACCATGGTGGCATAATCCTCGTCAAACCGGTCTGTCTGCAGGAAGAAACCGACCCGCCCGCCCATTTGTCGACCGATCAAGGCGGTCTGCTCTGATCCGGACGCTTTGGCCAGAATGATGCGTGTTTGGGCTTCACGGCTTGGGGCGACCACGACCCACCGTTTGCCCCCACCCATGGGGGTATCGACGATCAGCTCAAAGCCAAGCTTGGAACGGTACCAAGCAATGGCTTCATCATAGTCTGCAACCAGAATCGAAATCGCCGATAAAAACGCCATGGAACCTCCTAAGTCGATGATTAGTGAGGCTCTTCTCCGCCCGACACATTCATGCTTTCGCCGGTAATATACACAGCATCGGCACTGCACAGGAAGGCCACCGCGGCAGCCGTATCTTCAGGCAGCCCAGGCCGTCCCAAGGGAATGCGCGCCGCCATGGCTTTCAGATAATCTTCGACAGAGGCCGCCCCCACGACTTTCGAAAAATACTCATTTTGCCAAGCCCCAAGGCCTGTTGTCACATGGTTGGGGCAGACATTGTTCACGGTGATTTGGTGGGCACCCAATTCAACTGCGGCTGAGCGTGCCAATCCAACTAAGCCATGTTTGGAAGAGGTATAGGCTTGGGCATGTGGGAAGCCAGACTTTGCCGCTTGGCTGGCTATATTGATAATGCGCCCGCCTTTCCCGGCTGCAATCATCCGCTTGGCTGCGGCTTGAATGCCAAAGAAGCAGCCCTTCAGATTTACATCGATCACGGCGTCCCAGTCGCCCTCGGTCACATCCAGAAGTGGCTTCATAATATAGCCAATCCCAGCATTATTGACCCAGATGTCTAGGCTGCCGAAGGTGTCCACCGCATGCTGGGCCAAAGCATCGACCTCAGAAGGGACGCGTACGTCGCAGGCCTTGGTTGTAACGCCAACACCAAAGGCGGCGATCTCCTTTGCGATCTCGGCCATCTCGTCTTCCTGGCCTACATGTTGAGCCGCGGTAGCCGCATCGCGCGCCCGGCCTATATCGGAAAGGACGATGTTTGCGCCCTCAGCGGCCAGTCGACGCACAATAGCTTCACCTAAGCCTTTGCGTCGTCCAGACCCCGTGACAACCGCTGTTTTGCCTAAGAAACGCTTGTCTGCCATAGTGATCTCCGAAAAAATGTTGTGCGACAGGTTGCCACGCTCTTTTCATCTGGCAATAGGTATATCATTTAGAACGGAAATGGCCACAGCGTGTGGCTCGGGAGATGTGAGCATGTCCAGTCTTGTCAGCGATAAGCCCAAAGCACAGCCTGCGCGTCCCTATGACGGCCCACCAGATTACCGCGTTGTCGGCCAGCATGGCATGTATCCTCAGCTGAGCCATGATGAGATTTCGCGCTTCAATTTCTTGGCGCATGTGAATCGGCATTTGTCGACGCAGATTATGCCGGGCGTCAAAGAAGCCTTTGATGCACGCGTTGAGCCCAAGTTTATGGCGACCCAAGGGCGCGGCTTCAAAGATCGCCATGAAGTTCGCAAAGCGCTTCTCAAGGATCCCATGTTCCAATGGTGGAGTGCGCTTCGTCGAGCCACGATGGAAACCCGCCAACAGGCTGGTCGCTGGGTGACGTTGCGCCAAGCTGACCACTTGAACGCCAAAGCCAAGGCCCTGACCGAACATGATCAGCGCCTAAAGCTGAAACCAGACTTACCTTTGCCCCGCTATGTTGAGGCGATTGACCACCATTGTATGCCCGGCAGCTATCATACTGAGCTTGCTGAAGGCGATGTCACCGGGCCCTGTAATTATGATATTGGCATTTTTGCCACCACGGGCGGCATGTTGGGTCGCTATAATGATGGCGGTGGTCAAGCGATTGCGGCTTGGGTCAAAGAGGCCCTGCCTGATTTAAAGCCCCAGCGGATCCTCGATATTGGTGCAGGCCTTGGCCATAATGTAGTACCGATTGCACAGGCCTTTCCAGAGGCAGAGGTCGTCGCTGTTGATGTGGGTGCACCGATGCTGCGCTACGGTTTGGCGCGGGCTAAGACCATGGGCGTCGAGAATATCACCTTTGTGCAAGGCGATGTCAGCGACCTATCGGATTTAGCCGACGAGAGCTTTGACATGATCCATTCGTGCATGTTTCTGCATGAGACTTCCTATGCCTCCATGCCGAAGATTTTTGCGGAAACCCATCGCTTATTAAAGCCGGGCGGGATCGTCTTCCATGTGGAGCAGCCGCAATACACCCCGGAAATGCCTTTGTTTGAGCAGGCGATGCGCGACTGGGACGCTTTCTATAATAACGAGCCATTCTGGACCAAGATGCATGAGGTCGACCTCGATAGCTGGATGGTGGCAGCGGGTTTTGCCCCCGACAAATTGATCCATGGTGGCGTGGCTGCTGTGGTTGATCCAGACGTATTCCCGCAGGCGGCGCAAGACACAAAGCAGGAAGATTATGGCCGTAAAGCCGCTTGGCATGTCGTGGGAGCGGTAAAATGAGCAAGATTGATCCCCTTGTCCTCGCTGGCGCCAAGTCAAAGGGTAAGCGGCCGTACTTTTTGGATACCGATGTCGAGCGCCTGACCAATATCGTTTTGGTGCTGGCCCAAGAATTGGCCGTTGTGCGCGAGCGGACCGACACATTAGAACGATTGTTGGAGCAATCGGGTGTGCTTACGCGCCAAGAAATTGAAACCTTTACACCAACCAAGCAGCAGGCTGACGAGCGTGGGGCTTGGACACAGGAATATCTTGCCCGCGTCTTCCGAGTCCTGCAGCAGGAGCGGGAGGCTTTGCAGGCGCAAGAGGCGTCGAGCGAAGAAGTCGCAGACGAATTGGCGAAGGTTTAAGTATGGCTCAGAAGCGGAGTTGTACCACCAGCGTGGTCGCCCAAATCAGAGCGGCGATGTTTGGATAAAAGGTCGCAACAAAGCCAAAGGTCCGATAGATCGGATTGATCGAATAGCCGATCCAATAAATGATACGCGCCAGAATAAAGAGGGTCACCAGCACCGGTAGAATGGGCAGAAGGCTGGTAGGCAGCGTAGTTGCCAAGGCTAGATGCGCTGTCGCCAGCAGTAGGAATTGCTCCAGCGTATTGCGCTGGATGCGCACCTGTACGGCTAAGCGCTCAGCCTGATCATTCCCATCGATCACATCGCTGGCCAATGGACGAGCTCCGGCAATGAAGCCAATCATCGCCAATAAGGTCAAAATCGCAAAGAGCTGGTTTTGCAGCGCAAAGCCGATCCGGTTGGCCAAATCATCGGTGACTGGGCCCGCAAACAGCCCTGACTGGAAAGCAACATAGGTAAAGGCGATCTGGCAAGGCACTGAGATCAAGATTTGCAGGCCGATTAGGCCCTGTTGTTGCCTTAAGATCATGTTTTTGCTCCCCATTCATCTTCAAAGAGGCTGGTGACCGCCGCCGAAAGCCCAAGGCATAGAAGCTTTGGCCACCAGAATACCCCGTTTCAGCCTTGCTTGCCCTCTCGATGGCGGCTGTAAACATGCACCCAGACTGCTGAATTCACCCGAAGGCTTCCAGTGATTTTCGCGATCGCCTCTGTGATACGCACGATCTGGTTTTGTGCAGCCACACTCTGAAAGGGCGTATCGAGGTCAATCCGTAGGGTGAGAGGGAAGGGCGAGGTGACGGCGGCTTGGCCCTGTTCCAGTGGCAAACTGACCAGAACGCTTGCCACCAACCCTTGGGCGAGCAAGCCACGACGGCTGATCTCAGTGGGAGGGAGAGGATGGCCCATAATGGCTCCTTATTTCGGGGCCAAGGCCGCTTTCATCATATCGAGCGTCAGCGCACGACCGCCCATACCCCAACCGCCATCGGGCACCTCATTGATATGGACCCAAGTGAACTGGCGAGCGGCAGGAATGCCTTCAGCTGTCACACTGGCATCGGTGACCAGTTCAATCATTTTGGCTTTGGTCGCGGCGTCGAGCGAACCGGCGGGAACGGAAATTTGAATGAGGGGCATGTGTTGATCCCTAGAACTAAAACCTAGACAGAATGTCTATGGTGATCACCATAATATGGTGATCAGTATAATTTGTCAAATGGCTTAAGCTGAAGATCCATGTCTCTAAACACTTTACTGTTTTTATTGACTTTTTACTCTTTTTTGGTCTGCTCAGACAGAGTGACCCGACTGGTGACGGGCATCAACCATATTTGCAAAGAGGTCTGCGACTGCCTCAAAAGGGGCGGCCGAGCCTTGTACGCGGGCCAGCGTCCGTGCGCCCTCAAGGGCAGCAAGCAGTGCAGAGGCGAGCTTGTCTGCTTCTCTAACGGATAGGCCGCGGGCGCTAAGTTGGCTGGCTAGGGCTTCCTGCCATTGCGTAAAGCCCGCTTGCAAGCGCGCGGCCAGAGCAGGGTCTTCAAGGGCTTTATCCATGGCAATATTGGCCATGGCACAGCCAAGTTGGAACCCACTTTGGGCCATCTCTGCCCCAAGCCCGGCGCAAACCGCTCGGATATAATGGCCTGCATCGTTTGGCTGGTCTTTTCCGGCATGTTTGAGAAAGCTTGCGCCAGCCGCGCAATAGCGATCCAATACTTGCAGGGCGAGTTCGGCTTTGCCGTCTGGAAACAGATAATAGAACGAGCCTTTCGGCGAGCCACTTTCAGCGATGATCTGGGCAAGGCCAGTCGCAGAATAGCCTTGTTGACGGAATAAGCGTTCGGCGGTCGCGACGGCCAAATTGCGCGAATGTTCTGAATTTCCCATAAACTATCCGATTGCACATCCTGATTGACATCGCCAGTCTCTGAATTATGGTGATCGTCATAAAAGGAGTCAAGCATGCGTGCTCTCATTTTCCTCAAGCCTGGCCATCTGATGTGGCAAGAGCAACCCGAATTGACGCTGCAGGGTCCGCGAGATGCCATTGTGCGACCGATTGCGGCGACCACATGTGATCTTGACCGCCTGATTATTCGTGGAGAGGCACCGTTTCGCGGCCCATTCGCGATCGGGCATGAGTGTGTGGCCGAAGTGGTCTCGGTCGGTGATGCCGTGGCCAAGGTCAAGCGGGGCGACATTGTGATTGTCAATTGGCATATCTCGTGCGCCCATTGCGACCGCTGCCATGATGGGCGCCCCAATGCCTGTCGTACCCATCAAAAGGGGGCCATGTATGGGTTACCCGGGCTAGGCGATTGGGGCGGAACTTTTTCGGAATCCCTGCATGTGGTCGAGGCGGATTTTGCCTTGACCAAAGTGCCAGCTCATGTGTCGCCTGAGCTGGTTGCAAGTGGTGCCGACAACTTGCCCTTTGCGTTTGAATTCACCGTTCCGCACCTGCGCCAAACCCCGGGCGCAGACGTGCTGGTGATGGGCGGTTGCGGGTCGATTGCGCTCTATGCGGTTATGTTTGCTCGGGCCGCAGGGGCTGGACGCGTTGTTTATCGGGATGAGGACCCTCACCGTCTTGACGTCGCCGCCAGATTGGGTGCGGAAGTCATCGAAGGTCCTCCGCCGCGCCAAGCTGGCAGCTTTCCCATCGTCGTGGATGCCAGCGCCCATGCAGCTTCGCTTCT
Organism: Aquidulcibacter paucihalophilus; assembly: GCF_002105465.1. Classification (GTDB taxonomy): domain Bacteria; phylum Pseudomonadota; class Alphaproteobacteria; order Caulobacterales; family Aquidulcibacteraceae; genus Aquidulcibacter; species Aquidulcibacter paucihalophilus. Next base: position 41,553 of record NZ_NCSQ01000033.1, read on the forward strand.
CTGTGCACTTCGGTCGGTTGAGCCAGAGGGGATTGTGTCGTCAGTTGGCGGCCATTTCGCTGATGTGTCCATGCCCTTGTTCGACATGTATCGCACAGGGGTCCGGTTCTACACCGGTCGTGGACGCGGCGGGCCCAATGTGGCCGAGACCCTCGATTGGGTGGCCCGTGGCCTCGTTGACCCCAGTCCTGTCACGTCTGAAATCGCCCCCTTCGAAGATGCGCCGACGGTCTTGGCAGAACCCAGTCTCAAACCGATTTTGACCCGACCTGCCCTTTATGGCGGGGGCAAACTAGATTAGTCAGCTAAAGCGTTAAGTGCGAGGCGATTTCCTTCGCTATCTTCAATCTCGGCAACATAGCCGCCAGCACCGATATGCTTCTTTGGGTAGAGGATTTTACTTCCCCGCGCGAGCGCACGTTCAAGCACGGGGTCAATGTCGGCGACATCAAAATAGACGATGGTTCCGGTCTTGGATGGGACATAGACGTCACCCTTTGCTAGGGCGCCACTCGCGCCGGGTCTACCATCGGCGCGGGGGAAGAAGGCCATTTCATAGCCATCGACAGTTTCCCGATTAAGTTTCAGTCCAAGAACGGCTTCATAAAAAGCAATGGCGCGGTCCATGTCGGTGACCGGGATTTCGAAATGATAGACCGGATTGGCCATGGCTTGGGGCTCCTGCAGTAAGGGTGAGGATCCCGCTGGGCTGGTTTGGCTTTGTTGACAGGCTGCAAGGGCCAGAAGGCAAAACCCTAACGGGCCCATCCAGGCTGCTCTTGCGAAGGGCGGCGGGATTTTGAACATGCCCCAGCTTTTACCCGAGGTAAGTTCGGCCGCAAGGTGGCTCACAGCCAGATGTAACCCAAGTGGGTCACAAGGCTGTGAGCCTTCTCGAGTTAATTCCGGGTGCCGCGGAGTGATTTGGAGACGGCTTTGT
>NZ_NCSQ01000054.1 GCF_002105465.1 Aquidulcibacter paucihalophilus
TAAAGCTTATGCGAGGCTTGGATACAGGGGGATAGGTTTTTGTCTATCCACTCTCCACTGTCACGGGATGAGGGGAGATTTCATCTAGACCCATTTTGGTGGAAACGCTGTTTCACCAAAATGGATGATCGAGGATGGCCGCGACATCTGGGTCGTCAAGTGTCCGTTTTCTTCGAAAACGGATCGCCNGGTCGCAAGAACAATTGAGGGTGCGGTTGGGTGACCAGAGGGGTCACCAAAGCGCTTCTAGATGAGACTCCTTCAAAAAGCGCGATCTCACCCCCGCCGGAACGAAGCGGCGAGCGGAGACCTCAGGGCAGGTTGCCGCACGAAGTCGCTGATTTGTGCTTGACGGCTACCCGCCCACCATTACTATTGACGGAAGATAAAATAAGAACGGGCGGGAATGACGATGTCCAAACGGGACGAGCAGGTGGTGTCATGATCAAGGGATTGCATCATGCGGGTTTAAGCGTCGCCAATCTGGACGGCGCAATCCAGTTCTACACCACGGCCCACGCCTTTGAGGTGATCGCGCGTTTCCACGTTAGCGACCGTGTCGATTTGCGCGCCATGATGGCGGTGGGCAACAGTGCGTGTGAGGTGGCGCTGTTACGCGGTCCAACCGGCTTTCTCGAGCTTTTTCACTTCACAAACCCAGCCGAACCTGATGGGTCGCCAGAAGTTTATCGCGCTGGCCTGCGCCACATCTGCCTGCAAGCGGCAGACGGCGATTGGCTATATGATGCCTTTGTTGGGGCAGGGGCTAAAAGCCATGCCCGGCCCTCAGGTTTGGGCACCGGCAATCTCTATTGTTACATCCGCGACCCCGAGGACAATGTGCTGGAACTGGAGGGCTTGCCCTATGCGGCTTCGGTCGCCAGTCCACCTTGGTTTGCCCATATTGCCCTGGTCACGCCGAACATCCAGCGCTTATCGGCCTTCTATAGTCTTGTTACCGGTGCACCGGTCCATAGCACCGGCCATTTTGGCCCCGAGCCAAAATATGATGTGGTTGCTGGCTTGAATGACATTGTCTTTGATGGGGCTTGGGTGAAGGCCGGGCCTTTGACGCTGGAGTTCTGGCAATATCACCAGCCGAAAACAGAACCCAGACCCTTGGTGGATGCGTCGCGCCTGGGCTGGAGCCATTTTGCGCTCGAAGTCGATGATCTTGATGCGGAGTATCAGCGCCTATCGGTCGCTGGCGTTCATTTCCATGCCGCACCCATGAGCAATGGGGCCGTGCGCTTTGTTTATGGCCGTGATCCTGACGGCACTATTTTTGAGCTACTCGAAGTGCTGCCCGGTCATGAACATCTATCTGTAGATCATGTGGCTGGACGCGATCTACCTGCTGAGATGGATCGCCTTGCCGCGCAATTCTACCGCGCCGGCGCGCAAGCCGCGACAAGCTGATGCAAGCGGCTGGGTTCCAATCCATCCAAGGGATCAAGCTGCATGTGGTGCGTAGGGGCGATGCGCACAGCCATGCGCCACCGTTGTTATGGTTACATGGCTTTCCCGATCTGGGCTCGATATGGCAGCGCGTGATCGACCATCTACCACAGGACCGCCTTTCTATCTTGCCAGATCAGCGCGGCTATCACCCCTCAGACAAGCCGCCACGGGTGAAGGATTATGCGCCTGAGATTTTGCTGGAAGATATCCGACAGCTCATCCACACCAATTCACCCAGTGGGAAAGTGGTGCTGGTTGGGCATGACTGGGGCGGGGTGATCGGCTGCTGGTTTGCCGCCTGTTTTCCTCAGCATGTCCATCGCTTGATCCTGATCAATGCAGTTCATCCTGCCGCTTTGCAAACCGCCTTGATCCAAAGCCCAGGTCAAAGAGCGGCCTCTGCCTATATGACTGCGCTTAAATCAGGTGCGTTAGAAGCGATGTGGCAGGCCGATCCTGCCAGCAATCCCTTCAAAATCTGGTTCCAAGAAGCACAGGCCGATGGCCGCATGGGGGCAGAAGAAGCCGCGCTTTATGAAGCGGCTTGGTCAGACCCAGATCGTTGGCGGGCTGCCATTGATTGGTATCGGGCGAGCCCATTTGAGTTAAACCCTGGCCCAGACCTATCTGCCTGGATGACCTCACCTAGCTGGACGATCCAAACCCCGACCCATTTGATTTGGGGCGAGGCTGACCCCGTCTTCACGCTTGAAAGCCGTGATGCCATGGCTGGCTATTTTGCTAATTTGACCTGCACAGCGCTTAAGCACGTCGGCCACAATCCTGTGCGCGACGCCCCTGTTTCCGTTGCCCACGCCATTCACCGCTTTCTTACGCAAGGAAATCACCATGACTAAAGTCAATCTCGGGCTCGAAGGTCGGGTCGCGATCATTACTGGTGCCGCGCGCGGCATTGGGCGCGCCACACTGCAGCGGATGATGGCGGAGGGGGTGCATGTCCTGGCTTGGGATATTGATCCGGCTTGGGCTGAGGAGGTCGACCATATCGCGACGCCAGACGGTGTTAAAGTCGCCGCCTTTATCGGCGATGTCTCCCAAGCTGAGGCGTGGCAAGAGGCGGTTAAGAGCGCACTGGCGCACTTTGGGCGGCTCGATTTTCTGTTTTCAAATGCCGGGATTTCGGGCCCAGCCCATCCGGTATCGCGCTATGAGGAGGCCGACTTTGACCGCGTTATGGCGATCAATGCACGCGGGGTTTATCTGGGCCTCAAATATGTGGGTCAGCATTTAAGCGCCGAGGGCACAGGGGTGATCGTCAATGTGTCCTCGATCAGCGGGCTCAGCGGGGGTGGCAATATCTTTGCCTATACCGCCAGCAAACATGCCGTTGTGGGCATGACCAAGTCAGCCGCTGTGCATTATGCCCCCAATGGGGTTCGGGTCCTAGCCATCTGCCCATCGCCCACCGATACCGGAATGATGGGCTATGCTGAGCGCTTGGTGATGCCCGACGACCCGCAGGCGGCCAGACCCATCTTCACCCAAGGCGTCCCGATGGGCCGCTATGCAGAGCCTGAAGAGATCGCCAATGTCTTTGCCTTCCTGATCTCAGATCAAGCTTCCTTCATGACCGGCACGATTGTTCCCGTCGATGGTGGGACGTTGGCGCGTTAGAGCCCTCAAGCGCGCTCAAAAATCGCGGCTATGCCTTGGCCGCCGCCGACACACATGGTCTCGAGGCCATAACGGACCTGTCTGCGCTGCATCTCATGCACAAGGCTGGTCATGATGCGCATGCCCGTCGCGCCAATTGGATGGCCTAAGGAAATGCCCGAGCCATTGACATTGAGGATCGAGCGGTCATCCCAGTCCCAACCTTTGAGAACCGCCAGCACTTGCGAGGCAAAGGCCTCATTGAGCTCAACCAAGCCCATATCGGCCCAAGAAAGCCCGGTCTTTGCAAAAAGCTTATGCACGGCGGGGACCGGGCCTATCCCCATGCGCGACGGTTCTACCCCGGCTGCCGCCCAGCCGACGAAAAAGGCGGACGGGTCCAGCCCAAGCTCGACCAAGCGATCTTCAGCCACGACCAGACAGGCAGAGGCTGCATCATTTTGTTGGCTGGAATTGCCGGCCGTGCAGACCCCACCTGTCACCATGGGCTTTAGCTTGGCCAAAGAGGCAGCCGTCGTATCAGCGCGAATGCCTTCGTCCATTTTGAACTCAATCGGGTCACCGCCGCGCTGTGGGATCGGAATGGGGATGATCTCCGCGTCAAAGCGGCCTTGTGCCCACGCACGCGCGGCGCGGACTTGGCTTTCGGCGGCAAGTTCATCGCAGGCCTCGCGGCTGATGGCATAGTCTGAGGCCAAATTTTCCGCCGTCGTGATCATGCCGGGGATGACGCCAAAACGCTCTACCGGTTGTGACCGCTCACGCCCGCGCTCAAGGCGATCATAGAAGGTCACACTGCCCGCTCGCGCGCCGCCCCGCATGGCCGTGGTATAAAACTCCACATTGCTCATGCTCTCCACACCCCCGGCCAGCACCACATCGACGGCGCCGGTTTGCACCATCATGGCAGCCGTCGCCAAAGCCTGTAGGCCCCCGCCACAGCGCCGATCAATCTGAATGCCCGGTACCTCGATCGGCAAGCCGGCCGACAAAGCGGCCCAGCGCCCCACGCACGGCGTCTCGCCACTGGCATAGCTTTGCGCAAACACGACATCCTCGATCAGCATTGGATCAATGCCGCTGCGCGCCACCACGGCTTTAACAACATGGGCGGCAAGGGTTTCAACCGGAACAGAACTTAAGCCACCCAGAAATTTACCAATCGGGGTTCGTACTGGACTGATAAGGGCTGCCCGTCTCATGCTATAGCCTTCCGTGCGTGATCGCGTGAACTCTCACTTTAGAAGAAGCCTGCGGCCCTTGTCACGCTTGCTTGGCTAAAGGTGAGGCCCCTTTTCGCTGGAGCCGCCAAATCGGAATGGGGCGCTTTACCTCTTGAGCAGGGGAGATCAACCAAGCATCACAAGCCTGTCATCCAATGGCCCCACCCATTGAAGATGGGGCCCAGCTTCGCCATTTGCCGCTCCAGTCGGGTCCCTCTGGCTGCGTAGACCAAGTCTTCGCAGTGATGTCGGCTAAGTTTGTCACACATCCGTTTTGGCCGGAGTCATTATCATGCTAGAGACTATTTTGTTTGCCGAGTTTCTCGGGAAAGCCGCCTGGATTTGGTATGCCTTTATCGGCGCGGTAATCGCACTACTTGCCTTCGACCTTGGGGTTGTAAACAAGCAAGACCATGAAATCGGCGTCGCTGAATCCCTCAAGATGAGCGCGTTTTATATCGCCATTGGTCTTGGCTTCTCGGGCATCATCTGGATGCTCTACAATAATGCCTCGCCAACTGCCTCGATCGACCCGCAAATTCTCTCAGTCGTCGGGGAAGAAAGAGCTTGGACGGCACTCCAGCTGTATCTGACAGGATTTGCTGTTGAGAAGACCCTCGCAATGGACAATGTTTTCGTGATTTCCATGGTCTTCACCTATTTGGCCATTCCACGGAAGTATCAGCATCGGGTCCTATTCTGGGGCATCATCGGCGTGATCGTGTTGCGGGCAATCATGATTGGGGTCGGTGCAGCCTTGGTCAGCCAGTTCTCGTGGGTGCTTTACATCTTTGCCGTGTTCCTGATTGGCACGGGCATCATGATGTTCATGAAAGGCGATAAAGAGCCCGATATGGCAGACAATAAGATTCTGCTCTGGCTGAAGAAGCGCATGAATGTGACGCCTGAATTGCATGGCAATAAGTTCCGCGTGCAATTGCCCGATCCGAAAACAGGGAAGCTGCGCTATTTTGCAACCCCGCTTTTGCTCGCCTTGATGTTTGTCGAAATCGTCGACTTGGTCTTTGCGATTGACAGCGTACCCGCCATTTTCGCAATCACCTCGGACGCCTACATTGTGTACACGTCTAACATCTTTGCGATTTTGGGCCTGCGTGCGTTGTTCTTTGCACTGGCCGCGATGGTGCACCGCTTCAAATATTTGAAGTACGCCTTGGCACTGACACTGGTCTTCATCGGCTCCAAAATCTTTATGGGTGACTTATTCCCCGGCGGCAAATTCCCCGCTGAATGGTCACTCGGGATTACGATGGCGCTGATCGCAGGTGGGGTATTGTTCTCGCTGTGGAAGACCCGAAAGGTGACATCGCAGGCGATCTAACAGATCACACAGGGTTACGGGTGGGGTGCATTCTCAAAGGCATGCACCCTTCCTTTGACTGATGATTAAGAACCATTCAAGGGGCCGTCTTCCCATCGTATTGATGGTCTTTGCCGAGCTATAGCCCCAGAATTGGTCCAAATCAGCCCCTGATTACGAGGCATTAACCCTGCACCTGCTACAAACGATGCAAGGTAAAATAATCGAATTGGGGTTTGGGTATGCTGATGCAGCTGGCGCGTCCACAGGAAGAAGCCAGGATTGCCATAGCAGGGCCCTTACAGCTCGCCGTTATCATTCCAACCTTCAATGAAGCCGCCAATGTGATGCCCTTGCTGGACAAATTGTCCGCAGCGCTGGTGGGCTATCATTGGGAAGCGATTTTCGTCGATGACAATTCCCCCGACGGCACCGCTGACCTTGTGCGGGAGATCGGGCAGAAAGACACCCATGTTCGGGTCATTCATCGCATCGGGAGGAGGGGGCTTTCGAGCGCCGTTGTCGAGGGCATGCTCGCCACATCTGCCCCCATTCTGGCTGTGGTCGATGGCGACCTACAGCATGACGAGACTGCCTTGCCCAGCATGGTTTCTGCCATCGAAAATGATGAAGCCGATATTGCAATTGGCACGCGCTATGCCAAAGGCGGCAGCGTCGGAGAGTGGAACAAATTGCGCCATCGCGCCTCGCAAGGGGCGACTTGGCTGGGCCAGAAAATTCTGCGGGTTAGGCTGTCTGATCCGATGAGTGGCTTTATGGCTATTCGTCGCGAAACCTTGATGGCGGCTCTGCCACGCCTCTCGGGTGTCGGCTTTAAAATTCTGCTCGACATTGTTGCGTCTTTACCAACGCCGCCACGCATAGTCGAAGTGCCTTATGTGTTCCGCTCCCGCCTGAATGGCGAGAGCAAAGCCGACAGCATGATCGCGCTCGAATATATCTCGCTTTTGATCGATAAGACGATTGGACGATTCATCCCAACCCGGCTGGTTTCCTTCCTTGCAGTGGGCGGTTTGGGCGTTGGGGTGCATTTGTCCGTTCTGGGCACGATGCTTGCGCTGGGGGCCAGTTTCATGAGTGGCCAGTTTGCAGCCGTAGCTACAGCAATTGCGTTCAACTTCTTCTTGAATAACCGCTTCACCTATCGTGATCGCCGCCTCAAGGGCTGGAAAATGGTGCACGGTCTTTTGACCTTCTATTTGGTGTCGGCCGTAGGTGCGGTGGCCAATATTGGTATTGGCAATTGGGTGCATCAGATGGATAGCCAATGGTGGCTAGCGGGCATGGCCGGGGTTGTGGTTGGCGCGGTATGGAACTTCGCGGCATCCTCCTTTGTAACATGGCGGAAGTAATGAGCGACGCATCTCGTTTTGCCACGATCTCCAGTCGTGGCGCGAAGTGGGTTTTAGGTCTGCTGCTGCTCCTCCTCGCAACAAGCTTTTGGTTTGCTGTCTCAAAGTCCAGTCCGAAAGCTCAGCCTATCTCCATCGTGAAATCGATGCAGCAAGCCCAAACGCAAGAAGTGGGCGGCGATGATCTGCGCCTTTACAAAGCCATCATAGATCGCATGCGGGCAGGGGAGAATTATTATGTGGTCGCTGTCGAAGAACAGCGCGCCCGCGGCTTTCCCACCCAACCCTTTGTGACGGTACGACTGCCCACCCTTGCATTTGTTCTGGCACATCTTGGAACCTTGTGGGGCCAACTTCTGGAGATCGCGATTGCTCTGGCCGCCCTTTATGTTTGGTACCAAAAGCTGGCTGAGCACAAAATGAGTCGGTGGCGGCGTTGGGCGTTGATTGGGCTTTTGGCAGCTGGCCTTTCGCCAGTTTTGAACCCAAAGATTATTTATATGCACGAGATTTGGGCCGGGGCTTTGATCGCGCTATCAATCGGCCTCTATCGACCCAAAGTTTGGCTGCCAAGCTTTTTGATTGCCGCTTGTGCCTTGGCTCTGCGCGAACTTGTTTTGCCATTTGTTTTGCTTATGGCAGCTTTCGCCTTGCTACAGCGACGTTGGGTCGAAACCGGCGCGTGGGTTGGCTTAATCCTAGCCTTCCTCGGCTATATGTTCTTACACGCACACGCGGTCTCTGGCGTTGTTCAGCCCAATGACCCCAGCGCGCCGTCTTGGATGTTGGCCAATGGGCCAGCTGCCGCGCTCCACTTCCTCTGGCAGTCCTTGCCGCTGTCGGAATTACCAGCGGCACTCGCGTTTCCCATGATTGTGCTGGGCCTATTCGGCTGGCTCTGTTGGCGCACGGAGACGGCTCTGTTCTGCCTTCTACTCGTGCTGGGCTATATGCTCGCCTTTGCCATGACGGGCCGACCCAATAATTTCTATTGGGGCTATCTGGTCTCGCCCTTCGTGTTGATGGGCTTTATCTTTCTGGGTCCTGGCTTGAAAGACCTACAAACCGCGATCCGAAGGGGCGGGGCAAAGGCTTGAAGGTGGCTTTGGCCTCATTTGCCTGTCTCGCTTGGCGGCACGGCCGCCATGAGCAGGGCCAAGGCGCGGTTCAAACTTGCAGCGCCCGGCCTGGATCCTGCGAACCGACCTAAACGCACAATGACGAGATCATGGGATGGGATGATGATTGTGTACTGGCCGCCCGCGCCCTGCATCGCATAGGCATCGCGCGGAATTGGGAAGTTACCGTCACCGTTCACCCAAAACAGGCCGCCATAGACCGGTCGCCCATCGGCAACCCAAGCCGGGGCCAAGGTGCTGACAAATTTTACAAAGCCCTCTGGTAGGATGCGCTCGCCATTCCAGACACCATCTTGCAAATACAAATTGCCCAATCGCGCCCAATCGCGCCCCGCCATTAAATCATAGCCTTGGGTCAAGAAATTGCCGCTGGCATCGGTTTCCAACACGGCAGAGCGAATGCCGATGCGGTCAAACAAAGCGCGTTGAGGGAAGGTGAGATAATCGCCGCCTTGTTTCTTCACGCCCAATTGGATCAGATAATTGATCAAGACCGGATCTGTATTGCGATAGCGGCCGATGACGCCCGGGGGCCATTGCTGCGGACGACTGGCGGCATAAGCAAAGGCATTATTGCCGGTGTAATAATACCAGTGATCGGGATAGCTGCCATCATACACATACTCAGGGTCTTGTTCGGCCCGCACCCGCAGACCGCTCGACATATTGAGAATATCGCGGATACGAATGGCTTGTCTCTTATCGCCAGCGCCTTGCCATTCTGGAATCGGGGCTGGCTGGTCTAAGGTATAGAGCCCTTGTTGCATCTGCACGCCAATCAAACTGGCCGCGATGCTTTTACCCATCGACCAACCCTCAAGAGGCGTCGTCGCACGCGCCCCAGAGCCATAACGCTCGGCGATGATTTGGCCTTTCCATGTCACCACAAAGGCCTGGGTAAGTGCATCATCGGGTGCGAAGGCGGCGTCAACCACGGCCTTGATTTTTGCCGGGTCAAGGCCCGCTGCCGCATTCGGCGCAACCACATCGCCCATGGGCCAAGCCGTCGTTGCGGCGTTTGGTACGTTGCGCGGCACGGGCTTTGGCTTGAACCCAATCTCGTTTGATCCTTCTGGGAGGCTGACGCAGCCCTGATCGCCAATATAGCGCGCCGTCCGGGTCAGGCCGGTTTGGGTTGTTACGCGGACTTCACGGCGTTGGCGGTCAATCACCGGCGGACCCGATTTTGCCCGATGCGCAACAGCGGCCAATGCATTGGCGTCACCCAAGGTGGCGCGAGCAAACTCTGGATCAAACCCACTCACAAACACCGCGCTGCACATCAGCTTCGCATAGGCAATCGTGAAATGAGATAAAGGATCACCGGGTGGGGGCGTCCACGCATGGCTAATCTCGACGGCCTTGGCACGGGCAAACATCGCAGAACGCTGTGCTTCAGCCTGCGTCTGAGCCGCAGCTTGACCCGCCAAAAGGAGCCCAGCCCCTAACAAGATCGCCATCGAAGCGCGTGCCATATCGTTCTCCCAAGCCCCAAAAGTCTGAAGCTAACCGATCGGTTCAGGAGGTCAATCCGAAATAATTGCCGCCCTCCATTGATTGAATTTGTCCCATAATATATATTATGCGAAATCCTTGTGTAAGCGGGTGGATTCAATCTTGAAGTGCGAATTTCCAATGATTTGA
>NZ_NCSQ01000043.1 GCF_002105465.1 Aquidulcibacter paucihalophilus
ATCACCCGGCGCATCTGGCGCCCGTCGCTGTCGGCTGCCGAGGTCACCGCAGCCTTGCGGATGAACCCGAAGCGCCGATCGATGCTGATATGCGACTTGTAGCCGAACACGGGTGTGGCGATCTGCGGTAACGGCGTGCCGTCGGGGCGATAACGGACCTTGCCGCCGATCTTCACGGTCCAGCGCGCATCGACATCCTTCTGGTGCGCCTTGTTCGGCTTGCCGCGCCAGATCTGCTTTGCCGACTTGCCCGCCTTGATCGCGGCCTTCTCTTCCTCGGTATTGCGCTGCTTGGGCGCAGGCACCAGCGTGGCATCGACGATCTGACCGCCCATGGCGAGATATCCTGCTTCACGCAGTTGCTGCTCGAAGGCCTGCATCAATGCCTCGAGCGTCCCGCTCTCGGTGAGCCGGTTGCGATAGTGACGGATGGTGTTCTCGTCCGGCATCGCGCCGCCAAGGTCGAAGCCGAAGAAGCGCATCCAGCTCAAGCGATCCCGGATCATGAACTCCATGCGCGCATCCGACAGATTATGCTGCGCCTGAACCACCAGCACCTTTGACCCAGCCCCCTGATCCGGGCCATTTATAAGTAGAGTCTGTTCGCCTTTCTTTCTGGTTTGTGGTTGGTGGTCAAGGCCCGCTGAGTGGAGCCTTTGCGGAGCTCAGGCGAAGCGGGCCTGGATCGTTTGGCGCTTTGTTGTTGGTGGTTGCGCGCGAAGACTGCTGGTGCAAGTCCGCCGAGCGACGTGTGCGGGCGCTGTTGGTTATAGGCAATTGCCCAGGCCTTCAGCGCGGCCCGTGCTTCAGTCAGCGATGAGAACAGCTCTTCGTTGAGGCATTCATCCCGGAGGCGACCATTGAAGCTTTCGACGAAGGCGTTCTGCGTTGGCTTTCCGGGGGCGATGTAGTGCCACTCGATATGTTGCTCCTGCGCCCATTTGAAGATGGCATGACTGGTCATTTCTGTCCCGTTGTCGCTGACGATAGTCTTGGGTTTGCCGCGTCTGGCGATGATCGCATCAAGCTCTCGTGCTAGCCGGTGACCTGAGATCGAGAAGTCCGCCACGACCGCCAGCGCCTCCCGGGTAAAGTCGTCAACCACACACAAGATGCGGAAGCGGCGGCCACCTGTCAGACTGTCGGATACGAAGTCGAGGCTCCAACGCTCGTTCGGCCCTGATGGCATAGTCATCGGTCTACGGGTCCCAAGCGCGCGTTTGCGGCCTTTGCGTCTGCGGACAGCAAGCTTTTCCTCTCTATAGATCCGATAGAGCTTCTTGTGATTGGCATGGTGGTCCTCACGCGTCAGCAAAATGCCAAGTCGTCGGTATCCAAACCGGCGGCGCTCGCCAGCAAGCGCGCGCAATCGCTCTCGCAGGGCCTCGTCACCACCAGTCTTCTTCTCATACTGAAACGTGGAGCGATCCAGTCCAGCTAGGCTGCACGCCCGACGTTCGCTGACGTCATGGTCCTTCATCGCCTGAACCACAGCGCGGCGCTTCACATCGGGCGTTAGTAGTTTTTTGTTGCCATGTCCTTGAGCACAGCAACATCCAGCATCGTCTCGGCCAGAAGCCGCTTCAGCCGGGCATTCTCCAACTCGAGCGCTTTGAGCTTCTGCGCGTCCGAGACGCTCATCCCGCCGAACTTGGCTTTGTACTTGTAGAAGGTCGCATCTGAGATCCCGTGCTTGCGGCATACCTCCGACGTCGAAATCCCACTCTCGTGCTCCTTGATCATCCCAATGATCTGTTGCTCGGTAAATCTGCTCTTGCGCATCTGTCATCCTCTCGTTCGAGGACTCTACAAACTTATGGCCGGATTTTAAGGGGCGGGGTCACCTTGAACATCGCAACGGGGTCGAACGCCGGGCGGCCAC
>NZ_NCSQ01000072.1 GCF_002105465.1 Aquidulcibacter paucihalophilus
AGGGTCACCAAAGCGCTTCGAGACAAAAAACTTTCCCCGCCGCCACAGTGCCATCCCTGCCGGAGCGAAGCGCAGAGCGGGGACCCAGTCACGCACGTGCGACACGAGATCCCGGATCGGCTCGCGCCGTCCGGGATGACACCGTGAAAAAGGTTTTTATCTGGAAGGCTTTGGTGCAGGCTGTGACTGCCCCAAAGGCCAAACTCACTTGTTGGTGGGCGATTTGACGCGACAAATCGCCCGAATACACTGGATGAAGCGGTTGGGTGACCAGAAGGGNTCATCCAGACCAGCCGAACTGGCGACTGGGGCCCTGAAAGGATTTTGCGTCGTGCCCAGCTTGGCCGCTCGCAACGCCCGCTTAGGTATCCTCGCGCAAAAGTCCTTGGACAAAACCGCCCATCCAAGGTTGGCGGGCGCGGCGCATGCGTTCGGCAGCGAGAATGGTCTTGAGGTGGGCATAGCTCTGTTCGAGGTCTTCATTGACCAGCACATAGTCGAAATTCTCCCAGCGGCTGATCTCACCATAGGCATTGGTCATGCGCTTTTTAATCACTTCAGGGCTATCCTGCCCGCGCAAGATGAGGCGGCGCTTCAGCTCAGCCATGCTGGGTGGTAGGATGAAGACTTTGACAACATCTTCCGGCGCAGAGGTGCGCAATTGCAGCGCGCCTTGCCAATCGACATCAAACATCAGATCAAGCCCAGACTGCAGCGTAGCAAAGGCGCTTTCGCGCGGGCTGCCGTAATAATGGTCGTGGACTTCGGCCCATTCCAAAAAGCCATCTTGGGCGCGATGGGCGCGAAACTGGTCTTTATCGACAAAATGATAATGTACCCCGTCGGTTTCGCCGGGGCGGGGCGCGCGGGTTGTCCAAGAGACCGATAAGGCGATGTCGGCATCTTCTTCGACTAAGCGGCGCGACAAGGTGGTCTTGCCAGCGCCAGAAGGGCTGACCAGGGCCAGCATCAAGCCACGACGCTGATGCAGATGGGTCTCACTCGACATTGGCTGCCTGTTCTTTCAATTGATCGACACTGGCCTTTAAATCAAGGCCCGCGCGGGTGAGTTCCAGTGCCGCAGCTTTGGCTGTTAATGTATTGGATTCGCGGTGGAATTCTTGAGCTAGAAAATCAAGCTTGCGGCCGATATCGCCACCTTGCTGCAGAAGCGCACGCGCTTGGCCGCTATGGGCGCGCAAGCGGTCCAATTCCTCACGCACATCGGCTTTGAGCGCCAGAGCAGCGGCCTCTTGCAACAAGCGCTGTTGGTCATAAGGCACATCGCCCAAAAGCTCTGCCGCGCGCTTTTGCACCCGGTCGGCAATGGCCACAACTTGGGCCTCTGCTGCGGCTTCGGCCCGAAGGGTGACCGTCTCAATACGTGTCAACAAGGCTTCAAATAAGGTAAAGAGCCCCTCGCCTTCGCGCTGACGGGCAGCCAAGAGGGCATCCAGCGCGCTTTCAAGACCAATGGCTAAAGCCGCTTCGCGTGCGGCCTTCACGTCATCTGGCTCGACAAAGTCGGCGCTTTCCAAAACCCCGCGCACTTGTAACAGACCGTCCCAACTGGGGCGGGCCACTTTGCCCTGCTCGATCAGGGCTTGGCCTTCTGCGAGATAAAGGGCGATCATCTCGTGATTGACGCGGACCATGGGGCCTATATTGGTGCTGTCGCGCTTGGTGGCGAGCGACACTTGGATCGAGCCGCGCTTAAACCGTTTGGCGCAGCCTTCGCGGATTTTGGTCTCAAAAGCCTCATAGCCGGGCGGCAGTTTGAACTTTACGTCCAGATTGCGACCATTGACGCTGCGGGCTTCCCAAGCCCACGCAACATCGCCTGCTTGGCCCTCCGCACGGCCAAAGCCTGTCATGCCCAGAAGCGGAACCTCCGGCTTCAATCGCCACCGCCTAAGAGACTTTGGCTCTTTTTTTCTTGCTCAGCCCGCCATGCGCGCCAGCGCTGCACATTGCGATTATGCTCTGCATAGGTCTCGGCAAAGACGTGGCCACCCGTGCCGTCGGCGACGAAGAAGATTTCGCGCGTGCGGGGCGGATTGAGGACGGCGGCAATCGCGTCCTTGCCCGGATTGGCAATCGGCGTCGGCGGCAGGCCTTGGATCACATAGGTGTTCCACGGATGGGGGTTTTCAATATCGCTGCGGAAAATCTTGCGGCGCAGCGGTGCCCCCTTGGTGATGCCATATATGATGGTGGGGTCAGATTGCAGCTTCATGCCCAGTCGCAACCGATTGACGAAGACGGCCGCCACACGGGGGCGCTCCTCAGCAATACCGGTTTCTTTTTCCACGATAGAGGCCAAAGTGATGGCTTCTTGCTTGGTAGAAATGGGGAGATCAGGGGCGCGCTTCAACCACAATTGGTCTATCAAGGCCTCATGGCTTTCCTGCATCCTTTTGACGACACTGGCGCGGGTATCGCCGCGCTGGATCGGATAGGTGTCGGGGTTTAAGGTGCCTTCGGGCGGCGGTGGCGGTAGCTTGCCAGTCAGAAACTTATTGGCTTCCAGACGGGCATAAATCTGGCTGACGCTCCAGCCCTCGGGCAGCACGACAACGCGCTTGACCCCTTCCCCGCTGGCCAAGATTTTGGCGATACGAGCGGGTGTCGCGCCGGAAGGAATTTCATATTCAGCGATTTTGAGATCGGCCGCTGAGCCCGTGATCTTAACGGCCAAGCGGAAGCCAAATGCAGACCGAACAAGGCCTTCCTGTTGGAGACGTGCACCCACCGTGCTGGCAGAATCACCTTCTTGCACAATGAAGAAGCTTGAGTCCCCCTCTTTGGCCTTCGGGCCCGGCCCCAACAGGAACAGGCCCGTGCCGATCACGAGGAAAATGGCGGCGAGCCCCAGCCCAACCCAAACACGCTGCCACATGGCCTTAGCTTGAGCCGCCTTTTTGCCACGCACTTTGGCGACAGGATCGGTCATTAGACCGCTTTCAGGACGAGTGCCGCATTGGTGCCGCCAAAGCCAAAGGAATTGGACAACACAGCCTTAGCCACGACTTTCTTTGCTTCCAACGGAACAAGATCAATCTTGGTCTCCACCGAAGGATTGCGCAGATTCAGGGTTGGCGGTGCGATCTGGTCACGCAGGGCCAAGAGCGAGAAAATCGCCTCCACACTCCCTGCCGCGCCCAAAAGGTGGCCAATCGCCGATTTGGTAGACGACATGGTCAAACCCTCGGCATCGGCCCCAAACAAACGCTCAACCGCACGCAATTCGATCTCGTCACCCAAAGGCGTCGAAGTGCCGTGCGCATTGACATAGCCAATGTCGGCCGCATTGAGGCCCGCATCTTTCAAGGCCGATCGCATGGCGCGGAAACCACCATTGCCGTCTTCAGAGGGGGCTGTGATATGATAGGCGTCGCCCGACATGCCATAGCCGGCCACTTCGGCATAAATCTTCGCGCCGCGTGCCTTGGCATGCTCATATTCTTCCAGCACCACAATGCCGGCACCTTCGCCCAAGACAAAGCCATCTCGGTCTGTGTCATAGGGACGCGACGCTGACAATGGGTCGTCGTTAAAGCCATTGGATAAAGCCCGGGCTGCAGCAAAGCCTGCAATGCCAATCTTACAGACGGCAGCTTCACAGCCTCCGGCAATCATCACATCGGCATCGCCATATTTGATGATACGGGCAGCATCGCCAATCGCATGGGCACCGGTCGCACAAGCCGTCACCACCGAGTGGTTTGGCCCGCGGAAGCCGTGTTTGATCGACACATGGCCTGAGGTCAGATTGATCAGGGCAGAGGGCACAAAGAAGGGACTGATCTTCCGGTGTCCTTCTTTCTCCAAAAGCAGCGCATTATCAGCAATGGTGGAAAGCCCGCCAATTCCCGAGCCGATCATGACGCCCGTGCGCTCTTGTTGTTCTTCGGTTTCAGCAACCCAGCCAGAATCGGCAATCGCCTCATTGGCAGCTGCAACCCCGTAAAGAATGAACTCATCGACACGCCGACGATCCCGCGCAGACATGGCGGTTTCAGGATCAAACGACCCTGCAACATCAACCCCGCCGCCGCCGCGCCCTGTCGTCCAAGGGACTTCACACGCATAGCGGACCGGCAGGTCAGACGCATCAAACGCAGTGATGGTGCCCGCCCCGTTTGCACCGGACAGCAGGCTTTTCCAAACGAAATCGGCCCCGACCCCAATTGGGGTGACGAGGCCGATTCCCGTCACGACAACGCGACGCATGCTCTGATCAGCCAGCGTTGGCCGAAATGAACTTCACCGCGTCGCCGACGGTTTGGATCTTTTCAGCAGCATCATCTGGGATCTCAACGCCAAACTCTTCTTCAAAAGCCATGACGAGTTCCACTGTGTCGAGGCTGTCTGCGCCCAGATCATCAATGAAGCTCGCATTTTCAACGACTTTATCCGCATCAGCGTCCAAGTGCTCAATTACGATCTTTTTTACGCGGTCGAAAACGTCAGACATTGTTGGTCCTCGAATCCTGCCGAAATCCCTTCGGCGTTGTTATAGTTACCGTTTTGCCAACATAGCGCCACGGGAGTTGAACGAATTAGCACCTTTGGCTTGAGGCCGCTAGCGCCAAAACAGTATCTAAATCATCGCCATTCCGCCATTTACGTGCAAGGTCTGCCCGGTAACATAGCTGGCTTGATCGGATGCTAGATAGACAACCGCCGCAGCAATGTCATCAGGCTGACCGAGGCGAGCGGCAGGAATAGACTTGGTAATGGCCTCTTTCTGCGCATCATTAAGCGCATCGGTCATAGGCGAGACAATGAAGCCAGGTGCGATGCAATTGGCAGTAATGCCGCGCGAAGCCAATTCTTGAGCGATGGATTTGGTGAAACCAATCATGCCCGCTTTTGAGGCTGCATAATTGGCCTGGCCGGGATTGCCCGTCACACCGACCACGGAAGTAATCGCAATGATCCGGCCTAATCGGCGCTTCATCATGCCCTTTGATGCTGCCCGTGCTAAGCGGAAGTAAGAGCCCAGATTGACGTCGAGAACGCGCTCAAAATCCTCATCCTTCATGCGCAAGAGCAAGCCGTCCTTGGTGATGCCCGCATTGGCCACCAGAATATCCAGACCGCCTAAAGCTTCTTCCGCCCGACCGATCAGGCCGTCGGTTTCATCGGGGTCTGACAAATTGCACGCCAGGGCCACACTGCCGGGCAGTTCTGCACGCAATGCGTCGAGCGCTTCTTGGCGGGTGCCAGACAAAGCAACTTGAGCGCCAGAAGCATGCAAAGCACGCGCAATCGCCCCGCCAATGCCGCCCGTCGCGCCGGTTACAAGCGCCTTTTTGCCTGTTAGATCAAACATTTGCGTTCCTTTTTTCGTCTTAGCTTAAAGAAGCGGCAAAGGCCGCAATTTCATCAGCCCCCGTCAGGGCGATGGACGTGGCCTCGGGCGCAATGCGCTTGGACATGCCGGTCAGCACACTGCCTGCACCTAATTCGACAAACTGAGTGGCCCCTTGGGCTGCAAACCAGCCAATCGATTCCCGCCAGCGGACGCGGCCTGTCACTTGTTCGACCAACAGCTGGGCAATGGTATCGGGGTCTTGGGTCGGTGCCACTGTCACATTGGACAAGACGGGCACTACGGGCTTGTTGATGGTGGTCGCACCCAGGGCTGCGGCCATTTCCTGTGCCGCTGGGGCCATGAGGGGGCAATGAAACGGTGCCGAGACCGATAAAGGAATGGCACGTGCGCCCATTTCTTTGGCCGCCGCAATCGCCGCATCCACGCCTTCTTTCGTGCCCGAGATGACGATATTGCCGGCATTATTGTCGTTGGCCACCACGCATACACCCACTTTAGAGCCAGCCTCAGCAGCAGCCTCTGCCAGAGCCAAATCCACTTTCGGGCCAATCAGGCTTGCCATAGCCCCCAAGCCCGGGGCCACCGCGCGCTGCATGGCCTGGCCGCGCAGGCGCAACAGGCGGGCTGCGTCGCCAATTGAAAAAGCCCCGGCAGCGGTTAGCGCCGAATATTCACCTAAGGAGTGTCCTGCCACAAAGGCTGCCTTGTCGACGCCAATGCCAAACTCTGTGCGCAGGACGGCCACCACAGCCATACTGACGGCCATCAAAGCTGGTTGGGCATTTTCAGTTAGCGTCAAGGTCTCAATCGGACCTTCTGCCATCAGACTTGAAAGCTTTTGCCCAAGCGCATCATCAATCTCTGCAAAGACCTGCTTTGCGGCGGGGAATGCTTCGGCAAGGGCAACACCCATACCGACGCTTTGGCTACCTTGGCCGGGAAATTGGAAAATCAGCATGCTTTGGCGTTAGCCTCGCAGGCCCGTTTAGGCAAGTGGGGCGAAACTTGCGTTAGGTTTGCCCAGCCAGTCCATCCCAAGCCAGCCAAGCCGCAATCGCCAAAAGTGCAGCCGTGAAAAAGAGGTTGAGATAGGTGCGGCGCTTGCCTGCACTCAGCCACGGGCGCAGGCCCCCCGCGGCCAGAACAATCGCCAGATGGACGCTGGTCGCCACCCCAATATGAGTAAGGCCCAACCACAGGCTTTGCAGCCACATGTGCTCGCCCCCCTCCTCTACAAAGCGCGGCAGGAGTGTAACATAAAACAGGGCAGCCTTTGGATTGAGAATATTGAGGGTTAGGCCGCGCATAAAATGCCGCCCCGCACGGGTGGAAGTATCTGCGCCCTTGCCTGTGCCCGCCTCACCACCCTGTTTGGCTTGTTTGGCTTGTTTGGCTTGTTTGGCCTGCTCGATCCAAGGTTCAAAAGCCAAATAGACCAGATACAGCACGCCCAACCAGCGCAAGCCCGCCAAAAGCTGGGGTTGGGCCGCCATGAGGGCACCAAGACCTGCAATCGCCGCGACCAGATAAAGGCATAAGCCCAGTGCGATCCCCAAGACCGCCTGCAACCCCGCTGCCCGACCCTTGTTGAGCGTCAACGTCGCCAGCCACGCCATATTGGGCCCGGGCGTCAGTTCCAACAGCGCCACGACAAGCAAAAACTCTATCCAATTGACTGTCACGTGGCCCGCTGCCTTTCTAAGTGCTTGGCGAACACCTTTGCTGTCCGAAATCCGTTGCGCAAGGCCAGATTATGTTACCTTACTGCGCGCCACCCCTTCCCTTTTCCACAGATAAATGCTTTACGCGCCGCTTCACTGATTGCGGTCCGCCCGCATGAGCGACTTCGTGTGCCTAATGAGCCTGTAAGCACGAGGAAGCTGCGACGCGGAACCATCAGGTGGTTTGGTCCCCGCTAAACCATTTGCCGCAATCGCCTGGGGCGCATCTAACGGAAATGGATTCTCATGCCGTTCTACGAACATATTATTATTTCGCGGCCAGATATCTCGCCGCAGCAAGTTGACGAGCTGGTTGAAGGCATCACCACTTTGATCACCGAAAAGGGTGGCAAGGTTGGTAAGGTCGAATATTGGGGCCTGCGCAACTTGGCTTACCGGATCAACAAAACCCGCAAGGGCCATTATTCGTTGATCAATATCGATGCTCCTGCCGCAGCTGTTCATGAAATGGAACGCCTGCAGCGTATCAACGAAAATGTCATGCGCTATATGACCATTGCCGTTGAAGAGCTCGAAGAAGGTCCTTCGCCTATTTTGGCCCGTCGTGAACGCGACGAAAAGAAGCAGCGCGCACGCACTGAAACCAATGGGATGGATTACTGATCATGACGTCCAAGTTCACCATCTCCAACCTGCCATCGCGTCGTCCATTTGCACGCCGCCGTAAGGTTTGTCCGTTCTCTGGCGATCAAGCGCCAAAGATCGACTTCAAAGACGTGAAGCTGTTGCAACGTTACTTGTCCGAAAAGGGCAAGATCGTGCCATCGCGCATCACGGCCGTCAGCCAAAAGAAGCAACGCGAACTCGCCAAGGCGATCAAGCGCGCCCGCGTCTTGGCTCTTCTTCCCTATCACGTCGTTTAAGGAGACGCCGACATGGACATTATCCTGCTCGAACGCGTCGGCCGCCTTGGCGGTATTGGCGACATCGTATCGGTAAAGCCAGGCTATGCGCGCAACTATTTGTTGCCGCAGAAGAAAGCCCTGCGCGCAACTGAATCCAACAAGAAATTGTTTGAACTGCAACGTGCGGCTCTTGAGACCCGCAACGCAGAAGCCCGTGCGGCAGCCGAAGCTGCTTCTGAAGGCTTGGCAGGTCAGGCATTCGTGCTGATCCGTGCGGCTGGCGAAAGCGGCCAATTGTATGGTTCGGTCGCCGCACGCGACATCGCAGAAGCCGCTAATGCAGCTGGCTTCCACGTAGCCCGCAACCAAGTTCAGCTCGACACGCCAATCAAGGCAATCGGCTATCAGACCGTGAAGATCCGTCTGCACCCTGAAGTCGAAGTTGAAGTCTTCATCAATGTGGCACGCACGCCAGATGAAGCCGAACGTCAAGCCAAGGGCGAAAACGTGATCAATTCGCAATTTGACGAAGATCGCGTCGCAGCAGCCGAACAGGCAGCCGAGATCGCTGAGAACGCGGTTCAATTGGACGGCTACGAAGCCTAAGCATCTGCCCTTTTGGTTTTGGATGAGTTGAAAGCCTCGCAGGTAGTTCTGCGGGGCTTTTTTCTTGGCCTATACTTGCCTACCCCCCAGAAAAAGCACCGGCTACCGCAAGTATAAGGAGAATTTAAGACAATGCCTCTATGTTCGGCGCATGAGCGATAAGCACGCATCCGCCGAGAAGATGGAAGCTGTTGAATTGGTGGCCGTTTACGCCCCGATGGCGCGTGCTTATGCCCTGATTTTAGGCCTTTATTACGTCCTGCTCACTGCGGGTCATCTCTTGGTTTTAAAGGGCACATTGGCTGTCGTGATGGCCTGCCTAGCTGCGACCAGCGGTGCCGTTATCCTAACTTTGCGCTTTACCCTCTTGAGTCAGGTAACGCGGCTGGCACAAATTGGCATTGCCGTATTTGTGGTCAATCTACTTGCCATCACCAATGTGGTTACTCACGCAAGCTATGCTGGCGATGAAATTCAATATGTCTATTTGCTGATGCTGGCCTTTGGCAGCGCGATTCTGGGCCCCACCATGAGGGTCGTGGCGGCCAGTCTGGCTTTGGTTGCCCTAGGTGCAGGCTTCCTAACCCTCACCGGCTCAGAAGCCATGATCGTGAACAAGGTTTTCACCGGCGTGACGGCCGTGGTGGGCAGTTTTGCGGCCTCGATCTTCCTTCATCGTACGGTCCGCAGCCAAGTTGATTTCCGCGTTCAGTCACAAGATTTGCTCGAAATCGTCGAGCGTGAGCGGTTGCGCGCTCAAACCTTGGCGGATGAAGCCGATTTCGCCAATCGGGCCAAGACCGACTTTTTGGCCAATATGAGCCATGAGTTGCGCACGCCGCTGAATGGCGTGGTTGGTATCGCCAATACCTTAGCCACCACCAAACTTGATCCCCATCAAAAAGAAATGGTGGACCTGATTGATGCGTCTGGCCGCACCTTGGCGCGTCTTTTGTCCGATATCCTCGACTTTTCCAAGATTGAAGCCGGCAAGGTTGAGATTGAACGCGCGCCCTTTGATTTACGCGCCGAACTTGATGCCTCTGCCCTCCTCCTGCAAACCCAAGCCGCAGACAAAAAGCTGCAGTTTGATGTCACTTATGGCGAGCATGCCAACGGATGGTTTTATGGCGATGCGACGCGGATCAAGCAGATCGTCGCCAATCTGGTATCCAATGCCGTGAAATTCACCGATCAAGGTGAAGTCCATGTCTTTATCAATTGGTCAGAAGCTTCAGAAATCCTTGAAATCAAGGTTGTTGATACGGGCATCGGCTTTGACAAGGAAACTGGACGGCGTCTGTTCCAGCGCTTCATCCAAGCCGATACGTCCATTACCCGGCGCTTTGGCGGCACGGGCCTTGGACTTGCGATTTGTCGCGGCCTGATTGAGGCCATGGGTGGGGGCATGAATTGGGAATCTGAGCCCGGCGAAGGCTCTACGTTCATCGTGCGTATTCCGCTGGAGCGCGAAGAGGCCCCAACGGGAGCAGTCTCGCCAGAACCCGCTCACGACATGGCGGGGGTTGATCACGAGGCCCCCTTGCGGATTTTGGCTGCGGAAGATCACCCCACCAATCAGAAGGTCTTGCGCTTGATCCTCGAGCCTCTGGGCGTTGATCTTACCCTGTGTGACGATGGTATGGCCGCCTTGAAAGCCTATCAGGCCGGCAGGTTTGATGTGGTCTTGATGGATATGCAAATGCCCGTGATGGACGGCCTCTCGGCAACTCGGGCGATCCGCGAGCATGAAACGGCCTATCATTTGCCAGCCACCCCCATTGTGATGGTGACCGCCAATGCGATGCGCCAGCACCGCGATCAAGCGATTGAAGCCGGCGCCAATAGCCATTTAGCCAAGCCTTTCACGCCCGCATCGCTGATGGAGGCGATTGAGGTGGCACTTGCCGAGGGCCAAGGTCCTGAAGTGCTCGATGCAGCCACGCCAAAAACGGTCGCAACGGCGCATTTGGCATAAGTATCCACAGGTGAAAAATTGCTGGGGATGTTCTAGCCTCGTTCTGCGTCGCACAGGTGATTCGCCGCGCGACACCTGAAAGAGTGCGACATGGCTGATGGAAACCTTACCCCGCTCGATCCCGCCCGTGTGCTGCGCACGGCCCCGCATAATTTAGACGCAGAACAAGCCTTGATTGGGGCTATTCTGGTGGACAACCAAGTCACCAGTCGAATTGGGGACATGCTGAAGCCGTCGCATTTCTATGACCCCGTGCATGGCCGGATCTATGACACCATCACCCGCATGATCCAAAAGGGCTCGCTGGCCGATGGCATCACCTTGCACGCCAAGTTTAGCCAAGACGGGGCCTTAAAGGATATTGGCGGCGCCGCCTATTTGGCGACCCTTGTGGATGCCGCGGCAGACCCTGCAGCGGCGGCTGATTATGGCAAGCTGATCTTTGACTTGGCGGTACGGCGCGATCTGATCCGCATTGGTTCTGAGATGATGGCGGATGCTACTGACCATGAAGATGGGATGGAGGGTGGTGCCCGCCTGATCGAGATTGCCGAAAAGAAGCTTTATACGCTGGCTGAAACCGGACAACTCAATCAGGGCTTCAAGAGTTTTGCGGCCTCTTTGGCTGCAACCATCGATATCACAGCGGCGGCCTTTAAGCGCGATGGTCAGTTGATCGGGGTGCCGACAGGCCTGAATGAAATCGATCGGATGTTGGGGGGCTTGCATAAGTCGGACTTGCTGATCCTTGCTGGCCGTCCATCGATGGGTAAAACCGCACTGGCTACCAATATCGCGTTTAATGCGGCCAAGCGCTATAAGCGCGAAGCGCGCCCTGACGGGTCGTTCCAAACCATTGATGGTGGCGTGGTTGCCTTTTATTCGCTGGAAATGTCGGCCGAACAGCTAACCATGCGTCTGCTTGCCGACTATACCGGCATTGGGTCAGACCGTATGCGGCGCGGCGATCTTGATAAAGACGAATATGCCAAGCTGCGCGAGGCGGCCATCGATCTGCAAAGCCTGCCGCTCTATATTGATGATACAGGGGGCTTGTCCATTTCAGCACTGGCAGCCCGGGCCCGACGCCTGCAGCGCCAGCATGGCCTTGATCTGATCGTGGTCGACTATCTGCAACTGGTGACCACCAGCGGTTCTAAGCGCTCGGACAATCGGGTGCAGGAAGTCAGTGAAATCACCCAAGGCCTCAAAGCCCTCGCCAAAGAGCTGCAAGTGCCGATCATCGCGTTGTCCCAGCTCTCACGCCAAGTGGAAAATCGGGAAGACAAGCGGCCACAATTGGCCGACTTGCGGGAATCAGGCTCGATCGAACAAGACGCGGACGTGGTGATGTTCGTCTATCGCCATGCCTATTATCTCGAACGCCAAGAACCTAAGCCCGGCACGACAGAGCATTTCCAATGGCAAGAAGAAGTCAGCGAGATGCGCAATATCGCCGAGGTCATTATCGGCAAACAGCGCCACGGCCCGATTGGCAAAGTCCGCGTTGGCTTCCAAGCAGAGCTGACCAAATTTACCAACCTGGAGTCCAGCGGACGGTATGAGAGCTTGGATGACTGATCCAGTCACTGCATTTCCACGCCAAAGCCACTTGCGGATTGATTTGGGGGCTCTGGCCCGCAATTGGGCCTTTTTTGCCGAACACGCACAGGGGGCTGAATGTGCGGCAGTGGTGAAAGCCAATGGCTATGGCTTGGGGCTGGCTGAAGTGGCGCAAAGTCTTGCCGATGCGGGGTGTAAAACTTTTTTCGTTGCCCACGCCTATGAGGGTGAAAGAGCCCGCCAAGCTTTGGGGCCAGATCCAGTCATCTATGTGCTTAATGGCGTGATGTCCGATGAAGTTACCGCCTTTCTGGCAACCGATTTGCGGCCGGTCCTCAATGATGTGGGTCAAGTGGAGCTGTGGGCTCAGGCCGGCCTCGGACAGCCTGCGGCCCTGCATATTGACACGGGCATGAACCGCTTGGGCCTCAGCGAGGAAGATTTAGATCGGGTGGAAGAGACCGTTTTCACGCTGAACCTCTCTCTCATCATGAGCCATTTGGCCTGTGCGTCTGACCCGCAACATCCCAAAAATGGCATGCAGCGGGAAGCTTTTGTCTCCCTTGCAGCCCGTCTCCCCCCTGCCCCTTTGTCGCTGGCGGCCTCGGCCGGCATCTTGTTGGACGGTGACTATTGCTTTGACTTGGTTCGCCCCGGCATTGGCCTTTATGGCGGCGGCCCGTTTGACCAAGACCCTGTGCCGCTAGAGCCTGTCGCCACGCTGGAAGCGCCCATCATCCAGTTACGCAGTGTGGGGCCGGGCGATACGATTGGCTATGGCGCAACCTGGCAAGCAGACCGTCGGCGCATGATTGCGACTGTCGCGCTGGGCTATGCGGACGGGTTCTTGCGCGCTGGGTCTAATCGGGGCTTTGCGATTTTGGGTGGAGCGGTGTGCCCCATTGTCGGACGGGTCTCGATGGACTTGATCACTTTGGATGTATCCGGTGCCGGAAGTGCGGCCAAGATCGGGGCAATGGCCCAATTTCTGGGCCGTGCCGCCCCTTTAGATGCCCAAGCCCAAGCCCTCGACACCATCCCCTATGAAATTCTGACCCGATTGGGAGATCGTTTTGAGCGCTCCTATCTGGAAGGCTGATTAGGCATGGCCAAATCCCAATCTGTCTTTGTCTGCCAGTCCTGTGGCGCGGTCCATGCCCGTTGGCAGGGCCGCTGCGAAGCCTGCGGGGCTTGGAACACCATTGTCGAAGAAGCCCGCGAAAGCCCGCAAGCCCTCAGCCCTTCGGCCCGGGCGCGCGGCAAAGGGCCAGGCCTCACGTTTCAAGCGCTAGACGGTGTCGCCCAAGCCCCTCCGCGGCTTGCAACCGGGATTGAAGAATTCGACCGCGTCTGTGGCGGGGGCTTGGTGGAGGCTTCGGCCATTCTGGTTGGGGGCGACCCCGGCATTGGCAAGTCAACCTTGCTGCTACAGGCAGTGGCAAATGCCGCCGCGCGCGGCATCAAATCGGTCTATGTTTCCGGCGAAGAAGCCATCGCGCAAATCCAGGACCGGGCCCGCCGGATGGGGATTGAGAAAGCCCCTGTGCAATTGGCGGCCGAAACCCGCCTTGAGACCATTTTGGAAGCCCTGAAGCACGAAAAGCCCCAACTCGCGATTATCGACTCGATCCAAACCGTATGGACCGAAACGCTGACCGCGGCACCCGGCACCGTCGCCCAAGTGCGCGCCTGTGCCCATGAATTGGTGCGCTATGCCAAAAAGGCCGGCACTGCGATTATCCTTGTTGGCCATGTAACCAAGGATGGCCAGATTGCGGGGCCACGTGTGGTCGAACATCTGGTCGATGCAGTCCTGCAGTTTGAGGGCGAACGGGGCCATCATTTCCGGATCTTACGCGGCCTGAAGAACCGCTTTGGTCCGACCGACGAAATTGGTGTGTTTGAGATGGGCGACGCGGGTCTGCGCGAAGTCACCAATCCGAGCCAGCTCTTTTTGGATAATCGCGGCCATGCCCGCCCCGGCAGCGTGGTTTTTGCTGGGATTGAAGGCACACGGCCGGTTCTGGTGGAAATCCAAGCCCTCGCCTCACCCACGGCATTTGGCGCACCAAGACGGGCCGTGGTTGGCTGGGATACCACACGCCTTGCAATGATCCTGGCTGTATTGGAAACACGTTGCGGCTTGGCCTTTGGCGGGCGCGATGTCTATCTGAATGTGGCCGGGGGCCTTAAAATCAGCGAGCCAGCAGCCGATCTTGCGGTGGCCGCCGCCCTCGTCTCGGCCCTCTTTGACCAAGCTTTGCCGGAAGATTGTGTGGTATTTGGTGAAATTGCGCTTTCAGGCGATGTGCGCCCTGTTAGCCGCGCCGATGCCCGCCTTAAAGAAGCCGAGAAGTTAGGCTTTACTCAGGCCTTCCTTCCGCGCGCGGCTTCGTCTAACACCACGGCAAAGGGTTCAAGCCAAGCCCGCCGACTCGTGGCAGGGCAGACAGGCGTAAAGCATCGTGTGATTGCCACCGCCGGCGATCTTGTGGCGACCATCACAGGGCAGGACTATCCCGAGACGCCTTAGTCTCTTTTGGAGCAGTGTGTATGAACGGATTTGATATCGTCATTCTTGCGATAGTGGCGATCTCAGCTCTTTTGGCCTTTGCACGCGGGTTTGTCCGCGAAGCCTTATCAATGGCGGCCATGTTCATTGCCATTCTCGCGGTCCTCTGGGGCTTTCCGGTTTTCCGCGAACCAATGCGTGGGCTTATTGAGACTGGATGGCTAGCGGATGCGGCAACAGTCGGCGGCATTTTTATCCTGATCTATATTGCCGTGCGCGTGATGACGGGTCGTATCCATGAATGGATCCATGATTCAGAGCCATTAGGGATTTTGGATCGAACTGCAGGCCTGCTTTTTGGTGTCGCGCGGGGTTTTGCCCTTGTCGGTGTTGCCTGTCTGGTCGTGACCTCCATCGCCCCGCCCAGCATGTTGCCGAAATCATTTCAGGAAGCGAAATTCTACCCGATGGTCATGCTAACAGCCGACGCACTCAAGCACTTGGCACCGCAGGCTGGACAAGCCGCAACCAATATGGCCCGAGGTGCCGCTGCCGCGGGTGAAGACCTAGCTCATTCCCGCAAAGGTGATACAGCAAATGTGCTGGATTCATCCGTAGACGGCGAGCCCGTAAAGGCTCAAAAGGCCCCCACTTGGACGTTGCGTCCACATAACTCAGTGACCCCTGACCCGGAGAGCGAAAAATGAACCCTCAGTGCAATGGGCAAGACGCGCAAGCCGGTGCATCCGGCGTCACGGGTGACATTGAAGTTTGGCTGGACCCATATGAAGATCGGCTGCGCGAAGAGTGCGGCGTCTTTGGGATTGCCCATAATGCCGAAGCGGCTGTTCTGACCGCTCTCGGCTTGCATGCCCTACAGCACCGGGGTCAGGAAGGCTGCGGCATTGTTACCTTTGATGGGGCGCTCTTCCATAACGAGCGTCACATGGGCCTTGTCGGCGACCACTTTACCGGCAATGATTTGATGAAGCGCCTGCCTGGCCAAAATGCCATTGGCCATGTGCGCTATGCCACCCAGGGCGGGACGATCCTGCGCAATATCCAGCCCCTATTTGCCGACCTT
The DNA here is from genome assembly GCF_002105465.1 of Aquidulcibacter paucihalophilus. Classification (GTDB taxonomy): domain Bacteria; phylum Pseudomonadota; class Alphaproteobacteria; order Caulobacterales; family Aquidulcibacteraceae; genus Aquidulcibacter; species Aquidulcibacter paucihalophilus. The sequence goes on from NZ_NCSQ01000072.1 coordinate 15,672, forward strand.
TCCGGTGGTGGCATTGGCGTCGCCCACAATGGTAATCTGACCAATGCCCGCAAATTGCGCGAGCAATTGGTTGAAAATGGCGCGATTTTCCAATCGACCTCTGACACCGAAGTTATCTTGCAACTGATTGCTCGCTCGCGCGCGCCGCGCATGATTGAGCGCTTTGTCGATGCCCTCCATCAGATCGAAGGGGCCTATGCCTTGGTGGCTTTGACCAATAAGAAGCTGATTGGCGCGCGTGACCCCTTGGGTATTCGCCCACTGGTTTTGGGTGACCTTAACGGCTCACCCGTCCTCGCATCTGAGACCTGTGCTTTGGATATGATTGGCGCGACTTTTGTGCGCGAGATCGAGAATGGCGAAGTCGTGGTCTGTTCTGAAAAGGGTGTGGAAAGCATCAAGCCATTTGGCCAACGGGCACAGCGTCCTTGCGTGTTTGAATTCGTTTATTTCTCGCGTCCGGACTCGGTTGTCGACGGCAAGTCCGTCTATGATGTGCGCAAGCGCATGGGCATGCGCTTGGCACAAGAGACCAAGATTGAGGCCGACGTCGTCGTACCTGTCCCAGATTCTGGTGTGCCGGCCGCTTTGGGTTATTCAGAAGCCTCTGGCATACCCTATGAATTGGGGATTATCCGCAATCATTATGTTGGCCGTACTTTTATTGAGCCGACCCAACAAATCCGCACCCTCGGCGTGCGCCGCAAGCATTCGGCTAATCGTGGTGTCTTAGAAGGCAAGCGCGTCGTGCTGGTGGATGATTCCATCGTACGGGGCACCACCTCACGCAAGATCGTCCAAATGGTGCGCGATGCAGGGGCAAAAGAAGTGCATTTGCGCTCGGCCTCCCCCGCCATTCAATGGCCAGACTTCTATGGCATCGACATGCCCGACCGCGACCAATTGATTGCTGGCCACAAGAGCGTGGCAGAAATGGCTGAGATTTTGGGGGTGGATTCCTTGGGTTTCCTCTCCGTTGATGGTCTTTATTGGGCCTTGGGAGAAGCGACCCGCAACCCCCATGCGCCGCGCTATTCCGATCATTGCTTCACTGGCGATTATCCAACCCGATTAGTCGATTTCGACCGCTCCCAATCGGATAAAGATCACCAATTGTCCTTCTTAGTCGAAGCCTAAGACTCCCACATAGCGAGAATAGTCATGACCGATACGAAAGTCGTCCTAGTAACCGGGGCAAGCCGGGGCATAGGCCGTGCTGCAGCCCTCGCCTGCGCCCGCGCAGGGATGCAAGTTATCGCCACGGGCCGTGCACAAAAGGCCTTAGAAGATTTGGATGACGACATTCGCAAGGCTGGCGGCTTGCCTGCCACCATCGTGCCGATGGATTTGACCGATTTTGACGCGATTGATCGCTTGGGCGGGGCCTTGTTCCAACGCTATGGTCGCTTGGACGGGATGATCCATGCGGCTGCCCATTTGGGGGAGTTGACGCCCGTCGCCCACGCCACTCCGCGTATGGGTGAGCAGATGATTGCTATCAATCTGACCGCAAGTTGGCGTTTGATCCGCTCGATGGAGCCCTTGTTGATCCAAGCCCCTGCAGCGCGCGTGATCTTCTTCACCTCAGGCGTCGCCCATCATCCGCGCGCCCATTGGGGCCTCTATGCGGCCACAAAAGCTGGCGTGGAAGCGCTGGCTAAATGCTGGGCCGATGAGATCGAGTTCAAGAAAGTTGTGGTCACAGTGCTCAATCCGGGTGGTGTGGCAACCATGATGCGCAAAAATGCTTTCCCTGGCGAGGATCAGGCCACCCTGCCCCAGCCCGAACATCTTTCCAGCATGATCTTGGAATTGATGAGCGAAAGCCATACCCAGACCGGGACGACGGTGCATTTCCGCGAGACAGAGCATTTCAAAGCTTGGCAGGCGGCCCACCCACAAAAGGACTAGGCCTAGCGGGGGCTGGGCTGGCCCAACATCCCCCGCCATGTTCCCGCCCAAGTCCCGCCATAGCGGGCGCGCCGCTTGGCATTAAGGGTCACAAGCGCGACCAGATATTTCACTCCATTGACCAAAAGGATTGTGGCGGGGCGATAGGCTAGGCCATATTTGCGCGAAATATAGGCCCGTGACCAAGCTTGGCAGGCGCGCATCAAAAAGGCGGTTTTCAAATTGGGCGTGCTGGACTTGCCACGCAAATGTATAACCACGGCTTCATGCACATAAAGGATCGGATAGCCCTGATCGACAACGCGGCGGCACAAATCATCATCTTCAAAAAATAGGAAAATATTGGGGTCAAAGCCGCCAAGGGTGTGAAACAATTCACGCCGGATCAGCATGCAGGCCCCAGACAACGCCGGCACACACGCATCGCCGCTGGGCACGATCTTGCCGCTGTGCTTGCTTTTCAGATACGTCGAGAGAATGGAACGCGGCTGGAAAAAGTAAGAGCCGTCTTCTTCATAAATTCGCGGGCCAAAAAGGCCTGCATGCGGATAAGTTTCAACAGCTTCTAAGAAGCGCTCAATCGCGTGATCTTGCACCATGGCATCTGGATTGATGAAGAGAAGCCAGTCGGTGGTTGCCGCCTCTGCCCCGCGATTATTCGCAACGCCAAAGCCCAAATTGGTTTCGCTTGCAAGGACGGTTGCCCCCTTGTCACGCGCGATTGTGCGGGTTTGGTCGCGGCTCGCATTATCGACAACTAAAGTGGCCACACCTTGCGCCTCTAGGGCCTCCACGCACGGGCCGATGACGGCCTGGCTATTATAGGTCACGATAATGGCCGTGATGCTGGCTGGACTCATAGCGCGCATAGTTTCGATGGAGGCAAGGCCATGGTGCAAATCCCGTTTCCGAGACCCAATTAGAGCTTGATTTCAGCCTGAATTAAAGGACTAGCGCGTCTTTTTATTGGCGCGTGAGGCATTCTTTCCCAGCTTCTTGCCACCAGTTGGGATGCGGGCCTTGGGGGCGAACGTCGCACTCTTGGGCTTAGCGGGCTTTGGCTTTTCAGCCGCCTTGGGCGCACGGTCAGACGATTGGGCATGTTTGGCTGCTGCTTCACGATTTTTGCGCGACAAGTTAGGCCGCCCGCTGTCATCGCCTGCATAGGGGTTTTTGGGCGCGCGCACCATAAAACGGATCGGCACCGCTGGCATATCAAACGCCTTGCGAATGCCATTGACCAGATAGCGCACATAGGTGTCGGGCAATTGTGCCGCCCGGCTAGCGAGCAAAACAAAGGTGGGCGGACGGGCCTTGATTTGGGCAATATAGCGCGGTTTCACCCGCCGCCCATCCACCGCAGGCGGTGGCTGTTTGGTGACGACTTCTTTCAGCCAGTCATTGAGGTCGCGCGTCTTGACCCGGGCATTCCAGTCCTCATGCACGTCCAGCACTGCCGGCATAAGCTTATCAAGGCCACGGCCCGAGAGGGACGAAATAGGCACCAGAGGCGCGCCCCGTGTTTGCGGCAAGACTTTATCCGCGCGCTCTTGCAAGCTTGCCAAGCGGGCTTGGGTATCTTCGACGCGGTCCCATTTGGCGAGCACATAGACAAGGCCACGGCCCTCGCGCGCCACCAAATCGGCAATCTGCAAATCTTGCTTTTCAAAGGCCTCGTCAGAATCCATCACCAAGAGGCAGATTTCGGCAAAGCGAATGGCGCGCAAGGTATCGGCAACCGACAGCGTCTCAAGTTTTTCTTGGACTTTCGCTTTGCGGCGCATACCGGCGGTATCGACCAAGCGCACGGGGCGGCCGTCCCACACCCAATCTACACCGATGGAATCCCGCGTAATTCCAGCTTCGGGGCCGGTCAACAAACGCTCTTCGCCGATCAGGGCGTTGACCAGCGTCGACTTGCCCGCATTGGGTCGACCGATAACAGCGATGCGCAACGGCAGATTGCTTTCATGCTCTGCCAGATCGCTCCAGCCTAACCCCGCAAAGTCATCCTCATCTTCGACAAATTCACCGGTCTGCGGAGCTTCGTCTTCGGCCTCATCTGCCTCGTCGAACTCATCTGCAACCACCGGCGCTGCGGCGCGATCGCCCATTAAAGTGAGAATGGCCGAATAAAGGTCAGACATCCCTTCGCCATGTTCGCCCGAAATGGGGATCGGCTCGCCAAGACCCAAGCCATAGGCTTCCAGCACACCGGCATCGGCCAATTTACCCTCTGCCTTGTTGGCAGCGAGGATGACGGGCTTGCCAGAGCGACGCAAAATATCTGCAAAGACCTCGTCTATGGGCGTGATCCCCGCACGCGCGTCGATCAAGAACAGACATAAGTCAGACTCATGAATACCCGCTTCCGTCTGAAGCCGCATGCGCGCTTCAAGGCTTTCATCGGCCGCGGTTTCAAAACCTGCCGTGTCGATCAGAGTCAGGTCTAAATCGCCCAGCCGCCCACTGGCTTCGCGACGGTCGCGGGTGACGCCTGGTGTGTCATCCACAATCGCAAGCTTGCGCCCTGCCAAACGATTGAACAGGGTGGACTTGCCAACATTGGGTCGCCCAACGACCGCGATTTTAAGAGGTGGGGCCACGACCTAGCGGAGCGCCACGACAACGCCGTCATGGGTGTAGAAATACAAAGTCCCATTGGCGACGGCAGGGGGTACAAAGATTGGCGCTTTCGCATCCCGGGTGAACAGGGTGGTGCCATCTTCAGGCTTTACCACTTCAATCCGACCGGCCGATGAGGCCAGAACCAAACGCCCGCCAACCATCACCGGGCCAGTCCAGGAAATCAGATTCTTTTTCTTCCTCTCATTGCGATAACTTGGCAATTGTCGGGTCCATTTGATCCCACCCGTCTTGACGTCCATGGCGACCAATTCACCGGTCGTGGAAACCACATAGACGAAGTCGCCCGCTACCCACGGCGTTTGGATAGACGCGATTGGCTTTTCCCAGACGCGTGTGCCAGTGCGCAATTCAATCGCAGCAAAAGTACCAGACTGGCTTGCCGCAAACACGATACCGCCTGAGACAACAGGGCGACCGGCAATATCATTGATGGTGGATAGCGAGTTCGATGAGCCTGCGCGCGTCAAAGCTTCTGACCACAGCCTGCGGCCATTGGCCGACAGATAGGCGATCACTTCACCCGAGGCAAAGGGGGCGACCAAGGTTTCCCCAACCAAGGCCGGGCTGGGGCTGGAGAGCATACGCGCAGATTCCGCAATCGCCGACTGGGTCCATTGGACGCGCCCGGTTGCAGCCTCGACCGCAAACAATTCGCTGTCATTGCTGGTTACAAAAACCCGGCCACCACCTGCCAAGGGTGAGGCATGGATGGGTGAGCCTGCATCTATGCGCCAAATCTCTTGGCCATTATCGGCATTGAGCGCGACAAGATTGCCAAATCCGGTTGCTGCATACAGACGGCCATCCCCAAATGCGATACCCCCGCCAATCGCGGTGCTTTCGTCGCGGCTAAAGAAGCGGCCACGCGCTTTCGAGACTGGCACGAGCGACTTGCGCCAAATCTCGCGCCCATTGGCCTGATCGACCGCATGCACGGTACTTTTGGAATCGAAGACAAACAGCTTACCGTCAGCAATGATGGGAGTTGCCGTGATGGCCCCGCGCGCGCCCGCGCCTTGACCAACCTTCTTGCGCCACACAATCGCCAATGGGCCAGACCCGGCAACATTTTGCGGCGCATTGCTGGCGACGCCACCGGCATTGGGCCAAGATGATAGGTCTTGCGCCTCAGGCACGGTAACAGCCACGCTTTCCAGCGCAGGGTCCTTGGTCAACTGCTCTTCCAGGCCCAAAACCGAAATACGTTCTTTATCCTCAGCAATCGCTGTCTGTGGCTTGTCAGAGCCAAAGGGCCACAGGTTCGAGGCGGTGTTTTGCAAAGAGGCGCAGCCCGAGACCAAGACCAGGGCGCTGGTCGTGGCAAGGCCAAGAGCGCGCAGACGGCGGGGCATAAAGGTCATAGACCATCTCCAGACTTGGGTTGTTCTGCAGGGGCAGGCGCGGCAGGTTCTGCGGCAGGAGCCGGGGCCGTACGGTTTTTCTCAATCTCTTTAATCTGGCGCTGTTGGGCTTCGGTGATCGCCTTTTGCCGCGCCATACTGGCCTGCCGCTCGCGCTCAATCTGGGCCAGAACTTCCGGTGACACCGCACCTCCGGCTTCTTGACCGGCTGGTAGCGGGGTTTCGATCACCCGTACATTGGGGGGAAGCTTGGTGCCGGGCGGCAATTTAACCCCGGGTGGCAAGCGAACAATGCGGGGATTTTCTGGCGTCCCTTCACCTTGGGCTTGACCTTGTGCAGCTTGGGCTTGTGCGGCTTGCATTTGCGCCATTTGCTCTGGCGTCATACCCCCTTGGCCTGCTTGCTCCGGGATGACCATTGGCGTCTTAGAAGCGGTTGCCGCCGCATCAATCACAGCCAAGGCTTGGCCAGCGCGAGCGCGCACGCCTTGTGGGGCTAATGGATCGAGTTGCAACAGCGCATAGGCAGCACGCGCCCCTGCTGCATCGCCTGAAGACCAAGCAACCGCGGCAGCCAGCTCGCGCGCAAGCGGCGCAAACGCGCCTTTGCGGTCAATAATCGGCTTCAGACGCGCGTTCAGCTGATCTTTTGTTTCGCTATCGGCAGCAATATAGGCGGCACGCAGGCGCGCCAGATCGGCCAGATCAGCATCCTTAATCTTCTTGGCCGCTTCTTCATAAGCGACACGGGCTTCTGCAGATTTAGATTGTTCTTGCAGCACAGCCGCCCGTTGGAGCATGGCTTGGGCCGCAAAACCAGCCGGCCCGGTCTTAGCAATTTCGCCCAAGCTTGCAGCCCCGCCGGTCAAATCACCCGCTTGCAGTTTGGCCATGGCCGCATCATAGGCAACGCCGGCCTTATCAATCGCCTTGGCCTGTTCGCTCTGCCAGAATTGCCAGCCCGCACTGCCAGCCAAACCCAAGACAATGGCCCCGATCACAAAGGGGGCTACCCGCTTTGCGAGATTTTCCGCGGTCTCTTTGCGCAGCTCTTCTTCGGCTTCGCGAAATAAATCAGACACGCTCTCTTCTCCATCGATTCTAAAGGCGTCTCAGACATGAGACTTCGTAAGATAACCTGTTGACGCTAAAGGTGGTGGTCGTACAGGGCAAGGTTTGGGCTCGCGCGAAACTGCGACGATTTGAGGGCAAAAGCATTTAAGGGGTGCGTTTTAGCACATAGGTCTCCGCTTCGGCAGGAAATGTCCGTTCGCGCACATCATGCGCATACCGGGCCGCAGCCTGATCAATGACGGTGCCGAGATCGGCATAACGGCGCACAAATTTCGGGGTCCAAGGAAACATGCCCAGCATGTCATCGGTGACGAGAATCTGACCGTCACATTGGGCTGAGGCACCAATTCCGATGGTTGGGGCCCGTACGAGCGAGCTAACCTCGGCAGCAATATCTTCAGCAACGCCTTCAACCACAATGGCAAAGGCCCCTGCCCGGTCTGCGGCTAATGCCTCGCGCAGCACGCGGTCGCGCTCTGCTTTGGTGCGGCCCTTGGCGCGAAAGCCGCCATCCACATTCATCGCTTGAGGGCGAAGACCCACGTGCCCCATCACGGGAATGCCGCGATCCACCAAGAAAGCAATCGTATCGGCAATGCCCTCGCCGCTTTCCACTTTCACCGCTTGGCAGCCGGTTTCCATCATGACGCGGCTGGCCGAGCGCCAAGCCACTTCATGGCTTTCCTCATAAGAACCAAAGGGCAAATCGACGACGACCAAAGCCTGATTAGAGCCCCGCATGACTGCACGGCCGTGCAGGATCATCATATCCAGCGTCACGCCCACCGTAGAATTCAGCCCATGGACAACCATGCCGAGACTATCGCCGACCAACAGCACATCGGCATGGGGGTCAAGCAAACGCGCCACGGGGGCGGTATAGGCTGTTAGACACACAACCGGCGCCTTGCCCTTGCTGCTGGCGATATCGCGCACGGTTTTGCGTTTGGTGGTTTCGGTTTGAGCACTCATGGCTGCGTCTCTACACCGAGGCGCGCGCAGGCTAAAGGCCCCGCGCCCAATCTGCTGCATTTGTCATGACGGCCAAAGGGCGCGCCCCGCCCGTCTTCTAGATATGGATCACGCGCCCATAGGCATCTAGCACCGCCTCATGCATCATTTCCGACAAGGTTGGATGCGGGAAGACGGTTTCCATCAATTGGGCCTCTGTTGTCTCTAAAGTCATGGCGATGCCATAGCCTTGGATCAATTCGGTCACTTCGGTGCCCACCATATGGGCCCCCAACAGCTCGCCCGTCTTCTTGTCAAATACGGTTTTGACCAAGCCTTCCGGCTCACCCAAAGCAATCGCCTTGCCATTGCCGCTGAAGGGGAATTTGCCGACGCGGACATCATAGCCTGCCGCTTTAGCCTTTTCTTCGGTCAAGCCAATGCTGGCCACTTGTGGGTTGGAATAGGTACAGCCTGGAATGCGGGCCACATTGAGTGTATGGGGGTGCAGGCCTGCAATGGCCTCTACACAAGACACACCCTCATGGCTCGCCTTATGCGCCAGCCAAGGTGCGCCAGTCAGATCGCCGATGGCATACAGGCCTTTGACATTTGTGCGCCCAAATGCGTCGGTCACGACATGGGTGCGGTCGATGGCGACGCCTAAATCTTCCAGACCCAGATTTTCCACATTGCCGACAATGCCCACCGCGAGAATGGCGCGATCTGCCTCGATGGTCTCCGCCTTGCCGCCGCTTTCGATCGTGGCGGTGACGGTAGTCGCGCCCGCCTTGAGCCCCTTCACCGAAGCGCCCGTAATCAAACGGATACCGCGCTTTTGGAAGGCCTTGGCAGCAAAGCCTGAAATCTCGGCATCTTCGACTGGCAAGATGCGGTCGAGTGCTTCTACCACGGTGACTTCTGAGCCGAGCGAGCGGAAAAAGCTTGCAAACTCAATCCCTATGGCACCAGAGCCAATGACCAGCAAGCGCTTGGGCATGGTGTCGGGCACCAAAGCTTCGCGGTAGGTCCAGATCAGCTTGCCATCAGGAACAAGGCCTGCGGCAGGAATGGTGCGGGCACGGGCCCCCGTTGCCAGAATGACGTGCTTGGCTTGAAGATTGCGTGTGCCGCCAGAAGCAAGATCGATCGTCACGCCCGGTGCCTCGGTACCCTTGGTGAGGCGGGCGGTCCCGGCAATCACTTCAATCTTATTCTTCTTCATCAAATAGGTGACGCCGCCGGATAATTGCTTGGCAACTTTGCGCGAGCGGTCGACAATCTTCGACAAATCAAAGCTCGCCCCCGTAACCGACAAGCCATAGGCTTCGGCATGCTTGATGTTTTCATAGACATCGGCAGAGCGTAACAAGGCTTTGGTGGGGATACAGCCCCAGTTCAGGCAGATCCCACCCAAATTCTCACGTTCTACAATGGCGGTCTTAAAGCCCAATTGGGTTGCCCGTATGGCCGCGACATAGCCTCCAGGTCCAGATCCAATGACAACGACATCCACAGTATCCACGGCCATCCAAAACTCCCACTCCTAGAGCGCTTTTGTCTTTAGCCTGCTTTTGGCCTTGCGTGGAAGGCCTTGAGCTACCCGATACCGAATGCCCCCTTTACGCCATCGACGATGAACTGGGCGGCTAGGGCAGCCAGAATAATGCCGAAGATCCGCGTAATCATGGCTGCAACCGTTGCGCCCATGATCTTGGTCAAAGGTCCGGCCAATAAAAACCCTAAGAGGCACAAGATCAAATTGGCTCCAGCGCCAGCCAAGACCATGCTCTGTTCTGTCAAACTATTGGTCTCAGAAAATAAAAGCATGATGGACGCAATCGCACCCGGCCCTGAGATCAAAGGGATGGCAAGCGGGAATACCGAGACATCTTCAAAGCGTTCTGGATGCTTTTGGGCTTCGGCCAGAACCTTCTCATTGCGCTCTTCGCGCCGCTCTGTTCGCTTTTCAAACAGCATGTCGACGGCAATCAAGAACAAAAGCACGCCGCCGGCCAAGCGGAACGCGTCGAGCGAGACATGCAGCTTGCCAAGTAGCCATTGGCCGCCAAAGGCAAAGCCCACCAGGACCAATGTCGCCACACCAACCGATTTGAACGCCATCTTTTGTTGCCACGCCCGCGTCGTGTGCTGGGTTAAGGTGGCAAACATGGGCGCGACCCCTGGCGGGTCGATCACCACGAAAAAGGTCACAAAAGCGGCGAGAAACAGTTCGAGCATGGGTGACCTCTAACCCGCTTTGGGGCTGGGGTCATCCTCTAGCAGACAGTTATCGCACCCCTGCCCTAGCGGCGGGGATCATCAAAGTCGCGGCGGCGTGGACGCGGCTCCGGCAATGGTGAAATCGGCCCCCGCCGGTCAATGAGCGTCGCGCGCGCATAGCTGTCGCGCTCTGGCCCCAAAAAGCGGACCGCAGGCTTTTTCTGCCCGCGGCCTCGCGACCCCCCAAACCCAAACCAACCCATATCCGGAATCTCCGCTCCGATTGCTTTTTATGGGTGTAGCTTAATCGAGATTGGTTAATTCGGCCCCAGAGATCGTGGTTAAATAAATGTTGCAAAACAACACTTGACCCAACTCTGGGTCTCGGTGTCATATCTAGCAAGAATACATCACACTAATCAAAGTATTCACACCCGCGGGAGGCGTTTGAAACATGTCAAAATTCGAGACTTATGAAGCCAAAGACGGTTTTCGTTGGCGCTTTAAGGCGACCAATGGGAATATTTTAGCCGATTCTAGCGAAGGCTATTCCTCAAAAGCCGCACGGGACAATGGGATTGAACTGTGTCGCAAAGGTGAGCTGAAGTATGAGGTCTTTGAATCCAAGGGCCAATATTATTGGCGCGCCAAGTCAAAGAATGGCAATATCATCGCCGATGGCAATGAGGGCTATCAGGCTAAAGCCAGCTGCGAAAACGGCATGGAATCCTTCCAACGCCAAGCACCAGACGCACCGGTCGTTGAAGTCGACTAAAAGCACAAAGCGTGTAAGGCAGGCCCCGCCTGCCTTACAGCATCAGGCCGATTGGCTCTTCAATCAGGCTCTTAAAGGCGGCTAACCAAGCCGAACCAATCGCGCCATCGACCACACGGTGATCGCAGGTCAAAGTCACGCTCATCACCGTCGCAATGGCCAGCGCGCCATTTTTGACAACGGGGCGCTGCTCGCCAGCCCCAACGGACAAGATGCAGCCTTGAGGCTCGTTGATGATGCTCATGAAGCTTTTGATCCCCATCATGCCCAGATTGGAGATGGAGAAGGTGCCACCGGCATAATCCTCTGGCATTAGCTTCCGATTGCGCGCTTTATCGGCCAAAGTCTTCATTTCGTCTGAGATAGCTGCCAGGCCTTTGGTTTCGGCTTTGCGGATAACTGGCGTAATCAAGCCGCCGTCAATGGCAACCGCCACGGCAATATCGGCATGATGATGGATCAAAATCCCGTCGGGCGTATAGGATGCATTGGCCTCGGGAACCCGCTTACAGGCAAGCGCGGCGGCCTTGATGACAAGGTCATTGACCGACACTTTGGCATTTTGAGCGGCACCGACTTGATTGAGCTGCTTGCGCAATTCCAGCAATTTGTCGATTTCCAGATCAATGGTGAGCGGGAAATGCGGCACGTCGCGGAAGCTCTCGGTCATGCGGCGCGCAATGGTCCGGCGCATGCCGTCCAAGGGTACCACATCATAGGTGCCTTCGGCATAGGGCAAGGGGCTGGGCGCGCGCGGTGCGGCAGAGGGGGCTGGGGCTGGGGCTGGCGTGGCGGCGGCGGGCGCCACTTGTGCCGCGCTTGCACCTGCCTGAGGCGTTTTCCCGCGAGCGGCTTCCACATCTGCCTTCACAATGCGGCCATTAGGACCGCTACCCTGAATGTGGGCAAGATTGATCCCGGCAGCTTCTGCGATGCGTTTGGCCAAGGGCGAAGCCATAATGCGGCCGCCGTCAGCGGCTGCAACCGGGGCTGCGGCTGTTGCAACGGGGGCTGCGGCTGGTGCCGGGGTTGGCGCTGGTGCGGCAGCAAGAGGTGCTGGTGCAGCAGGCGCGGTCGAGGGTGCATCGCCCTCACCTTCGATGCGAGCGATCACCGCATTGACCTTCACACCTTGGGTACCTTCGGCGACCAAAATCTCCAGCACTTTGCCTTCATCCACCGCTTCAACTTCCATAGTGGCTTTGTCGGTCTCAATCTCGCACAGGATGTCGCCCGACTTCAGCACGTTGCCAACTTTCACATGCCACTTTGCCAAAACGCCCTCTTCCATCGTTGGGGACAAAGCGGGCATCAAAATATCGATAGCCATGGGCAAATTCCTCAGCGATTGGTGACGGCGCGGGCAGCCGCGACGATATCTGCCGCATTCGGCAAGGATAATTTCTCAAGATTGGCGGCATAGGGCAGCGGCGTGTCTTTTTGGTGGACCCGCAGAGGGGGGGCATCAAGCCAATCAAATGCCCCATCGATCACGCAGGCGATGACTTCGGCACCCACGCCCATCGGGCCCCAGCCCTCTTCGGCCGTGACCAAGCGATTGGTCTTTTTGACCGAAGCAATAACGGTTTCGGTATCCAGCGGACGCAGGGTGCGCAAATCGATCACTTCGGCAGATATCCCCAAAGCAGCCAGTTCCTCTGCCGCCTGCAGCGCAAAGCCTACCATGCGCGAATGGGCGGTGATGGTAAGATCGGTGCCTTCGCGGCGCACTTTAGCCTTGCCGATGGGCACCACCCAATCATCGCCCTCTGGTACATCAAACTCAATCCCGTAAAGAAGCTCGTGCTCGAGGAAGACCACGGGGTTTGGATCGCGGATCGCGGCCTTCAGCAAACCCTTTGCATCAGCGGCATCATAAGGCGCGATGACTTTCAGACCCGGCACATTGCCATACCAGCTTGAATAATCATGGCTGTGCTGAGCGCCCACGCGCGAGGCAGCCCCGTTTGGACCCCGAAACACGATTGGTGCGCTGATCTGTCCGCCCGACATGTAATGAACTTTAGCGGCGGAATTAATAATGTGGTCAATGGCTTGCATCGCGAAGTTCATGGTCATGAACTCCACAATCGGCTTAAGGCCTGCCATAGCAGCGCCCACGCCCATGCCGGCAAACCCATGTTCGGTAATCGGGGTATCAATCACGCGGCGGTCGCCAAATTCTTCCAACAGGCCACGGCTGACTTTATAGGCACCCTGATATTGGCCGACCTCTTCGCCCATGAGGAAGACGTCCGGGTCGCGGCGCATTTCTTCGGCCATGGCATCGCGAAGTGCATCGCGCAAGGTTACTTTGACCATGGGCGTGCCCGGCGGCACTTCTGGATCTACCAGTACCACAGAGGCCGGTGCGGCACTTGGTGCGGGCGCCATAACAGGTGCAGGTGCCACTGGCGGTGGGGCAGAGGCTGAAGTGGTGGCGACCTCATCGCTGGAAATGCGGGCAATCGGCGTATTGACCTTCACACCTTGGCTGCCGGCTTCCACCAACAAGGCTTCGACCACGCCTTCATCGATGGTTTCAACTTCCATCGTGGCCTTATCGGTTTCGATCTCGGCAATCACATCGCCTGATTTGACCGTGTCACCGACCTGCACCAGCCATTTGGCCAAAGTGCCTTCCTCCATGGTTGGAGAGAGTGCGGGCATGAGGATTTCAATCGACAAGGCAGGCTCCATATTTTTTGGATCAGTTTGGGCCTGCCCGTGGCAGGCCCGCGCTATTCGGTATGTGCCACAACGGGGAAAACCAACGCCGCAGCCAAAAACCCATAATGGGTTGCTTATTTCTTCTTCGCCTTTGGGGCCGGTGCCTTTGGTGGCGGGGCTTTCTTGGCAGCTGGGCGACCCATTTCGGGAGGGGCCAACAAACCACCTGGCTTCTGGTGCTCGTTCAATTGGAAGCGAACCGCAGCATATTCTTTTTCAAAAGCTGTTTTGCTGGGTTGGAAGACCGTATTCACCCCATCTTGGACAACTTTTTGGATGACTTCATAATCCTCTTGGCCATTTTCGCCCCGGCAGGTGCGCACTTGATTGATGCGGTCAGGCATGGCGCGCAACTCGTCCAACAGGGCGTTAAAGCCATTGCGGGTGTTTTCGGTCGCAAATGCCTCTGGCGTCAGAGAGGCCAAAGCTGTTGGGCAGGCCGAAGCATATTGGGGTTGGGCAGCCGACCCTGACAAGGTGCCAACGAAACGGCCTGTTGGTGCGGTCCAAGCCGATAAGGCGGCTTGGGGGGCTTCCGCCACGGCAGGCTCATTCTTCCGCTTGGATTGCTTAGGCGGTGGCAATTTGCCAATCCGCTCGATATTGGCGGTTGCAGCGGCGTTTAGGCTGTTAAAGGTTTTTGCTTCTTCATTGGCGGTATTGGACAAATAGTCGCCCAAATTGATCCGAATGGCCTCGATGTCGCGACGCGCATTTTCAATCAAGCAATCCTCATAAGCATCCCACTTTTCGCGCACAGCTTCAAAGCGACGCTTCTCGCCCTCAACAAAGCTGCGGCTCGTGCTTTCTTGGATCGCGGCGGCATCCATATCAAACTTAAACGCAGGACAGCTTGGGGTATAGGTCAGGGCATCGACCTTGCCACCACTGAAATTACCAGGATGGACGGGGATATTGCTGGTGGCGGGGGCTGCTGCAGGGGCTGCGGTTTGCGCGAAGGCAGGCACGCCGCCCACTTGGGCCCCGACGGCTGCGACAAGGCCGATAGCGGCAGTGGCAATGAGTGTGGTCTTCATGGCTTTCATTTTGTTTTCTCCCACAAGGGGCCTGCCTTTAGGCTTAGGCCTCAACATAAATGTGACGCATCAGTTCCGATGGATCGGGTTCTGGGCTTGTTTGAGCGAAATCAGCCGCATCGGCTACAATTTCTTTCACGTCCCGGTCGATCGCTTTCAGGTCCTCTTCGGTAAACAGCCCATGCTCAAGACCATAATGGCGCATGTGCTCGATGGGGTCGCGGGTATCGCGTACCTGTTTTGGCTCATCTTTGGGGCGATATTTAGCCGGATCGGACATGGAATGGCCACGATAGCGATAGGTCTTCATTTCTAACAGGAAGGGGCCTTTGCCAGAACGCGCATGCTCTAAGGCGCGCTCTGCAGCTTTGCGCACGGCCAAAACATCCATGCCATCGACTTCCTCGCCGACGATTTCAAAGCTGATACCGCGCTTGAACAATTCGGTTTCTGCTGAAGCTCGCGCCACACTGGTGCCCATGGCATATTGGTTGTTCTCGATCACATAGACGACCGGCAACTTCCACAGGCTGGCCATGTTGAAGCTTTCATAGACTTGGCCTTGGTTGGCCGCGCCGTCGCCAAAATAAGCGACCGAGACCGACTCATTGCCACGATAGCGATTGGCCAGTGCAAGGCCCGTCCCCAAAGCGACTTGGGCACCCACAATGCCATGGCCGCCATAGAAATTAGCCTCTTTCGAGAACATGTGCATCGAGCCGCCCTTGCCGCGGGAAGAGCCGCCAATGCGCCCGGTCAATTCAGCCATAATCTCACGCGGGCTCATACCACAGGCCAGCATGTGCCCATGGTCGCGATAGCCCGTGATGACTTGATCGCCCGGCTTTTGGGCTGCCTGCATGCCGACAACAACGGCTTCTTGGCCAATATACAGATGGCAAAAGCCTGCAATCAAACCCATACCATAAAGCTGGCCAGCACGCTCCTCAAAGCGGCGGATCAACAGCATGTCGCGGTAATAGGCGAGCGCCTCGTCCCGATTGACTAAGTTAGATGGAGAAACAAGAGCGGACCCGGATGATTTCTTGGCAGCCATCGATGCGTACAACCCTTCTCAGAACACGATATCCATAGGCAGAAGCGCACGATACGTCCAGTTGCGTTCACGGATTGGGGGTCTGCGAAGATGCAGAAGATGGTGTGGCAACTGCTGTTTTTGGCAGAGACAAGGCAATATCGTCTGGTCCTGCAAGCCCCAATTGGGACATGGCGCGCTCTTCCACATAATCCGAATCAACTTGGCCTGCCCGGTAGCGGGCAAGCTTTCGCTCAAGCTCGGCGCGTTGCTTCACCAACACATCCCGCTCTGCCATCAAACGGTCGGCGGTTTGGGCATAGGAATGCCACGACAGCACCCCTTGTTGGCCTATAAAAAAGTGCACCGCAAAATAGACCAACACCCCTGAAAACAGGAAGGTTGAAATCCGTATGCCCTTTAAGAATGCCATACCCACAAAGCCTTTTGGTGGCGTGGCCGCTGGTTGCTAAGCCCATGCCATCTTGTGCCTAAACTTGGTAAACCAAGTGTTAGCAAATCACCCGCGGGCGATCTTCAACGCACCGTGCCCCGCAAAGACGGCTTGGCCTTCCAGCATTTCTTCAATGCGGATCAATTGGTTATACTTGGCGGTGCGGTCAGCGCGGGCCAGAGAACCCGTCTTGATCTGCCCACAATTGGTCGCCACCGCCAGATCGGCAATGGTTGCATCCTCAGTCTCGCCAGAGCGGTGCGACATCACCGACGTATAGCCATTGCGGTGCGCGATCTCGACCGCATCTAACGTCTCCGAAAGCGTACCGATTTGGTTGACCTTCACGAGGATGGAATTGGCCAAACCATCGCGAATACCTTGTTGCAGGCGCGCAGGATTGGTCACGAACAAATCATCGCCAACCAATTGGCACTTCTTGCCCAAAAGCTGGGTCAGCGCAGCCCAACCCACAAAATCATCTTCCGACATGCCATCTTCGATGGAAACGATGGGGAATTTGCTGACGAGGCCTTCGAGGTAGCGGGCCATATCGTCTGGGGCCAAAGTCTTGCCCTCGCCTGTCATGGCATATTTGCCGTCCTTGAAGAATTCAGTGGCCGCACAATCAAGCGCCAAAGACACATCTTCGCCGGGCTTATAGCCTGCCTTTTCAATGGCTTTCATGATGACGCTCAAGGCTTCTTCAGCCGACGACAGGTTTGGCGCAAAGCCGCCTTCATCGCCCACATTGGTGCTATGGCCCGCATCCTTCAACAACTTTTTGAGCGTATGGAAGATTTCAGATCCCATGCGGACCGCTTCGCCAAACGTATCAGCGCCCAGCGGCATGATCATGAATTCTTGGATATCGATGGGGTTATCGGCATGAGCCCCACCATTGATAATATTCATCATCGGCACAGGCAGCACGCGGGCATTGACGCCGCCCACATACTTATAGAGCGGCTGGCTGGCTGCCTCTGCAGCAGCTTTTGCCACGGCCAAAGAGACACCCAAAATGGCATTTGCCCCCAAGCGGGACTTATTTGGCGTACCATCCAACTCGATCAAAATATCGTCAATATGGCGCTGATCTTCAGCCTCAAAGCCTTCAAGCGTCTCAAAAATCTCGCCATTGACGGCTTCCACCGCGTCCAGAACGCCTTTGCCCAAATAGCGGGCGCTGTCGCCATCGCGCTTTTCAACCGCTTCATGCGCGCCGGTGGATGCGCCAGATGGTACCGCAGCGCGGCCAAAAGAGCCGTCTTCGAGAATAACATCGACCTCCACAGTCGGATTGCCCCGGCTGTCGAGGATTTCACGGCCAACGATATCGATAATTGCGGTCATAGGAAGCTCCACCTCACTGGCTGCAGCGTGCGGCAATCCATCCGCTGCGTTCGCCAAGCGGGTTAGCGCGACCGCGCGCGCATTGCTAGGCTAAAGACGCACCTAGCCTATGCTAGACTGCAAGCTTAAGCGGGTGAACCTTGGGCTTCAGGCTCGCGCGCATCAACATCATGGCGCTGGCAAATAGGATTGCCCCAAGGCCCTGGTGTGCAACGCCGAGAAGAACCCCCTCGATTTGCGGAGGAGCCCATCGGCCAAATCCAATCAAGGTCGAAATGCCCAACAGCATTTGGCACGCCACCAAAATCGCCACTGCATGGCCCCAGAGCACGATATCGCGCTGACTCGACTTGCGCGTTTGCAGCCAGACCAACACCATAAAAATACCAATCCCATAGGCTCCCAGGCGGTGGTTGAATTGGATGGTGGAGGTATTTTCCACAAAATTGCGCCAAATCGGGCTGAGGGCTGCATAATCCTTTGGATAGAGCCCGCCTGCAAAGGTCGGCCAATCATTATTGACAAGGCCTGCATCGGTTCCCGCCACAAAGGCTCCCAGAACGATTTGAACAGCCAAGAAAATAACAAAGCCAATCGCCCAAGGCGCCACTTTCGCATCACCCTGATGGGCCTGCTTGGGCGTCAACAGGTCGAGCGCCGTCCACAATGCCAAACTCATCAGCAGGATGGCTAAGGACAGGTGGGTTGCCAGGCGATAGGCAGCCACATCCAATCGGTCGCCACTGAGGCCAGAACTTACCATCCACCAGCCGATAAAGCCTTGCAGGCCACCCAAAGCAAACATACCAATCAGCCAAGGCGTCATGCTGGGGCGCAGGTGCCGCATCACCGCAAACACAATCAAGGGGATGGCAAAGGCCAAACCAACCACGCGGCCGAGGAGTCGGTGGGCCCATTCCCACCAGAAAATGAACTGAAACTCACCCAGACTCATGCCTTTGTTTTGCAGCTGATACTCAGGGATTTGCCGATAGAGCGCAAATTCTTGTGCCCATTGCTCTGCATTCAAGGGGGGGATTGCACCATGGATAGGCGACCAATGGGTGATCGAAAGGCCTGAATCTGTCAGCCGCGTTGCCCCACCAACAATCACCATGCACAGAACCAAAAAAGCAATAAACAACAACCAGGTGCCCACACGCACATCATAGAGGCGTTGCCGCTGCTCGGGCAAAGTTACGTCACGTCGCAAATTGGAAACAGGCAATGCATTGGTCATGGCAGCTTGGCGTCCTAAGTAGCGCTACAGTTAGTTGGCCAACTGCCCAAGGCAAGGCCGAAAGGTGGACCAGCGGACCGCTCACAGCGACGTGGTTTGCAGCGCGGTCTGCTTACAGGTTAAAGAGACCAAGGATCAAGGGAGAAGCATGTGAAAGCGACGCATCGACGCGCCATCGGAATTTGCCTGACATTGGTTGTCTTGGTGGTTTATTCTTTCTTTGCAGCTTCAGTCGGTGCTTTGTTTGCAGACAAGCCTTGGTACGCGCAAATCACCTATTTTGCGATTGCAGGCCTGATCTGGGTAGTGCCGCTCTATCCGGTTTATATGTGGATGCGTAAACCTGATCCAGACGAAGATGCCGCAGAGAAGCCCCCCGAAGCGGCGGCCGTGCGCAAGCGGGGCTAAACCCTCTGTTGGAAACTTTGGGGTGAAATGGTCGGAGCGGCGGGATTCGAACCCACGACCCCTTGTCCCCCAGACAAGTGCGCTACCAAGCTGCGCTACGCTCCGACCTTTGTTCGCAGGCAGGTGACTGCTGCGAGGCAGCGGCTATAGACGGCCAAAGTGTTGGCGGCAATCGCTCTTGTCAGAGATTTCTCACACAAGGCCACCTGCCGTGAAGTCGAGCCTCAATCTTGATCGAGATTCTTGGCAAATTCCAGCAAGATCAGGTCATGGCCGCGCGTCATCAATGGGTCGGAATGAATATCAGACATGGAGACGCGATGGCCGGTAGCGGCATATCCGCGACGCGCATAAAAGGCGATCAACTCTTGGCGGCCTTCAATCACCGTCATCACCATGCGGGTTGCCGCAAATGCGCGGCGCGCTTCAGCTTCGGCAGCCTGCATGAGGACTTTGCCCACCCCCCCGCCCTGAAGCGTTGGTTCAACCGCAAATTTCCCAAAGCTGCAGGTTTTAGGTGTTAAGGTGAGCTGCTCGATATCCGCGCACCCGATTAATTGGCCTGCTTTATCTTCTGCGATCAAAAAGCGGTGATGGGGGCTTTCCACCACCTGATCAATTGCTCCTGGCGTAATCCGTTCGCCATCAATCAGATCGGCCTCTGAGGTCCAGCCCTGTTTGCTCTCCTCACCGCGATAGGCGCGCTGCATCAAGGTCACAATCGCGTCGCGATCTGCGGGCGTGGCAAGTCGAATGGTGAGAGCAGACATGAAAACAGCCCTTAAGACGCGATCAGGAAGCGCGGCGCTGAAAGGCGGCGACAGCAGATAAAATCGCCTCGGCCCGTTCCAACTTTTCAAGAGCCGCCCGCAAGCGTGTTTGATCGGCTTGGCTAGGGGCCTGTGTTGCCGCTGTTGGTGCCTCTGCTTCGGCTGTGACGGGTGAAAGCGGATAGACAGGCCCGCGGGCCGCAGCCCCAAGCGCCAAAACTTCCGGATCTGGCTTGATGGGTGGCAAGACATCGCCCTGTGTGCCAGCCCCACGTGACCGCACAAAAGCAACGCCCTGGTCCTTCAAAACCTTTTGAACACCTTTGAGCTGATAGCCGTCTTCTTGCAGAAGCGCGCGGATGCCGCGCAACAGGGCCATATCTTCTGGCCGATAGTGCCTGCGCCCCCCGGCCCGCTTGAGCGGCCGCAATTGGGGGAATTTCCCTTCCCAGAAGCGCAAGACATGGGCAGGCACATCCAAGAGCTCAGCAGCCTCGGTAATCGTCCGAAAGGCCTGTTCCCCTTTTTCGATGCCTGCCACCTTTACACTCAGCCTTTTTCAACCCGCTCCCGCATGATTTGGGAAGCTTTGAAACTTACCACACGGCGCGCAGAAATGGTTGCTTCAACGCCTGTCTTTGGGTTTCGCCCGATTCGGGGGCGCTTGGCTCTAACACTGAAATTGCCAAACCGCGCAAGCTTTACCAATTGGCCGCGTTCAAGCGTCTTGGCCAAATGCTCCAGCATGGATTCAAGTAAATCTGAACAATCATTCCGCGACAAACCCACTTCACGCCCTAAAGCGTCAATCAAATCTGCGCGAGTTAGCGTTTTACCCACGTCTTGCCCCCCTTATTGGCTTGCTAGAACAACGCCCACTTTGTGGTGCATCCATCCAGTCTCCACTTTAGCTACAAGCTCATTAAACCCCTATTTTACAATACGTCCAGTCCCCCTACAGCCGGATCAATGACGCACCCCACGTAAATCCACCGCCCATGGCTTCCAAAAGCACCAAATCACCCTTTTTGATGCGGCCATCTTGGCGCGCGACTTCAAAAGCCAGGGGCACAGAGGCCGCAGACGTATTGCCATGCTGGGTTACGGTGGTGATCACTTTGTGGTCATCCAAGCCCATGCGGCGGGCGACCCCTTCCAAAATGCGCCGGTTGGCTTGGTGGGGCACAAACCAGTCAATATCGGCCACTTCCACGCCAGCCTTGGCGCAACATGCTGCAATTGCTTCAGAAATATTGCCAACAGCATGACGAAAAACCGCTTGGCCTTGCATTTTGAGTTTGCCAATGCGCCCACCTTGGGAAGCGCCGCCATCAACATAAAGCAAATCGGCATGGCGCCCGTCGGCCCGCAGCGCATGGGCAAGGACGCCCCGACCACCCGCTTCTTCAGCCGGCACCGACCCCAGAATCATCGCCCCGGCCCCGTCGCCGAATAAAACGGCCGTTGTGCGGTCAGACCAGTCCAAGATACGGGAAAAAGTCTCTGCCCCGATAACAAGTGCGGTTTTTGCCTGCCCGGTTTGCACCAGCGCGTCGGCAACTGACAGCGCATAGACGAATCCTGAGCAGACGGCTTGGACATCAAAGGCAATCGCAACCGGAATTCCCAGCTCAGCATGAATCAAGGTCGCGGTCGCTGGAAAGGTGCGATCAGGTGTAGAGGTGGCACACACGATCAGATCAATATCTTCGGGCTTTAACGTGGCATCGGCCAAGGCCCGCCGGGCTGCTTCAGTCCCCAAACTTGCCGTGGTCTCAAGGGGTCCTGCGACCGCGCGCTGGGCAATGCCGGTGCGCTCTTGAATCCACGCATCACTGGTGTCGACCATGGTTTCAAGTTCGGCATTGGTCACAATGCGTTCTGGCGTCATCGCGCCACTGCCCAAAAAGACCGATCGCATCAGACCAGAAGCATGTGCCATGGCTATTCCGCCTCCACCACCGGCGAAGGCGCGCTGGATTGCGCCGCAGCCCGTACGGCCGACAGCCGCAACAAATTATCGGCCACTTGGGTCATGTAAGAGCTTGATGCCAAGCGCGCGCCCACCGCCATCGCATTAGCAAAGCCGCGCGCATCGGTGCCGCCATGGGATTTGATAACAAGACCATTCAGGCCCAAGAACACCCCACCGTTTGAATTGCTGGGGTCCATGCGGGCTTTCAATTTTTTCAAGCCAGACGAGGCCAAAAGCGCGCCAGCCATGGCCAGCGGGCTTGAGGTCAATGCCTCTTTCAGAAAGGCCCCCACCAAGCGGGCCGCCCCTTCGGCCGTCTTCAAAGCAATGTTGCCGGTAAAGCCATCGGTGACGACCACATCGGTCTTGCCCATGGAAATATCATTGCCTTCAACGAAACCGTGGACGTCCAAATCCAGCGTCGCGCCGTACAGACGTAATAGGCGCATGGCCTCGCGAATGTCGTCATGGCCCTTCACTTCTTCCGAGCCAACGTTCAATAGACCAATTTTCGGCCGATCCAACCCGTAGAGCGCCTTGGCAAAAGCCTCCCCCATAATGGCAAAATCCACCAATTGGTTCGGGTCAGAATCAACGTTTGCGCCCACATCCAGCACCACACAATGGCCTTTTGGCGTGGGCCAAGAAGCGGTAATGGCCGGGCGATGCAGGCCTTCCATGGTGCGCAATTGCAAATGCGCGACGGCCATCAAAGCACCCGTATTGCCCGCAGATACGACAGCCGCAGCCTCGCCCGCCTTTACCGAGGCGATGGCATTCCACATGCTGGTGCCTTTTTTGCGCATGGCTTGGCTGGGCTTGGCATCCATCGGCACAATCTCGGCTGTGTGGCGAACCTCGCTAGCCGATGCCGCGTCGGGAAGGCCCGCCAATAGGCGATCAAGGGCCGCCTGATCGCCGTGTAAAATAAAGCGCGCGCCAGGGTTTTCGTGCGCAAACAGGTCCACCCCCTTCAGGATTGCATCTGGTGCGTGATCCCCGCCCATGGCGTCGATCGATAGCGTTAAGCCACTTGTCATCCCGTCTCCTTGGGCGTTTGCCTCTGCGCCTTCGCCGACGAAGCCGTCAGCACTGCGAGGCGGCATTACCCACACACTTGGCGAAACTCCATGACATTATTCAGACGATTCTGGTCAAATCGCTGCAGTTTCCATGGCTTTTCAGCGTGGCAGGGGCAGTTCGCCCCGGAGAAGAGTGTCGTCTGCAACCCCTTGCAGGTCAAGCGTCCAGTCACGGATGCGTGAGGCCAATTCAGCAGCAAAGCCTTGTGCTGCAGGGTCTTTCTCCAGCACATGGACGCCGATGGCTTCGGCCAGAACGCCCATTTGTTCGCCCTCGGGCAATTGCAGGGCACCGGTATAGATCGCCATACGGCCATAAAAGCTTTCCGCCAGCTTTCTGATTCGCTTGCCCACCGACAGATCACCCACGCCTAATTCGCGTAAAGCATGATCGAGGGCCGAAAACATGATGTTGAAGACCTCTTGCGAGGTCTCTTCGGCTTGATCGCCGCGCTTGGACAGGCGGGCAAACAGCACCGAGGCATGCAAAGCCAACAGCTCAAACCGGCCATCGGGGCTATCGGGGACGCGGCCTTCCCCATAGAGATCGGGGTCGCGGGCGGCTAAACTCAACTGATCATAAAGCGCGCGGGCTGCCTGTTTGATGGGCTTTTTGCGAAACAGGCGAGAGATCAAATTTGTGGGCATAGGGGACCTGTACGGGGAGAAACCAACCGCCCACACACCTGTGGGTCGGCTCTAAACACTTCAAGATGAAGCTGGAACGTGAACCTTAGGCTTGAACCTTACATTCCGGCGGGCTAGGTCAAGGCAAGCACTGCGGGCTTTGCCATATTTTTGGCTCAAGGTGCAGAGACATCTACAGCGCTGTGACAGGTACAGCATCAATTCTTTGGCATTTTTGCCATAATTTGTTGCCAATTGCGCGTTATGGGCAGGCAAAGCACGAAGCAAGCACCCCAATGGGGCCGGCTTAAATGGGATACACACGATGCGCGGAAGAAATTTGGTTGCTGTTGCTCTGCTCTGTGGCACCTCGCTTCTAGGGGCTTGCACTGGCGTGATTGACCGGCGCGGTTTCCTTGCAGACGAAAGCCAAACGGCTGCCTTCCAAGACGGGGTGGACACCAAGGAGACCGTGTTGAGCCGAATGGGCAATCCGTCGCAGACCGGCACCTTTGACGAGCAGACGTGGTATTACATTTCCTCCATCCAAAAGCAGACGGCCTTCTACCGCCCCCGTACGATGGAACGCACCATTGTTGCCATCTCGTTTGATGACTCAGACAAGGTAGCAGGTGTGCGCAAATACAGCCTCGCCGATGGCCGCGTGATTGATTTCGACACCCGCCGCACCCCGACCCGCGGCCGCGAAGTCACCTTCCTTGAACAAATCTTCGGCTCCATCGGCCGCGCCCCCGTCCAACTCCCCGGCTCTGACCCCAATCTGCCGACTTCTGCGGGTGGTCCCCGCCGGAATTAGGGGTGAGCGGTAGCCGCGCTCAAGCCGCCTGCGACACAACCTTATTCCGCCCGCTGCGCTTGGCCACATAGAGGGCTTCGTCGGCACGTTTGAGGACGGATTCGTAGTCGAGCTCGCTGTTTTTGGCGACCGCGACGCCAACTGAGCAGGTTACTTCCAAAGTGTCGCGGGCCGCACCAATGAAGAAAGCGGCCTCTTCGATGGAGGCGCGCAAACGCTCTGCAATCATATTGGCGTCGTTGGCATTGGTTTCGGGCATAATGACCACGAATTCTTCCCCGCCATAACGGCAGGCTAAGTCGCGCGGCCGGAAGTTCGAGGCCAAGCGCGCGGCAAATTCGCGGATCACATTGTCGCCAGCATCATGGCCGAACAAGTCGTTGACACGCTTAAAATGGTCGATGTCGGCAATCAGCACCGAGACGGGCGGGCCACCGCGCGCGGCGCGGGCCAGCAAGGACTTGAGCTGGCTTTCCATATAGCGGCGATTGTGCAGGCCGGTCAGTTGGTCAGTCACGGCCAATTCCATGCTCGAATCCACCGTCAAGCGCAGTTGATCAATATGACGCTTGCGTTTGATTAGGGTTCGGGTGCGGGCCAACAATTCTTCATCATCAATTGGGCGATAGATGAAGTCGTTCACGCCCACTTCGAGCGCGCGCAGCGCTTTGACTTTTTCTTCCGGCTCGCAGATCGCCAAGATGGGTAAGCTGCGGGTGCTTTCTTGGCCGCGCACATGGGCGGCAAGGCGCAGGCCGTCAAAGGATGCACCCGCGGCGGAGATAATCATCAATTCGACGGTCGATTGCCCCATCGGCCCCAATTCGTTGGAATCCTGCATCAACATGGGGCGCTGCTCGACTTCGAGTGTGCGCTTTAAGCGCGCAGCCCGGCGGGGGTCATCTTCCACGATCAGGATACGAGCATTGAGGCCCAATTCGCGATTAGCCCCGCCTTCAATCACGCCCATGCGGCGACCGGCGGCTTCACGCAATCGCAATTCGTCAGCCACAGCCTTAAAGCGGGCGAGCGATTTAACCCGCGCAAACAGGGTAATGTCATCAATCGGCTTGGAGAGGAAATCATCGGCCCCGACAGCAAGACCCTTAACCCGGTCCTCGCGCTGGTCGAGTGCGGTGACCATCACCACGGGAATATGGCGTGTGGCGGGATCTTCCTTCAGCCGCTTACAGGTCTCAAACCCATCAAGGCCCGGCATCATCACATCGAGCAGGATGACATCGGGATTTTCACGATTGGCTTTGACGATGGCATCTTCGCCCGAATTAGACGTGATCACCGTATAATATTCATGCTGAAGCTTGGCTTCGAGCAAGCGAACATTGGGTTCGACATCATCCACAACAAGAACACGTGCCGTCATTGGTCTATCCTATGAACTTACGCACAGCGCCAATGAAGGTGGCCACAGAAATGGGCTTCGAGAGATAATCTTGGCAGCCGCCCTCACGAAAACGCTCTTCATCACCCCGCATGGCAAAGGCGGTTACGGCAATGATTGGGATACTGGCCAATTCATCATCGGCCTTCATCCAACGCGTGATGTCGAGGCCAGAAACTTCTGGCAATTGAATGTCCATCAAGATGAGATCGGGTTTTTCAGCGCGCGCGAGATCCAGCGCCATCAGGCCGTCGCGCGTTTCCACCGTGCGATAGCCAAAGGCTGCTAAAAGATCACGGAACAGCCGCATGTTGAGTTCATTATCCTCAACAATCATCACGGTTTTTTGCGCCTTTGGCTCGGCCAAAGGCTGTTCCGTTTCTTGAGTTGCGACCGACGCCGCCATACTCCGCTCCAATCTTTTTGCTTAGAGTGACCCCAAGCTTGAAATGTGCTTGTATCGCATGGGAGTTAATCGAGCCTTGCCAAGTCTATGCCGCGATTGTTTTTATCAGGACGTATCTCAGGGTAGCGAACAGGCGTTGCGCTGCCCAAAATGCGGCTCGAGACGGCAAATCAGCCACAAAAACCTGCAAAGCTTTTCTATTGCCCACATTGATTGCGATGCCTTTTATGCAGCAATCCACAAGCGCGATCAGCCCGACTTGCGCGATAAGCCCGTCATTGTCGGCGGTGGGCGGCGCGGGGTGGTGGCAACTTGTTGCTATCTTGCGCGGGCTTCGGGTGTGCGCTCGGCCATGCCTATGTTTAAAGCCCTGAAACTCTGCCCAGACGCGACCGTGATTTCCCCCAATATGGCCTTGTACGCCAAGGAGGGACGCGCCATTCGTCAAGCCATGCAGGCCCTGACGCCCCTGGTGGAGCCTGTTTCAATTGACGAGGCCTATTTGGATTTATCCGGCACGAGCCAAATGCATCAGGGTGCCCCTGCCCGGACTTTGGCGCGCTTTCAGCACAAGATTGAGAGCGAGATGGGCCTGACTGTCTCGATTGGCCTTTCGTGCAACAAGTTTCTCGCCAAAACAGCCAGCGACCTCGACAAGCCACGCGGCTTTGCGATTTTGGGGCCAGAAGATGTGGCCGAGATTTTGTGGCCAAGGCCTGTGGGTTTTCTCCATGGCGTAGGTCCCGCTTTTGCCAAGGCCCTGAACCGGGATGGTTATCAGCTGATAGGTGACCTTGCAGCGGCAAAACCTGAAGATCTGACCCGTCGTTATGGCGATGGCGGCACGCGGCTGGCTCATATGGCGCGCGGCATCGACCACCGTCGCGTAGAACCCGATAGCGAGCGCAAGTCCATCTCGTCAGAAACGACCTTCCATCATGATTTGAAGACTCTCGACGAATTAGAACCGATCTTACAGCGCCTGTGCGCCAAGGTCGGCGAGATCAGCCGTGCCAAAGGCCATGCGGGCCGGGTCGTAACGCTGAAGCTCAAGACATCCGGCTTTAAACAAGTGACGCGGCGGCTAACCTTGTCAGAACCCACGGCGACGGGCCGGGTTGTGTTTGATGCAGCGCGGCCCTTGTTAAGCGCGGAAATCGCAAAAGGCCCGTTCCGCCTGATCGGGGTTGGGCTGTCAGACCTCAGTGCGCTGGAGGGTGCGGATCAAGGTGATCTGATAAATACCCAAGCGCCTAAGCGCGCGGCCCTAGAGCGCGCCCTCGATTCAGTGCATGCGCGCTATGGCAAGGGCGTCGTCAAGACCGGCATGTGACGCATCCAGACTGCAACCAATCGGGCCTGCACTGCGTAAAGAGGCCCAGAGGAGATTATCATGGCCAAGCCCGCCCGCTTCAAAGTTGAAAAGACCGATGCCGAATGGAGAACGATCCTGACGCCCGCTCAGTTTCAGGTCGCCCGCCAAGAAGGCACAGAGCGCGCCTTTACCTCGCCCCTCAATGATGAAAAGCGCAAAGGCACCTTCCATTGCGTTGGCTGTGGTACCGCTTTGTGGGCGAGCGAAGACAAATTTGACTCCGGCACGGGTTGGCCCAGCTTCACAAGGCCGATCTCAGCCGAAGCGGTTGGAACCAAAACCGACTGGAAGCTGTTATATCCTCGCACCGAATGCCATTGTGCCACTTGCGGGGCCCATCAAGGCCATGTGTTCCCCGATGGTCCAGCTCCAACCGGTCAACGCTGGTGCATCAATGGCGTGGTTTTGGTG
This sequence comes from Aquidulcibacter paucihalophilus, assembly GCF_002105465.1. Classification (GTDB taxonomy): domain Bacteria; phylum Pseudomonadota; class Alphaproteobacteria; order Caulobacterales; family Aquidulcibacteraceae; genus Aquidulcibacter; species Aquidulcibacter paucihalophilus. The sequence continues at coordinate 43,739 of NZ_NCSQ01000072.1, forward strand.
TTCCAAGCCAGCGACGATCAGGCTGGCTGATCGGCTAATTTAGCTTCCAAGCCCAATAGGCACTGGCGGATAAAGGCAGCGTGCAGCACAATGCCGATTTCCAAACGCTCATCGGTCAAAACCACTTGTTGGGCCAAGAGCCCGGCGACGAATTGTGCTTCGTGAAAATCGCGTGCGCCCACCCGCTTGCGCGCGCGGTCTGACATATAGACTGGGCCGCCGGAATTGCGGGCAAAGACGGCAAAATCCATCAAAAAGGTTGGAAAATCAGCGCTGGGCCACAAGGGGTAAGACGCAACCCTTCCGGCCCGCAGGATCGGAAAACCAATTTCATTGGCCGATAAGCCACGGGGATAGCCCAAAGCCAGCATTTCATCGCCGGGCTGCACATCATAGGACTTAAGGGCCTCATCATCGGCCAATTGATCAAAGCCAATCGCCCAATCATGGGCATGGGCAGGCGGGTTAAGGTCTAAAGCGGCGATATCGCGATCCGCATGGCGATGCCACAAAGGCGCACCAGTCCGATCACGAATGCGGACCGGGGCGGGTTCGCGATGCCAACGCCCTTCGTCATCCCTACGACGCCAATGGATAGAGGCCTGCTCTTGCTGCATCCGGTCCAACACATGGCCTGCTGTGACCAGCGCCAATCGCCCGTCCACACCAGGCAATCGCACAAGCCAGCCCGTGCCAACGGTCGTCGCACCATCATCTTGACGCTGATCCAGCTTAAACGTCGCCCGCATCAAGGCCATATTCAGATCCATGTCCGGGGTCCTTTTCAGGGGGCTTTCATGGGCGGCGGAGTGCCAATTTGAAAGCTAAAGGCTTGGCGTGCTTTTGGAAATAGGCCGGACATGGCCATGGGCTGCGTAAAATCGAGCTTGCACGAATTTTTTCAAACGTGACGCATGCGTCAGGGGGTGACAAGCGCCGCAAAATGTGGCCCCATGCAGGTAATGAGCATCGCGTAAAAAGATCTCGATCTTGGGAGAACTTCTATGGCCGACGGCAATTTCAACCCTGCAGAGTTCAAATCGGTGCAAGAGCACCACGCCAAACGGGCTTGGTCTATTCCCTTGGAAGAGATTGATGTCGCCCTGCCCGAACTCTGGACCCATGATTGCCACTGGCCCTATTTTGAGCGCCTGCGCAAAGAAGACCCGATCCATTGGTGCGTTAGTCAGGAAGAAGGGGTCGGCGGCTATTGGTCCGTAACACGCTATAAGGACATTATGGCGGTGGATACCAACCACCATCAATTTTCCTCCGACGCTTTTTTGGGCGGCATCACCATTGTGGGTTTCGATGACGATTTCATCCTGCCCATGTTCATCGCGATGGACCCGCCCAAGCATGATGCCCAGCGCAAAGTCGTCCAGCCCATCGTGGGCCCAGACAATTTAGCAAAAATGGAACGCACAATCCGTGAGCGGGTCAATCTGATCTTCGACGAGTTGCCGATCGATCAAGAATTTGACTGGGTGGATAAGGTCTCGGTCGAACTGACCACCCAAATGCTGGCCACCCTATTTGACTTTCCGTGGGAAGACCGCCGCAAGCTGACCCGATGGTCAGACATTGCCACCGCTCAACCCATTCCAGGCGGGATTATCGAAACTGAAGATCAGCGCCGGGCAGAGCTTTTTGAATGCCTCGCCTATTTCACCAATTTGTGGAACGAGCGGGTCAATAATAGCGGCGGCAATGATTTGATCTCCATGCTCGCCCATGGCGAAGCCACCCGTAATATGGAGCCATTGGAATATCTGGGCAATCTGATCTTGCTGATCGTGGGCGGCAATGACACCACACGCAATTCCTTGACAGGCGGGCTTTATGCGCTTTCGAAAAACCCTGAGGAATTCAAGAAACTACGCGCCGATCCTTCCATCATTCCGAACATGGTGTCTGAAATCATCCGCTGGCAAACCCCGCTTGCCCACATGCGCCGTACCGCCCTGGAAGATGTGGAATTGGGTGGCAAGCTCATAAAGAAGGGCGACAAGGTCGTCATGTGGTATGTCTCGGGCAATCGGGATGAGGAAATGATTGAGCGGCCAAATGATTTCTGGATCGACCGGCCCCGTGCACGTAACCATTTGTCCTTTGGCTTTGGCATCCATCGCTGTGTCGGCAATCGCTTGGCCGAAATGCAACTGCGGATTGTTTGGGAAGAGGCTTTAAAGCGTTACTCCGACATTCAAGTTGTCTCAGAACCCACCCGCATCCGCTCTTCCTTTGTGAAGGGCTATGAGTCCATGCGCGTGATCTTGCGGAAGTGAGGTGCATGCAGGTGATGGCGAAATCCCCCCTCACCCGCGTCAGCCGATCTTTGGTTGTGCTGAGCCTAATGTGGCTTGGCGCTTGTGCAGCCGCATCCTCCCAGACAGAACTCAGCGCTTCAACGCCATCATGGCGGGCCATCTGCCAAGCGGCAGAGCCTGACATATTGCCCAATAGCCCGATCCTGACCACGTCCATCCAGTTCGCCGATGGTCGTGGCAGTGGCAATGAAGTGACCGAGGCGATGCGCACGGGGTTTGGCCAAGCAAGCTTTCAAACCACATCAGAGGCTCTCGCAGAAGGGGCAGCCTTACCGGCCCAGGATAGCCGCCGCTGGAACTTAGTGCCGCTGAGTGGTCAAGCAGGCCCTGTAACCTTTGTACTGGCGCCTGTTGGTACCCCGGCCTGCAACGGGTTTGAGCGTGAGATCGCCGCCCAACGGACCACGCAAAGCACCGGCGATCCGATGCGCTTTTACACCGACCGTCGCCTCCCACCCGCACCGCCTGGTGGACGCAATTGGTGTGTCGCAAGCCTCATCGGCGCAGATCCCGAAGCCGTGGTTTACCGCCGGAAAGTCGATCTAATGGCTGTGCCGCGCGCCCATGTTACCCGCATCGTCGAAACTCTCGAGCAAGCCAATGACAACCCGGGCGAGCCCGCAAGAATCTTAGCCCGTCGTACCTTCTTGCAAAAGGTCGCCCTCGACAAAAAAGGTTTCGAGACGGGAATGGGCAAGGATTGTGCGGGTAAGGCCAGCGCGCCCCAGCCTGCCTTGGTTGGTGTGAACGGGATTGCGCTTCGCCCCTTAAACCCGCCTAATCTTGTGACCGCCCCAACGGCCAAGGCAGGTTGAGCTGGGCGTTGATTTCATCAGGCAACACGATTTCACGACCATCATGGCCGAGGAGAATCGCAGCGCCCTAAACCCCACTTGGCAGGACGACCCTTGGTGAGCAAGGTGACAGGGCTTGCCCGCCTTTCCCAGCTAAACTGGCAAAGGAGTGGCGGGGATGGGCGGCGCTCACACAGAACGCGAGGCCAAGCGCCTCTAAAAAGGCTTATGACTGTGCTCTATCAGCCACGAGCAGGCCAATATGGGATAGGAACATATTTATTCAGCAGCAGGCGGGTCTAAAGCTGCCACCCACTGTTGAGTTCTTTTCATCTTTCCCCTATAGCCCCGCCTTCATGAAATCTCATGCGCCGCCTGCATCATGTAGGCGGCGCAGTTTTTACACACCAACGAACGGAGACCGGGGATGACCGGCATCGTGATCAATGTTGAAGTGCGGGAACGCACTGGTACCGGTGGCGCTCGCCAGACCCGCCGTGAAGGCCTTGTGCCCGGCATCCTTTATGGCGGCAACAAAGAGCCTGTGGCGATTGCCGCTTCCAGCAAGGAATTGCTGAAAGCGATCCGCTCTGGCAAATTCTTGGCCCACATGGTTGATTTGCACCACAGCGGCGAAAGCCAGCCTGTGATCCCACGCGACGTGCAGTGGGACCCCATCACCGACATGCCTGTCCACTTTGACCTGTATCGGGTTGAAGAAGGCTCGGTGATCTCGGTGGATGTGCCTGTGCACTTCCAGAACCAAGACACCTGCCCCGGCATTAAAAAGGGCGGCACGCTGAACGTCGTTCGCCACACGGTGGCTCTGGACGTGCCAGCTGGCAAAATCCCAGAAGAATTGGTCGTTGACTTGGCTGGCCGCGACATTGGCGATGTGATCCACATCTCAGCCGTGCGCATGCCAGACGGCGCACGCCCAAGCATCCGCGACCGCGACTTCACTGTTGCGACCATCATCGGCCGCGGTGGCAAGCAAGACGAAGCAGCCGAAGAAGCATAAGCTTTTTTGGATGTTTGTGATAAAAGCCCCGGCATCGTCCGGGGCTTTTTTATTGTGATCATGAGGTGATCAGATGTTTCTATTGGTTGGGCTCGGCAATCCCGGTGCCAAATATGCCAAGAACCGGCACAATATTGGCTTCATGGCCGTGGATGAGATTGCGCGGCGCTATCAGTTTGGTACCGAACGCAACCGCCTACAGGGCTTGGCGCGCGAAGGCCTGATTGAGACTGAGGCCGGCCCGCAGAAAACCATCATCGTTAAACCTCAGACTTTTATGAATGAGAGTGGCCGGTGTGTGGGTGGCTTTATGACGTTCCATAAAATCCCCATCGCTAAGGTCATTGTGTTTTATGATGAAGTCGAACTCGCGCCGGGTAAGTGTCGGGTCAAAATTGGCGGTGGCACAGCGGGGCACAATGGCTTGCGGTCTATTGTGGCCCAATCGGGTTCTGACTTCAAACGCGTCCGCTTGGGTGTTGGCCATCCCGGGCGCGAAAAAATGCTGAGCCATGTGTTGGATGATTTCTCAAGCGCCGAAATGGTCTGGGTCGACAGCTTATGCGATGCCATTGCCCGCACGACCCCCCTTTTGTTGGAGGCCAAGCACGACCACTTCCAAACAGAAGTCTCTAAACTCTCCCCTGCCCCACCGATTCCAGCCTGGCTGCGCGGTGGCACGGGTGACGGAAACTAGGCCAGTTCTAGGGCGCATAAACCACGTCTTGCAGAATAAAGCCTAGGTTGTATGAGTCTCCTATCCCATACTTGAGGATAGCGAGCCCGATGCCCCTTCTGATTCTTTCCTTTGTTATTCAGGTCACTTTGATCATTCACGTCCTGCGAACAGGGCGACCCTTTTGGTGGATATTCTTCATTCTGTTTGCGCCCGGTATCGGCTCAGCCGTTTATGTTGTGCTTGAGATCCTGCCCCATACAGGCCTCTTTTCCATCATGCGCAAAGCCGAGCGCCAGGTGAGTAACGCTTTAGACCCGACGCGGGAATTGCGGGCGGCGCAAGAAGCCTTTGACCTGACACCGACGATGGGCAACCGCCTACGCTTGGCCCATGCCAGCGCCGAAATCGGCGACTTTACCAATGCCGAAAGGCTTTATCGGGACTGCCTTGAAGGCCAATTTGTCGACGACCATGCAGCCCTTTTGGGCCATGCCCGCGCCTTTGTAGACCTTGGCCGCCACCAAGAAGCTTTAGACCGCATCAACCGTTTGCGGGATTTGGGCCATGAGGGGCCAGCAGAAGCCCTTATCTTTGCACGCGCTGCAGAAGCCTTGGGCCAGAATGAGGAGGCAGAAGAGGCCTATGCCTTTGCCGCACCGCGCATCCCAACGCTGGAAGCCCACGCCCGCTATATTCGCTTTCTGCGCCACATGGGCAAAGACGTCGACGCCACGCGTGAGTTACAGGAATTCGATGTGCGCCTGTCACGCGTACCGCGCCATTTCCAATCCGATGCGCGAAAGTGGCGCACCTTGGCGGTTGCGTAAGCCCTGCCATTGATGGGTGCTTTTGGACGGCAAACTGTCTAAGACACGGCACGCTTTTCTCGCGCAATCATCGCGCGCGCCACCTCAGTTACGGAAGACCTCCATCATGGGATTCAAATGCGGCATCGTGGGCCTGCCCAATGTTGGCAAGTCCACATTGTTTAATGCTCTCACCAAGACAGCCGCCGCACAGGCTGCCAATTATCCCTTCTGCACGATTGAACCCAATGTGGGCGAAGTGGCGGTACCAGAGCCGCGCCTGAACGCCTTAGCTGCGATTGCAGGCTCTAAAGAAATCATCCCAGCGCGCATGAATTTCGTCGATATTGCAGGCCTTGTGCGCGGTGCTTCCAAAGGAGAAGGCTTGGGCAATCAGTTTCTAGCCAATATCCGCGAATGCGATGCCATCACCTATGTGACCCGCTGCTTTGTCGATGAGGACATCACCCATGTCGAGGGCCGCATCGACCCCCTCGCCGATCTAGAGACCGTCGAAACCGAACTTATGCTGGCTGATTTGGAAAGCTTGGAAAAGCGCATCCCCAATCTCGAAAAGAAAGCCAAACAAAGCGACAAAGACGCTAAATTGACGTTGGAATTATGTCTTGAAGCCAAAAAGCTCTTGGATGAAGGCAAGCCCGCCCGCCTGTTTGTGCCGGCCAAGGAAGACCAAAAAGCCTATGACATGTTGCAGTTGTTGACGGCAAAGCCGGTCCTTTATGTCTGCAATGTGGATGAAGCCTCGGCTGCGACCGGCAACGAATATTCGGCCAAAGTAGAAGCCTATGCCCAAGCCCATAAAGCGACAGCCGTTGTCATTTGCGCACAAATGGAGGCAGAGCTTGCGGCCCTTAATGATGAAGAGGCCGCAGAATATCTTGAGGCCGCTGGCCTTGATGAGCCGGGCCTCAATAAGCTGATCCGATCTGGCTATAGCTTGTTGGGCCTACAAACCTATTTCACTGTCGGCCCTAAAGAGGCGCGCGCCTGGACCATCCATCGTGGTTGGACTGCGCCCAAGTCTGCTGGCGTCATCCATGGCGATTTTGAAAAAGGCTTTATCCGCGCCGAGACCATTGCCTATGATGATTATGTTGCCTTCAAGGGCGAAACTGGCGCGAAAGAAGCGGGCAAAATGCGCCTAGAAGGCAAGGAATATGTGGTAAAGGACGGCGATGTGATGCATTTCCGCTTCACGTCCTAGCGCATCGCTTCGCGGGCGCGATCTGCCGCAATTGCGCCAACCAATATGTCGCGCCAAACCCGATACCCCGCTTCGGATGGGTGCAGGCCGTCATAGAATAAGGTGCTATTCTGGCTTCCTTCTGGATTAAGGAAATGGGGATAGAGATCGACAAAGGTTAGATAGGCCTTTTGCTTATCCTGTTCGGCAAAGGCCTTAAGTTCGCGATTGACCGGGATCACAATATCGCGGGTTCGCGCCACTTCTTGGGTCGGCAGCAAGGATTGCAGAATGATCCGGGCCTTGGGTTGGCGGGCATGGACGCTGGCGACCAATGCTTTCACCCCTGCGACAATGCTGGCATCGGCCGGTGTCTCACTGGCCCAAGAATTATTGATCCCGGCCAGAATGACCACATAATCCGGCTTCAACCCCTTATGATCCAGTTGGCCGAGGCCGCCTTGGGCTTTGGGCTGAATACGGTAAAGCATATGCTCAAGGCGGTCGCCAGAAATGCCCAGATTGATCGCCTTGAGGGCCGGGTCTTGGCCCGCAAAAGTCGCATCCCAAACCGCCCGACCATTCGTGACACCGGGAAACCACAAATTCTCGCCCATCAGGAAAAAGTCGGTGATGGAATCGCCCAAGAACACAAGCCGATAACTCGATAAGCCTTGTTTATCCGCCAATTGCGCTTCCATGGAGGCTAAGCGGGCTTGCCAATATTCAACCCGGGCTTGCGGTACCTCTGCCTTAAACTGGGCTTGGCTCTCGCCAGGAAAAACCAATAATAGCAGCGGGATACACAGGACAGCACAGAAGCGGACGAAACAAAATTGGCGGCGAGTGCCGGCAGGATCTGTCAAGATATTATCCCTTTTATCGGGCTAGCCCCGATATATATTGGTTTGACCACCAACGAGGTTTGAGAGCAACTGCAGCTCTACCTCACGACGGCGATAGTCAACCACCAAAGTCTCAACCTGGCTTAGAATATCCATTCCCACCAGCATGGCGGGGGTGTTTTCAAGGCCCCAAAGCTTAAACACGGGCGCATCAGCGGCCACCACGGTTAAGCGGCGAATAATGAGGCCGATAAGGTTAAACTCTGGCAGATTGGCCCACACCCCATTGAGTTGTTGGTTGGTGACCCCGAGTATGACGGGGGCTTCTTCAGGGCGGGTTCGCCTTCTGGCGCGCGCGCTGAGTGCGTTGAGCATGGCCATATTGACGATGGTGGTATCTCCGCCCGTGTCCAAAATGCATTTAGAGCGAAGATTGCCCACCCGCCCCTCTGCTTCAATCAACAAACCATGACGCAATTTGACCCCAACCGATATGGGCAGTCTTCGTGGACGCCGTGAGGTCGCAGGTTCCAGATCGACCGTTTTGCGGCTGAAGTTGAACCGCACCCGCCGATTAGCAAACATGTCCATGCCAAGGATACCATCCAGCTTGTCTAAGGCGGGGGCATCGATAATGGCGACGGTGAGGTTGTTGGAAACACTCCGCCCGGTTTCAATCTGGGCGATTTTGGCAAAATGGGCCTGACTAGAGCCGGTGACACCATGGACGGTGCGCATCGGCAATTCTGCCAATTCTAGAGCCTTGGCAACCCGCGGACTTAAAACAGATGTGTTCGACCCGGTATCGACAACAAATTTGAACGGACCTTGACCGTTTAGCTTCACTTCGGCGGTTGGACGGCCATAGAGATCAATCCATGTCTGCAATGTCACGATCGGGGTCTGGCCGGTTACCGTGACAGTTTCACTTGCCGCAGGCGGGGCTTTTTGCGCCCAAACAGGGCCAGAAAAACCAAAACCTATCAGACCGGTGACTAGGTCGCGACGCTTGAGTGCCATGCCTTACCCCTTTGGTTCGCCACAGACGAGACACAGGGATCATGGACCAGATTTTCGAAAAGGAAAGCCCGAATTTCCTTCTCCCTGCCAAAGGCTTAACTCAGGGCCCGCCGACCAAAGCCCCCGTTAGCAGGCAGGGGCTGGCCAAACCTTAGCCCGTTTGCCCGCCCAGTTTCAGATGCAGGTGCCGGCTCGATTCGCAGCATCAAGACAGGATTGGGGTCAATCATCCCCCTATCGCGCAGCCGCACCCGCACATAATCATGGTCTGGCACATAAAGTGGCATGTCATCACGAATTGGCGGCCCATGCAGGATCAAAAAATCCGTCACAGCCAAGACCCGCTTTTCAATCTCAGCGCGCGGCAGAATGGAGGGAACGGTTTCGAGTTCACGGCCAAAAAAGGGTGCAAGGCCCTTGGAATGATAAATCAGGCTGGGCATGCCTTGGGGACTCAAGGGCCCCTCGACCACGTGCCAAGTCAGCCAATGGCCTACTTTGATTTCAGGAATAGTGAGGCGCAGGGCGGTGCGTTGAAAGGCTTGAGGTTCAATACTGACATGGCCGGTTTTCCAGATCACTTCTTCTACCGGCACGATCGAGATCAAGGCCGAGGTTACCATGCTAACAGCGGCGGCTACGGCGAGCGCCTCGGCTGGATGGTGGGCATCTTGTTCAGAACGCACCACGACATGGGTGTGAATCTTAGGGTGGGAGTCGCGCAAGCCAAACCAAGCCGGACATAAGGCATCTAAATCCTCGCTTTCCGCCAATTTAGGTGGTCCCGGATAGAGATGGACGGAAATTACATTTGGGCCAACCGACAAAAAGCAGGGTCCACCCTCGCCGCCAGCGGCAAAACCGCCTGGACGCACAACGCCCAATTTGGACGTCAGCGATGGAAACAAGCCACTCAACCTCGCCAAGATTTGATCATGGGCAAAGTCAACGCTATGGGTCAGAGGCAATAGTGCGACAAAACGTTCATGCATTTCGATGGCTCCCACGTGCACAGTGAACCAAAAGGTTCCTTCGCGAAGTGGGTTGGATGATGACTTAAGCCCCGGTCGTCATCCCAACCAGTCAACACTATCGCCACGGCCACTTACAAAGGTCCTAAAGCCCCTCATAAAATGCCATGTAAACGGTGGGAAACCCCGAATTTCTGGGGCCTTTTGCAGTATGGGCCGCTCTAAGCCAACGCAAGGCCCAATTGGTCAATGTCGGCCAGCTTTTGGTGAAAGCCAGACCAGTCGTCTTGTTCAGCGATGCGAGCCCATAAAGCTTCCACCTCTTCAATCACCAGACTGGCTGGTTCTGCTGTTTGGAAATAGGCATGGCTCAAACGCTCTGGCCGCTCTGGCGCGAACTGGTCTAGCCAGGTCACCCAAGCCTTAAAGTCTTCCCCTTGATAGAATGTCGCCCGCGGCCCGGCCATGGCGCGCGCCTCGCTGGCAAGGCCGCCAAACCAGTCATGGAAAAAGCCGTCCCAAGACACGCCAGATCGGGCCATAAAGGCAAACATGGCATCCAACATGGTTCGGCTGTCTTCAGCCTTAGGCGAAACCTTCAGGCCAAGACGACGTAGGAGGGCTGCCTGTTGGGCGTGCGCGAAGGCCGGTGGATAGGCGCGAACGGCTTCGGTCAGGCTCTCAAGCTCGCCAATCGGGGTTAAGGCGCCGGCCAATTGCTTTAAGTTCCACAGCCCCGCTTCAGGCTGGCGGCCATAGGCATAAAGGCCAGTCTGATCGAAATAAGCGGCGGTGAAATTGCCGTCTGCAACTGGCAAGAAGCGCCACGGGCCATAATCAAAGCTTTCGCCCGTCACATTCATATTGTCGGTATTAAGGACCCCATGCACAAAGCCCGCGGCCATCCAGCCAGCCACCATCTCTGCCGTGGCCAAAGCTACTTCTCGGACAAGGGCTGCAGCGCGCGCTGGCCCCTCCAAGTCCTGAAGGTGCGGATAATAGAGCGCGACACAATGGTCGACCAAAGCGGTCAAGCGCTCGGGTGCGTCGAGAAAGGCGTGACGCTGGAATGTGCCAAAACGCACATGGCTATGCTGCAATCGTACCAAGACGGCAGAACGTGTCGGCGATGGCTCGTCCGAGCGGATGAGGTTTTCGCCGGTCTCAATTAGGCTTAAAGCCTTCGACGTGTTGACGCCCTGGGCTTCTAACATGCGGGCGGCCAAAACCTCCCGCACGCCCCCCTTAAGGGTCAGACGACCATCGCCTTGCCGCGACCAAGGTGTCTGACCAGAGCCCTTGGTGCCCAGATCCAACAGCCGCCCGTTTTGATCGCGAAGCTGACCAAACAAAAAGCCCCGCCCGTCGCCCAATTGCGGATTATAGGTGCGAAACTGATGGCCGTGGTAGCGCATGGCCACTGGCGGCTGGGCCATATTCGGCAAGCTCTCGAAACGACCAAAATGGGCAACCCATTCCGCATCACTTAACGTGTCTAAGCCTACACGCTGCGCAGCACGTTGGTCGCGCCACACCAGGCGATGCATGGGAAATTCTGCCACCTCAACCGGATCGCCAAACTCTGGCCCTAAGCCATAAAAGTGCGGATCGGGCTGATACGTGCTGGAGACCGGCATTAGAGGCTAGGCCCAGCGACACCGGCTTCGGCGAAGGTTGCCATCCCGGCATGGCACGCAACAGCCGACTTGATGATTTGAACCGCCAAGGCTGCCCCGGTGCCCTCCCCCAAAGCCATGCCGAGGTCTAAAATCGGCTTTTTGCCTAAACGGGCCAAGAGCGCGCGATGGCCGGGCTCGGCCGAGACATGACCCACGATACAATGATCGAGCGCCTCAGGGTTCATGCGGTGTAAGACGGCTGCGGCGGCAGCCACCATAAAGCCATCAAGAACAACCGGAACCCGTTGCAGACGGGCGGCAAGGATTGCGCCAGCCATGGCGGCAAATTCGCGCCCACCAACACGGGCCAGCACCTTCAGCGGATCATCGCGATCCTCGCCCAAGCGCGCCACGGCCGCTTCCACCACCTCGCGCTTCGCGGCTAGGGCTTTGCCCTCAACGCCCGTACCGGGCCCTGTCCAGGCGCCCGCCTCGCCCCCATAAAGGGCCAATGCCAGGGCGGCAGCAATTGTGGTGTTGCCGATGCCGACCTCACCCAGAACCAAGAGGTCGGTTCCTTCTGCCAGCACTTCCATGCCATAAGCCATGGTCGCCACACATTCCTGCTCGCTCATGGCATCGGCTTCAACAATATCGGGTGTGGGTTTGCCGACCGCCAGATCATAGACCTTCAGGCCTGCCCCGGCTTGCTGGGCCAGAACCGAAATAGCCGCCCCACCAGCGGCCATGGCGTCAATCATCTGCCGCGTAACTTCTTGGGGATAGGCAGAGACACCGCGCGCGGCAACGCCATGGTCGCCCGCAAAAACCGCAACAATGGGACGCGTGACTTGCGGCGGGCTCTTGCCCGTCCAAGCTGAAAGCCAATTCGAAATATCCTCTAAGCGGCCCAACGCCCCCGGTGGTTTGATCAATTGGCTTTCGCGCCACGCGGTGCGGGCACTGGCCTCTTCATCGCGGCCGGGCAAGTCGTGAAGCAGGGCTCGGATATCGTCGAAGGGCTGTTTGGGAGCTGCGCAGGCATCATGGGGCATGGGTGTGATCTAGCGCGCAATCGGTTGGCAATAAAGGCCAAGGCGGGCGGGAAAAAACAGCCCGCCCTGTCGATCCTCAGTGCGACTTCGGCGCCACAGTGTGTCAGGTTCGATCAGCCATTAAGTATTATCATCTCGAAATTTCAGACTGTTCGTCTACAAGATCGAAAAGTTGTTCCCACAAGATGAGCCAAAGTTGAGTCGCGCCATGCGCATTATTGATGACGCCAGAATTTGCTTGATATTCTTTACACGTTTGCCCGTAACTTGGCCGGAGGATCTGCCGAGAGAGCGCATCACGCGCGCGTTCCAAGCAGCCCCCGTCGCTGGCCTCGTAACCGGGATCATCGGGGCATTGACCTATGGCCTGGCGATGTGGCTGTTCAACGGCAGTGTGCATATTGCAGCAACTTTGGCCGTTGCGTCGCAAGTCCTCACCACAGGTGCCTTTCATGAAGATGGCTTTGCCGATTTCTTTGATGGTGTTGGCGGTGGCAAGACGGTCAGCGAGCGGCTCGCCATTATGCGCGACTCGCGGATTGGCACGTTTGGCGGGGTGGCGCTTTTACTTGCCATTATTCTGAAAATCTTTTTGGTGGCTGAGATTGCCCAAGCGTGGCAGGCAGGCCTGTGCCTGATCATCAGTGGCGCATTAGCGCGCACGGCTTTGGTGCATGTCATGACCCTGTTGAAGCCTGCAACCGATGACGGCATTTCTGCCTCCGCTGGCCAGCCCACCGCGACCGAGGCAACCACAGCCACCGTGATTGGGGCGGTGATCGCGGGGGTTAGCGTCATCCTCGCCTTTCAATTGAGCTTTATTGGCCCTGCCATTGGCGCTGTGATCGGCACGATCTTGGGCGCGGGTGCCATTGCCATGACCGCCCGCAAGCATTTGGGCGGGCAAACGGGGGATGCTTTGGGAGCGACCGCGATTGCAGCCGAATTGGGTGCCTTGGCCGGGATTGTTGCCTTAATCCCTGCATTTGGCATGTAACGTGGCCGAACCCATCGCCACGCCCTGTATCAAGGTCTGCTGTGTAGAGCCCCAGTCCGGCCTATGCTTGGGCTGTTACCGCACCCTGCCGGAGATCGCGCAATGGATGCGCTTTTCGCCTGACCAGCGCGCTAGCATTACAGCTGACCTGCCTAGCCGTCGTGACAGGCTAGACCCTATGTATCGGACTTAACGCACGCCAAAGATGCGAGGCGCTTGTTTCGGTGCGCTCGGTTACATGCGTTCTGGGGCTTCGATCCCAAGCAAATCTAAGGCAATCAGCAATTGCGTCAGGGTTGCTTTGGCCAAGGTCAGCCGAGACGCCCGCACATCGGTTTCAGCCGCTGTCATGATGGGACAGGCCGCATAAAAGGCCGAGAATGCCCCGGCTAAGCTATAGGCATGGTCGGCCAGAATATGCGGGGCGCGCTTGTCATAGGCCCCACGAAGCGCATGCTCAAACCCATCCAATACCAAGATCAAATCGCGTTCTGCGCCCTCAAGCTTGACGACGGGGCCCGCCGCAAAGCCTGCTTCATCGGCTTTGCGCAGGATGGATTTAATCCGCACGGCGGCATAAAGAAGGTAAGGCCCTGTCTTGCCCTCAAAGCTTAAAAACCGATCCAAGTCAAAGATATAGGACGTACCGCGGAAATTCTGCAGATCGGCAAACTTCAAGGCTGCAATGCCCACCTTATGGGCAATATCGGCGCGCTCTTCATCTGGCCAGTCGGTGCCGACGCCAGCCTCATCAATCTTGGCTTGGGCTTTTTCCTGCACTTGGGTGATGAGGTCATGCAGCTTTAGAACGCCACCTTCGCGGGTCTTAAAGGGTTTGCCATCTTGGCCATTCATGGTGCCAAAGCCGATATGGTCCAGACCTTCACGTGGCATATAACCAGCCTTGTCTGCCGCACGAAACACGGTTTCGAAATGATCAGCCTGACGTTGGTCGACGCAATAGATAATCAAATCGGTCTGAAAGCGCTTGACCCGATCCACAATGGTCGCAAGGTCGGTCGTGCCATACATGGCAGAGCCCTCAGACGAGACAACCAGCAACGGCGCAACATTGGGGCCTTCGCCACCATCCTTCTTAGGCACCAGTTTGTCATGCACAAACACAACCCGCGCGCCCTGATCATCCTGCAACAACCCCTTGGCTTCGAGGTCCTTGATCATGTCCGGGATTAAGGGATCTGCATCGCTTTCGCCCAGCCACAAATCAAAGGTGACACCAAGGGCGGCAAACTCACGCTCGAGTGCGCCACGCGACACCGCCACAAAATGCTGCCACAGCGCCCGATAGCCGGGCCGGCCGGCCTGCAGCTCTGCCGTCGCTTTACGGGCACGGTCGCGCGCTTCCACATCCGTTTTCGCCAGCGCCGCAGCCGCGGGATAAATCCGCTCTAAATCAGCCAATTGAACGGGGCTCACGTCTGGATAAGGCCCGGCAAAATCGGCGTCAAAATAAGGCAGGTCGGGCATTTCTTGCGCTAAAGTCGCAATCAACAGGCCCATTTGAAAGCCCCAGTCGCCAAAATGCGCATCGCCCCAAACCTGATCGCCGCGGAAGCGATAGAGACGCTTAATGCTGTCGCCAATAATGGTCGCACGCAAATGGCCGACATGCATGGATTTAGCGACGTTTGGCCCGGCATAATCGACGATGACGCGGCGCGGCACTTCAACGACGCCTGCGCCAGCGCGTGGGTCTTGCGCGATCGCTGCTGCCTGGCTGACCAGAGCGGCATCCGACAGGGTGATGTTCAAAAAGCCAGGGCCTGCGACTTCTACCCGCGCAATATCGCGATCATGCGCCAGTCTTGCCGCAACGGACATGGCAACCTCACGCGGGTTCTTGCCGGCCTGTTTAGCCCCGGCCATCGCGCCATTACACTGAAAATCACCGAATTCAGCCTTTTGAGCCCGAACAACCGCGCCCAAATCCGGGCTTAAGCCCAGATCAGCAAAGGCATTACCCAGCTTAAGGGCTAAATGATACGCAAAATGGGTCATGCATCAGGCCTTTAGCGCGGAACGCCAGCATCCACGCGGAAGCGCTTACCATTGCGGTTGAACTCCAATTGCTCGGGCGTCAATTCAAAGCCTACCAGCACTTCAAAATTGGCCCCGGCAATATCCTTATTGGCACGGGGGATTTCGATGGTGATGGGCAAAGACTTCAAGGCAACCCGGTCAGAGCCTGCCGGAATCACAACGCGCTGGGTATAGACTTGACGGCTGATGACGGCGATGTCCTTGCGCGTCACGGTGACCCAATAATTGGCGTCCTTAAAAGCCCCTTTGGCCTTGGGGCCTTTGCCAAAGGCCATATCTAATTGCAGATTGATGGTGATGGGATCTGCGCCAACATAGCGGCAATCGGAATTCACATTCAAAATCTCGCCCGTATAGCCGACATTCTCAAACCGCTCTGCCCCGTCAAGTTCGACAAAGCGTTGGGCGTCATACAAGACACGCACCGCTGGGCAGGGTCCGACATTGGCCACGCCGGAATCACTGCCGAGGGCCTTGGCCACGCCAGAGAAGAAACCGCGCTTGCGGGGTGGCCCGACGGGGGCCTCCAAGGTTTCTGCATCCCCTGCTTTCGCTTCAACCGTAGGCTTAGGCGCGTCTGCAGCAGGCGCGTCGGCTTCGGTCATGGGCGGGGGAGCCTTATTACGGCCGTCGCGATTGCCCATGAAAGGCAAGGACGAACAAGCGGCAAAAAGGATGGACGAAGTGATCACAAAGGCAATAGCTTGGGGGCGCATGTTGCATTCCACAGAAGAAGCGAAGCAGACCATCTTGGCACTGCCGCAATTATAGACCATGTCTTTAGAGGTCAGTCTTGTTTCAAGCAACGCAATGCGGCGCCAACAAGGCAATGCCACCGGAGAAATCATGTCGGAAGTTACAGCCCTTGCCCGTCCATTGACGATTTTGCTTGCAGCCCCGCGCGGCTTTTGCGCTGGTGTGGACCGTGCCATTCAGATTGTTGAGCGCGCGATTGAGAAATGGGGCGCGCCGGTCTATGTCCGCCACGAGATCGTCCATAATGTGCATGTGGTGGAACGATTAAAGCGACTAGGTGCTGTTTTTGTTGAAGAATTGGCCGAATGCCCCACCGATCGCCCGGTCGTCTTCTCTGCCCATGGCGTGCCCAAATCGGTGCCGGAAGAGGCCTCGCGCCGCAACATGATTTATGTCGATGCGACCTGCCCCTTGGTATCCAAAGTCCATGTGGAGGCCCAACGGCATTTTGATGCAGAGCGTGAAATTGTTCTCATCGGCCATGCAGGTCACCCAGAAGTTATCGGCACGATGGGCCAATTGCCGCAAGGCGCGGTCACCTTGATTCAAGATGTGGCCGAAGTGGCAGATTTTCAGCCAAAAGACGCTAGAAAGCTCGCTTTTGTGACCCAAACGACGCTGTCGGTCGATGATACAGCCGAGATTGTCGGCGCATTACAGGCCAAATTTCCCGAAATCTCGCCGCCGCATAAGGAAGACATTTGCTACGCGACGACGAATCGCCAAGAGGCGGTCAAAGCGCTAGGGGCCAAAGCTGACCTCCTCTTGGTCATTGGCTCAAAAACTTCGTCCAACTCTATTCGGCTGGTGGAAGTGGGCCTTCGCGCCGGGGCGAAAGCCGCCCATTTGATCGATGATGCCCATGGCATCGACTGGTCATGGTTTGACGGAATCTCCACCCTGGGCCTCACCGCCGGGGCCAGTGCGCCAGAAGATTTGGTCGAAGCGGTGATTGCGGCCTGTCAGGCACGCTTTGGCGTGACGCTGCAAGATGTGGAAGTCACGCGCGAAGACGTCATCTTCAAACTACCGCGCGTGGTCGCGACGGCGCAGGACTAAACGCCGACTAATTCTCGGGCCAAATTCTGTAACACCCCCCTCCCCAAACCGCCGCGCGCCCGCTAAGCATAGGCCGTGCGGTCCCGTAGCTCAGCAGGATAGAGCAATCGTTTCCTAAACGATGGGTCGGGGGTTCAAGTCCCTTCGGGACCGCCATTTTTTGTGCAACCCCTTTTTGAGTGGCGCGCCTTCAGAGACCGATCAAGCTGAACTCTGGGCTACCGTTCCAAGCGAGCATCCAGGATGCGCCTGGTCTCACATTCTGCACGGCACCCGGATCAAAGGCGACGAAGCATTGCCCATTCTTACGCCGGACAGATGGATAAATAAGGCCACGATGGCCAGCGCGCCTAAGATCGGCTGCCAAAGCTTGGCCCGCTGGATAGCCCCGGTCTGGATCGGCATCCAGCGCAGGGTTGGTCGGATCGGCGCAAAGATCGGGGAAGTCGCCGATGAAGTCCGCCAGCAATTCGATATATTGCACCTTAAGCTCGAACCGGTTGATATAGCCAAGCTCGCGCGTGCGATGAAATCCGACTTCCGCGACCGAGGTCAGGGCATCCCAAGCGCAATACCAAGCGCCGCGCTCGCCGCCGTTAAATCGATTGCCGCCTGCACGCGTATAGGTGAAAGCCGCGTTCACATGGCTTTGACCATAGAGCTTCAAATCCTGCGAGCGCCGCTCAAAAGCCAATTCGCGGCGATCTAGCGCTGGACTACCCTCCCGCTCTGCAATCAATCTTGCGTTCGTCTCTCCCTCAAGTTCGGCGAGAATTGCAGCCTCGTCATCCGTGTCGACCAAGCCTCGCAGGATCGGCGGCTTGTGATGCGCCGCAGGAATGAGACGGACGAGAGCCCGATCCTTGACAGAAGTTATCTTCAAAGGCCGCCCCTCAGGGCGTCAACATAGGCACGGACCCGAAGTATCTTTGGCAGTCCACCGCTAATCATGGAATCCATTGGACGGACACCGTCAAATTCTGGCCCTCGATTGGGGAGTTTCACCCACTCGCGTGAGAGCGCTTCGTCGAAGTAAATTTCAAGGGACTTATAAAGTCCGACAATGGCGCTGAGCCTTAGCATCTGATCGCGTGACAATTCACCAGCATAGGTGGGAGATTTGGCACGCTTCCACGTCGACTCTGACATGTCCGCCAACGCGGCCGCCTCGCTCTGCGTAAGAGACCAAGCTTGCGCTATGCGTGCATAAGCCTTCAACGCGACTGCTTGAACATCAACCGATTGCCGTGTTTTAACCAGAGTGGACATCTTAAGGGCTCCAAAGCAACTTCAGGATAAGGCCATATGACCTAAAATGCAAGTTCAAAAGAACCAAACCATGAGTGCTGTGGTCTTGTTATCATGAAGGACCAAAACCAAATGCCCAGCAGCTTTGCCCCCAAGGATCACGAAAGCTTCTTCCAAGCCGCTTCGCCGGAAGTGAGACTTCGATTGGAAGCCATTCAGGCCTTGGTCGAGCGCAAGGTGCACGGTGCAGAGCGCTGCGTGAGCTATGGCATGCCAGCATTTCGGTTGGGCAAGGTTTTCTTCTATTTTGCCGCCTTCAAGAAACACATCGGCATCTATCCGCCCCTCAGGGAGCCTGACGCTTTGGTCGACGAACTTGCCGCATTTCGAGGACCCAAGGGCAATTTGAGTTTTCCCTATGGCGAGCCCCTACCTTTAGAGCTTATTGGCCGGGTCGCAGAAGCGCTCGCAAACCAATATGGTCGGACGGTCTGAGAGATCTTACGCTGCGCCGTTTGTTTGTTACGGCGCAGCGCTTTAGTTGGTTAGCTTAGCTGTGCATGTGCTGAGGCAGCGCCTCAACTTGCGCCTTGGTCCATGTGGTCGTGGCGTGGACATGGCCATGCTCGTCACGCATGAAGTCCAATTGATTGATCTTCAAGGAAACAGGCTTTGTGCCCAGCCCCAAGAAGCCGCCGACATCGACGATGACGTCACCAGACATGCCCATGCCGTGCACATGTGAGACTTTGCCGATCTTGGCGTCGTCCGCCCCATAAACGGTCGCATCATCAAGTGTTGCGGCGTTGAGTTCGGATTCGGTGAGGCGGATGTGCTTGCTGTGGTCCATAGGTGAGTATCCTTGCATTGATTGAGGAGCAGCTTTGCTCACGTGCACAACGCTTGGATAGGTTGGCTGTTCCGCAAGGGATTGAGTTGGGCACATGCCCGGCGAGCAGGAGCCCAATCTCTGGCATTTACTCTACTTGGGGCTCTTCCTTTGGAAAGATTGACGCCTTCAAATAGATCCATGGCTGGAACAATACCTCGGTATAAGGCATGTTCACGGTGTTGAGCGGCTCTAGGTCACCCCAGCGCGATAGGCCATGGGCGCAACCAACCCACATAATTGTCCAATATAGCCAATATACCGTCAAACCCTTCGCCAAATCACGCGCCAGCTCGCGCTGGACAGCAACTAGGACCAGAATAACGATCGGCAAAAAGTTGGCTGCAACTGCAATCCACATATAGAAGAATAAGGGAATTACGGCTGCCGCACCAAAGAAACTCACAATATTAATTGAGAGAAGACCTGCTACGAAAATTGCACCAATTAAATTCATGGGAGTCAATTCAACAGACTTAAACATTGCAATCCCCAGTAATCATATATGAATACAATACCGAAATTACATTAAAGATTGGTATTTGCCATTATTCGCCCTTGGTTCCGCGTCCGGCTTTTAAACCAAAGAAAAAGTTCCCCAAGTCCTCGATGTCCGACGAAAACCCGCGTTGACACCTTGAGAGCGTTCACTAAGCTGTGATGGCTCAAGGAGGCCAAAAATGGCACTATTTCCACCCAGTACGAACGACGATTATCGCGGCGCGAAGATCTCTGCTTGGTTTTTAATGTTCGTGGCGGTGACGGAATTTATTCCGGGCCTCATCCATTATTTCCTGCCCGATGGCGGGGCTGGGGTTATTGCCGGCATGGACCTTTCGGTTCGAGGAGCCACGATCATCGCGGTTTTTGCTTGGTTTGGGGCGATCCAAATCCCTTTTGCGCTGTTGTTGTTCGTCATTGGGCTGCGCTACCGAACCTTGGTCCCGTTGGCGCTGATGGCCGTGATCCTTGCACGGGCTTTGGCGGCGATTGATGGCTGGTTCCTCAAAGGTGCTGTCACAGGTCATCACCCACCAGAGCATTACGCCAGCCCCCTGACGGTGGTGCTGGGCCTGATCTTCTTGTTTCTGGCGCTGCGAGAGCGGCCAACTAATCTTTGACTAAAGTCAAAGTCTCGAGCCAGTTTATAACATAGGCTTGCAACAAAATGCGCCGATCGGACCATGCATGGTCTGTCTGTGCATGATGTCTCTCAACCTGCGCACCAGCCGCCGTCGCTCCAGTCGATAGCGCATCAGAATAGTGGCCAAAGCCGTCGTCAGAGCTAAGCACAAGCAGCCTCTGGCCCTTCAACCCCGGCAACATCTTCTCGTAAGTCCATTCGGGGCCGCGTGCGATAAGTTCGTCTGTCGCGCGATCCGGCGTGCTGCCCGCTAAGGCGCGGGTGTTTGCAATTGCGATGGGCATCGCGGCATTGCGATCTTTGGCCGCAGCAATACCTTGGCCGCCCATGTCGGGAGCAGATATGGCCGCAGCCCCGAGTAATCCGCCATCAACGGCTGCGAGCCGGATACTGAGCCATCCACCGAGGCTATGCCCCACGACGGCAATCTTCTTTGGGTCGATCCCAAAGCGTTCAGTAACCTCTTTTCGGCGGATATAAGCGAGCGCCGCCTCTGTATCTTCTGTCGTGTGCGCGAACGTCCAATTTCCCGGACTGCCCCAAGACCCCCGATAATTGAATGTAATGGCATTCCAGCCTGCCCGCTGGGCAGATCGGGCAATATCGAAATTCTTTTCATTGCCCGGCCAGCCATGCAGGACGAACACGGTAGGATGAGGCCCGGCACCTGCCGCGCGGTAGAGCAAGGCATTCACTTCAACCCCGCCGGTCGGGATACTAAAGGCAATCGTCGCTGCTGGATTCGCCTTGTCCGGCTCAGGATCGCTGTTGACAGCGGTCGGAATTTGGACCTGTGCCGTGGCCGGAAAACCAGTCAACACAATCAACATGATAATCCAGAGCTTCATTTCGGCATCCCCCCAAAATTGGATCATTCTTTTCGTGCAGAGGCAGCACAGTCACCCGCTAGGATGGCGCAGTCTCCGCTCAAAACTAAGCAGCGGCTCTGCTAAAATCTTAGCCTCCAAGAGCTTACCACTGGTAAAATTTGACGTCAATGCAGATGATCCAAGCAATTGAGGGGTGATTCAATACCAGCCAAAGGTCCCCTTTTAGCCGCTCCATCAACAAGGCGTGAGACCGCAAAAAACAAGCGGTGATCGAGAGGCCAAGCGAACCAATCGTGCTATGTCCCCGTGACGGGCATCTTTGCTTGCCCTTCCTCCGACCGATATGGCTTTTGATATGATCTCCGCCCCGCGCATTGGCGCAGTAAGCACCGTCTTCCTTACCCTCCTCGCCCTGCCCGCTTGCGCGACGAAACCGCCGACACAAACGGGCTTTCTGACCAATCAGGCCGGCATGGAGAAGGTGTCTGGCACCGTGCGGGCGCAGATTGAGCGCCAGCGCGACCTTAGCGCTTTGCGGGCCGTCCAGAAACTGACGCTCCTACCCGCAAAACTTCAGGAGGGTGGTGACATTCCAGATACAATCACGCCCGAGTCGCGCCTTTTGGTGTTGGGCGAACTGGATCGTCAGCTTTGCTTTCAATTGTCACGGCGTTTCGAACTTGTCGGCCCAGAAGATCCATCCGCTGCGCGGGTCCAAGCCGTTATCACGCGCTTACAAGAGACCAGCGCGACCGCATCGGCTGCTTCAGCGGCGGTCAGTTGGTTCCTGCCGGGCGGTTCTGTTCGCTTGCCTGTCGGCCGGGGCGGCCTCAGTATTGAAGCGCGCTTAGACCTTGCCGATGGGCAACAAGCGGCGGCTATGGCTTGGTCGCGCGGCGCAGGCGTGGTGATGGATGAAGGCTCGCTGTCAGAAGTGGGCGATGCCCACCGCTTCACCGCCAACTTTGCTGATGATTTTGCAGACTTTCTGGTTGAACCGGGAAAGCCAAAACGCGCCCTCACCGCGCAAGACCCCTGCCAGAAGCATGGCGCGCGGCTAGACCTCGGCCGACTGGCTGCAGGCCAAGTCATTGGCCTGCATGTACCGAGGCCAAATAGTCCAACACCCCAAAACAACTAAAGGCTAAGAAAACGTCGAATTTTCTGGGGTTTTTCTTCAAAACTAGTGCAAATGCAGCGTCCAAGCTAACCGAAAATAAAGCTCCAACCTTTAAGCTTTCTCCAGACGGGGAGAGTAACGGCGTGCACCAGTCCTATTTAGAGCTAATCAAGCGGCTGCGCGACGACCTCCCAAGCCGCACCTTGGCGGCCATCGGGTTCACGGGTCTGTTGCTGTGGGGCATTGATGGCTTGGCCGCCATTCTCTGGTTTGCAGCCTTTGCCCTCAATGAAGGGCTTGAGCTTCTCATTGGCCTGAAATCGAACAAGGACCCTGTAAAGGGCGCGCTTAACCGCAGGCTCTTTTGCGCCAATATGGTATTTGGCTCCAGCGTTTGGGTCGCAGGCGCGCTTGCCCTCGTCAAGACGGGCGAGATTGGCCCCCTGATCATTGCTCTGGCAATTCTGGTCGGGGCTTTGACCCATGTCATTTCCACCAGCCTGACCTATGTCAGCGCCTTTTTGGCCGCAGCCCTTCCCCTCGTGATGGGGATTATCGCTGTGCCGGCCGTGATGATTGTCAGCCACGCCTATCCCGACGCTGCGGTATTCCAAGCCAGCATCGCGATGGTGTTCCTGCTGACCTATAATCTGAGTGCGGCGCTTCAAAGTTGGCAGCGCGAAACCAAGCTTGCCAAGACACTGGCACAAGTAAGCCTCGCCAGTGACGCGAAGTCGCAATTCTTGGCGACCATGAGCCACGAAATCCGCACGCCGTTGAATGGCATCGTCGGACTGGCAGAGGTCCTGAACAATACGAAGTTGACCGCTTCCCAACATGAGATGGTCAATCTGGTCCGCACGTCTGGGGAAACCTTAGAGCGCCTAGTGTCTGATGTGCTGGATAGCGCGAAGATCGAAGCCGACAAGCTGGAACTCTCCATCGCGCCATTTGACTTGCGCGAAACCATCGAGACCGCTGCCCATACGTTCCGGACACGCGCGGAAGAAAAAGGCGTGGTGTTCAGTCTCATCATCCCGCCAGAGGCCGAAGGCCGCTATCTGGGCGACGCAGTTCGTATTCGGCAGATCATTTCGAACCTCACGTCCAACGCCATCAAATTCACTGATAAGGGCCGGGTCGACGTCGAGGTTGATGCGCTGGAGATTGACGGCGATAGCGTTGAGCTTCGCATCCAGGTGTCCGATACCGGCATCGGCTTTGATCCCAAGGCCAGCCAGCATTTGTTTAGCCGCTTTGAGCAAGCCGATAACAGCATCAGCCGCCGCTTTGGAGGCACGGGCCTCGGCCTCTCCATTTGCAAAAGCTTGTGCGAATTGATGGATGGCAGCATTTCAGCGACCTCGCAATTGGGCGCGGGCAGTCGGTTTGAAGTGCGCATTCAAGTCAAAAATGCCGAGGCACTTAAGGCCAATCCGCGTCTGCCAGCCCCTGTGACTTTGGATGACGCCTTATCCTTAAATGACAGTTCTGTTGGGCCGACTGGCTTGCGGGTACTGGTAGCTGAAGACAATCCGATCAACCAAAAAGTCATCACCTTTATGCTGGAGCCTATGGGCATGACGCCGGTGATGGCCGCCAATGGGCGCGAGGCCTTGGCCTTCTTCAAGATCGACAGCTTTGACCTGATCCTGATGGATATGATGATGCCCGAAATGGATGGCCTCGCCGCCACCCAAGCGATCCGGGCATGGGAAAAGCAAAACAATCTTCCCCGCACCCCCATCGCCATGTTGAGCGCCAACGCCATGAGTGAGCATGTGACGGCTGCCCTTGCCGCTGGCTGCGATGTCCACATCGCCAAACCCGTCACGCCTGCCTCCCTTGTCACCGGCATGACCGAGGCCTTGTTCATGGAACATGACGAAAATGGCGAACCTGATGCAGATATTCAAAGCCGCTTGATCGGCTAAACACGCTCTAATAGGTCAGAGGCGGGTCGTGATAGACCGATAGGCTTTTCAGATTGGGTTGCAGGCGGGGTTCGCAGAAGCCGAGGTCGGCGAAAATTTCGTCGCGGAGGCTCTCGAAAGCTTTTTGTTGCTGACGCTGTGCCTCAAACAAGGAACGATCGCCATCAACTAACTTATCCAACCCACTGATGGTTTCGCCAATTACTCGATTTTGGTGATCATAGGCGGTTAGTTTGAGGCGACCCTGATCCTCAATGATCTCAACCCGCTGACCTGCCTTGATGGGCCAGCGTACCCAATCCTGCCCAGTTGCATCGGTTGAGAAGAGCAAAACCGCATCAGCACCTTGAAGTTCAAATGCCCAAGTATGAGCATTGCTACGATGCCAATGACCTTTAAGAACGCCCTTTTTCAAAGGCGTGTTCATGGAGACATTTAAGACACTTTTGGGCAATTGCGGCTCGATCAAAACTTCCGTCCCGCCCCCTCGAATTCGGACACCCAGAATCTCTTCATGCCAAACGCGTAATTGCTCTGCGTTTGACCAAGCTTGCAGGAAAGTGCCCGTTCGGCGCGCCCACGTGGCACCGGGCACGGGTAGAGCGTCGGCGCATTCGGCCAGGCTGCCCACAGCGCCTTCGCGTAAGGCTTGGCGGTTCATGTTTTCAAACAGCTGCCACGGCTCTTTTTGGACGCCATAGCGCAGCAAGGTGGTCATGGCGACGCCATTCAGCCACGGCCAGACCGTGCCGTTATGATAGGCGGCGTCCTTATGATAATAATGCCAATGCTCGTGATAAGGATGAAACTCAGGATCCTCCTGGCTCAAGGTCGCCACACCCCATGGATAAACGAGGCCCTTCCAGAGGTCGCGCGACCAGAGCAATTTCTGCTTCATATGGGAAACCAGATCAATCTCGTCCCGATAGGACACTTTAGAAATTGTCTCTAGCGCAACGAAAGCATTCGGCCTA
This sequence comes from Aquidulcibacter paucihalophilus, assembly GCF_002105465.1. Classification (GTDB taxonomy): domain Bacteria; phylum Pseudomonadota; class Alphaproteobacteria; order Caulobacterales; family Aquidulcibacteraceae; genus Aquidulcibacter; species Aquidulcibacter paucihalophilus. The sequence goes on from NZ_NCSQ01000072.1 coordinate 69,095, forward strand.
AGCGCCAGATCGGGGCCGCCGTCTGGCTTTAGATGGTCGACAAGTTTTCCGGTCGCCTTGTCGACAAACTTTTCTGCAAGGCCTTTGCTGATAGACCCCATGGCATCCAATGCTCGGGTCATCAAAACCGGATCTGTTGTTGCAAGACCGGTGGAATTTATTGCCACTTCAATCGCTTCAAGCCACAAGACTTGGATATCGATCGCCCGATTGCCACGCGGTGAAAAAGCCCGCACACCTTTTTCCTTGGCGTCCATCCAAGTGTCGGCATCGCCATGGGTGATAAGGCCGCTTTCGTCTAAGTCATGGTCCAACATGCCTTCAATGGCCCGCATGACAGTTGGCAAAAGTTCTTTAGCCAAGGCGTCATTTCCCGACCGGAAAACTAGATCAGCCAAGGTAATGATAAACCTCGGCGTGCCGTCGGCGGTATTATATTGCACGCCATCGGGTCGAGCGCGATTGGGAATGCGGCCATAGGTTTTGGACTTGGGGTCCCTATCTTGTAAGGCGGCAAAACTGCGGAACACATCGGCAGCGACATCATATTGGCCGGTGACAAACAAAGTGCCGGTGATGGAGATAAAAGTGTCTCGGCCCCAATAATCATTGAACCACGGCAGGCCCGCATATATGCCCGTTCCCATCTGCTTCATCACCAATTGGTCTGCCGTCAGGCGCATCCACAAAAGCGCTTTGGTGCGATCTGGGTCGCCTGCATCTAGGGCTCTAGAGCCTGAGACCAAAGCCTCCATCCGCGCCATGCGGGCAGTCGTCAGGCTTTGATAGGTCCGGCGCAGTTGGCTTAGAGAACGACGCACCTCGGCCTTAGATGGGCCAAGCAGGATGAAAAAGCCCGCCGAAGGCGTTTGAATGGCCAAAATCTCATTCACGGCAAAAGCGTGACTAGATGGCTCAACAGGTGCGACGAGCATCCAAGACGTAGGTGCCTCTTTGGGCTGAAACCAAACCCCGTCCTTATCGCCGCTACCAGAGCCTTGGATATCGCCCTCAAAGTCAAACACCAAGGTGCCGGGCAGATCCGTCTCTACGTCTAAATGGAGCGCTGTCAGACCGTCAAACAGCCGAAGCGTTTCTTTGACCCGCCCATAATCACGCGTGATCGCATGCGGGCTGACCACCACATTCGCCTCGGCGCGCTGGAGGGGCCTGCCATTATGAATGAGGCGATAGTCCTGAAAAATCCGCTTGGTGGCAACATTCCAGCCATAGAACCAATCATCGGTCTTTTCCTGATGGGTACGCCCATAAAAATAGGCCGAGGCCTTGTCGGTAAAGCTATATTGCCGGTTCTCCGCCGCGCGCACCGGCATGGCGAGACTTTCGAGGACGGGGAAGGATTGGGCGGCCTCAGAGGTCGCTTGCGCGCCTTTCGGTAGAACGCTCAGCGCGCCAGTAGTTGCAGCGGCGACCAGCAAAGAACGTCTGCGCATGAAGAATCCCCCATCCAAAATGGATAGCGCAGCCTAATCAAGGTGTAAAACACTTGCTAGACTCTCCCATAGGCGTTAACAGCTACCGCCTTCCAAGGCCCTCCCAGCGTGCTATCCGCTCGGGAGGGCTTTTTGCGACTGGCACCCTGAAACAAATTAGAGCCTCGAACGGACGCCCCCATGCCTAAACGCACAGACCTGAAATCCATTCTGATCATCGGGGCGGGCCCCATCGTGATTGGTCAGGCGTGTGAATTTGACTATTCGGGTGTGCAGGCTTGTAAGGCGCTGAAGGAAGAAGGCTACCGGGTCATTCTGGTCAATTCCAATCCCGCCACCATCATGACCGACCCCGATTTGGCCGACGCCACCTATGTGGAGCCGATCACGCCAGAAGTGGTGGAGTTGATCATCGCTAAGGAACGCCCAGACGCGGTCCTGCCGACCATGGGCGGGCAAACGGCGCTGAATTGCGCTTTGACGCTCGAAAAGACCGGGGTTTTGGCGAAGTACAATGTTGAGATGATTGGCGCGAAAGCTGACGTCATCGAAAAGGCGGAAGACCGCCTGAAATTCCGCGACGCCATGGACAAGATCGGGCTGGAAAGCCCCAAGTCCAAAATCGCCCATACGGTTGAAGAAGCCATGGTGGCCCTGCCCTTCGTGGGCCTGCCTGCCATCATCCGCCCCAGCTTTACCCTTGGCGGCACCGGCGGTGGCATCGCCTATAATGTCGACGAGTTTAAGCGCATCTGCGCCAGCGGCATTGCCGCCAGCCCCGTGGGCGAAGTGCTGGTGGAAGAAAGCGTATTGGGCTGGAAAGAATATGAGATGGAAGTGGTTCGCGACAAAGCGGACAATTGCATCATCATTTGCTCCATCGAAAATATCGACCCGATGGGCGTCCATACAGGCGATTCCATCACGGTCGCCCCAGCGCTCACCCTGACCGACAAAGAATATCAGCGCATGCGTGACGCTTCGATCGCCGTCTTGCGCGAAATCGGGGTGGAGACTGGTGGCTCCAATGTGCAATTTGCCGTCAATCCCGCCGATGGCCGGATGACGGTGATTGAAATGAACCCGCGTGTGTCGCGTTCCTCCGCCTTAGCGTCCAAGGCTACTGGCTTCCCCATCGCGAAAGTCGCGGCCAAGCTCGCGATTGGCTATACGCTTGATGAAATCGCCAATGACATTACGGGCGGCGCAACCCCTGCCTCGTTTGAACCCTCGATTGACTATGTCGTCACAAAAATTCCCCGCTTTGCCTTTGAGAAATACAAGGGTGCCGACACGACTTTGACCACCTCCATGAAGTCGGTGGGCGAAGCCATGGCGATTGGCCGGACGTTCCAAGAAAGCTTCCAAAAGGCTTTGCGCTCGCTGGAAACAGGCCTCGACGGCTTTGATCCTTTCCTCGAAATCGGCAATGACAAAGAAGCGCTGCATCAGGCTTTGACCATCCCAACCCCCACCCGCATTTTGGTGGTCGGCCAAGCCTTGCGCATGGGTATGAGCGTGGAAGAAGTTCATGCAGCCAGCAAGATCGACCCTTGGTTCTTGGATCAGTTCGCCGAATTGATCGCGACCGAGAAAAAGCTGGAGACCCAAGGTCTGCCACAAGCCCCCGCCGACTGGCGCTTTGTGAAGGCGCAAGGCTTCTCCGATAAGCGCTTGGCCAAGATCGCCGGCAAGAGTGAGATCGACGTGCGGGCTGCCCGTCGCGCCGCTGGTGTCCGCCCAGCTTATAAGCGCATCGACACCTGTGCAGCCGAATTCGCCTCGCCCACGCCCTATATGTATTCCACCTATGAGACCGAATGCGAGGCAGCACCCAGTGCGGCCAAGAAAATCATCATCCTGGGTGGTGGTCCAAACCGCATCGGCCAAGGCATTGAGTTCGACTATTGCTGCTGCCATGCCGCCTTTGCCTGCGAAGAGCTGGGCATTGAAAGCATCATGGTCAATTGCAATCCAGAGACGGTCTCGACTGATTATGACACTTCAGACCGGCTCTATTTTGAGCCCCTGACTGCCGAAGACGTGCTGGAAATCATCGAGACCGAAAAGCAAAGCGGCACACTTTTGGGTGTCATCGTGCAGTTTGGCGGTCAAACCCCTCTGAAACTCGCCCACCCGCTCGAGCAAGCTGGCGTGCCCATCCTCGGCACCAGCGTGGACGCGATTGATATCGCCGAAGACCGCGAGCGCTTTAAAGCGCTTCTAAACGAGCTCAACATGCTCCAACCCCGCAATGCGATTGCCCGCACCGAAGCAGAAGCGATTCTGGGTGCACAGGCGGTTGGCTATCCTGTCGTGCTGCGTCCTTCCTATGTGCTGGGCGGCCGGGGCATGGAAATTGTCTATGATCAAACAAGCCTTGAACGCTATGTGCGCGAGGCGGTGATCGTCTCGGGCGACAACCCCGTCTTGATCGACCAATATCTCCGCGATGCCATCGAAGTCGATGTCGACGCTTTGTCGGACGGCAAAGACGTATTCGTTGCGGGCATTATGGAACATATCGAGGAAGCCGGTATTCACTCAGGCGACAGCGCTTGCGCCCTACCGCCCTATACTTTGTCGGCCGAGATCATCGCCAAGATCGAAGCCCAGACGATTGCGATGGCCAAGGGCCTGAATGTGGTCGGCCTGATCAATATCCAATATGCCATCAAAGACGACACGATTTATGTGTTGGAGGCCAATCCACGCGCCTCGCGCACGGCACCCTTTGTGGCCAAAGCAGTCGGCATTCCAGTCGCCCGTATTGCCGCCAAGCTGCAAGCCGGCGAAAGCTTGGCGAGCTTTGGATTGAAGCAGAAGAAACTCAACCATGTCGCTGTCAAAGAAGCGGTTTTCCCGTTTGCCCGCTTTGCCGGCGTTGACCCGATTCTGGGACCTGAGATGCGCTCTACCGGCGAATGTATGGGCATTGATACCGACTTTGGCCATGCGTTCTTAAAGTCGCAATTGGGGGCTGGCATGCGCTTGCCTGCAGGCGGCACCGCCTTCTTGTCGGTGAAAGATAGCCATAAGCCAGCCCTTGCTGAACTCGGTCGCAATTTTGTGCGCTTAGGTTTCAAACTCGTGGCGACAGAGGGCTGCGCGAAAGTTCTGCGTGACGCGGGCGTGCCGGTTGAACGCGTCAATAAGGTGATGGAAGGCCGTCCCCACATCGTGGACGCCATGATCAATGGCGACATCCAATTGGTTGTCAACACAACCGAGGGAGCGCAATCGCTCGCCGATAGTTACTCCATCCGACGTACAGCTCTGGTGTCCAATATCTCTTACTACACCACCATTGCTGGTGCTCGCGCCGCTGCTACAGCCATTGAAGCGGCCGAGGGAGAAACCCTACAAGTTAAGCCACTGCAAGCATACGCTTGACGAAAGACGATCCAAACACCACTCTATAAGCCCCTTTTTGTGGAATCCCCCTAATGGAAAAGATCCCTATGACTGCAGAGGGCCATGCGGCGCTCGATGCAGAACTCAAACGTTTGAAGACTGACGAGCGCCCATCGGTGATTGGCGCCATTTCAGAAGCGCGCTCGCATGGCGACCTGTCTGAAAATGCGGAATATCACGCAGCCAAAGAGCGGCAATCCTATATTGAGGGTCGCATCGCTGAGCTGGAAGACAAATTAGCACGCGCCCAAGTGATCGACGTGTCGAAATTGTCAGGCTCGAACGTCAAGTTTGGGGCCACGGTGACCGTCATTGACGAAGACACCGACCATAAGGCTGTCTATAAAATCGTGGGTGAAGATGAAGCCGATGTGAAACTCGGCAAAATCTCCATCACCTCCCCCATCGCCCGTGCCATGATTGGCAAGGAAGAAGGCGATGTTGTGGAAGTGGCAGCGCCCGGCGGCTCCAAGAGCTATGAGATCGTGGCAGTCACCTGGGCCTAAGCCCTTTCGGCTCCACGCTTACAAAAAAGGAACGGGCCCCTGCATAGGGGCCCGCTTTATTTGTTAGAGGCGCACTTCGAACGTCGCTTCGGTTTTGGCCTTGACCTCATCCAAGGTCACGCCAGTGGCCAGTTCGATCAGCGACATGCCCCCTGCTTTGCGGTCGATGGAAAAGACAGCCAGATCGGTGATCACCAGATCAACGACCTTCAAACCCGTCAGCGGCAGATGACAGCTGTGCAAAAGCTTTGGTGCGCCGTCTTTAGAGGTATGTTCCATCACGACGACACAGCGGCGCACACCTGCGACCAAATCCATCGCCCCGCCCATGCCTTTGACCATTTTGCCGGGCACCATCCAATTGGCCAAGTCACCGGTCTCTGACACTTCCATCGCACCCAGAATAGACAAATCGATATGGCCGCCGCGGATCATGGCAAAGCTGTCGGACGATGAGAAAAATGACGTCTGCGGCAATTCGGTAATCGTCTGCTTGCCAGCATTGATCAGGTCGGCATCTTCCTCGCCCTCAAACGGGAATGGCCCCATGCCCAACATGCCATTCTCGCTCTGCAGCGTAACCGTCATGCCTTCGGGGATATGATTGGCAACCAAAGTCGGGATGCCAATGCCAAGATTGACATAAAAGCCATCACGCAATTCTTTGGCGGCGCGGGCGGCGAGATCATCGCGGGTCCAGGGCATTATTTTTGGTCTCCAGCTTTTGACTTTTCAGTCTCTTTGGGTGGGTCCGGCTTAATCAAGGCTAATGGGACGGGGAATAGCTCATCAAACAACGAGATCAGCGGTGCCATAGCAGTCAAGCCGTCCATATAATTGGACTGGCAATTGCGGTAGGCCAGCAATGAACGCCCAGAATCTTTGGCTTCGATAAAATAATGGGGCGCGTGCAGGCATAGTGCATCTTTCGAATCTTCAGGCAAGCCAACGCGCGCGCCATCCTTGCCGCGCACCTGTGGATCCAAGGTCCACAGACCACCCGCATCTATAGCAGCCATAACTTCCAAAGCCTTGGTCCGCTCGACTCGCAATGTGTAGAGGCCTGTAAGGGTACCTTGCCGATAAGTTCCAAATCCGTCCGTGTGGCGTAATTCGGCAGAACAGGATTTGGGATCGCACCACAAAGTGAGAATACCGGGCTTCTTGTGCCATGCGTGCCAGATCAAGCGATAGGCTCGCCGATTTTCCGCAAGCGGTTCAGCTTGCATAGATCGGAGATCAAACGAATGAGGTGGCGACACTTCAGCCTCAGCGGCAGCACGTGCGTGCAAATTCAAAGGCGCTAACATCAGGCAAAAAGCCAAGCTGCGCATGGCATGCCTTAGCCTTGGGATAAAAGTTGACTGACTTGATGCCTTGGGCATCAGACAGCATTCCTCTTGGTCACGGTGCGCTGTTCGATGCGTTTTTCAAAGCTGCCTTGTACCAAGCGCTTCACATAAATGCCGGGCGTATGGATGTGGTCGGGGTCTAGGCTGCCGACAGGCACAATCTCTTCCACTTCCGCCACGCAGATTTTGCCAGCCGTGGCCATCATCGGGTTAAAGTTGCGGGCGGTTTTGCGGTAGATCAGATTGCCCGCCGTATCGGCCTTCCAAGCTTTCACCAGCGACACATCGGCTTTGAGACCGGTCTCGAGAATATAGGTCTCGCCATCGAAATCCTTATGCTCTTTGCCTTCAGCGATTTTCGTGCCGACGCCGGTCTTGGTGTAAAAGCCCGGGATCCCGGCCCCACCGGCGCGAATACGCTCTGCCAGCGTGCCTTGGGGGTTGAACTCGAGCTGCAGCTCACCTGAGAGATATTGGCGCTCAAACTCTTTATTCTCGCCGACATAGGACGAGATCATTTTGGCGATCTGCTTGGTTTCCAGCAACAGACCCAAGCCAAAGCCGTCAACCCCGGCATTGTTGGAGATCACGCTAATGCCCTTCACGCCGCTGTCGCGCAGCGCGAGGATCAGGTTTTCAGGAATGCCGCACAAGCCAAAGCCGCCGGACATTACGGTCATGCCGTCGAAGGTGAGGCCTTCGAGTGCGGCTGCCGCATTGGGATAAATGGTGGTCACTGTCACGCCCTTCGGGTTTCGTCGCCCGTGTTTAGCAAGGCTAGACGCTTTGTCGAGCGCTAAGCGACAGAAGGGGTGGCAATTCTTGTGTAGGGCCTATGGATCGGCCCAAAGCGGCCCTTATTGGCCAGAGCGCTTGCGCACAGCCGTGATCGACTTGGTAAAGCCCGCAACCTTTTCCAACACCAGTTCGGCGTCCGGGAAGAAGCCTTTCATGTCGGCCTCATTCAGCAAGCGCCAATCTGGCTGGACATTGGATACCCAGAATTTGCCGACAGTCTTCATCAAACGGCGCTGTAAGGGGCGCGGCAGAAAGATAATGGGCTGGGGCAACATCGAATGCTGTTCGAGTGGGAAATCGACATTTGGCGTCTGAACGAAATAGCCGTCGGTGATGCGGCGTAATTCATCGGCAAAGCGCTGTTGGTGCACGATGGCCGTGGCGTCAAAGGCCTTATTGTCATCCATGTCCAACATGGCCTGCTTTGGCCCGGTCACATGTTCGATGACCGACGAGCAGAAGACGATATCAAACGCGCGATCGTCAAATGGCAAAGCCTCTTTCGAGCCGTCCAGCAGCATGGTCTCATAGCCATAATTGGCCTTGGCCTGCTCAAGGTCCGGTGCCCAATGATCGGCGATCAGGACGTTTTTGTGATGGGGCGCAATGGCGTGAAAATGGCTGCCATTGCCGCCGCCCAAATCCAGAATCCGATGGTGCGGTTCAACGCCCATCATCGTCAAAAATTGCTCCCCACGGCGGGCACGGGCTTTGGCGGAGATGGAATGCAAGAACGACTTGATCAAGATCTGTATCCAAAAAGGAGCGCGCCTGCCCTCAAATCAGCCCCACCGAATGGGGCCCAAAATCGAAGCAATTGCCGCGCAGGATTGAGCCCCGCTTGTAGCGACCCTTTGTAAAAGAACACATAACATGCATGTTTTTGGCCATGGCGAATATTGATCGATTAAAGCTTCGCCTTTGCAGGTTTAGTCTGGTATTTTCCAGCGAAACAAGGACACACTTGCAAATCTATTTTGAGAAACATCTCTAAATGCATTTGTATTTAAGTGCGGCGGCACACGCTTTGCACCAACGCCCGCGACGTATCAGGAAGGCCTAACATGGAACGCTTGCGATCATTCTGCCGCAAATCAGGTCTGGTTTGCGCTTTGGGGACGGTTTTGATCGGCTCTGGCGTTGGGGTCGCTGTCGCGCAAGGTGTGTGGCAGGCCACCAAAGTCCCGACGCGGACACAGGTGTCGACGCAACTGCCCCGCGCGCCCTTCCCGGTTGAGCGCTGCATCAATGTGGCCGGCGCGCTGGAAGCCCCGAACGAAGGCGATTGGGGCTATAAGATCCGCGAGCGTGACTTCAAAACCATCCGCGCGGCAGGCTTTGATACCATTCGCGTGCCCATCAAATTTTCCGCCCACGCGATGGAACAAGCCCCCTATACATTGGACCCGACCTTTATCGCCCGGATTGATGAAGTGGTGCGCTGGGCCCTTCGCAATGATCTGACCATTATCTTGAACCTCTGCCACTATACTGAGTTATTTGAAAATCCCGATGTGCATGAGCGCCGCCTTGTCGCGCTGTGGGCGCAAATTGCGGCGCGTTATCAAAACACGCCGGCCAAAGTGATGTTTGAGATCATTAATGAGCCCCAAGAGGCGTTTTCCGGCCCGCGCGTCAATCAGGTCCAAGCCGAAGTTCTAACTGTCATCCGCAAAACCAACCCCACCCGAACCGTGATCTTTGCGGGCGATAACTGGGGCAATATCGGCGGGATAGACAATTTAGAATTGCCTGACGACCCCTATGTCGTTGGCACGGTGCATTATTATCAGCCGTTTGAATTTACCCATTCAGGCGCAAGCTGGATGGACGATCCCCCTCCAGCGGGGCGTATGTGGCCCAGACCGGGTGAGACGCGCGAGCTTCAAAGGGATTTGGCCCAAATTGCAGCCTTCCGCGAGCGGATTAAGGCTCCAGTGCTTTTGGGCGAATATGGGGTGGGCGTGGAAGTTCCCATGCGTCTGCGGGCGGATTGGACGCGCGCCATGACCAGCGCCTTTAAGGAAATCAAAATGCCTGCCTGCTATTTCAACTTCACCGGCGGGTTTGACACCTATGACCGCTCGGTCGAGCAGTGGCACGCCCCCTTGCTTGAAGCACTGCAGTTGAGGCCCAAGTGAGCGAGACTTCCCCTATCCGGCAAGAACGCAGTTTTACTGGTGCCATCCCGTTTAAAGCCGACGGTGGCTATATGCCGGGTTTGGATGGCTTGCGGGCAATCTCAATTCTGATTGTGGTGATTGCCCATGTGGGGTTCGAAAATCTGATACCGGGTGGCCTTGGCGTTACGGTTTTCTTCTTCGTCTCGGGCTTTCTGATTACCCGTATTCTGGTGGCCGAACAGAACCAGCAGGCTGGCGCGATTGACTTGCCCGGCTTTTATCTGCGTCGTTTCCTGCGCTTGGCCCCTGCCCTCTTGGTGTTTTTACTCGGCTCTTGGCTGATGCTGGTCCCATTTGGGGTGAAGGTGGACGCGGGCCATGTTTTGGCGGCGGTCTTTTATTTCATTAATTATTACGATGTGGTCCGCGAATGGTTTGGCTGGTCCGAGCGGACCATTCCGTGGGGCCATTTGTGGTCTTTGGCGGTGGAAGAGCATTTCTACCTCCTCTTCCCGGCCGCACTCGCCTTATTTGGCAAGACCCATCAGGCGCGCGTGCGCCTGATTGTGATCAGCATTGTGGTTTGCGCTATCTGGCGGGCTTATGCGGTTTTAGGTCTCGGCCTACCCCATGAGCACACCTATTACACCACCGACAGCCGCCTTGAGAATATTGCTTGGGGCTGTTTGCTCGCCATCCTGCTCGACGGCGCACCCCGTACCAAGGCCCGTCTGGCTTGGCTGGTTGGCTGGCACTGGGTCATTCTGGCTTTGGCTGCGATACTTGGGACTTTGGTGTATCGCGACGAGGTTTTCCGTGAGACCTTGCGCTATTCAATCCAAGGGGCCGCCCTGTTCCTTCTGGTCTTAAACCTCTATGCGCTGCGCTCCCTGCGCTTTTCAATCGACCTCTTGGAGGTGAAGCCAATGCGCTGGATCGGGCGGCTCTCTTACTCGCTCTATCTCTGGCACGTACCGATTATCTGGATTGTGCGCCAAGTCATGCTAGGCGATGCCAATAGCCTTGAGCGCTTGTCGCCCTTGGGCATGGTGATCGCTGTTGCTTTGAGCTTTGCCTGTGCCTGCGCCAGCTATTACGCTGTCGAACGCCCCCTCTTTGGCCTGCGCAAGCGCTTTGGTGGCAAGCCGGTTGAGACGTTGGCAACGGCCTAGGCGACGCCACTCTTTAGGCGGATCAGAACAATTGGAAGATGGTAAAGGATGGACGGCCACTTGCGCATGCTGCTTGGTCCAACCTACGCCCCGTCACAATCCAATTCGTCGCGACACGCTCAGTCATGATTGCGAAGTCCTCCGACGGGCTAAAGGCGGTGGTCTCAGCTTTGGTTACGCGACCTTGACGATCGACAGACAGCCTAAAAAGCACCCCACCTGTTTGGTTGGCGAAATGCGGCACGATTGGATAATTAGGCCTATTGCTCTCCCAATTGACCACTCTCAAAGGCTCATGCTGAAAGTCGCACTGGCCGTTGGTTTGGCTTATCTGAGCTATTTCAGCCCCACGAGTGGCCAAAAGCACATCCGCCTTTGCCCGGTCGCCCCCACGCAGCTCTGTGTGTGCAATTTGCTGCCATAAATAGAGGTCGTCCCAAACCTTGTCCCACGCACCATCTGGCCCCAACTTGGGCGCGCCATAGGCCAAGCGGGCATCAAGAATGAGGGTGAAAGCTTCAAGTCGGTTCTGCTTGGCCAAAAGCGCCTGCGTTTTCACCCGAGCCCCAAATGCTCGTACATCTGGGGCAAAAGTCGGCTCAAGCCCCTCGAGAAGTTTCAAGCCTTGATTGGCGTGCTTCAAGGCCAAGTCCTTTTTCCCATCACGCAGCGCGAAGTCACCCAGCAAGAAATTGGCTTCAGCCTTGATTGCAGCCGGGGCGTCTGAATGGCGAGCTAAGGCGCGCCGCAAGGTTTGGGCAGACATGGCACGGTTTTCCGTCGAAGCCATGCGATAGGCTTGACCAGCTGAAGCAAGTTCGGCCCCACTCGTCTGTGCATAGGCAACCTTGAATGGAAGTTGGCATGCCAAAGCGATTAAGACCAATCCAAGCGCCTTCTTGGACATCAAATGTGCCACGGCAAACCCACCCTGTGCAAAATTCAAATCAATACAGGCAGGTTATCACCGAAGATAATATCGTCAATTGGATCAACTTAGCGTGAACAGGCCTTGTTGAGCCTGCCCCAAAAAGGAAAAGGCCCCAATAGATTGCTCTATTGGGGCCGCAGGGAATGCTCCGTGTGAAGCAATGGTTCACGTCAAACGCGAGGGACGGGATGGTCTAACGTGGGCCACACATCGGTTCTAACGGGGCCTGATTGAACGCAAGCTGAACAGAATCGCGACCGACCCTCGCTTCACAAAAATTCTTGCGGCGTGAAGATATTGCGCGCGCCATCCTGGACGACCCACCCCTTGCGCCCGACGCCCTCGCGGCTTTCCAGATCCGCCATTATCGCCGTATCGCCTTTAGGTGTATTGGCAACAAAGCGCCGCCCAGCTTCGTCGCGCCCAATCACAATGCCCATGCGCAGGCCTTCGCGGGCATGGATCACCGTATAGGTTTCAATCGTGGCAGCCCCGACAGGGGTCTCGGTCACCTCAGGTGAAGCCATGGCGTCGATTTCACCCTGATAGGCCGTCTTGGAAGGCCGCGACCACGCGCCTGTTGTTGGCTGACACGAATAAATCCCAAAAGCGTGCTTGGTGAGGAACCAGCCATTGGCATTTAAGAAACCAAAAGCCCTCGGTTCTTTGCGGCAGCGATGGATCATCTCAACAATGCCATGCATGGAATAATTGTTTCCAGGCCCACCAAAATAGGGCAAGCCGCCGGTCAAAGTCAGCCCGCGTGGATCATCTGTCGCAAGGCCCATTTCTTGGGCCGCAAGTTCGACCGCCACTGGAAAGCAGGAATAGAGGTCAAAGAAGGCCATGTCGGCCAAGGTTTTACCTGCCATCGCGAACGCTTCGCGCACACCGACCCGCATGGCAGGGCTGGAATGGTAATCAACCCGGTCAAGCACATTCCATTTTTCAATCGTATCGGCACAGCCGTGCAGGAAGACCATCTGTGCATCGGCCACACCAAGGCTCTTGGCATGGGCATAGCTTGCCAGCAGGACCGCTGCTGATTGGTCGACTTGGATAATGGCATTGAGGCGCTTGGGATATGGAAAGCCCACCATGCGGTTGCTGGCACCGGGCGTCACCAAAGCTTCTGCCGTTTGGGCTTGGGGAAACCAGGCATAGGGGTTTTGCGCCGCCACTTCGGTGAAAGGCGCAAACAAGGCCCCCATGGCGCTTGCATGAGCCTCTAGGCTGCGGCCCAATTTTGCCCGATAGGCATTCTCAAACATCGGATAGACATTGGTGGGAAACTCTAGCCCGTGCCGCGCTTCATAGGGCGAACACCCGTCTCGGCCATCGCCAAACATGGCCGGGGCTTCCTCATCCTCGACTTGATAGGCTGCAAGCGGGCCAAAATTGCCAGCTTGGACTAGCTTCATCATGGAGCCTAAAAACTCAGCGCCCGCCAAGAGAACCAACTTGTTGTCACCTTTAGCAATCCGTTCGGCGGCTTCATTGACTAAGGCTTGCGGGGTATTGCCGCCGACATGTGTATAGGTTTGCCACGCAGGGGCCGCCCCTAACGCCTTGGCGAGCGCCTTAGGCGGGTTCTTCGCTTTGGGAATCGGCATCCGGCTTAGATTACCACCGGCATCAATCGTAAAGCCAACCACAGCCAATCCATCAATTTGGCTTAAAACCTCGCGGTTTAGGCCTGAATCAGCCACGGCTGCTTCGGCGGCGCGCGCGCACAAGCCAATCGGGGGCGGACAAGCTTCCGGGGCACCGCGATAGGTGAATTGGCCCCCGCCAATCAGGACAGGCGTGTTTGGATTGATCAACTTAAGCTCCCTGCATCTCTTGTTGTTTGTTCGTCTGGGACACGCAGATAGGACCATTTTGTCGCTAAGTCGAGGCGCCTAAAAAAGCATCAAAGTGTGCCTATCGTCTAGGCAATGTGTGGCAAGCAGCCTACAGCGGCAGGTGCCGAGGTCGCGCCCTTTCGCTGAAGGGACTATGCCCAACGCAGAACTCACGTACGGGTCTCATTTGCCTCACCCAAGGCGCTCGCGGCATCACACTAGCAGGCGGATTTTATGAAAAAGATCGAAGCGATTATCAAGCCGTTCAAGCTCGACGAAGTCAAAGAAGCGCTTCAGGACTTGGGTCTTCAAGGCATGACTGTGGTTGAAGCCAAGGGCTTTGGCCGGCAAAAGGGGCATACTGAACTCTATCGCGGGGCAGAATATGTCGTCGACTTCTTGCCGAAGCTGAAGCTTGAAGTCGTCGTGGGCGATGATCAAGTTGACGCGGCCGTTGAGGCCATTACCAATGCCGCGCGCACCGGTCGTATCGGTGACGGGAAAATCTTTGTGTCCGACATCAGTCATGTCGTGCGCATTCGAACGGGGGAATCTGGGATCAACGCGGTTTAACCGCCTGCCTTCAGAAACTCTATTGACTGAACATACAACCCAACTGGCTTTTCAGGAGAGAACCGATGTCGAAGTTTGACAAGGTCATGCAGCAGATCAAGGACGATGAAGTCCAATATGTAGATTTTCGGTTCACCGATCCGCGCGGCAAGATGCAGCACGTGACCTTTGATGTCGACATGGTTGATATCGACCTGTTGGAAGAAGGCGTGGCTTTTGACGGTTCGTCGATTGCGGGCTGGAAAGCCATCAATGATTCCGACATGATCATGCTGCCAGATCCCGACAGCGTGACCTTGGACCCCTTCTACCAGCAAACCACCCTTGCGATCGTCTGCGACGTGGTCGTGCCCGGCACGTTGAAGTCCTATAACCGCTGCCCACGCGGCATCGGCAAGCGCGCTGAATCCTATCTGAAGTCAAGCGGCGTGGGTGACACCGCCTATTTCGGGCCAGAAGCTGAATTCTTTGTCTTTGACGATGTGCGTTGGAACACCGACCCCAACAACACCGGCTATAGCTTTGACTCGACCGAACTGCCTTACAACACCGGCAAGGTCTATGAAGGCGGCAATATGGGTCATCGCCCCGGTCCAAAGGGCGGCTATTTCCCGGTAGGCCCAATCGATTCCGCACAAGACCTGCGCGGTGAAATGCTGCAAGTGATGAAAGAATTGGGTCTTGAGCCTGAGAAGCATCACCACGAAGTGGCCCCCGCTCAACATGAGCTTGGTTTGAAGTTCCAAACTTTGACCAAAATGGCCGACTATATGAACCTCTACAAATATGTGATCCAGAATGTCGCGGCCGCTTATGGCAAGTCAGCGACCTTCATGCCCAAGCCATACTTCAAGGACAATGGCAGCGGGATGCACGTACACCAGTCGATCTGGAAAGGCGGCAAGCCTCTGTTTGCGGGCGACCAATATGCCGATCTGTCTGAGAATTGCTTGTATTACATCGGCGGCATCATCAAGCACGCCCGTGCGATCAATGCCTTCTCGAACTCCTCGACCAATTCCTACAAGCGTTTGGTACCCGGCTATGAAGCCCCCGTCATGCTGGCCTATTCGGCCCGCAACCGCTCGGCTTCGATCCGCATTCCTTACACCACCTCGCCAAAAGCCAAGCGCTTGGAAGCCCGCTTCCCAGATCCAATTGGCAATATGTATCTGACCTTCGCAGCCCTGCTGATGGCGGGCTTGGATGGGATTGAAAACAAGATCCACCCAGGCGACCCATTCGACAAGGACCTCTATTCCTTGCCACCAGAAGAATTGGAAGGCGTGCCAACCGTCGCTAAGTCCTTGGACGAAGCCCTCGACTCCTTGAGCGCCGACCGCGACTTCTTGAAAAAGGGCGGCGTGTTCGATGACGACATGATCGACGCTTATATCGAACTCAAGCGCGAAGAGTGTGAGCGTTTGAACATGCACCCACACCCTGTCGAATTCGACATGTATTACAAGATGTAAGCTGATCTTCAGCTTAAGCGGAAAGCCCGGCTCTGCCGGGCTTTTTTGCTTTCAGCAGTCCTAAGTCAATTCATACAATTTTAAATAATCTGGGATTGACTTGCTGCAATGGTGCCCAGTCTCCTTTTGTGGCGCCAACCGATCCGCCCTTTGAAGTGAAGATTAGCTCTGTGCGTTATGCTAATCTTCGCTTCTTTTTTCTCGTTTTTGGTTTTGTAACCAGTTTCTGCCAATCTACCCATGGTAGCCTTGGGGCCTGAGGGAGGGATTGGAATGAAGAAACACATTCTTTTTGCCTGTACCGCCGTGATTTTGGCGGGCTGTGCCTCCTCTGCGCCTCCTTCCAACATTGCAGATGCCTGCGCCATCCTTGATGAGAAGAGCCGTTGGGAAGACCATGTGTTTGATGCTGCCCGCGACTGGCAAGTCTCGCCTGGTATAATCCTTGCCTTTATTCGCCAAGAAAGCAGCTTCCGCCGCGATGCGCGGCCGAAGGATCGCAATGGGCGCTTGTTGTCGAGCGCTTATGGCTATTCGCAAGCCCTAGACGGGACTTGGGCCGATTATGAGCGGGCGCGCGGTGGGGCTAAGCGCAAGAATTTCGGCGATTCTGCGGACTTCATTGGCTGGTATATTGACCAGATCTCACGCCGGACAGGGCTTTCAAAATCCGATACCCGCAATCTCTATCTGGCCTATCATGAAGGCCCAACCGGCTTTCAGCGTCGCACGTTTGCGTCCAAGCCGTGGCTGGGAGAAGTGGCAAGCCGGGTCAGTAGCCAAGCCGCCATTTATGATGGCCAATTGCGTCGCTGCGAGGCCCGTCAAATGCAGAAGTTGGCGAGTAACTAGGCCTTGGGTGCCCTTATTGCCCCGCAGGAGCGGTTCCATCGGCTTTAAAGCGGAACAGGTAAAAGGGGCCAGACTTGGCGATATGGTCCTTTGACTTCATCATCACGTCGGGAATATTGCTATCGGCCACATAGATATAATTGTCTGGCCCAAAACTGAGACCATCAGGCCAGCGCATTTTCGGGTGCCCGGCCAAAGCGGTCAGCCTTTTATTGGCGTCGAGCTTCCAGATGATCCCATCCTCAATGCCGGTCAGATAAATCGTGTTTTCCCGATCTATCGTCAGCCCATCGGCTTGTGGGCGATTGGCATAGAATTCGACCCGCTTGGCCAATTCAGCTTCCGACAAGTCACCGTTCAGTAGGTCTGAAACCTTAACCCGCGACAAGGTTTTGCCCGACATCGGCCCGAGATAGAGCCACTCCCCTGCCCGGTCGAGCGCGATGGGGTCAAAGGCTGGGTGAAACCAAAAGAGGCTATTGCCCAAGGGCTGCATATGCCGGCCCTGCGCATAGACTGCATAGGGCTCTGCCATCATGGCGGGATGACGGTCCAAGACGCGCCGCGCTTTGCCGGTTTCTGTGTCCACGATGATCAGTCCTGGACGACCATTAAACACGCCAATATCAGCGATGAAAATCAGTGTGGCACTTGGATCAATCTGCATATCCTGCACATAAGACCCCACCCCTGCGACCGACTTGGGCAGTTTGATGTGTTGGATCGGCTGATTGGTCGCCAGATCGACCGCAACAAGCCGCGCCCCGAATAGACCATGTTGGCCATGATCAATACTCCACAGGCGGTTCTTGGAATCAATCCGCAGGTTAAACACCGCACCATAGGACGGCTTGTCTGGGTTTGGTGTTTGCATCTGCAGACTTGGATAGGGCACAGCTTTCCCATTCACCCATTCAAGCACTTTGATGTCGGGATGGCTTTCGGCGTGATAGGTGAAGAAAATCCGCCCCTCTTTCGATACAGCAATATTGCCGGGAGGCTCTGATAAGGTGGCGATCAACTCAGCTTGTTGCACGGGTTTGGCATCAGCCAGCTTTGGGAAGCGCTGGCCAACCCCGCCATAAGTGAGATAAAACCAAGCCAAAAACCCACCAAGTAGAGCAAAGAAACTGGCCGCACCCCACAGAAGCTTTCTCACCATTTCCGCCTCCTAACACATTGCCAATTCGCCTTCGCCCTTAAGCAGCGGGCATATGCCCCAGCCGGATCAAGTCTTGGACCGTGTCGATGATGGTTTGATCGACATCGCGGAACGTGAGACCTAAGTCTGCTTGGATCTTGGCATGGCTAAAGCGGGGCACGCGGCCCAGATGGGTGCGCAAATAAGACCCAACCCCTGCAGGTTGGGCGTAGGAGGCCAAAGTCATCAAGCCGGTGCCCAGCCCGTGGGCTAAGTTAAGGCTGGGCAGCTTGCCGCTGGCAGCACCGGCTTTGCGGATCAATGCCACCACTTGGGCCATGTTCCGATTGCCCGCTGCGCAAATATAGCGGCCTTTGGCACCCGGGGCCGAAAGGGCACGAACATGGGCGTCAGCCACATCGCGGACATCCACAAAGCCCCATTCCAATGCCAAAATGGCTGGATAGACGCCCTTGGCGACATCCACCAAAATCTGGTTTGAAGTATTGACCTCGGATGACAGCGCCGGACCAATCACCATGAAGGGATTGATAACGATCAAGTCAAAGCTTGGCTTTTCTCGTTCCATAAAGTCCCAAGCCGCGCGCTCGGCCATGGTTTTGGAGTAATAATAAGCATTGCGGGTTAGGCTCGATTTTTCGTTCCAATCCGCCTCCGTCAGACTGCGCCCATCTGGTTCATCGGTAATGGCAGCCATGGAGGAGGTCAGCACAACCCTTTTGACCCGTGGCGACTTTGCCGCCGCCTGCAACATCGACACCGTGCCTTGCACAGCGGGGTCAACCAAGTCCTTTTGCGCGTCTTGGACTGTCAAAACATAGGGGCTCGCCATATGCAGCACCGCGTCAACATCCATAAAGGCCGAGAAGGGATCGGCGGCGGTTAGATCGGCGGCCACCAGGGTCAGCCTTTCTGCGGCACCTTTTAGCGCACGTACATGCGCCGTCCGAGCCGCATCCTTGGGATTGCGCACCGTGCCGACGACCTGCTTGCCCTGTTCTAACAGTTGGGCAATGCTGTGGCTGGCAATGAAGCCATTCGCACCGCTTACCAAAACCCGTTCCACCATCATGTGCCTCCTCTTGGCAGGCCAATAAACTTACGATATGAACATAAATATGATAAATCGTTCAGTTTTGCAAGCGCTCGAGACGAAAGAGCTGTCAGCAGAGTCAATCAGCCCGGTTCGGGTAGCTCGGCGCCTAAAAGTGGTTCAAGCGGCTGAAGCCGTTTTTGCTAGCCACGGCTTTCGCGGCACCTCGATGGAGGCCATTGCTGAGGCTGCGGGCATGTCAAAAGTAACCCTGTATGGCTATTTCCGCGATAAGGAAGCGGTCTTTACCGCGGTTGCGGCACATCTGGCGGACCGCTTGAAACACGCAGCTGAAGCAGCCCTTGCCCAAGACGGGGCGGTCTCGGACCGTGTGGCTGACGCGCTGATTGCCAAACAAAGCATTGTCTATCATTTGGTGCGCTGTTCGGCCCATGCGGCAGATTTGTTCCACGCCAAGGATGCCCATGCAGCCGCCTTCTTCGCGGCAATCGACCGCGACATTCAGGATCGGCTTGCTGACGTTTTGACCCAAGTGGGCCACGCGCCCGATGCCGCCTCGCAAGCCGCTCGGATCTTGTTTGCAGCGGCCAATGGCATTGCAGCAGAAGCCATGAGTGCCGAGCATTTGGCAGAAGATATTCGCGCGCTGGTCTCGGCAATGGTTGCCCAAAGACGATAAATCGGCCCGCGCAACTTTTACATTGGTTGCCCTAAGGCGACCTCCTTCCCTCCGTCTCCAATCCAGACTAGGGTTTGGATGAAAGCTGCCAGAGAACAGCTTAAGCTTTGGGAGATGACCATGTCTGAGGGTACAAAAGTCTTGTATGAACGCGATGGCGATGTTGCCATCCTGACGCTCAATGACCCTGCAACCATGAATGCTTGCGGCCTTGATATGGCCCAAGACATGACGCGTGCGTTTGAACGCGCCGCTGGCGAGGCGCGCGCGATTATCCTGACCGGTACGGGTCGAGGATTTTGTTCTGGGGCCAATTTAGGGTCTACCGCCTCTAACATGAATGGCGCACAAGACCCTGAACAACTGGACGCCGGGGCTGCACTTGAAAGTATTTATAATCCGCTGGTGACGACGATCCGGGACTTACCCGTGCCTGTGGTGACCGCCATTAATGGCGCGGCAGCAGGCATTGGTTGTTCGTTTGCGCTCTTGGGCGACATCATTCTGGCCTCGGAGAACGCGTATTTCCTGCAAGCCTTCCGCCGCATTGGTCTCGTTCCCGATGGCGGCTCCACCTATATGCTGGCGCGTGCGGTGGGCCGCGCCCGTGCGATGGAAATGATGCTGCTGGGTGAGAAAATCCCCGCCGCCCAAGCCCTTGAATGGGGCCTGATCAACCGCGTGACCCCAGCCGATAGGTTGATGGATGAGGCAAAAGCCCTCGCCCATAGTCTTGCCAGCGGGCCGACCAAGACACTCTCCATGATCCGCAAAGCCGCGTGGGCAAGTTTGGACAATGACTGGAATTCGCAATTGGCCTTAGAGCGCAACTTGCAGCGCGAGGCTGGACGCACGAAGGATTTCCGCATTGGTGTGATGGCCTTCTTGTCCAAACAAGTGGCGCAATTCACCGGACGATAGGCGAGCGACCGCAACAAGCCAGACGATCAGAGGACCGTGCGTGGACGTCTTATGGATCACTTTGCCGATCTTTGGCCTTGTTGCGCTTGGCTGGGCTGGGGCAAAGGCTGGTTTGTTTGACGGGGCGACCGCATCGGGTCTGTCGCGCTTTGTATTTTGGCTCGCCTTCCCGTCCCTGCTTTTGACTTCCATGGCCAAAGCGCCGGTGCCCAACCTCTCACATGGCTCTGTCCTCTTGGTTTGGGTAGGGGTTTTGCTGGCAGGCCATTTGTTGGCCCGCATTGCAGGCCTCGGTTTTGGGTTATCAAAAGTCAGTCAGGCCGGTGTGGGCTTTGCGGCCTCCAGTGGCAATACAGCCTTTTTGGGTACGGCAATCCTCGCCAGCCTATTCGGGCCAGAGGTTCTAGCCATGGCGGCGGCCTTCGTTGCCTTGGAAAATGTCCTGATTGTCGGCTTCGGCGTTGCGGGACTCTATTTGGCCAAGCCCGCGCCAGACCCGAAATCGGCGCGCCGCGCCATGCTGGGTGGGCTTACCAATCCAGTCAGCATGGGGGCCCTCATTGGTCTTCTGATCGCGCTCACGGGTTTGCAGATTCCCCCAGCTTTGATTCGGCCGCTAGACATGCTGGGGGCCGCAGCAAGCCCCGCAGGACTTGTCGCACTAGGGATTGTGATGGCAACCAGCCTACCCCCCGCCCAGACCCAGTCGCGCCGCGATTTGGACTTAGTCGTGGCGGTTAAATGCATCGCGCTGCCTCTCATGATGGCAGGTGGCATGGCCCTGATTGGCGCACCGCGTGACCTTGCTATAGCTGCGACGATCCTGGCCGCCTGCCCCAGCGCGGTGAATGTGTTTATCCAAGCCCAGCAGGCCGAAGTCTGGGGCGATACAGCCGCGCGCGCGGTGTTTCTGACTACCTGCGTGTCGGTTGTGACCTTGAGCTTAGCGGCCAGTTTGGCTGTTTAGGCAGGCACATGCATCCAGCTGGGTGGATCAAGCCTAATGACCTGATCCCCTGCCTGCAGCGCGTGGCCTTCTGCCAACGCTTTGTGCGCGCGATCAAAGCGGATAAGCGCGAGGCCAACCCCTTCACCGGCGCTGCGCATCCGGCCCACTTCCCACCCATCAGCTAAAATTGGGGTTTCAAAAGCTGGCGTGGGCCCGTCAAAACCGATGCGGCAGAGCTTGGTTTTAACCGTGGTGCGTCGCTTCATCCGGCTGGTCATTTCTTGGCCGACATAGCAGCCCTTATGAAAATCGACCCCGCCCATTTCATCCATCAGACCTTCAAGGATAAAGTCCTTTTCAACCAAAAGGTCTGCCGCAAGGTCTGGCACGCCGAGACCGAAGCGCTCGTGCTCGTAGGTCGCAAAGGCAGCGGCTTCATCGCCTAAGTTCAGTTCAGCCCGTGGGGCAATAAAGCGCCGGGCTAGGTTCGCATGACGAGGGTCAGGATAGGACAAGGCCGACTTTGGCAAAGATTCCCCATTCCACACAGCGCCGACGACATAGCCGGCACTTTTGTCCTCAATGGTCACCTTTGAACGCAAACGATAGAGACTCAAGCGCTTCGCAAAAGCGGCCGGGTCAGACACATCAATCCAGTAAGTGCCCGCCTCAGGTGCTAGAATAAATAGCTCAAACAAGAACTTGCCTTGCGGGGTCAGCATAGCCGCATAGACGCAAGCCTCCGGCCCTGCGGCTTCCACATTTTGGGTCAAAAGCCCGTTCAACAGGGTTACAGCATCTGGGCCTGCTACGCACACAAGACCGCGCTTGGAAAAGGAAACAAAATCAGCCATCGCCTACACTTAAGACCGCTTGGGCCTGTGTTTAAACCCGGTCGCCAAATCATCGGTAAAGCGTACCAACGCGTCGACAATGCCGGGCTCTAAGCTTGCATGGCCCGCATCGGCAATGATCTCCAACTGGGCATGGGGCACGACTTTTTTCAGCGCCCATGCCGAGGATAAGGGCGTCAACACGTCATAGCGGCCATGAACGATCTGGATCGGGATGGATTTCAGCACAGAGGCATGGTCCAGCAGCCAGCTATCGGTTTCAAAAAAGCCCTTATGGACAAAGTAATGATTCTCGATCCGGGCGAAGGCCTCGACAAAGCGGTCTTCCTCAAAGCGCCCAGGGCGCGCATCCGGCCCCTTCATGGACAAGCAATCGCCCTCCCAGCGCGCCCAAGCCCGGGCGGCCAAAATGCGCGTATCGCGATTCTCGCTAAACAAGCGCCTGTGGAAGGCCCCGACGATATCGTGCCGCTCTTCTTCTGGAATCACGCTGACATAACGGTCAAAAGCGTCTGGAAAGATGTTGCTGGCACCGGATTGATAGAACCACGCAATTTCGGCTTGGCTGATCAGGAAAATCCCCCGTAACGTCAGGCTCAATACCCGGTCTGGATGCTTGATCGCATAGGCCAAGGCCAGAGTTGACCCCCATGAGCCGCCAAAAACCGCCCAAGCCTCAATGCCCAAATGCACGCGCAGCTTTTCGATATCTTCAACCAAGTCCCACGTCGTGTTGTGGCGGGTTTCGGCGTGCGGGGTAGAGTTACCACAGCCGCGCTGGTCAAAGCCGATGATGTGCCACTTCTTAGGGTGAAAGAAGCGCCGCATATCTGGGCTCATGCCCCCACCAGGGCCGCCATGCAGACAGATCACAGGCGTGCCCTCAGGCGTACCAGCTTGTTCAAAATAGAGGGTGTGTAAGTCACTGACGGCTAACCGCCCCGTCTGAAACGGCTCAATCTGGGGATAGAGTGCACGGCGAATAGAGGCAGAATCGGGCATTAGAGTCCTTCTTGTCCCAACAGGGCTTAGAGCGGGTCGCAAGGGCGTTCAAGATGGGTCAGGCTGGGCCGTTCACGACGCGCGCAAGCCGCCAAAACGCTTATGCATCCAATCGGCAATAGCTTTGGTGGTCTCTTCAGGCTTTTCTTGCTGGGTCCAATGGCCACAGCCCTGAATCAGCACACGGTCGAGGTCTGGCACGTATTTTTCCATCCCATCGGCAGCAGACGGCGGCAAAACCACATCATTTTCAGCCATAATCATCAAGCTGGGCTGAACGACCAGGTCTGGAATATCGGCACTGTCGAGCCAATTGCGGGTAAAGTTCCGATACCAATTGATCCCACCGCGAAAGCCTGTGCGGGTGAAGGTCTCCACATAGACCTGGTGCTCCGCCTCACTCAACAAAGGATAGGTCGCCTTGCTTTTGTCAAAGCTTTGTAAAGCCAATTGAAAAGCATGGTTGCGCTTGCCTTCCGGGCGGGCATCAAACTCGAGTGGCGTGACATTGGAGCGGCGCATGTAAAAGCGGAAGGTCTTGTCAACATCTTCTTGCAAAATCGCTTCCATCGCGCCGGGCTTTTGGAAGAAGATGATATAATGATCAGGGCCAAAGCGCTGCTCATAAAGGGCAATTGGATCAATCGGCGGGCGCTTGGTATAAGGCGTATTGACCCCGATGACGCCCGCTACCCGGTCGGGCCTACGGGTCGCCATCGCCCAGACGATCAGCCCGCCCCAATCGTGACCACAAAAGACGGCCTTTTCGATTCCTTTGGCGTCTAGCAAAGCTGCCAGATCGCCCGTTAGCGTATCAAGATCATAAGCCTCAATCGCCTCGGGTGCCGAAGTTAGGCCATAGCCGCGCAAATCCGGGGCTAGTGCGCGAATGCCTGCTTTGGGTAGCCCCACCACTTGATGCCGCCAAGAAAACGCAAGCTCTGGATAGCCATGACACAAAATCACAGGTGGCAGATGTGATGGCGTCGCCGTATCCCAAACCGCCATCTCAATGCCATTGACGGGCAGGATTTCTGGAGCAAACAAGCCAAACTGGGCCCAATCAATGGCGTTCATGCAAGGTTTCCTTTCGGCTGAAACAGGCCCAAGCAAGGCAAATCCATCCTGCCAGCAAGCTAAGGCCACCCAAGGGTGCGGCCATGGCCACAGCGCGCGGTGCGCCCAAAGCTAAGGCATAGAGCGATCCGGCAAAGAGGATCATGCCAAGGCCAAACAGCGGGACCGCAAAGCGGGCCTTGTGATAGCCTTGGGTTTGGAGCCAGACACAGACAAACAGCACCAAAGTGTGGGCCATATGCTGTCCGCTACCCGTCACCACCCAAGCCTTGGTTTGGGGGCTTGTCAGGCCATGGGCCCCAAACGCCCCGATCCCCACTGCCAAAAAACCCGAAAGGCAAATCAGGCCCAAAACTGTCTTCTGCTTCATGCGGGCACCTTTTTGGGTGGAATAGCATAGGTAATCACGGCATGGGCAACCAAATCGGTTTCGCCATCAGACCGAATGCCTGCTTCCATCACGGCCAGGGTCTTGCCCAGTTTCATCATGCGCACTTCGGCAATCAAATCCTTGGGCTTGGGTTTGCGCATGAATTGGATGGAGAGATTGGTTGTCACGGCCAAGGGCTCAAACCCAATGGCTGATAAAACCAAAGCATAGGCTGCTGTATCGGCCAAAGCCATCATAGTCGGCCCTGACAACGTGCCCCCGGGCCGGATTTGGTTTGGATTAAAGGCGATGCGACAGCGTGCCGTTTCACCGTCTGCAGCTTTGACCAAGGGGGGCGTGCCACCGCTAAAGGCTTGGGCTAAAAACTGATTGATCTCGTCTGGGCTCATCACCCCACGCTAAAGGCTCACCCCAATCAGGTCCAGCCACTTCGCCCAGTGTGCTTGCCTTCCCCCTCGATGTGGGAGGCGGCCGAAATCATTATGGTGATTGAAAGTATGGTTTCGTGTAGATGCGCTTTGGTGATCCCTTTGGTCCTCCAAACCGCATCCTCTGGCGTGATGGGGCGGTCTGTCGCGTTAAGTCTAGATTGTCTTCAGAAATCTGCAGCGCTAAGGCCACTTCCCTTTCTTGAATGGCAGTGGACCTCAAGTCTTGATTTAAACGCGCCCAGCAAACTTGACTCGTCAAATCGCCCACAAACAATCGACCTTGGCCGTTGGTAGAAGCAGCGCCTGCACCAAAGCCTTCCAGATAAAACGAAGCTTAAGCTTTCACTCTCCCAAATTGAGGCAGATGGGCTCGCCCCCGTGTGCAACGCACGCTCCGCCGCGGATGGCAAGCTGGGACGGCCCTCAGAAACAAAAACTCAATCGCTCCACAAAGAAAAAGCACCGGATGCTGTAATTTTTTTCCGTCCTAACGTCTCGTTTACCAACGCGATTCACACTGAGGCTAGAAATTAGGAGACGCTTGTGGCGCGTGCGGAAGAAAAACAATTAATTGAATCTGAAAGCCAAATGGCGCAACGGCGTGCACAGCGCGCCTCTTGGGCCTTGTTGCAGCGTGTCCATACGACGTTAGACTTGTCTTGCGCCCATGTGATCGAAGTGATGGCAACCGATGCGGGTGCCCATGTCGCGCTTCTTGCTCGCCAATTTCCCGGCGTGCATTTTGAATTGAGCCATGAGGCCACACGTTGCGAAGAATCCATTCGCATTCTTTGGGCACCTGATGGTGTGACCACGTCTTTGTCCAAGGACCAATTGGCCAGCTATGATGCGGCCATTGTAACCCATGCACCTGAAGCCCTGCACGAGACTTTTGTGACCTTTGAAGGTTTTGCCCGCGTAGCTGGTGTGCGGGATTTTGCTGGAGGCCAAGCTTTGGCCATCTTTGGCAAAGGCCTTGCTCGAGACCTGTTTCGGGCCAAAGTGCGCGACATCGCGGCCTAAGCACACCCAACTGATACGTTACCGCCACAGTCACCTGATTGTTTTGCCCGCTTAATACGGGCAACATGCGTTTCTGTGACTGAAGCCAAACACGACCCCACTGAACAGTTTGAGGAAGAAGAAGCCCGCACGGCAGCGTGGCGTACCATGCTGGGTGCTGCTTGGGGTCGCGCACGCGGCAGCCTTACCCATCCTCTGCTTACGGCCGCCATCAGCCTTGGCGTCTTTATCGTGGCGCTGGTTTTCATCAATGAGGAGATGACGCGCCATAGTCTGCAGGATTTGAAGGTCGCTTTCGAAGCGGTCAATCCGTGGAGCTTGTTGGGGGCCGTCGCCTGTGTCGGCCTCGCCTATGCAGCCCTTACCTTCAATGATCGATTTGCTTTGACCATGCTGGGAAAAAGCCTACCGCGCGCCCGCACCGCGCGCGCCAGCATCGCCGCCTATGCTTTGGCCAATAGCCTTGGCTATTCCTGGGTAACGGCAGGTACTGCGCGCCTGCGGCTTTACCGTAAATGGGGCTTACAGCCTGCCGAAATTGGCACCCTGTCATTTCTGACAGGGTCTGCGGTTCAAGTAGGTGGCCTGACGGCGGCGGCCCTTGGCCTTTTATATGCCGCCCCCGAGATAGCGCTCCACGGCCCGTTTCACGCCTTGGTTTGGTATAGTCTGGGCCTATTCCTGTTGGTTCCGGGCGCTTTATGGCTCATCTATGCGCGCTTTGGCCCGGCTCAATCCCGCATTGGTGAGGCCGTGATCCACCGGCCAGAGGTTGGCAAGGCCTTCACCCAACTTGCAATCACCGTGTTAGAATGGATGTGCGCGGCCGGTGTGCTCTATTTCTTGCTGCCCGACCATGGCGGCTGGTCCTATCCTGCCTTTTTGGCCGTCTATGTGTTGGCAGGATTATTGGGGGCCCTATCAGGTACCCCCGGTGGCTTCGGGATTTTCGAAGCGGCGATTTTGACTTTGGCCCCTGTGACGCAAAACACACCGGGCGCTGCGGTGGCATTGGTTGTGTACCGCTTGATCTACACTTTCATTCCTTTGGTGATCGGCACGATCATTTTGGGTCTCGACCATGCAGCCCCAGCAGCCCGGCCTGCCGCCAAAGCCGCACGGACCATGGGCCATAGTCTAGGCGCGCGCATCGGTGCCCGCCTCGGCATGACCTTGGGTGAAGCCACCTTAGAGCTTTCGCCGCGTATCTTATCGACCTTGGTGTTTATGGCTGGGCTTGTCCTCTTAAGCTCGGTTGCCACGCCGGCGCTTTCAGCGCGCATGCAGGCCATTGATGCGTGGGATTTGCGGGCAGTCTCAGACCTCTCCCATTTTGCCGCCTCGATCGTCGGCGTGCTTCTGTTGCTCATCGCGGCAGGCCTATGGCGCAAAGTAGCGGCTGCTTGGGGTGGGGCCCTTGTATTACTAAGCGGCGGGATCATTTTTTCCCTCGCCAAAGGCTTAGATTGGGAAGAGGCCACCCTCTTAGCCATCGTACTGGCCTTGACCCTGCCCTGCCGGGCAGCCTTTACCCGCAAATCCGCCCTTGGCCCCAAACTCTTATCGCCTGCTTGGATCGCAGCCCTAGCGGGTGCGGTCGCCGCAGCTGGATGGCTCAGCCTGTTTGCCTATCAAAATGTGGAATTTCGGGCTGAGCTGTGGTGGGACTTTGTGCGCGACAATGACGCGGCGCGCAGCCTCCGGGCCTTGACTGCAGCCTGTGTCATGACCCTGTTTGTCGCCGTTTGGGCGCTGTTTACGCCGTGGCACGCAAGCCGAAAGCGCGCGTCAGACCCGGCAGATATGGCGCGTGCGCAAGCAATTTTGGAACAGGCCGAGAACCCACGCGCTGACGTCAACCTCGCCTTTTTGGGCGATAAGCTGTTTTTGTTTTCCGAAAGTGGCAAGAGCTTTGTGATGTATCGCGCGCGTGGCAATCGCTGGATCATTTATGGCGATCCGGTTGGCCTTGCCAGCGAACGGCAAGCCCTATTGCGTCAGGTGCGCGAAGCAGCCGATCAAGCTGGAGCGCGCCCCATTTATTACGCCGTCTCGCGCGAGTTGGTACCTGATTTTGCCGAGAGCGGCTATGTCGTCCGCAAAATTGGCGAAACCGCCATTGTTGATCTGGAAACTTTCACCCTGATCGGCAAGGACGCACAAAACCTGCGCACCTCGCGCAATAAGATGGCACGCGAAGACGTGCGCTTTTTCTACAGCCCGGCTTCAGAGACTGCAGGCCTCTTGGATGAGATGGAGCCCATCTCGCGGGCATGGCTGCGTGCCCATCATGGCGGGGAAAAAACCTTTTCGCTCGGTACCTTTGACCGCACCTATCTGAGCCGCTTTCCAACCGCTTATGTGCGCGACAAAACAGGCGCGATGATTGCCTTTGCCAGCTTGTGGACCACACCCGATGGCGAAGAAATTGCGATTGACCTGATGCGCCACAGCCCCAGCGCGCCGCATGGGGTGATGGATTATTTGTTTGTGGAAATCGCCCTTTGGGCCAAAGAGCAACATTATCGCCGCTTTGACTTGGCCATGGCGCCTCTATCTGGTCTCTCTGACCTGAAGGGTGCGCCTTTCCTGGTCCGGCTGGGGGCCATTGTGTTTGAAGAGGGCGAGGAGGTTTATGGCTTCCGCGGGCTTCGCCGCTTTAAGGACAAATTCAATCCGACTTGGAAACCGCTCTATCTCTGTGCCCCGCCCGATGTGATGCTGCCAGCGGCCCTTCTCGATGTGGCAGCCCTAACAAGTGGTGGCTTAAGGGCGATGGTGAAGGGCAGCGGTTAGACTGCCTCGCCTGCTGCCACCCCACTCGACCACGCCCATTGGAAATTATAGCCGCCAAGCCAACCCGTGACGTCGACGGCTTCGCCGATAAAATAGAGGCCCGGGACCGCCTTCACTTCCATCGTCTTTTGATTGAGGGCGGCGGTATCAATCCCGCCCTTGGTCACTTCGGCCTTGGCATAGCCCTCATCGCCCACAGGCGTCAGGTCCCAATGGTGCAGGGTCTGAGACAAGCTTCGCAGCTGTGCGTCCTTCAGGTCTGCCATGGGGCGGTCCAGCCCCGCCTTGTCGGCCAAGGCATGGGCTAAGCGCTGGGGTAAACGCTCGGCCAAGATGGTTGCGGCCTGCGCGCGCGGGCGGGCGGTCTTTGCCTCAATCAGCCACTGATCGGCTTTGATATCAGGCAGGAGGTTGAGATGGATGCTCTCGCCTTTATTCCAATAAGAACTGATCTGAAGGATGGCAGGCCCAGATAGGCCTCGATGGGTAAAGACCATGCCTTCGCGGAAAGCTGTCTTGCCTTTGGCCGCTACCCCCTCAAGCGACACCCCTGCCAGAGGCCGCATCAATTCAATATCCTTGATACCAAACACCAAGGGCACAAGCGCAGGCTTGGGCTCTATCACGGCTAGGTCAAACTGGCGGGCAATCTCATAGGCAAATCCCGTAGCGCCCAATTTCGGGATAGACGGGCCGCCTGTGGCGATGATGAGGCTTGGTGCTATGGCCCGACCCACGTGCGTGGTGACGACATAATTCTCGCCCGACCGCGCCACTTCCTGGACCTGCACATCGGTTGCGATCGTCACCCCTCCCTTGGTGCATTCAGCCAGCAACATATCGACGATGAGGCGCGCCGCCCCTGCCCCTTCGCAGAATAATTGCCCCAAGGTCTTTTCATAAAACGGAATATGATAGGATTTAACCAACTCGATGAAATCATATTGGGTGTAACGGGCAAGCGCCGAGCGCGCAAAATGGGGATTGGCCGAGATAAAGCGGTCGGGCTTAATCTCCATATTGGTGAAATTACATCGCCCACCGCCCGAAATCAGGATTTTCGCCCCGACTGTGCTGGTATGCTCAAGCAAAAGCACTTTTCGGCCACGTTGCCCGGCGCGCGCAGCCGCCATTAAGCCTGCCGCTCCTGCCCCCACCACAATCACATCAAATGTCTCTGCCATGCTCGGGCCTTATCGCCATCACGCATTTAGGGATAGCCAAGGATGCAGCAGAGCGTGTAGCCTGCCTTGAAACGAGACAATAATTGGAGGAGGCGCACCGATGAAATACAAAACTCTGGGCCGGACTGGTCTTGTCGTGTCGGAGATGTGTCTGGGCACCATGACCTTTGGCGGTAGCGGTGGCATCTGGTCAGCCATAGGCGGGCAGGATCAGGATACCGCGAGCAATCTTGTTCGCCAGGCCTTTGATGCAGGTATCAATTTTTTTGATACAGCCGATGTTTACGCCAATGGAGTCTCAGAACACATGTTGGGCCAGGCGGTGATCGACAAAGGCCTGCGCCGTGATGAGATTGTCATTGCCACCAAGGCCCATGGACGGGTTCAGGATCTGTTGCCGCCTGATGCCAGCCCACATGCTGAGGCCGAGGCCAAGCGTCGGCAAACCACGCGCAATATCTCGGGTCTGTCGCGCAAACATTTGTTCGACGCCATTGACGCCAGTCTTCGGCGGCTGAAAATGGATCATGTCGACCTCTATCAGATCCACGGCTATGACCCGCTGACCCCGCTTGAGGAAGTGATGGATAGCCTCAATGACATCGTCCGCTCGGGCCGTGTCCGCTATATCGGCCTGTGCAACCGGGCTGCGTGGGAAACTGCCAAAGCCAATGGCATCGCTGAACGCCACAATTATGCCCGATTTGAATCCATGCAAATGTATTACACCTTGGCCTCGCGCGATCTCGAACGCGAGGTCGTACCACTGGCCATGAGTGAGAAACTCGCCATCCTGCCGTGGAGTCCGCTGGCTGGGGGGCTATTATCAGGTAAATTCAAGCGCAATCAGGCAGGCCCCAATAATGCCCGCCGGGCCAGCTTTGATTTCCCGCCTGTCAATAAGGAACGGCTTTTCGATTGCGTTGAAGCGATGGAACCCATTGCGGCGGCCCATCAGGTTTCTGTCGCACAAGTCGCGCTGGCGTGGCTGCTGCATCGGCCTTGGGTGACCAGCGTTATCATTGGGGCCAAGACCGAGGAGCAATTGAGCGATAATCTTGGTGCGGTTTCGGTGCACTTAAGCGGGGACGAGCTTGCAACCCTCGACAAAGTCTCTGCCCTGCCGCCCGAATATCCCGGCTGGATGTTTGAGGTTCAAGGCCGTGATCGGGCAAGTTCCGTGGGCTAAATTCACCGGGCATCGCGCACACATATGGCAAGGTGGTGCCCGCGAATATCATCCCCTTGTGGTCCAAAACCCTGAGGGAATTGCCCGGGCAAAGCGGTTTTGGGATCGCTGCGCATGGCTCCTGCCCCATGGACATCCAGCCAACGCCTATGCCCGGAACCCGGTGGGGCTTCCATAAAGCCTTGGGCTTGGCCAATTGCCGCATAGACAGCCAGCTCCCCCGCTTGTTGGAAAGCCCGCCCTGCCTCGCTGGCTGGAGGCGGGCCTTCTAAATGGGTGGTTGATGACCAAAGATAGGTTTTTGGATCGCTCAGCTTGAAAACAGGGTCGATGGCAGGAATGCGGTCATAATCCACGATGGAATGCAATTCCTTGGCATTGGGTAATCGCCAATCCTGATGTCCAGCCAGCGTCAGCCCGTCGCAATAGGCCAAGGCATCAGCCCAGGATCGTGGTGTGGCATCATCTTGGCGCTGCCACATGAGCTGTGTTGCTTGATCATGGACTGTGTCGGCCGCAGCGGCAAAATCATTCCCGCCATAAGGCTTGCCGCGCACCAGCCGAACGCCAAGCCGGTGCGGCGTTCTCATTTGGTTGGCTGGATCCATGACAGGATAGCCCTTGATCCGGCCATCGGCGAAATTGACGCCGAAGACCGTGTCATCCCGACCCATGGTTTTCCCAACATAGCGCGTTGAGCTCCACTCCTGCACATCGATCGGGCGCTGTCCTTCCGCAGCATCACCCAAGCCCAATCCCTTGCCATAGGCAAACTGGAACACGGAGGTGTCGATATAGGGCCGGGAGTTTGCAGGATCGCCGCGATAGCTGCCCCGGTAATCAATCAAAGAATAGAGCTCACGAATGGTTGGAACCCGCCAGTCATCATGGCCACCCAGACGGCTGGCCCGCGCATAGCCAGCACTCTGGGCATATGTCAGCGGGATGCTGGGGGCTTTTGCCCACTCAAGGCCTGTGACCATGTCGCGCACAGTGCCATCCCCGAGATCTTTGTAGGAAGCCCGATTGCCGGGGTGCTGGGCATTTTGCCCAGACAAAGCCCGCCCTTGGAGTGGGCAAGGGATAACCTCCCCCGTCACGCCGTAACATTGGTCCTGACCCGTGCCGACAATCGGATAATGTGCTTTAGAAGCTGGGGCTTGGGCTAAGGCCTGGCTTGTCCAGCTGATTAGGACAAGACAAGCCACATAAGCGCGTTGTTTGGTCAATACCCGCATTCGTCATCTCCCAATTTGGCGTGGGGTGGTTTGCCACCAAGGGCGTCACGTAGCTTGCGGGCCGCCTGGCTTAGGCCCTCAGCTTGTGGGGTTCCAATGCTGTGGCACAGCATCCGATCCACCTGCATCCAAGCCCGCTCAATCTCAGGGATCAAAGCCCTCCCCGCTTCGGTCAAGGCAATAGCGGTCTGTTTTTGGTCGGCCACACTGTGTCGGTTGATCAGGCCATCACGCGCCAATCGGGTGAGCATGATCGTCACGGTTGGGGGAGCCAAATCAAAGGCGAGCGCCAATTGGGCCTGCTTAAGCGGCCCATTTTCGGCAATTGCCATCAGCATACGTGCCTGCCTTGGGTGCAGGCCGATGGGTGCCAAAGCATCGCGTAGCTGCGCTTCGATCAAATGCGCGGCGTGCAGAATGGGATGAAAGAGAGGGCGCATTGGAAAAAAATATTAGATATCTAACTTTTGTCAACAAGTCGGCTCAAGAAAGCCTGCAGCGATGAGATGGAGGTGCCTGTCACCTTCAGCTCTGACTCGTTTGACCCTAGACAACCCTCCGCCAGACCGTTAAGCCCACCGCCCCCATGACACACCGCCCCACCCTTGGTCTCGACTTCGGGACAACCAACAGCGTTGCAACCTTGCCCGATGGGCAGGGCAAAAGTCGTGCGATCCAGTTTGCGCATGAGCATGACTTGGTCCAAGCTTGTCGGTCGGTCTTGTGTTTTTGGCATGAGGAAGATGACCACCGCGCCAAGGCGATGATGGAGGTGGGTCCATGGGCGATTGACCGCTTCTTAGAGCTGGGCGGGGACTGTCGTTTCATCCAATCATTCAAAACCTTTGCCGCCAGCCCCCTCTTCACCAGCACCGTCATCCAGAATAAGGCGTGGCGGTTTGAGGATTTGTTGGCGGCTTTCTTGCGCCGCTTACGTGAGCGCGCAAGCGAACCCTTCCCCAAGCGCGTGCTGGTGGGCCGGCCCGTGCGATTTGCTGGCAGCCGGTCGGATGAAGATTTAGCCCGCACCCGCTATCACGCAGCCCTAACCAAAGCAGGCTTTGAGGATATCGCCCATGTCTATGAACCCGTGGCGGCGGCTTTCTTTTTTGCCCAGCGCCTAACCCAAGACGCCACGATTTTGGTGGCGGATTTTGGCGGCGGGACGAGTGATTTTTCCATCATCCGCTTTAAGCGCGGGAAAAAGACCCAATCGGCCGTAGCACTCGCCCATCGCGGTGTCGGCATTGCGGGCGATAGTTTCGACCAACGCATCATTGACCATCTGGTTTCGCCGCTCTTTGGCAAAGGCTCTCACTATGCCAGTGACGGTAAGGTCCTGCCGGTGCCTTTGGCCTATTATGGCCGGTTTTCGCAATGGAACCAATTGTCGATCATGCGCCATACGCGCGACTATCAGGACTTACAAAAGCTCGTCAAGCAGGCCCTGAACCCTGAAAAAATCCAAGCCTTTTTGAACTTCTTAGATGCCGAAGCCAGCTATCACCTCTATCGCGCCATTGCAGCGGTCAAGACGACTTTAAGCCACGCCGAAGAAGCAAGCTTCAGGCTTTCCTTTGCCGGGACCGATCTGGTCAAATCGCTCACCCGCGCTGACTTTGAAGCCTGGATTGCCGAGGACCTTCATCAGATCGACACCTGTGTCAGCGATGCGCTTACGGCAGCTGGCCTTGATGAAGGCGGGATTGACCGGGTGTTTTTGACCGGCGGGTCAAGCTTTGTGCCCGCCGTCAAAGCCCAGTTTGAGACCCGATTTGGGGCCCAGAAAGTCGAGACCGGCGACCAATTTGTCTCTATCGCCCATGGGCTTTCACTGATTGCCCAAGAAGACGACCCCAGCCCCTGGTTGGCCTAAAGCGGCTGAGCTCAGCCCAATTCCACCATGATTTCGTCGGCGGCCACGGCGGCCCCAGCCCCAACATGGACTTTGGCAACTTTGCCATCGCGTTCGGCTCGAATGATGTTTTGCATCTTCATGGCTTCGACAATGGCAATCGCCTCGCCCGACTTAATCTCTTGGCCTTCCACAACTTCGATGGAGACAACAAGGCCCGGCATGGGCGAGATAATCATGCGGGAGGTGTCGGCTGCGACCTTTTCTGGCAGCTTGGCGTGCAGTTCTGCATCACGTGGCGTAGCCACAATGACCACAGCCTTTGCGCCGCGATACTGGAACTCATAGCCTTGCGCGCGGTCCTTAAACTTGACGGCAAAGCCCTCATTCTCAAACACGCCCGCCGCACGAGCTACCCCGGTAATCAAACGGTCACCGGGTTTAAAGTCGCTGGTCATGTCGATCGTATCACCACTTTCAAAGCGGATATGTGCACCGCCCTCTGTGATCTCCACATGGAGGGGGTGATAGGTGCCCTCAATGCGCACCACCCAATCGCTCCGGATCGGCTTATGCGGGGTCATGCGGCCGCTGATCTGGGCATCGCGGGCGAGCTTGCGCATATGCACCAAGGCCCCAACACCCGCCATCAGGCGCAGAATCTTATCGGTTAAGGGCGCACCCTTAAAGCCGTCTGGGAACTCATCCTTGATATAGGCGGTGGTGATATCGCCCGAACGGAAGCGGGCTTCTTCCATCACAGCGGCGAGGAAAGGAATATTGTCCTGAATGCCTTCGATGGCAAAAGTATCAAGGGCTGCCGCTTGGGCGTCAATCGCGGCCAAACGGGTTGGGGCCCAAGTCACAAGCTTGGAGATCATCGGATCATAGAACATCGAGATCTCATCGCCCTCTCGCACACCGGCATCATTGCGCACTTTATGGGTGCCAAAATCGCCTTCAATGGGCGGCAAGTAGCGCTTCAAGCGACCAATGGAGGGCAAGAAGTTACGATAAGGATCTTCGGCATAGATGCGGCTTTCAATGGCCCAGCCATTGATTTTGAGGTCTTGCTGCTGGAAAGACAAAGCCTCACCTGCGGCCACCCGCAGCATTTGCTCAACCAGATCAAGACCCGTGATGGCCTCAGAAACCGGGTGTTCCACCTGCAGGCGGGTGTTCATTTCCAGAAAATAGAAGCTCTTGTCCTTGCCCGAGGCGACAAATTCCACCGTCCCGGCGCTGTCATACCCGACAGCCTTGGCAAGTGCGACGGCTTGGGCCCCCATGGCCGCACGGGTTGCCTCGTCGAGAAGCGGGCTTGGGGCCTCTTCAATGACTTTTTGGTTGCGCCGTTGGATCGAGCACTCGCGTTCGAACAAATGGACGACATTGCCATGCTTGTCGCCCAAGACCTGAATTTCGATATGGCGTGGGGCCAGAATGAATTTCTCGATAAAGATGCGGTCATCGCCAAAGGCATTCTTGGCTTCTGCGCGCACGGCCGGGAAGCCTTCTTCGACGTCCTTGCGGTCATAGGCCACGCGGATGCCCTTGCCGCCACCGCCAGCCGAGGCCTTAATCATGACCGGATAGCCAATCTCTTCAGAAATTGCGACCGCATGGGCGGTGTCCGCAATTTCGCCAATATGGCCCGGCACGCAGGAGACGCCAGCGGCCGCCGCGGTCTTCTTGCTTTCGATCTTGTCGCCCATAGCATGGATGGCATGGGGATTAGGACCAATGAAGACGATGCCTTCATCGGCACAACGCTGGGCAAATTCCACTTTTTCCGACAAGAAGCCAAAACCTGGATGGACGGCTTGAGCCCCGGTTTGTTTGACGGCGGCTATAATCTTATCGATTACCAAATAGGATTCTGAGGCGGGAGCCGGGCCGATAAAGACCTTTTCGTCAGCCATCTCAACGGCCATGGAATCGCGGTCAGCCTCGGAAAACACGATAACGGTTTTCACGCCCATACGCCGACAGGTCTTGATGATGCGGACTGCGACTTCGCCGCGATTGGCAATCAGAATCTTATCAAACATCTTGGTCCGTGTGCCCCTAGAACTGTCAGCCGTATTACCGACTTTATTATGTCGGGAACTGGTTAGAGGGCAATCGCGCGCGATGCAACTTTGCAGGGTCTGGGAAGGTGCAAGAAATCGCAAATGTCAGCTTGACCTGACATTTCGAAAATGTTAGGTATACCTGACATTCGGGAGGCAATTGCCATGGAACAAACACCCCAAGCCAAAACCTATATCATCCGCACCATGGTGTTCATGGGCCTCTATGTCCTGATCAATGCTGGGGCGATTGCGGGCTTGATGGATGGCCTGCCCGCCCCTGCTCGCTGGGGTTTGACCGCATTGGTCAGTCTGCCGATTGCTGGACAGATTTGGGCCACTTTGGTGATGATCCGCGACAGTGACGAATTCATCGGGGCTTTTTTAGCGCGGCAATTCATTCTGGCCTCAGGTATTGCGATGGCGCTTTTCTCGGCTTGGGGCTTTGCCGAAAGCTATGCGGGGGCCGCCCATGTCCCAGGCTGGATGATTTACCCGCTGTTTTGGGCCTGTTTTGCCCTAGTGGCCCCCTTCGCTCGTAGGGCGACAAAATGATCAACCATGTGCGCGCCCTACGTGCCGCCAAAGGCCTGACCCAAGCCGATCTTGGGCAGGCTTTAGGGGTTTCGCGACAGGCCATTATTGCGATTGAAGCTGACCAGCACGACCCGTCGTTGGATCTTGCGTTCAAAATGGCGGCTTTGTTTGAAACCGAGGTCGAGGCGATCTTTGTGAACCCGCATCGAAAGGGCTAAACGCCCCCTGTCTTGTCTTGACGTGGGTCTAGCCATTCATGCTCAAGCGCGCGAAGACGGCCGATTACGGTTATCAAAAAGGCCGTCGACCAGCCAAGCAAGATCACGCCATTTGCCGCCTCAATCGCGCCCACCAAGCGCCAATCACGCGGCAAGATCACATCGCCATAGCCGAGCGACACAAAGGTGACGGTTGAAAAATAAAGCGCAGTTTCAAAGTCATGAAACGCATGCAGGCCAAAATAATAGACCATCGCATAAAGCCAAATTTCAACTGTATGCACCGCAAACAGGCCGAAAACCACAAATAAAATGGCCAAAACCCGCAGCGAAATGTGTCGTGTGTCTGGATCTGCCAGGGGTTGTCTTTGCCGGATCATCAGCATCAAGGTCGCCAGACCGACGAAGTGAATGGTCACGGTAGCGGCCACCATTACGGACGAAATCGCCAAAGTGTCCCATATATCGGTGAGAAAGTTCACAACGCCCAAGATCGGCTCTCCGCTTGGCCGGCTGCCAAGTTAAGGGCCACTATAGGGGCATGCGCTTGGCCCGTCACCCAAATGGTCGCGCGACGTTCGGTCACACGTGGGGGTGGTTGTGAAGGGTGTTGGAGAAAAGCACCTCTATCCCCTTGGGAGCGGGGCTGAGGGAGATCGAAGGGCGCGAGGCAACAGCCTTACCTGCCGCGCTTTTGAAACATCCACCCCTTGGTCAAAAAGGCTTGTGCACCTTCGACAAAGTCCAAGCCTGCGGCCGCAAATAGGGCTTTCATATCGGTTGTCAGATATGAGGTGAAATAGGGCTCGTGGAAACCCACGGGAAAAGCGTCCAACAGGCGGTCGAGATTAGGATCATCCCCGGTCTGAATCGCATCGGCCAGCACACAAATCCCGCCGGGCTTCAAAATGCGGGCCGCCTCCGCCACCACGGCTTTGCGGACTTTGGGTGGCAATTCGTGGAAGAGGTAGACGCATACGACCCGGTCCACGGTTTCGTTCTCAAATGGTGTTGCCTCTGCTGCGCCACTGATGGCGGTCGCACGGCGATAGGGGGTCAGCGCTTTGGCGGCTGCGGCGGCATAGGGCGGGCTCATATCAAGGGCAGTTAAGCGCAGGCGCGGGAAATTGCGCATGACTTCGCGGGCCAATTGGCCTGTACCACACGCAAGCTCGACACACGTAATGGTGCGTTGATCGACGCCCTTCAGGCTTTTAGCCAACAGGGCTAAAGCGGTTGCCCGCCGCATTGCCCCGGCAGAACCCGTAAAAATCGTCTCGACTTGAAAATCGTACAAATCTGCACTTTCAGGCGTCAGCCAGCCGCCGCTCTGCCAGTGGAAATTCTGTCGGAAATAGGCGGGAAACCCCTCCCCCAAGCCTTCTTCGCGCACTTCAACCCCATTTTTGGCCAAGCGACGCTGATCAATGGCCTTCACATCGCGCAAATAGGCGAGGCTCTTGCGCGTCTGGGCCAGTTCGGTTTTGGCCAGTGGGGCAAGGTAAAGCCCCGCATCAATATGGGCCATATCTTGGCTAAAGGCTGCCAGATAGGCTTGCCGCATCCGGGCTAGATCAGGCTTGGGCTTATCCGAGCTAAAGGGAGCTTCCCCCGGCCGATCAAATGGGGCCGATGTTGCCCGCGACAGGCCGTAATGGGCGGCATAAAAGGCCAGCTTGGCCGTAGCCCCCGCGCGATATTTCAAAGCTTCAATGCGGTCCATGGCCTTAAGTTAGACCTGTCTGTCCGATTGGCCAATCAAAATGTGATCAATCCATCACGCCCGCATCGATCCAAGCCTTTTTCGGCCAGCGCGCATGCACCCAAAACCATTGTTCAGGCGCTTTCAGGATGTTTTCTTCCATGAATTGATTGATCCGCAAGACAGAGGCATGGACGGCCTCATCCACCGGCAAGTCAAAGTCCATCATCATGGGTTCTTGGATATCAACCGTGAAGTTCGCGCCCGACAAGCGTTTGACCGTCATGGTCTGCAAGGGCGCCTTAAAGCGATAAGCCAGGCGCGAAGGCCCATCGGCTGTCTTGCAGAGATGACCAAAGAATGGGGCTTCTACGCCTGTCTCATATTTCTGATCATTCATCATCGCGACTGAGCCGCCCTTGGCCAGAATTCGCATCAAGCTGACCCCGCCGGACGGGCCCTTAGGGGCAAACAAGCGCACCCCATAATCGGCCCGCGCCTTCACAATAGTATCATCGACCCAGATGTTATTGGCAGGCCGGTAGGTCACGCGGCAATCCACCCCGCGGCGCACAATGGCTGCGGGCATGACTTCCCAATTGGCAAAATGGCCTGAGACAAACACCCCGGGCAAACCCGTGCCGACATAGCGGTCGAGGATTTCCAGGCCGTGAAACTCTGCCCGGCTTTCCGGGGTGAAAAGGCCCATGGCCGACAGATGCGGAAACTCCCCCACCACACGGCCTAAATTGTCCCACATCGCGTCCAGCATCTCGCGCTCTTCAGCCGGTGTGATGCGGGGAAAGGCCAAACGCATATTATATTTGGCTGTCTTATGCGCGCTGGTGATCGGGCCAAGGGTACGGGCAAAGCCCGCGCCAGCATTGGAAGCCTCATCCAAAGACATCCGGCTGATCCGGTTCCAATAGGTGTGAAACGCCCAAGATTCGATGCGCTTGAAGAAGGACTCGCGACGGCCTGCTGTCATGGAAAAATCCTAATCCTGCCCGAGATAGCTGTCGAGTTTGCCGCGCAGAAAGGCCGAAAAGCCTGCTGCATCGGCCAAAACCGCTTCAATGGGCACAACCCGTACTTTGGCTGCGAAATCAGGGGGCAGACGGACATGGTCTTTTTCTGTCGTCACCAAACTTGCCCCTGCCGCGCGCGCATCTGCCTCCAGTCGGCGCAGTTCATGGGCGCGATAGAGGTGGTGGTCGGCAAATGGGTATAGATCGACGACATTCAAGCCCAAGTCCCGCAGGGTCGCATCAAACTTCTCAGGCCGGCCTATGCCGCAGAAACCCAAAACTGGGCCTTCAATCGCGACTGGCTTGGCTTTCAGGCTTGCGTGAAAGATCGGGCCCTGAAAGCCTGCAATATCTTCGAGCGTCTCCTCACTGGCTGGCCCCATCACCACGATCGCATCCGCACGGGCCAGTCCAATTGTGGGCTTTTCGCGTAACGGCCCCGCCGGAATGAGGTGGCCATTGCCAAAGCCCGTTTGTCCATCGACCACCACAAGCGAGATGGCTTTCGCCAAGGCCGGGTTCTGATGCCCATCATCGAGAATTAGCGCCTGCATACCCGCTTCTACGGCAAGCCTGCCCGCTGCCGCCCGATCACGCCCCACAAAGACGGGCCCGCCCTGGGCCAACATCAAAGGCTCATCGCCAACATCTTCTGCCCGGTGCAGGGACTTATCCACCACCACGGGGCCTTCCAGCCTGCCGCCATAGCCGCGCGAGACAATGCCAACCGGGCCACCTAAAACCTCTGCCAACAAAGTCCGCAAATTCTCAGAAAACGGCGTCTTGCCTGTACCGCCAGCCGTCAAATTGCCGATGGAGATAACAGGGATGGGCAAAGCAACGGGGCTTGCCTGTGCGATCCGGCGGGCCACACTTGCCCCGTAAAGCGCGCCGAGGGGCGATAGCAGCAAGCGCAAGACCGGGGCGGCATCGCGGCCATGACGCATAGTCCAGAAAGCTGGCGCTCTCATACCTTGGCCCGCCCCAACAGGCCTAGAAGGGCTGCAACCGTATCGGCCATAGCGTGGGTGCCTTGGGCAATCACGTCGCGCGCCGCCGCATTCAAGTGCGCGCGCCGCTCTGGGTCACCCAAGAGCCCAGCCAAAGTCAATGCGATCCGGTCGGACGCATGATCATCCAGAATCACCGCCCCATCTTGGTCTTCCAAGGCCTGATAGAGATCAAGAAAATTTCCAACAAAACTTGCGCTCATCACCGTTGAGCCAAGTTGGACCGGCTCAACCGGATTATGACCACCAATGCCGGGCTTTAAGCTGCCCGCAACAAAGGTGACCGGGGCTAAACGCATGGCAAGACCAAGCTCACCCA
Organism: Aquidulcibacter paucihalophilus; assembly: GCF_002105465.1. GTDB lineage: Bacteria > Pseudomonadota > Alphaproteobacteria > Caulobacterales > Aquidulcibacteraceae > Aquidulcibacter > Aquidulcibacter paucihalophilus. Next base: position 110,280 of record NZ_NCSQ01000072.1, read on the forward strand.
ATGTATCCCACAGCCAAACGGAGGTCTTCGACCCAGGCACATGACCAAGAGAGCGGCGGACCGGCACGAGACCCTGTTTGCGGCATTCAATCTCCACATCTTGCGCGCGTTCTGGATGGCGCGGAGCCAAGATCAACAGGGCATCTGGTGCACCCAGCAGCAAAGCCGCATGAGCGGCTAGGAGGACAGTCTCTTCCCCCTCATGGGTGGAGGCTGCCAGCCAAACCGGCCGATCGCCCAGCTTGCCCGCCAAAAGCTTGGCTTCCTTCGCATTCACCAGCGGTGCGGGTGCTGCCAACTTGAGATTACCCACCGTGCCAATCGGGCCGGTGCGAAACAGGCTAAGGGCTTCAGATGTGCGGGTGTCGGCGGGCATAGCCACGTCAAACAGGGAGAATAAGAGCTCTGCCGTCTTGGCCCTGCCCCGCCACCCCTTGACCGAGCGTGCCGTCATACGCGCATTAACCAGGGCCAAAGGCACCCCTGCCTCTTTGGTTGCGAGCAACAAGTTGGGCCAAATCTCACCCTCAACAAAAACCGCAAGGTCTGGCTGCCACGCCGCGATAAAGGTCTTGGTCGCCATGGGCGTATCGACGGGCACATAGCGGTGCAAATCTGGCGGCGAAAGCTTGCGCGCCATCAGATCCGCGGAAGTCTTGGTGCCGCTGGTAAACAGGAAAGTCAGGCCCGGATGGGCTTTGCGCAACGCTTGCGCCAAGGCATGGCCAACTAGGGACTCCCCGACACTGGCCCCATGAATCCAAACCAATGTGCCCTTAGGTCGCGCAACTGGGGCTGTGCCTAAGCGCTCTGCAATCCGGGCTGGGTCTTCGCGCCCCCTTGCGGCCCGCCTTGCCAAAACACCCGGCATGAAACGCGCCAGAAGCTGGGTCGCGACCTTATAGAGGGTCAAGGAAAAGGGTAACGTCTCGGTCACGCCTCAACCTCGTCGACGGGTGGTTCGGGCGGCGCAGGCTCGATCAGCGGGCCACCAACCAAGCGATCAGCCTCTTGCATGGCCTCGGTCAAGGCAACCTCCAGGGCCAAACGGGCAGCTTCCATATCGGCCTCGGTCGCTTTGGTCGGGATTTCGATGGCGGGGCGATAGACGATAACGCCGCGCGAGAATAAGGGCGGCAAATGAAAGCGGTCCCAACTCTTGGCATACCCCCCACCCTTGACCGCAAAGGCCGAGGGCAACAGCGGTACTTTGGCCATTTTTGCCACCCGAACCGCGCCAAGTTGGGCCCGCATGCGGGGTCCACGTGGCCCATCGGGCGTAATGCCCACACACCCGCCTTTAGAGGCATGGCTCAACATGTGGCGAAAGGCTTGCAGTGCCCCCTTATCTTCGGTCTCGCCATCGGCTTTCTTCTTTGAGGAAGAACCCCGCACCACCGTACGGCCGACTAGCTCTGCGGCGCGCGCCACAAACTGGCCATCGGGGGACAACGAAATCAGCATCAACATCTTTTGCACATGGGTCGGCCAGATCGAATGCGCGCCCATGATACGAGAATGCCAATAGCACCACACCACCCCTTTACCGGACTTCCACACAGGCTCTGCATGTTCAAGGCCTACATAAGTCCACCGTGTTGTAACCCGCACCAAAGCCATCCAAGCGGCCAAGAAGCCCGCAAAAAACCACTGAATGGGTGAGGATCGAAAGAAGGCGCGCGAGAGTTTTTTGCTCATAGTCCCGCTCCATAACGAGCGTTGCGGTCAAAGGCGAGTGCGCGGGTGCCACAGCTAAGGCTTGCATGGCAACGCGGGGCTGCCTAGATGCGATCCCAATAGCCGAAAAGACGCGCCCGTGCCCAAATTTGACCTCTCCACGCCTGAACGCCGCAAAGCCGCTGAACGCGACTATTGGTGGAATGACCATGCCTTCTTGCGCGCGCGCTTTCAGAATAAATACCAAATTAGCCCCCGCATGTGGCGAACCAATCAACCCAGCCCCAAACAATTGGCGGAATGGAAAGACTTTGGCATCAAGACCATCGTCAACCTGCGTGGTGATACGGACGCAAGCTTCACCGTCTTGGAAAAAGAGGCCTGCGAGAAGTTGGGCCTTAACCTTGTATTTCTGCACAGCGAGAGCCGTGGCGCGCCCTATGCCGAGCGCTTAATCGAAGCCAAAAAAGCTTTTGAAACCATGGAATATCCTGCCCTGATGCATTGTAAATCGGGCGCAGATCGCGCGGGGACCATGAGCGTCTTTTATCTCTATCAGATCGAAGGCGTGCCTTTGGAAGAAGCGCGCAAGCAATTGAGCTTCAAATATCTCCACATCAGTGCGGCCAAAACCGGCATCCTCGACTTCTTCTGGGCCGAATGGGCCAAGATCGAGGCCACCGGCCGCATCGACTTCTGGACCTGGCTTACCACCGAATATGACCGCGACGATCTCAAAGCCCGCTATAAGCCCCAAGCAGCTTGGAGCTGGATTGTCGACAATATTTTGAAGCGGGAATAGGTGGGGTACCTGTACCGCAGCAACTGTCCCGACCATGGTGCACTACACGGTTGGCATGCGCCTTAAGGCACCAAGGTTCAACGAACGATCAAGACCACGCAAGCAATTCCTGCCACAGCGCCCACCAAAAACGCTGTGATCTCGACGGCGCTTGGCCGGACTTCCTTCTTCGTGCGGTCTAGCACTATCGTACCCATTCGCCGAGGGCCACATACCGGTGAGGTATG